>NZ_JAIFAG010000001.1:4235325-4840372 GCF_020012125.1 Hymenobacter psoromatis
ACGGAGTAGCCCACGGCTGCGCGGCCAGCCTGCCGGCACGCCGCTTCGGTGGCTTGCAAAACCTCCCGAAGAAGTGGTCGATAGCTAGGCACCGGCTGCTGCCGGGGAAATTCCGGGTGAGGCTCCTGCCCTACCAGGCAGCGGCGAATGAGGGGGTAGGGCAGCTGGTAAAGGTTGAACTTCTGTTCCTGCTGGGGGTCGATAAGCTCGCCGGCGGGGCCGGTACCTAAGTGGGCGGCTAGCCAGGGCTCGTGCGAAACCACTACCTGCTGGTCTAGCGAAATGACTACATCCAACTCCAACACATCAACTCCGAGCTGAAGTGCATGCAGGAAGGCGGGGATGGTGTTTTCGGGGTACAGCCCCCGGCAACCACGGTGGCCATGCACTTCGGGCCGTGGGAGGGGGGTAGGGAGCGAAAAAGCAAAAGCAGACATGCGCCCTTGTACGCGCGGGCGCGGGTAGGCAGCCGCCCAACCAGTAGCTTTGCGCACGAATTTTGGGCTAAAGCCGGGCATTTCCTTTCCCTTTTTATGAAACGACTCTTCCTATTCGTGCTTGTGCTGGCGTTGGCAGCGGGCGGCTATTACTACTACAAGTCTTTGCAAAAAGGACCGGAGTATGCCCTGGTGCAGGCAGCTGCGGCTACCCAAACGCACGACCTGGCCACCTTTGAGCGCTACGTGGATGTTGATGCGCTAACGGGCCACTTAGTGGATGACGTAGCCAGCCAGGGCGGCGTGTTGTCGGCGCTGGTGCCGGGCGGCGGCCTGATGCTGCGCAGCAGCCTGGGGCTGCTAAAGCCGCAGCTGGCCCGCGCAGCCCGTGCCGAGGTGCAGCGCCTCGTGGCTACCGGCTCATTGGAAGAAGCCCAGGCCGCCGCACCCAAGCACCTGGTGAACATCTCATTGCTGGGATTAGCCGGCCGGGTAGTGGGGCCAGACAGCAAATTTGAGGGTATAAAATACTCGACCGACAAGGGCCAGGAAGCGCTGGTAGGGCTGGAATTTTCGCAGCCACACTACGACACCACCATGGTAGTAGAAGTTAAGCTGCTCAAGCAGCCCGATGGCCACTGGCAGGCCAAGCAGATTACCAATGCCGGAGAACTGGTGCGGGGCGTGGCCCGACTGGAAAAGCAACGAGCGCTGAAGTAGGTCAGTGGGTGCCGGCCCTTACCCCAACAAAAAACCCTGAGCCAGTGGCTCAGGGTTTTTTGTTGGGGTAAGCTGAGGTAGATGCTAGCTGCTGCGACCTGAGAAAAGGAGGTAGATGATAGAGCCGCCGATGGGGAAGAACCAGATGATAGCGCCCCAAATAAGCTTCTTTGTCAGCGACCAATCCTGCTTCAGTAAGCTAACCACGGCGTAAATGGCCAGGACGAGGTAAACAATTCCCGCAATGCTGAGCGAGCCGCTGTTGTTATAACGGCTACAGCTGCTGACGAACAGCAACAGCAGTGGAAGCAGAGCGACCGGTGAAAGGCGGCGGGTGAGAGTGGTGAAGAATCGCATAAAGGCGGTGGTGAAGAGTGTGGTGTTCAAGCCTTTACGAAAAGAAATAATATTAGTCTGATTTTAAGATTAAGTTTCTGATAATCAATATTTTAAAACCGATAGTTACTTACTTGCCGAAAGAATTCGGGCACCACGCCCGGCACTAGGGCGGCAATAAGGAGCACCCCGTAGAGCGCGCCGTAGAAGTGTGCATCGTGGTTGATATTGTCGCCCCGGCGGCGGCCCATGTAGTAGGAGTAGCCCAGGTAAAGGAAACCGAACAAGAAGGGCTGAATAGGCACCGGAATCGGGAAGATGATAATACCCCCACCATTGGCATTGACTGGAAAGAGCAGGATGCTGGCAAACAGTACCGACGCTACCCCCCCCGACGCGCCCAGGCTGCGGTAGTCGGGGTCGTCGCGGTGCCGAAAGTAAGTAGGCAGGTCTGAGACGATGATGCCGCCCAGGTAGAGCAGTAGAAAGAGCCCTACCCCCGCTGTCGAGCCGTAACGCTCAGCCAGGGTATTAAGCACCACCGGGCTGAAGGAATAGAAGGCGAACATATTAAAGAGCAGGTGCGCCCAATCGGCGTGCAGGAAGCCGGAGGTGAGGAAGCGGTACCACTGCCCGCCAGAGCGGGCCATCACGTAGGGTTGAAGTATCCAGGCGCGCAGCAGCTCAGCATTGGACCAGGCATAGACCGAGATGAGGACCGTGAGGCCGATGAGAATGAGAACGGGATTGAGGTGCATAGAAGGGGTAGGGTAGGCGGCTTATGATTCGCGCTCCAGCAGCTGTAAGGCCAGCTGCCGCAGGGGCTCTTTGCGAGCGGCGGGCACGCTCAAGCGCTCCAGATGCAGCAGGGCGGCCTGGAAGTAGTCGTTGATGAGCGCCTCGGTCTGGGGGCGAATTTCCAGTTCATCATACACCGCGCGCACGGCTTGCACCTTCGCTTCCTCGTCGGGCACGGGCTGGCCGATGTGGCGAGCCAGGGCGGCGCGCTGGGCGGCATTGGCCTGCGCCTGAGCAGTGAGGAGCAGGTAGGTTTTCTTGTCCGAAATAATGTCGCCACCCACCCGCTTGCCGAAGGTCGCCGCGTCGCCGTACACGTCCAACAGGTCGTCGCGCAACTGGAAAGCCAGGCCGATGTCGGTGCCAAACTGACGCAGGTGCTCCGCATCGGTAACCGCAGCGCCGGCCAGCACCGCACCCAGCTCCAGGGCGAAGCCCAGCAGCACGGCCGTTTTCAGCCGAATCATGTCCAGGTATTGCGGGATGGTGACGCTGATTTCAACCTCAAAATTCATATCCCACTGCTGGCCCTCGCACACTTCGGCGGCGGTTTGGGAGAAGCGGCGCAACACCTGCGGCAACAAGGGTAGGGGTACGTTTTCGACCAGTAATTCGTAGGCTCGCACCAGCATTACGTCGCCGCTGAGAATGGCCGTGCTCGGGTTCCAGCGCGCGTGCACTGTGGGCTGGCCGCGCCGCAGCGGGGCTTGGTCCATCAGGTCATCGTGGACCAGGGTAAAGTTGTGGAAGATTTCCAGCGCCAGGGCGGGCTTCACAAGAGGCCGCACGTCGTCGGTGAAAAGCTGGCCGCCGAGCAGCGTCAGCAAGGGCCGCAGGCGTTTGCCGCCAAGGCCTATGAGGTAGCGAATGGGGTCGTAGAGGGTAGCGGGCTGCTGGCCGTAATCAAGCTCAGCTAGGGCTTGCTGGAGGAGGGCGGAGAGGTCGGATTGCACAGGGCAAAGGTACCAGTAGCGCGAAGTTTCCACTTCGTGCGCGAGTGCAGCGAGCATGGTCGTGCGCGCCACCCGGTGCCGCCTGCTCGCTGCGCTCGCGCACGAAGTGGAAACTTCGCGCTACTTCCTACCGGCGGCGCTTGCCGCCTTCCCTACCCCCCCGGCCGCCGCCACTGCTACCCTTGTGGCCGCTGCCTTTGCTGTTGCCGTCGCGGTTGCGAGCGCTGCGGCCACCGCGGCCGGCTTCGCGCTCGGCGCGCTCGCGCTGCTTCACGTGCTCGGGGCGATTATCCACCAGCTCCATGTCGATGGTGCGGTCGAGCAGGTTGGCCGAAGTCACGATGACTTGCAGCTCGTCGCCGAACTGGATAATGCGCTTCGAGCCGCGGCCCACGATGCGGTAGTTCTCCTTGTCCAGCTCAAACGTGTCGCCCGGAATGTCGGAGATGCGAATCATGCCCTCGCACTTATTCGCCTCAATCTCGACGTAAATACCGCGCTCGGTAAGGCCCGACACAACGCCGGTAAACTCCTCGCCGATGTGCGCGCCGATGTACTCGACCTGCTTGTATTTGATGCTGGCGCGCTCGGCGTTGGCCGCCATCTTCTCGCGGGCTGAGGAGTGCTTGCAGGCTTCCTCCACGGGCTCCACGGCCGCGTTCTTGCCCCCTTCGAGGTAGTACTCCAGCAGGCGGTGGGCCATCATGTCGGGGTAGCGGCGAATGGGCGAGGTGAAGTGCGAGTAGTGCGCAAAGGCCAGGCCGAAGTGCCCCAGCGGCTCGGTAGTATAAATAGCCTTCGACATGGAGCGGATGGCCAGGCCCTGAATCACATTCTGCTCGGGCTTGCCCACCACATCCTCGCTGAGCTTATTGAGCTCGGTGCTGATTTTTTTGGGGTTGGCCAGGTTCAGCTTGTAGCCGAATTTTTGGGCAAACAGGGCGAAGTTTTCGAGGCGGTCGGGGTCGGGCGCGTCGTGGGTGCGGTACACCATCGTGAAGCGCGGCTTGGTCTTCTTGAGGCCAAACACGAACTCGGCCACCCGCTTGTTGGCGAGCAGCATAAACTCTTCGATGAGCTTGTGCGCGTCCTTGCGCTCCTTCACGTACACGCCCAGCGGCTTGCCATCCTCCCCCAATTTGAATTTCACTTCCTGGGTTTCGAAGCTAATGGCCCCCTTGCGGAAGCGCTCGGCCGAGAGCTTTTTGGCCAGGCTGTTCAGCAGGTTCACCTCTGCGGCCAGGTCGCCCTCGCCGGTTTCGATGCGCGCCTGCGCGTCCTCATAGCTGAAGCGGCGGTCGGAATGAATGACCGTTTTGCCAAACCACGAGTCCACCAGCTTGCCCTTCTCATCCAGCTCAAACACGGCCGAGAAGGTCAGCTTGTCCTCCTTGGGCCGTAGCGAGCACAGGCCATTCGAGAGGTTTTCGGGCAGCATCGGAATCACGCGGTCCACCAGGTATACCGAGGTAGCGCGGCTCTTGCCCTCGCGCTCCAGCTCCGTACCTAGGCGCACGTAGTGCGTCACGTCGGCAATGTGCACGCCCACTTCGTAGTTGCCATTTTCCAGCGTGCGCAGGCTCAGCGCATCGTCGAAGTCCTTGGCATCGGCCGGGTCGATGGTGAAGGTAAGCACGTCGCGGAAGTCGCGGCGCTTGGCAATTTCCTCCTTGGAAATACGGGTCGGGATGGCCTCGGCCTCCTCCTCCACCGCGCTCGGAAATTCGAAGGGTAGGCCAAACTCGGCCATGATGGCGTTTATCTCGGCCTCATTCTCGCCGGCCGCCCCGAAGTTGCGCACAATGGTACCCACCGGATTCTTACCCTGCCCTTCGTGGTCCGGAAACTCGGTGATGCGCACCAGCACCTTGTCGCCGTTGCGCGAATCGGCCAGCCCGTCGGGCGGCACCATCACGTCGAAGTACGACTTGCGGTTATCCGGCTTCACAAAGCCGATGGAGCCGTGCAGTTGCAAGCGGCCCACCACCTCCACGCGCTGGCGCTTGAGCACCTCTACCACGTCGCCGGTAAGGCGGCCGTCGCGCACACCGCGCAGGCGCACCCGCACCAAGTCACCATCGAGGGCGTAGCGCAGCTGGTCGGTGAAGATGCGGATATCATCGCCCTCGCTGTCTTCGCGCACTACGAAGGCAAAGCGGGGGGTAGCCAACGCCACCGTGCCGATAACAGTATTGCTGTCGCGGTGCGGCCGGCGTTCGGGGCCATCGCCCACGTGGTCGAAGCCCGCTGAGCGGCGGCGGTGCACAATGGGGTCCTGGCCAAACTCTTCTTCCAGCACCGGCTCGGGGGTAGGCGCGGGGGCAGCGGGCGCTTTGCGAGCCGGTTGGCGGCCCTTAGCGGCGCTGGCGGCTGCTTGCAGGTCGGTGGGGTTGGCCAGGCGGTATTCGTCGTTTTGCAGCAGTTCCAGGCGGCCCGTTTTTTTCAACTCTTTGAGATGAGCAAACAGCTCCTCGCGCTGCGTTTTGGTGGTGATGCCGAGGCGGCGCGACAGCTGTCGATAGCCCAGCACCTTGCCGGGGTTATCGGCAAACTGGCGGTACACCAGGTCTTGGCTCAAGCCGGCCGGGGCGGGGGGGGCAGGGGTTTTAGCAGCTTTAGGAGCCTTAGTGGCGGGGGCTGCCTTCGCGCGGGAGGCGCGGGGGGCGGCGGGGTCTTGGGGGTTTTTCATGAATTGGGTAAGACGGCCGCCAGACAGCTTGGAGGAAGATTGACGAAGGCGGCGCGGGGATAAATGTAGAATGCGGGGCTGGCCCCCGCCCACCGTATAAACGGCAATAAGTAAACGATGTTGACCTGAACCGACCGATGAGGTTAGCTGAGGCAGCCGGCCCGCATTTGGGCGCAGGTAGAGCCAGCCCCCTATCCTACCCGCGCCCGGATGTGGGCCGGGTCGTCGCTCGGAATGGCGGCCAGCAACTGCTGCGTGTACGGGTCCTGCGGGTGGGCGTAGACCTCAGCCGCCGGGCCGCTCTCCACGATTTTGCCTTGGCTCATCACCAGCAGCCGGTCGCTCATAAACCGCGCTACTGATAAGTCGTGGGTGATAAAAAGATAGGTAATGCCCAACTCCCGCTTCAGGTCATTGAGCAGGTTGAGCACCTGCGCCTGCACGCTCACGTCGAGCGCCGACACCGACTCGTCGCACACAATAAGTTTGGGCCGCAGCGCCAGCGCCCGCGCAATGCAAATGCGCTGGCGCTGCCCGCCACTGAACTCATGGGGGTAGCGCTGCTCCGCGTCGTCGCTCAGGCCCACGGTACGCAGCAGCTCGCGCACCCTGGCCCTTTGCTCGGCGCGCGGCCCGCCTACCCCATGCACCCGCAGCGGCTCCAGGATGGCCTCGCCCACCGTCAGCATCGGGTTTAAGGCCGCGAACGGGTCCTGAAATACCAGTTGAAACTCGCGCCGCCGGTGGCGCAATTCGCCGGCCGGCAGCCGAGCTAGGTCAACGCCTTCAAACAAAATGCGCCCGGACGTTGGTTCCGTAAGGCGCAGTAGGGCCCGGCCCAGCGTCGTCTTGCCGCAGCCCGACTCACCCACCAGACCCACCGTCTCGCCGGGATAAATGGTAAAGCTTACGTCGTCTACGGCCCGCACAAACTCGGTAGTGCGCGTAAAAAATCCTTTGCGAATGGGGAAGTATACCCGCAGGTCTTCGACCTGGAGCAGGGGGGTAGGCTCCCCTACCAAACCCGTTTTTTGTTCCACGGGGAACGCTTTGGCAGTGTCAGAATTGCTTCGTAACTGGGCAGCATCGGCTCGCAGCGACTCTGCCCCTCCGCCAGCCACCCGCGCCACCAGTTCCCCGGCGGCATTTACCTGCATGAAATCAGCCACCACCGGCAGGCGGCTTTTGCCGATTGACAACCGCGGCCGGCAGGCCAGCAGGCCCTTGGTGTAGGGGTGCTGCGGGTTGGTAAAAATGTCAAGCACGGAGCCTTGCTCCACCATCCTACCCTGGTACATGACTAGGATGCGGTCGGCGATTTCGGCCACCACACCCAGGTCGTGAGTGATGAAGAGCACGGCCGTACCGTAGTCGCGCCGCAGGTCGCGGATGAGGTCCAGGATGCGGGCCTGCACCGTCACGTCGAGGGCCGTAGTGGGCTCGTCGGCGATGAGCAGGGCGGGGCGGCAGGCCATCGCCATCGCAATCATCACCCGCTGCTTCTGGCCCCCGCTGATTTCGTGGGGGTAGTCTTTGAAAATGGCGGCCGGCCGCGGCAGCTGCGCCTCCGTAAACAGCTCGATGGTGCGGGCCTCGGCCTCCTTTTTGCTGAGCGTGGTGTGCAGCCGCAGGGCCTCCACCACCTGGTAGCCGCAGGTCAGCACGGGGTTCAGGGAGGTCATGGGCTCCTGAAAAATCATGCTGATGTCGTTGCCCCGCACCTGCTGCAGCTCCGTTTCGGAGAGTTGCAGCAAGTCCACTTCGCCCAGTTTTTCCGACTCAAACCGCGCCGTGCCGCTGGCAATGTACGCCGCCGGCTTTTGCAGCAGCCCCAGTAGCGCCAGCGACGTCACCGACTTGCCCGAGCCCGACTCGCCCACAATCGCCACCACCTCGCCCCTACCCACCGCGAATGACACGCCCGCCACGGCGCGGGTATCCGTGCGCCGTGAGCGGAAGTCAACTGTCAGGTTTTCGACGGTGAGTAAGGGCATGAGGGGCAAAAAGAAGCGGCGCGGAGAGCACCGCGCCGCAAGTTTACTGGGCAGTATCCGAAGCTGGCGGAGCCGGAGCAACCAACGTGGTATTCTGCTCCGTCTGCTTGAAAAACCGCCCTTGCAACAGCAGAATCAGCGCCACGCCGATAAAGATGGACGAGTCGGCGAGGTTAAAAATAGGCCAGAGCGAGACGTACTTCCCACCGATGAGCGGCCAGGAGGCGGGTAGGAAGCCCTCGTAAATGTCCACGTAAATCATGTCGATGACTTGCCCGAAAAACCAGGGGGTAGGCGAGCCAAAGGGCGCATTGTGATAAATGATACCGTAAAAAACCGAGTCTACCACGTTGCCCACGGCCCCGCCCAGGATGAGCGTCATGCAGGCAATGAAGCCCGCCGCCGCCCGGTGCCGCCATAAATACGTGATGTAATAACTCAGCCCGCCCACAGCTAGCAGCCGGAAGCCCGTCAGCAACAGCTTACCGTAGGGCGGCGGCAGCAGCTCCACGCCGAAAGCCATGCCGGGGTTGGTCGTATAGTCGAGCTTAAGCCAGTGCCCAATCAGCAGAATCTCGCCCATCTGACCCAGCTGCATATGCTTATGCACCAAGTATTTGGAAAGCTGGTCGAGGATAATAACTAGCAGAGCAAGCAGAAAAAAGGGCAGTACGCTGCCGCGCCGCGCCGGCGGGCGTGGCGACAAAGAATAAGCTACGGGTGAATCGGTCGGCACTGGTGAAACTCTAGTTACTTTGTACTGTTTTATACCGAATTAGGAGGTTTCAGAACCTTTAAAAACGGCGAAAGAAATGCGTTGTGCGCGAGAAAACCCGACCGCATTTTTAGGTGCGGCCGGGCCTCTCACAGTCAGGTAGTTACTACGTCTACTTTGGCGGTCACCGAGAAGTCGTCAAACTCCAGCAACGCGCCGCCAGCCACTTCGGGCATAAAGTCCAGGCGCAGGGCCTGCACTTCTTCGCGGATGTAGTCGCCAAACGCGGCCACAGCGGCGTGCAGCTCGGCCGGCGCGCTGGCAGCTAATGCAACCTGGATGCGGTCCTGCACTTCGAGGCCCGAGTCTTTGCGCAGGTTCTGCAGGCGGTTGACCAGCTCGCGGGCCAGGCCCTCCTGACGCAGCGCGTCGGTGAGGGTCACGTCGAGGGCCACGGTCAGCGGGCCATCAGTGGCCACGAGCCAGCCGGGCAGGTCCTGGGTGCGGATTTCAACTTCGTCGAGGTGCAGCGTGAGCGTTTCGCCCTCCACTTCTACGGCTAGCTCGCCTTGCTTTTCGAGCTGGCTTAGCTCGCTGGGGCTCAGGGTTTGGATGCGCGCGCCCACGGCCTTGAGGCGCGGGCCGTACACCTGGCCAAGACGCTTGAAATTGGGCTTCACCGACTTCACCAACACGCCGCTCGTGTCGTCCAGAAACTCGATGTGCTTCACGTTGACCTCGGCGCAGATAAGGTCTTCTACTAGCCTAACCTGCTCCTTGGTAGAGTCATTCAGCACCGGCACCAAGATGCGCTGCAAGGGCTGGCGCACCTTCAGCACCGACTTCTTGCGCAGCGAGTGCGTAAGCGAGCTGATGCGCTGGGCCAGCTCCATGCGCTCTTCCAAAGCTTGGTCGATGAGCGTTGTATCGGCTTCGGCGAGGTATGTGAGGTGAACGGATTCTGCTACCCCCTCCCCTTTCGTCAGGTTGCCATAGAGCCAGTCAGCAAAGAAGGGCGCGATGGGTGCCATGAGCTGCGCCACGGTACTCAGGCACTCGTGCAGCGTCTCGTAAGCGGCTTGCTTATCGGTCGTTAGCTCGCCTTTCCAGAAGCGGCGGCGTGAGAGGCGCACGTACCAGTTGGAGAGCTGGTCCGTCACGAAATCCTGGATGGCGCGGGCGGCTTTCGTGGGGTCGTAGCTGTCGAAATGGCCGCGTACTTCGGCCAGGAGGCTTTGCAGCTTGCTCAGAATCCAGCGGTCCAGCTCGGTGCGGTCGGCCACCGGCAGGGGGGTAGGGCTGACCTGGAACCCATCCAGATTTGCGTACAGCGCGAAGAAAGAATACGTGTTGAACAGCGTGCCAAAGAAGCGGCGCTGCACCTCCGTAATGCCAGCCGAATCAAACTTGAGGTTATCCCACGGCGGCGCGTTGGCAATCATGTACCAGCGGGTGGCGTCGGGGCCGTACTGCGCGATGGTCGCAAACGGGTCCACGGCGTTGCCGAGGCGCTTGCTCATCTTGTTGCCGTTTTTATCGAGCACCAAGCCGTTGGCAATCACGTTTTTGAAGGCTACCGAGTCTTCCAGCATCACGGCCAGCGCGTGCAGCGTGAAGAACCAGCCGCGGGTTTGGTCCACGCCTTCGGCGATGAAATCGGCGGGGAAATTCTTAGCAAATTTTTCCTGATTCTCAAACGGATAGTGCCACTGCGCATACGGCACCGCGCCCGAGTCAAACCACACGTCGATGAGGTCGGGCTCGCGGTACATGGGCTGGCCGCTGGACGAAACCAGGAAAATATCGTCCACATACGGCCGGTGCAGGTCGATTTTTTCGCCGTTGGCGTAGGGGTTGTGGGTCATGACTTCGGCTACTATGGCCTTGTCAATCTCCGCCTTTAGCTCGGCGATGCTGCCGATGCAGATTTCCTCGGTGCGGTCCTGGGTGCGCCAGATGGGCAGCGGCGTGCCCCAGTAGCGCGAGCGGCTGAGGTTCCAGTCCACCAGGTTTTCGAGCCAGTTGCCGAAGCGGCCGGTGCCGGTGCTTTCGGGCTTCCAGTTGATGGTTTTGTTCAGTTCGATGAGCCGGTCCTTCACGGCCGTGGTCTTGATAAACCACGAATCGAGGGGGTAGTAGAGCACCGGCTTGTCGGTGCGCCAGCAGTGGGGGTAGGTGTGCTCGTACTTCTCGGTTTTGAAGGCCGTGCCGTTGGTGCGCATCCGAATGGCGATGCTCTCGTCCAACGTTTTATAGTCGGCGGCGCTCTGGTCGTGGCCGTCGTAGTTCTTCACCCAGCGGCCACCAAACTCGCCCATCTGCGCCACGTAGCGGCCCGTTCGGTCCACGATGGGGCCAAGGGTGCCCTCCTTATCGGGCAGCATCAGCGCGGGGATACCGTTGAGCTGCGCCACCCGGAAGTCGTCCGCGCCAAACGTGGGCGAAATGTGGACGATGCCCGTGCCGTCTTCGGTGGTTACGAAGTCGCCCACTATAACGCGGAAAGCGTTTTCTTCGCCGTCAAAGTGCGGGAAACCAGCCTCGGTGTCGAACAGGCGCTCGTAATGAATACCTACTAGGTCAGCTCCTGTGAATTCACCCAATATCTGCCAAGTTGCAAGCTTACCCTTGCTGTAAACTAGCGGTTTATCATCATCAGATAGGTATTCGGGTAAAGGCGCTTTGTCGTCAAGAGCCGGAACTGTTCTTACCCAAACTTTATCACCAACGCTTAAATCAGAGACATTATGACCAACTAAATCGAAGTAGGCGCTGAAACGACTTTTGGCTAAAATAACTGTCTGCTTTTTGAATGTATAAGGGTTGTAGCAGCCAACGACCCAATATTGAATCTTAGGACCAACAGCTAAAGAAGTATTAGCAGGTAGAGTCCATGGTGTCGTTGTCCAGGCTAAGAAATAAGTTTCGAGGCTCTGATTCAATGAATCAAACAGCTTCTCTGAAACCGCATCGCGTACCACCTTAAACTGCGCTACGATGGTCGTGTCCTTCACGTCCTTATACGTGCCGGGCTGGTTCAGCTCGTGCGAGCTGAGGCCGGTGCCAGCGGCGGGCGAGTAGGGCTGAATGGTGTAGCCTTTGTAGAGGAAACCCTTGTCGTAGAGCTTCTTAAGCAAGGCCCAGCAGCTCTCGATATACTCGGGCTCGAAGGTGATGTAGGGGTCGTCGAGGTCCACCCAGTAGCCCATTTGCTGGGTCAGCTCGTCCCACTGCGCCTTGAAGCGCATCACGGTTTCGCGGCAGCGCTGGTTGTATTCTTCGACGCTGATTTTGTGGCCGATATCCTCCTTCGTGATGCCCAGCTCCTTCTCCACTTGCAGCTCGATGGGCAGGCCGTGGGTGTCCCAGCCGCCCTTGCGGGGCACCTGCTTGCCGAGTTGCGTCTGGTAGCGGCAGAAGATGTCCTTCACCGCCCGCGCCATCACGTGGTGGATGCCGGGCTGGCCGTTGGCCGAGGGTGGGCCCTCGTAAAACACGAACATGGGTTGGCCCTCGCGGCTGCTCACGCTCTTCTCAAAAATGCCGTTCGCATCCCAATAGGCCCGCACATCGGTGGCGAGCTTGGCGTAGTCGAGCGGCTGCTTGTATTCGGGGTAAGTCATTGTATTATTAGCTATTAGCTTATGGCTGCTAGCTGTTAGCTTTTTGTTCGTTCGTCATGCAGACCGAAGGGAAGCATCTCGCAGGCTGACGTTGGGGTTACTACTTCAGCGAAGCGAGCGAGATGCTTCCCTTAGGTCTGCATGACGTTCTTTTTACTTTAAATCAACTCGTTACGTCGTCTTTACCGGCGTCCGCTCCACGCTCAGGCGTTGCAAGTCTAGGTCCATGTCGTCGTCTTCCTCGTGGTAGTTCTCATCGTAGTGGTGCACTAGGGCCGCTTTGGGTGTTTTCCAGCTGCCGCCCCGCTCAAAAGTGACCAGCAGCGCCGGCAGGAAAACCAGGTTCGAGAAGTTGGTAATGAGCAGCGACGCGCCCATGAGCACGCCCAGCGCCTTGGTGCCACCAAACTCGCTAAAGCTGTAGATGCTAAACCCAATAAAGAGCACAATGCTGGTGTAAAACATGCTCGACCCAGCCTCACTCAGCGTATTGGTAATGGCCTCGCTTACGCTCTTGCCGGACATGGCCATCTCCTGCCGGAATTTGGCCAGCAGGTGAATCGAATTGTCACCGTCGATGCCTAGGGCAATCACGTAAATCAGGGCCGTGCTAGGCTTGAGTGCAATGCCGAAGTAGCCCATCACGCCAGCCGTCAGGGTCAGGGTTAAGATATTGGGCGTGAGCGCGTAGAAGATGGTGCGCACCGAGTGGAATAGCAGCAGCACCACCACGGCCACCAGCCCGAACGCCCACATCAAGCTCTCGCCCAAGGTGCCAATGACGTACTCGTTGCCCTTCGTAAAAATCACCGTAGTGCCCGTGCGGCGCACCACCATATCGGTGCCGGCGAAGATGCGCTTAATGGCCGGCTCAATCCGCTTATTCACCAGCGTATCCAGCTTGTGCGAACCGATATCGGCGATTTTCACGCTGATGCGGGCGCGCTGCTGGGTGCTGTCCATGAAGGTTTTGAGCAGCTTGCCGGTCGAGTTTTTACCCTGCCCCTGCGAATTAGCCAAGTAACTCAGGATGAAGTTCTTATCATCGTTATTCGGTAATTTATAAAAATCGGGGTCGCCATTGTAGAACGCCTGTTTGGCGGCCTTCAAAAACGTGACCATGCTGATGGGCGTGGACAGCTCGGGCTGGGCTTGCAGAAATTTATCGAACTGGTCAATTTTCTGTAAGTTAGCTAGCTTCAGTAGACCCTTGGGCTGCTTGGTATCCACCACAAACTCCAGCGGCATTACCCCACCAAAACGGGCCTCGAAGAAGCTCAGGTCTTCATTAACGGAGCTTTGCTTGGGTAGGTCGTCCACCATAAACGACACGGCCTCGATGCGCGAAATACCGATGGCCGCCAGCCCCACCAGCACCGCCGCCGTGATGTAGATGGTGCGCCGCCGCCGCAGCACAATGAAATCGAGAAAGTGGATGATGCCCACCAGCGGCTTCGAGTCGAGGTGCTCCAGCTGCTTATCAGTGGGGCCGGGCAGGTAGGTAAATACCGCCGGAATCATGATGAAGCTGATGATGAAGGCCACGAAAATGTTAATCGTGGCCACTAGCCCAAACTGGAACAGAATAGCAATATCGGTGAAGGTGAACACGAAAAAGCCGATGGCCGTGGTCGTGTTATTGACCAGCGTGATGAGGCCGATTTTGCGGATAACCCGCGTCATGGCCAGTATCTGGTTGCCCGATTTGCGGTAGTCGTAGTGGTAGCGTGAGAGCAGATAGGTGCAGTTGGGCACGCTGATAACCACCAGAATACTGGGTATCAGGCCCGTAAGCAGGTTAATCTTAAAGCCCAGCAGCACAATGCTGGCAATGCACCAAATCATCACTATAACGACCACCAGCAAGGGCACCACCACCGCCGACCACGTGCGGAAGAAGATGTAGAGGATAACGGCCATCACCACTACCATCAGCCCGGCGAAGAACTTCATCTCGGCCGATACCTTGCTCGTCATCGTGGAGCGCACGTAGGGTAGGCCCGCGTAGTGCAGCTTGATACCCGAAGCTTTCTCAAACTTCCCGCTCAGGTCCAGGATAGTCGCCATCACCTCCTTGCGCTTATCCGAGTTCAACCACTTGGGGTCGAGCGTCACGGCCAGCAGCGTGGCCCCGGTGCGCGGCGCAATCACCTGGCCCTGGTAAAACTCGATGTTGTTCACCACCCGCATCAGCGAGTCGAGCTGAGCCTGGCTGGTGGGCGGCTTCGCAAAAACGGGCGCGGTCACGAAGCTGTTGTTCACCGTATCCTTCTCAATCTGAATGAGTTTGGGTAGGCCTAGCACACCCGATACGCCGGGCACCTTCACCAACTCATTGGCGAGCTGGTCATACAGCCGAAAGTTTTTAAGCTGGTACACGGAGCTGTCCTGCATCCCGAGCACCAGGATGTTGCCATCCTCGCCGAAGGTTTTTTTGAACTGCTGGAAGTACACCATGTCCGGGTCCTTCGGGCTTACGACCTGGGCAAAGTCGTAGGTCATCTGCACGTCCTTCGCTATCCAGGCCATGCCCAGGGTCGAAACGGCAATAAGTATCAGCAAAATCCGGCGGAACTTGATGATAAAGAGGGCGATATGTCCCCACATAAGCTTAGGTAATTAGCGAATCAGACTACTTCAATACAATCGGGAAAGATGCGTACCAGCCGGCAATTGGGTTGCTGACTAGCCAAGCGGGCGGCGGGCCACCACTGCTGCAAGATGCCCCACAATTCTCGACGTGAGGCTGCGCCCACGCACAATAGAATTACAACGGGTGGGCCAATAGTTAGCGCCATTTTCTCAAAGTCGCCGTCTTTGGTTACAATAATTAAGTTGTTATCACGAGCGTAGCGCCAAACTAAGCTATCGTGCCATTCATTATCAGGGAGAAATAAACAAGCATCGTCGCGCCAGAAGCGGAGCCGCTTAGGCAGGTTGGCATCAATCAGGAATTTGTTCATGTGCCAAAGGAAGTGAGTTGACAGGGGGCCGGAAAATCGCCACTTGCCAATCGAACCTGTCTGTGATTACGCCGCCGTTGGCAAATACACCCGGTGACTCAGCGTTTCCAACGCCGTTTTCATCGCAAACTGCTGGCAAGCCTTAATATCAGCCAGCTCTAGAAACTCATAGTCTTCCAAAATTTCTTCAGGCGAATCGCCGGCCGCCAAAAACTCCAGTACCGTTTGCACGGTCAGCCGCTTGCCCCTTATGGTGGGCCTACCCCCGCACAGGTCAGGGTCAACGGTAATGCGGTCGTGAATGTAGCGCAGCATAATAAAAGAAGTTAGTGAGTAACGGCTAAACGACGCATGTTCAGCAAAAGGTGCGCCCTTACAACTTCGCCAGCACGTTCTTGAAGCTCACAGCCTCGCCGATGTAGCCGCGCAACGCGCTGATGGGCAAGCGCACTTGCTGGCGGGTGTCGCGGTCGCGCACCGTCACGGTATCGTCCTCCAGGGTCTGGCCGTCCACCACGATGCAGAAGGGCGTGCCGATAAGGTCCTGGCGGGTGTAGCGCTTGCCGATGGCGTCCTTATCCTCGATGACCAGGCGGAAATCAAAGCGCAGGTCGTCGAAAATCTGCTGGGCTTTTTCGGGCATTCCGTCCTTGCGCACCAGCGGGAAAATGGCGGCCTTGATGGGTGCCAGGGCCGGGGACAGCTTCAGAAACGTGCGGGTTTTGGTGGTCTGCTCCGCGCCTTCGCCTTCGGTAATCTCTTCTTCCTGAAAGGCTTGGCAGAGGGTAGCGAGAAACAGGCGGTCGGCCCCCACTGAGGTTTCGACTACGTAGGGCACGTAGTTGCCGTAGGGCTTGCCGGTGCTCGGGTCAATATCGTTGTCGAAGTACTGCTGCTTCTTGCGGCTCAGGGTCTGGTGCTGGGTCAGGTCGAAGTCGCCCCGCGAGTGGATGCCCTCGATTTCCTTGAAGCCGAACGGAAACTCAAACTCAATGTCCACGGCGGCCTTGGCGTAGTGGGCCAGCTTGTCGTGGTCGTGGAAGCGCAGCTTTTCGGGGGGTAGACCCAGTGCCTCGTGGAAGCGACGGCGGGCGGCCTTCCAGGTGTCGTACCACTCACCTTCGGTGCCGGGGCGCACGAAAAATTGCATCTCCATTTGCTCAAATTCGCGCATGCGGAAGATGAACTGCCGGGCCACAATTTCGTTGCGGAACGCCTTGCCAATCTGCGCGATACCGAACGGGATTTTCAGGCGCGCCGACTTCTGCACATTCAGAAAATTGACGAAAATACCCTGCGCCGTTTCGGGCCGCAGGTACACCGGCGGCGCGTCCGAGTCCACGGCCGAGCCTTGCGTGCTGAACATCAGGTTGAACTGGCGCACGTCGGTCCACTTGCCGGAGCCGGAGAGCGGGTCCGTGATTTTCTCGTCCAGGATGAGCTGTTTCACGCCGGCCAGGTCATTGGCTGTCAGCAAGCGGCCCAGCTCGGTGGTGAGGGCCGCACCGCGGGCCGGGTCGCCGGCTTTTTCGTATTCGGCGGCTCGGTCCTCGAGGAGCACGTCGGCGCGGTAGCGCTTTTTGCTGTCGAGGTTATCAATAAGCGGGTCGTTGAAGCCCGCCACGTGGCCGCTGGCCTCCCAGGTGCGGGGGTCCATAAAAATGGCCGCGTCGATGCCCACCACGTTGCCGTGCAGCTGGGTCATGGCCTCCCACCACAGGCGTTTCAAATTATTCTTCAGCTCCACGCCGTTGGGGCCGTAGTCATACACGGCGGCGAGGCCGTCATATATTTCTGAGGACTGGAATACGAAACCGTACTCCTTGGCGTGGGCAACAATGTCTTTTAGCTGGGTGCTTTCGGGGGCAGTGGTGGGCTTGCTCATAAGCAGCAAAGTTAGACCGCAGATTCAAACAGATTTAGTGGCTGAGATGGGTATGCCAAATCCGTTTGAATCTGTGGTCACGATTCGGTAACATACCAGTAGCTTCACCTCGGCCTAATTTTGCAGAGCCGGCTACCCACCCCGGCCCCTCTTTATGTTCGGACTTGAACCCCATGTATTACTACTACTAGCGGCTTGTTTGCTTGCCGCTTGCGCGTTTGAATTCGTTAACGGCTTCCACGACACGGCCAACGCCGTGGCCACGGTCATCTACACTAACACGCTGCGGCCCTGGGTGGCGGTGGTGTGGTCGGCCTTCTGGAACTTCATCGGGGTCTTCTCGGGCGGCATTGGCGTGGCGATGGGCATCGTGTACCTACTACCCGTCGAAAGCCTAGTGGACCAGAACGTGTACCACGGCATTGCGATGGTAGGCGCGCTCATTGTAGCGGCCATCATCTGGAACATCGGCACCTGGTACTACGGCATTCCGTCGTCGTCGTCGCACGCGCTTATTGGCTCCATCCTGGGGGTAGGCATTGCGTTTTCACTGCTGCCCGGCGGGCAGGGCGCGGCCGTGAATTGGGGCAAGGCCGGCGAAAGCGGCCTGGCATTGCTGCTGAGCCCCATCCTGGGCTTCACCTTTACCATCCTGGCGATGTTTCTGCTCAAGCGGTTTTTTCCGAGCAAAGCACTATTTAAGGAGCCTCACAAGCGCAAGCCGCCGCCTTTGTTTATCCGCCTCACGCTCATCACCACCTGCACGCTGGTAAGCTTTTTTCACGGCTCCAACGACGGGCAAAAAGGGGTAGGGCTGATTATGCTCATTCTCATCGGCATCGTACCCATTCATTTTGCCCTGGATACTAATAAGAATCCGCTCGACCTGCGCGACGCACTCGGCCGGGTCGAATATGTTATCAACCGCTTGAATCCTAGCGTACTGAGCACTAAAGACCAAGAGATGCTGGCCGCCGTGCGCCTCCAAACCGCCGACCTCGACCGCGTATTCGCCGGCAAAACCAAGGTAGACCAGCTGCCCAAGCAGGCCCGCTTCGAGATTCGGCGCGACATTCTGCTGCTCGCCAACCGGGGCAAAAAGTTGCTGGGCTCCGACCAGGTACCCCTCAGCACTGCCGACCGCGCTACCTACACCAAGGCCATCGAGGAGATGAAAACCTTCACCGACTATGCGCCCTGGCAGGTGCTGCTGATGGTGTCGCTGTCCTTGGCCTGCGGCACCACTATCGGCTGGCAGCGCATCGTCAAAACCATTGGCGAGCGCATCGGCAAGGAGCACCTTACCTACGCCCAGGGCGCCAGCTCGGAGCTGGTGGCGGCCGCCATGATTGGCCTGAGTACGCAGTCGGGCCTACCCACCTCTACTACGCACGTGCTCACCTCGTCCATCGCGGGCAGCATGGTGGCCAGCCGCGGCGTCAAGAATATCAACCCCAGCATGGTGCGCAGCATTGCCCTGGCCTGGGTGCTTACGCTGCCCGTCACGATGGTGCTCTCGGGGCTGCTGTTTCTGCTCTTCCGCTCGTTCACGGGGTAGGGGCTAGTGTCGAACAGTTGGCGCTGGATTTATACAACGACGGGCGGGGATAAGCTCCGCACCTTACAGAAAAAGCCAACCCATTTAGGGTTGGCTTTTTTACTAGGCTGCTTGGCCAGCGGGCCTTTTGGTAACACAGGAATAATCCCTGCTTCACCGAGTTATCAACTTATCCACAGCCAAAAACGGCCTTTTTGTGGATAACTTTTACGATTGCTGGACAATTAGGGGAACTAGCTGGCTTTTAGCCAGCAACCCTACTTTGGCCACTGCACTACCAAGTCGTCATCAATGAAGACGCCAAAATTGACAAATTGCAGCAGGCCCTCCTCAAAATACATATCAATCATTGACTTCTCGTAGGAGAGGCGCACCTCGCCACCTTCCATCGTTTCCAGCTCGGGCGCGGCCTGGCCGTGGCGCTGCATGAGGGCCTTCACCTGGTCGAGCGGCCGGCCGTAAATAACTTCGCCAAAGAGGCGCAGGCCGGGGTTATCGGTTTCGATGCAGCTCAGGCGGAAGTCGTCTTCGCGGTCGAAATAAAGTGAGAGCAGGTGGTCGTCTTCGTAGTAGTTCCAAGCCTGGTGCTCGAAGTCATCCTCGTCCTCCGACTCGTCAATTTCCTCGGGCTCGCCCACCAGGGTGCGCACCTCATCCATCGTGGTGCCGAAGCGCAGCGGGCCCATGCCGGTACCCAGAATAATTTCGTTTTCCTCGATGCTGCTGGGGGTGGTCGTCGGGGTGTTCATGGGGGGTAGGGATGATAGTAGAAGGAAGGCAAAGGTAAAGCGTAGGGTAAGCTTTAGCTTGCCGCCTGGCAGGAATGTGCGCTACGCTTCAGCTTGCCGTTGCAGCACCCGCGTCCCATGCCCGGTAAGCGAAGGCCTACCCTACCCCCTTCTCGGCAAGCGAAAGCCCACCGCCCGTTCACTTCCCGTATCTGGCCTCGAAGGCGGCTTTCTGGTGCTGGTACGCGGGCAGAGCTTTGGCCTCGTCCCATTTGGCTTTAAAAATGGCGGCAGCTTCCACTTTATCCACATCAGGATGTGAATTACGGGGCAATTCGGGGCGGCCGTGGGCTCCGCTCTGGCCTTTTTTGTCGGCGGGCACCGGGCCGGCGTATTTCTTGCCGCCAGCGTGGTTGGCGTAGCGCCGGGCGCGGGTAAAGCCCATCTGCAAAAACTTGCGGGCCATGTCGGCCCCCACGAAGTCCTCTTGCGCCAAATAGTCCTCGAAAAGCGCCCAGATAGCGGCCGCCGACGCGCGGGCGCTGGCCGCATCCTTGAAGCGCCAGTGGGGCAGGATTTCGCCCTTGTAGGGCTGCACCAGCAGCACGCCCTGCTCGCCCCTCCCTACCCGGTATAGCTCGGGGTGCGCCCGAAAGTCAGTGGTCGCAAAATTCAGGTCGTAGTCGAAAGGCATATCGATTTTGGTTTTTGATTATTCGTTTTTCGGCAAACTGGCCTTTCGGGTTGGGCCGGCCGTTATTCAGCGAACAGCGAAAAACCAGAAACGAAAAATGGACCGTGAGTTTTCCACAAACTCAAATTGTGAATTAATTTCTTTTTTAAAAATCTCTTTTTGTTTCCATCCATCAGGGCAGTGGATAAGTGGACAACCTGGGAGAGTTATCCACTGCGTGGATAACGGGTGGGTAACTATGGGCTTATGCACCGCCTATCCACAGGCCTTGTGGATAATAGTTGTTTGATTATGAATAGCTTAAACTACTTTTCCACTATCAACACTACTTATCCACGAATCCACAATCCACAGTAGATGGGGTGTGTGGATAGTGTGCGTAGCCCCGCTAGGTTATCCACGCTTATCCACAGCGCCGCTGAACTGCCAGCCGGACCGGATTACCAAAAAAAGTTGTGCTCAACTTATGCACCGCGCCCTACTCCTTATCCCCACGCTTATCCACAAAAAAGCTCCCGCCCGCCGCTCACAGTGGATAACCCAGTGGATAACTCGTGTAAAACTACTAAAAAAGGCCCTTAGTAACTGCAAACGGCTCTAAGTTATCCACTTTCATTCCCTCAGGCCGGCCGTATCGCGAGGAAGGTAGAGACGCGACTCTAGAAGCTCAAATCCTCCTTTATTTCGAAGCCCGCGCGAAGCTGGATGAGCTTGGGGTTGAGGTATACCGGCTCGGGAGCCACCTTCAGGTTGGGGTCGCCGCCGCGCCAGTGGCCGTCGCCATCCTGGTCGATGAGCGCGCGCAGGCGGTACTTGCCGGGCGCGAGGTGGTCGAAGCGGTAAGTGCCGCGCGGCGAGTTCAGCTGCGTCAGCACCTGGTATTTCTCATCGAGCAGCTGCAGCTCGAAGCGCGGGTATTTGCTCTGGATAGTGCCCAGCAGCACGCCGCTCGGGTCCTGGTCGGTCACGGCCAGGCGCACGGGGCGGCGCAGGCCCAGGCTCTGCCCCGTAATGGTGAGTAGGGCCGTGCTGTCGAGGCGTATCTCCACGGTTTTCAGGGCCTTGGTATCGATATTAACTAGCAGCTCGGTACGGCTGGGGCTGAGGCTGGCCTCGTCGGGCACGCGCAGGGCGTGGGTTTTGAGGGAGTCTTCGCTGAGCGTGCCGGGGCTTTTGCCCGCCACCAGCCGCACCGGCACCGAAAAGCGAAATTTCAGCTGCCCCTGCCGGTACACCGAGCGGGGGCTGCCCACCAGGGTAGTGCCCGCCAGCGGCTGGGCCTTTTTGCTCACGGCCGTCGGCACCGGAAACCGCAGGTTGAGGGTGTCGCGGCGCGTGTTGCCCACGCTGTCGGTGGCCACCAGCAGGTAGCGGCCATCACCCACCTCCGGCGTTTTGTAGATGACTACCGAGTGGCCCAGGTCAGTTAGCTCGGCGGCGCGCTGCACGGCGGCCGTATCGGCGGCTTCGGAACTGCCCAGCGGGGCCAGCCGGGCGGTGCGCAGGCCCTCATTAAAGGCGAGGCGGGCCTGCGTGGCCGTGGTTTCGAAAGCGGTGCGGCGGGGGGGTAGGCGGTCGGGCCGCACCAAGTGCAGGGCGCGGGGCGCGGTCGTGTCCGTCACGGAAATCGGGCCGGGTAGGTAGGCTATCTTCTCACCGTCGTCGAAACGGCCGTTGTTGTTCTTGTCGGCCCAGGCGTAGATATTGTAAGGAGCGGTGCGCACAAAATTGAGCTGAAATGCTCCCTTGTCGTCGGTGCGGGTAAGGTAGTAGGGCTGGGCCCGGCGCACGCCCACCGTATCGGTGGGGCGGTAGAGGCCCACCACTGCGTCTTTCGCCAGGCGGTCGCTGAGCAAGTCGGTTACGGTGCCGCGCACCACGCCCGAGTCGAGGGTAGCGCCGGTGCTGAAGCTCAGGGCCTGATACTTGGCCGGCAGACTCTCGTTGGCATCCACGACAGCCTTGCGAAAATTGAACGAATAAGTGGTATTCGCCTCCAGCGGCTGCTTGAACAAGAGGGTTACCGCGTCGCGGTCCGGGCGCACCGAGTACGAGTTTTCGGGCGCGAGCTGCGGGGTAATGAGCAGGTTTTTGGATAGCTCCTTGAGCTGAATCGGCTCCGAAAAAGTGAGCTTAATAAACTGCTGCTTCACGTTGCGGGCGGCGCTGTCGGGAGAGGTGGCCACCAGGCGCGGCGGCGTTTTGTCGCGCGGCCCGCCCTGCGGCGAGCTGATGGACGCGCAACTGCCCAGCGCCAGCAGCCCCGCCAGCACCAGGGCCGCACCCGCGCCGCGCTCCGTCGCTTTTGCCTTGGTGCTACACAAAAAACGAACGGCGGCGCGAAAACTCATTAACGGAAGAAGCGAAAAACTCAGTAAAAGTAGCCGGGCCGCCGAACTACGACGGCGCGAATCCCGCGTCCCTACCCCTTCTGCGCTACGTAGAGCAGACTCGAATATTGCCCGCTATGCTGCGCGGCGTACTGGTTGGAGCGGAAGCCCGCCCGCAGCACGGCCAGCCGGCCCTGCGCCTGGCTGGCGGGCCGCAGCTGCTCCGAGAGCAGGCTCACGTAGTAGGCGTCGAGGGGCAGGGGTAGGGTTTGGGCCACGCGCAGGCCGTGGCCGGCCAGCAGCCGGCTTATGGTGGCCGGCACAAAGTGGTAGAGGTGGCGCGGTACGTCGTAAGCGGCCCAGTCCTGGCGGTAGTGCTGGGCATCGAGGCTATCGGGGTTGGGCACCGCGATGAGCAGGTGCCCGCCCGGCTTCAGCACGCTCACCAGCTGCGCCAGCGTTTCCTGCAAGGCGTGCACGTGCTCCAGCACGTGCCACAGCGTCACGGTATCGAAGCTGGCGGGGGGTAGGGTGGCCAGCGCGCTCTCTTCCAGCATGGGCTGCCCCACGCGGGCGGCGGCATCCTGGCGGGCACCGGGGTTGGGTTCCAGGCCCGTTACCTGCCAGCCCGCGCTTTTGGCGCGCGCCAAAAAGTGGCCCGTGCCGCAGCCATAGTCGAGCAACTGCCCCGCCCTACCCCCATTCAGCCGCGTGATAAGCGCCACCTTGCGCCGCATGGTGAAGAAGCGCGCCACCCGGTACACGCGGTTCACCAGGCCCCGCGCCCCGCTGTTGTGCGATACATAAGCCGCTGACTCATAGTACCGCCCAATGTGGTCGGCATTGGGCCGGGGGTTGGTAAACTGCAAGCCGCAGCCCGCGCACTGCGCAATCGTGAACGTCTCCTGGCTCACCGACTTGTCCTGCACTTGCAGCTTGGCGGGCAAATTGGTGCCGCCGCATACCGGGCAGGCGGCCAGAAACTCAGTGGTGTCTAAAGATTCTAACGGCACAAGCAACAAAAAAATACGCGCGGCAAAGTTCGCAAGGCTTGGCGTAAGCCCCTACCCCCTCTACCGATTCAAATACACCATCAGCACCGACACGTCGGCCGGACTCACCCCGCTGATGCGCGAAGCCTGGCCCAGGGTTTCAGGCTGAATCTTGAGTAGCTTTTCGCGGGCCTCGTGGCTGAGCGCCGGCATGGCGCCGTAGTTCAGGCGGCCCTGAATGTGGAAGTCTTCCAACTCGCGCATGCGCTGGGCCTGCTGCTGCTCCTTCTGCAAATACGTTTCGTACTTGGTCTGGATAATGGCCTGCTCTTTGGCATCTTCGCTGAACGCGGCCAGCTTTTCGGCCAACTCGGGCAGCGTGGCGGCTAGTTCGGGCAGCTCAATACTGGGCCGGCGCAGCAGGTTGAGGGCGCGGGTTTTTTCATGAATTTCGGCCGAACCCTTCTCCACCAAAAAGCCGTTAATCGTGGCCGGCTCAATGCCGAAACTGGCCAGTACTTGCAGCGCGGCGGCGGTGTCGGCCTCCTTCTGGCGCACCCGCGCCAGGCGCTCGTCGCTGGCCAGGCCCAGGGCGTGGCCCAGCGGCGTGAGGCGCAGGTCGGCATTGTCCTGGCGTAGCATAATGCGGTGCTCGGCGCGGCTCGTAAACATGCGGTAGGGCTCGTCGGTGCCCTTGTTAATAAGGTCATCAATGAGCACGCCGATGTAGGCCTCGTCGCGCCGCAGCGTGAAAGCGGGTTTGCCCGCCACGCGCTGGTGGGCGTTAATGCCGGCCATCAGGCCCTGGCAGGCGGCTTCCTCGTAGCCGGTGGTGCCATTGATTTGGCCAGCCAGCCAGAGGTTCCGCACCGGCTTGGTTTCGAGGGTATTAGTCAGCTGCGTGGGCGGGAAAAAGTCGTACTCAATGGCGTAGCCGGGCCGGAACATCTTGGCCTTTTCAAAGCCCGCGATTTCGCGCAGGGCGCGGTACTGCACGTCTTCGGGCAGCGAGCTGCTGAAGCCGTTCACGTAGCATTCCACGGTAGACCAGCCTTCCGGTTCTACAAAAATCTGGTGGCGGTCCTTGTCGGCGAAGCGGTTGATTTTGTCCTCCACGCTCGGGCAGTAGCGCGGCCCCAGGCCCTTAATGCGCCCCTGAAACATGGGCGATTTCTCGAAGCCTTCGCGCAAGATGTTGTGCACCCGCTCGTTGGTGTAGGTGATGTAGCACGGGCGCTGCCCGGTGAGCGGCGGCGTGTCGAGGTACGAGAAGCGGCTCGGGGTGGCGTCGCCATCTTGCACTTCCATTTTGGAGTAGTCGAGCGAGCGGCCGTCCACGCGGGGCGGGGTGCCGGTTTTCATGCGCCCGGCCTTAAAGCCCAGCTCCACGAGCTGCTCCGTAATGCCGCAGCTGTTGCGTTCGGCGGCCCTACCCCCTCCAAAGTTCTTCTCGCCAATGTGAATGAGGCCGTTGAGAAATGTGCCGTTGGTGAGCACCACCGTTTTGCTCCGAAACTCGATGCCCAGCGCGGTGGTAATGCCCACGCAGGCATCGTTTTCAATAAGCAAACCCGTCACGGCTTCCTGCCAGAAATCCACGTTCGGAATCTGCTCCAGCGTCAGACGCCAGTCTTCGGCGAAGCGCATGCGGTCGCTTTGGGCACGCGGGCTCCACATGGCGGGGCCTTTGGAGCGGTTCAGCATCCGAAACTGAATCATGGTGCGGTCGGTGATGAGGCCTGACTGGCCGCCGAGCGCGTCGATTTCGCGCACAATCTGGCCTTTTGCTACCCCACCCATCGCGGGGTTACACGACATCTGGGCGATGGTATTCATATTCATCGTCACCAGCAGCACTTTCGAGCCGAGGTTGGCGGCGGCGGCGGCGGCCTCGCAGCCGGCGTGGCCCGCGCCCACTACAATCAGGTCGTATTCAGTATCGGAGAACATAGTCGGTCAGCAGTTAGCAATCAGCAAGTAGCAGTGCGCCAAGTATCAAGCGTATGGGGGCTGATAATTGTTCATTGATGCCTACTAATTGACACAAAGTTCGCCACAAAACCGGCTGTGCCGCCTACCCCTTCCCTACTGCCTCAGGTACCCGGAACGAAGCATGAGTTTATTCCCTACCCCCCTGCCCCGGCCCAAGCTCCGGCAAGCCACCCGTCAGTAGCGCCGCCGACTGCCGGGCTACCTCCTCCCAGCTGAAGGGTAGCCACTGGCTATTGAGGTCGTCAAAAATCTCCGTGGCTTCGGGACCGGCGAAAAGCTTGTAGTCGAATTTGGGGTAGCCCTGCACCAGGTAGCCGGGGTAGTAATACGCCAGTTGCTGACGGTGGGCATAGTCCAGTTTGCAGAGCATCAGATACTTGCCCAGGCTGTACTTGTGGTAGTTGGGGTCGTAAAAGTTGACGATGCCCGCGATGCTGCGCGTGCCGTGGTCGAAGATGCCAGCCGCCAGCAGCTGGCCTTCGGCGCGCACTTCTACTACCCGCGTGTCGAATACGGAGTAGGCCGCGCCATCGAGCAGCAGCGCTTCGAGCGAAGGCGCGGCGTCAAAATCGAGCGCCTGGTGGTAGCGAGCGTACAGGCCCTCGTATTCGGCCGTGAGCTGGAAGGGCTTGACCATGACCGCGAACCGCTCATTGAGCCGCCGTAGCCGCCGCTGCTTGGGGCCGGGCTGCACCCGCGCCAGCGCCAGGCGCAGCCAGTGCACCGTGTACAGGCGGGTGCCCACCGGCAAAAACTGGCAGGTAAACAGGTCCTGGTACATGCGGTAGTAACCCAGGCTCAAGTAGTAGTCCAGCACGTCGCCGGGGATGCGGGGCTGCGCGATACTCATGCCGGCAAAATGCGCCTTACGCTAAAACTCGCGCAGCGAGAGGCAGTAATCCTCCTTGCGGCGCATGGCTGTCTGGCTCAGCAGGTCTTTGTCGTGGTAGCCGAGCAGGTGTAGCACGCCGTGAATCATAACCCGGTGCAGCTCATCGCGGAAGCTGATAGCCAGGTCTTTGGCATTGTCAGCTACCCGTTCTACGCTAATGAAAATGTCGCCTTCGAGCACGTCGGCATCGTCGGCGTTGTCGAAGGTGATGATGTCGGTAAGCGTGTCGTGGTTGAGATACTCCAGATTGAGCTTGTGCAGGTAGTCGTCGGAGCAGAAGATGAACGTGAGCTGCGCAATGCGGTACTCATGCACCACCGCGATGCGCTCAATCCAGGCCACCAGGTCTTCGGCGTCGCGCAGGCCGAATTCGGGCACGTCTTCGACTACGAACTCAATGCCGGGCGCTTCAAAGTAGCGAACTCCGGCCACGGCGGCTACGCTCATGCGGCAGCTTGCTCAGAGGTGTGGGAGGCGCTGGGGTGCAGGGCAAACGTCAGCTCCAGGCGGCGGCCTTCTTTGCTGAACTCCACTTCGTCGGCCAAGTGGCGGATGAGGAAAATGCCGCGCCCGCCGGGGTTTTCGAGGTTTTCGGGGGCCGTAGGGTCGTCCAGATTGTTGTAGTCAAAGCCCGCGCCTTCGTCCTCAATCTCAAACTTAAGCTGGTTGGGGTTCACGTAGAGCGAGAGGTAGACGTTCTTATCCTTGTCGAACTTATTGCCGTGGCGGATGGCGTTATTAACGGCCTCGGTTACGGCCACCATAATGTTGCCGTAGATGTCGTCCTCAATCTGGAAAGTGTCTTTGGAGTTGTCAATGAAGCTTTCCACGACGCGAATATTTTCCACGAGCGACGGAATCTGAATTTTAACCTGCTTCATAAAAGTGCGGCAAGGAATAGAAGTGCGGCGCGATAAACGAGACGACAGAAGTGGAAAAACACCGCCAAAGTACCGGCTCGCGCGCAGCTGTCGAGGGCCATCACCTGGCGCGCTGATAACCTGAACTATGGCAGTAAGCTAGCAACCCGCCTCTACGTAGGTCCGCCGCGAGGGTTGCGCAGTACTTACTGATTTTTTTGGAAATACTCGCTTACTTTCTGCTGGTAGTAAGGCGTTAGCGTAGGTTGCGGCCGGCGTAAGATTTCGGTCTGCTGGTCCTGGCCGGCCGGCTTATACTTATCGAAGGCAGGCGGAAAAACGGGCGGGTGGTTTTGGGCGGCCTGGGCCTCGCGCTTGGTATCCTGGTCGCGCTCGCGGGCCGATTTTTCGGCTTCCAGCATCCGGGTCAGTATCTGGCGCTGGCGCTGAATGGTTTCCTCGGTGAGGCGCTTGTTCACGAGGTCGGTCTCGGTCTGCTCCATCAGCTTTTTCAACTCGCCGGCGTTGCCGCCGCCCTGACCGTCTTTGTCCTTGCCGTCTTTATCACCCTGGGCCCCTTTGCCCTCCTTGCCCCCCGGTTTGCCCCCTGGCTGGCCGCGGTCCATCTGCTGCATGGCCTGGCGCAGCATCTGCTGCTGGCCGGCCAGGCGGGCCAGCTCCTGCGAGAGGGCGCGGCCAGTTTTGCCGCTCTGCTGCAGCTGCTGAATCTGCTGGTTGAGCTGCTGCTGCATCTTGCTCATGCTGCCAGGGCCGGGCGAGCTGCCCTTGCCCTTCTTTTTGCCCTTGCCGCTGCCTGGCTGCGGCGGGCCCTGGCCCTGCATCTGCTGCATGTCCTGCTGCATCTGCTTGAGGGCATCCGATAGCATGAGGGCCAGGTTGTTAACGCTCGTCATGGCCTGCTGCTGGGTGCTGGTGGCGCGGGGCACGTCGCGCTGCTTGATGTGAGTAAGGCTCTCGTCCATGCGGCCGTTCATCTCGCCCACCTCGCGGGTCACGAAGCTTTGGATGCGCGGCTCACGCTTGGCCAGCGCGTACAGCGAATCCTGAATCACGCGGGAGTCATCGCGCAGCTTGCGTTGCGTCTGGCCCAGCTGCACGAAGCGCGGGTCGCTCTGGTCCACGGCCCGGAAGTCCTTCATCAGCTTCTCCTGGTCGAAGCTGAGCGTCACCAGGTTATCCAGAATATCGCGCAGGTCGTCGATATTCTGCTGTTTCTTTTGCTGCTCGTCGTCGCTCAGCTGGTCCTTCATCTTGCGGGCCATTTTCTGCAGCCGCTGGGCGGCGGCCTGCTGCTTCTGGCTGGCCTTTTTATTCTGATTCTTACTCAGCTGCTGCTCGCCGTCCTGCATGTCCTGGTCGGTTTGCTGCTGGTCGGGCTTCTGCTCGTCCAGGTCGTTCTGGTCGCCCAGCTCCTTGTCCTGCTGCTTGAGGTCGGCAAGGTCTTTTTTCAGGTCCTCAAATTCCTGGCGCTTTTCAGCTTGCTCCTTTTGCAACTCCTGATTTTTGGTTTCTTGCTCTTTGTTGCTGAGCTTGTTATCCGGGTTTTCCTTGGCGTTCTGCTCGGTTTTTTCGGCTAGTTTCTGCTCGTCCTTGGCCAGCTGTTCCAGGCGGTCGGCGGTTTGCTCGGCTTTCTGGTCAAACTGCATTTGCTTGAACATTTCGAGGGCGCGGTCCAGCTCTTTTTGCAACGTATTTTCCTTGTTTTCGAGCTGTTGCAGCAGCTTCTGCATCTCGGCGTCGGGCTGTTTCTGCTGGTCCAGCAGCTTTTGCAGCTGGTCGTAGAGCTTCTTGGTTTCGGGGTCGAGCAGGTCCTTCATCAGCTTTTTCAGCTCCTCGGCCTTTTGGGCCAGCTCCTCGCTTTTGGGGTCTTGGTTTTGCTGCTGTTGCAGCTGCTCAAACTTCTGCTGCATCTGCTGCACCTGCTGGTCGAGCTGCTGCTTCTGGTCGAGCATATCTTCCAGCTGCTTGCGGTCCTGGAAGCTCATCTCGCGCTTGGTCTTGAGCTTATCCTGGCTTTTGGCCAGCTCGCGCTCCAGCTGCTTGCTCTGCTTGGCCGCCGAGCTGAGCTGGCTGGCCACCGACGTGGCCTGCGACGCCAGCTGCTGGTCCTGCTCGCGGCGGGTGGGTAGGCGGTATTCCAGCGGTCGCGAGCGCGTGCTCTTCGGCCCATGAATCCCGTCATTATCCGTGGCTTCCACGTAGTATTCGAGTCGGTCGCCGGGCCGCAGGCTCAGCCCGGTTAGGTTCCAGGTGTAGGCGTAGGTGCCGCCGGCCGCCGTGGGGAGAGTTAAGAGTTTAGAGTTAAAAGTTAAGAGTTTGATGTTCTGGTTAGTGCCGGCGCGCTGCACGGCGTAGTGCAGGCGCAGCGCCGTGAGGCCGTAGTCATCAGTGGCGGTGCCGCCCAGGGCCAGGTAGCGCCGAGCCGTGGTGTCAGGAAAGGCTTCCACGGTGAGGGTCGGCGGCGCGTCGGGCACCACCGTCAGCTGGTAACTGATGGGGTTGACGTTGGCGCTGGCCGCGTTGCGCAAGTCCACCTGGTATGGCTGCGAGCGCAGTACCCGGCGCTCCACCACGAAGCTTTCACCCTGGTGCGTGGCGCGCAGCAGCTCGGCCGGGTTATCAAAGTGCAACGTCAACGCCTCCGTGGCGGCCGTGCTGAACTCCCAGCGTAGCTCGCTGCCCTCAGGTACGGTCAGGTTGCCGCCGTTGCGGATAATTTCGGCGGGCCGGCCGAGGTAGGGAGGGTAGGCCACGCGCACCGTAAACTCGCGCAAATCGGGCCGTTCCAGCACCGTCAGGTGGTATTCTTCCGACACGAAGCCCGCCCCGCTCAGCTGAAACGTCACGTCCTGCGCCGGCTGCTCAAAGGTGAACCGAAACTCGCCCTGGCGACCCGGCACCGGGGCTAGCGGCCGCTCGGGGCCGCCTGCGGGCAGTAGGCTCAGCGTGGCGGGCACGGCCTTGCCCGCCACAGCCACATCGAGCACAAAATTCTCGCCCTTAAACACCGTCAGGCGCTTATTCTTCACCACAAAATCGAACGGCGCGGGCCGCGAGTAGTGCCGCTGGTAGTGCCAAATGCGGCTGGTAGGCTGCGTGATGAAGTTTGGGAAAAAGGCCAGCGCCAGCAGCAGCACCGCCAGCGGCGGCAGCACGTACTTCCACAGCGGCCGGCTTTGCTGCTGAATATCAATGCCCTGCGCAAACGACACGCCGTGCAGCTGCGCGGCGCGCTGCTCCAGGCTAGCCAGCAGCAGCTCGTTGCCACGGGCCTGGCCTTGCAGCTGCAAGGCGTTCAGCAGGCGGTCCTGCACTGCTGGAAACAGGTCGCCTACCTGCCGGGCGGCCTGCTCATCACTCAGCAAACGGCGCAGGTTGGCCAGCGCGGCCAGCGGCTGCCACAGCCAGCGCCCCACCGCGTACACCACCAGCGCCAGGAAGCTAAACAGCAGCCCCGCCCGTACCGCGGGGGGTAGGTACAGGAAGTATTCGAGGGTATTAAAGACCACGAATAAGCTCAGCAGCAGGGCCGCCGCCACCAAGCCGCCGCGCACCAGCAGGCTCAGGTAAAACTTGCGCTTATAGGCTTCCAGCTCGGCCCGCACCTGGGCCAGGGCCGGAAAATCGGTTGAAGAAACCCCAGCCGCCGGCCGGTCCGCTACCATCGTCATAGGCTAAAGAAAAGCGGGCGCGCCTAGCGGTGGCCCGTGCCGCAACAAGTTACGCCCGCTTCGCCCAACGCCGGGGGGTAGGCCGGTAGTTCGGCCGGGGCGGCGGGCGCTACGGCTTGCGGCGGCTCAGCTGTTTCAGGCGGCGGTTGAAGGCGCGCACGGCCCGCGTGTGCTGGCCGGCTTTAGTCGTGATAATTACTACTCCCCACTGGCCGCCGTCAGGGGCCAATTGGAGCGCTTTAGCACCTTTCAAAATATCAATGCTCTCGATATCGTTGGGGTTAATGATGCCCAACGCTGTCGAATCGAACCGCTGCCCATCCACATAATAGGCTGGCGGCGGATATTTTTGTGGCGGGCCATCCAGCATAATGTGGACTGATTTAGCATCCGACACGGGTGGCTCACTTATCCGAACGCCTGCCCCCTGTACCTGCGCACTGGCCGCGCCCGCGGCTGCCAGGCTCAGCCCTACCACCAGCATCAGGCAGCGCTTCCCTACCCCACCCGCGAAAATGAGCTGGCGAAACAGCATATAATATATTGAGTAGCAAAAAAGCAGTAGGATGCGGGGCTTACCCCGTACCCTACTGCTCAAATATAACGAACCAACTACCAACCCAAATTCATCCCAGCTAGGGGCTCAGCAGCCACTCAATGGCCGCGCCCTCATCCCCAAAAAAGCCCACCGCGAAGGGCCGCCCCGCGTAGGCTGCCAGCGGCACAAAACTCGGCTCGGCGTAGATGTGGGCCTGCAAGGCCGGGCTTACCAGGTAGGCCACCCGCAGCTGCCCGCCCAGCCGCCGGGCCATGCCGGGAAAAAACTCACTTAGCAGCCAGCGCGAGGTATCGGGGTAGTTGAGCGAGCGGCGGCGGATATCCTGAAGCCAGTGCCGCGCTTCGTGCGCCAGGGCGGCGGCCTCCAGGCGAGCATACTCGGCGGGCAGCTCGGCCTCGGCGGCCTGGTAGCCCCAGCGGCCAATGAGCACTGCCAGGTCGACGCGGTAGGTAAGGTGAAGCAGCTCGGGCAACGCGGAATCGGTGGGCATAGGGGGGGTAGGGCAGCAGCCGCTAGCAAAATTAACGCCGGGAGAGGGGGTAGGCTGCTGATAGCTCCCTACCCCCTCTCTCGGCGCTAAGCTGGCTGCCCGGCCGCTTACTCCTTCACCGGCTGGCCATTAGCATCAAAAAGTAGCTGCATCCGCTGGCCGTTTTGCTCAAAAAATGCTCGGTAGTGGTCGGCCCGCTGCTTGTCGGGTCCCACTATTTGCAGCTTGGCATTGGGGTAAGTCTTAACCATATACGCCTGCACGGCGGCCATCGCGGCCGTTTGCTCCGGCGTGGCTGGTGTCTTGGGAAACTGCTTGTTGAATGCCAGCACGGCCGGTGCGTCAGCATTAGCCTTGGTCGTAATCAGCACGGCTCCCGCCGCCGTGCTGCGGCCAAGGGCTTGCAGCTGCTGCGCGCTCTTTACTACACCGATGTTAGCAATGGCTTGCGGGTCCAGCTTCGCCGTTTCAGCTTCACTAACTGGCTGGCCATCTACGTAATAAGCTATATCGGTAGGGGCCGGCTTCATGGCTGGCGCGGGGGTAGGGGCCACCTGGGCCTGGGCCGCCAGGCCGCTTAGCGTGAGGGCCAGCGCCAGCGGCGCGGCTAGGAGGTATCGCCCAAGTGGGCGGGTAGTTAAAACGAGTGGAGAGAACATGGAAAATAAGTGTGTAAAGGGTGAGAAAAGAAAGGACTATTTAGTTTTAACCATGATGGCCGTTTGTACCTTGGCATCGTGCGCAAATTGCGCGGCCTGCGCACCTCCTAGCATGTCAACTTTGCTAATGGTTGTAGAATCAAGTCGGGCAATAGCCTCGCGGGTGGAAGCCTGACCATTCAGGTAGTAAGCAGCATTGGCGGGCAACCGTGCCAGTTGGATTGCAGCTTTCAGGGCCACCGTATTGACATCAGTCGCGCCGCGCAACTGCTGTTTCTCATTGAAAGCAACTACGTCGGCCCGGTCCTTATTCTGCTTGGTAGTTACGAAGATAATCCCCTGCTTATCAGCAGTTGGAACATATGCACGGGCAGCTTCTCCCTTTACCACATTAATACTCGCAATGTCCGCAGGGTTAATCTTGCGTAGGGCAGTAGAGTCTTGGCGTTGGCCATCAATGTAGATAATAGCCGTTGGCATTTTTGTGACTTGGCTATCCGTAATTGTGGCAGTGGGCAAAGGAGCCGCGGCTTTTTGCGAGCAGGAATACCCCAGGGCCAGCGCCATTACGAGTGGTGCGGCCAGAAAATAGCGCCCCAATTGGCGCGTGGAGGAAGCAGGTTGATTCAGCATGGCAATGCGGTTTTTGAGGGTGAGAAATTCAACATGAAAGGCCAGGGCCGGGGCCGGCACGCCGCCCGGCGACTGGTGCAGCAGGCTGTACTGGTAGGCGCGGCGGTCGAGGCCGGCGCGCAGGGCGGCGCGGTCGGCCAGGTATTCGAGGTTGTCGAGGGCGGCGCGGCGCAGCAGCCAGGCGGCCGGGTTCAGCCAGGCCAGGGCGGTGGCGAATTGCAGCAGCAGCACATCCAGGGTGTGCCACTGGCGCACGTGGGCCTGCTCGTGGCGCAGGGCGGGGGGTAGGGCCGTGGGGTTGGCCAGGACGCTTTCGCTCAAGTAGATAGCGCTGCCAAATGAGAACGGCCCGCCCGCGCCCGCCAGCACCCGCACCGCCTGCCCCAGCACCACGGCCGGCCGCGAGCGCCCGTGCACCAGCGCCAGACTCAGCAGCTGCCCCAGCAGCCGTAATATCAGCACGCCGGTGCCCGCCGCGTAAATCCAAACGGCCGCTGCTTGCCAGTCAAAACCAGGGGTAGGGGCCGCGCCGCCGCCCGCCGCCGGCCCGCCCACCGCCGCCAGCGAAGCCGGCAGCAGCGCCGCCGCGGCCGGCAGCAGGGCCGGCACCGGCAGCGCCGGATACACCGCCGCAAATGCCAGCGCACCCAGCAGATAAGCCCGGTTCAGGGTGAAGAACGTGAGCCGGCGCAATAGCCCGTAGTAGGCCGCCGCGAAGAGCATCAGCACGGCATTGGCCTTGAGTAGATACAGGAGGGTAGGCGCCATGACTACTCCGGCTTTTGGTTTTCGATGAGTCGGATAATCTCCTGCAAGTCGGCGGCGCTCACCTTTTCCTCCTTCGCAAAGAAGGAAACCAGCTCCTTATATGAGTCGCGGAAATGCTCGCGCACCAGCGCGCCCAGCGAGCGGCGCTGGTAGTCCTCAGCGCTCAGCAGCGCCGCGTAGCGAAAGGAATTGCCGAGCTTTTCGGCGCTCACGTAGGCTTTGCGCTCCAGGTTGCGCAGGGTGCTGGCCACGGTGGTGTAGGGCGGGTGCGGGGCGGGTAGCCGCGCCAGCACGTCCTTCACGAAGGCCGGGCCGGTGTGCCAGAGCGCGCGCAGCGCGTCTTCTTCGGGTTGGGTGAGGCGTTCCATCTTTGAGTATTACGAATTTTTCGTAATACTACGAACTATTCGTAATAAGTGGTTATGCCCTACCCCTCTCCTACCTGGTATTATGCATAAAAAAGCCTCTCCTGATGTTTAGAAGAGGCTTTTCCGGAATAAAACTTTTTGTAAAAAGCCTTGCTCGTTCGCCGATAAACGCGCAAGGCTTAGCCGCCGTGCGCCTCCGCCACGGTGGGCACCGCGCCTACCCCCGGCAGCCGCCGCAGCGGCCCGGCCGCCACCAGCAGCGCCCCCAGCGTGAGCACGGCCCCCGCCAGAAACGGCACGCCCGGAAAGTAAACCGGGGCCTGCGGCCGGGTAAACCAGGCGAAGAGGCTGGTCATCAGCAGCGGCCCCACTACCCCGGTGGCACTGATGAGCGAGGTGAGCGCGCCCTGCAACTCGCCCTGCTCAGTGGGCGGCACCTGACCCGAAATGCTGCCCTGCAAGGCCGGCCCCGCCAGCCCGCCCAGCGCGTACACGGCCGTGAAGGCAAACATCATCCAGCCCCGGCTGGCAAACGCAAACAGCACAAAGCCAATGGTATAGAACACGATGCCCAGCGCTACGCACCGCGCCGCGCCCAGCTTTGGGATGGCTACCCGCACCAGCCCGCCCTGCACAATGAGCGCCCCGAGCCCCACCGCGCCCAGCGAGTAGCCAATGAGCTGTTCGGTCCAGCCAAACTTGAGAATGGTGTAAAACGTCCAGACCGACTGCGTGGCCGAGCCGGCCAGGTACAGCAGCACCAGCGCCACTACCAATCCGATGATTTTGGGGTACTTGCCCAGCCGCACCAGCGAGGCCACGGCATTGGCCCGCGCCCACTCGAAGGGCCGGCGGCGCTCCACCGGCAAGGACTCGGGCACCACGAAAAAGCCGTAGAGAAAATTGCACAGGCTTAGCCCGGCCGCCACCATAAACGGTACCCGCGCCCCGTAGTGCGCGAATAACCCGCCCAGTACCGGCCCGATAATAAAGCCCAGCCCGAAGGCCGCCCCCACCAGCCCGAAGTTCTGGGCCCGCTTTTCGGGCGGGCTTACGTCGGCGATGTAGGCCGTGGCGGTGGTGAAGCTGGCCCCGGTAATACCCGCGATGGTGCGCCCCACGAACAGCCACCCAATCGTCGGGGCCAGCGCCAGAAACACGTAGTCGCAGCCCAGCCCCAGCAGCGAAGCCAGCAGCACCGGCCGTCGCCCGAAGCGGTCGGAAAGCCCGCCCACCACCGGCGCGAACGCGAACTGCGCCGCCGCGTAGGCAAACGAGAGCCAGCCCGCGTACCGCGCGGCTTGGCTCACGCCCTCGCCCGTGAGCTGCTCAATGAGCGCCGGCAGCACCGGAATAATGATGCCTAGCCCAATTACATCAATAAGAATGGTGACGAAGATGAAAGCCAGGGCGGCCGGGCGTTGGGGCGACATAGGTAGGGTAGGAGGTTGGGGAGTAGGCGGGTCAGGCTGCCGGCGGGCGGCCAGCTGAAGCGGCGGGTTTCGCCGCTTCCCTGCTTCTACCCCACTCGGGTAGGGTAGCGCTCGTTAGTTGCTGGCAAAGGTAGGCCGAGCCGCTGCCCGGCCTAATTCCGCTTCTGACGCACTCGGTAGTTGAGCATTTTAAAAAATTCGGCCTTGATTATCAAGTAATCAAGGCCGAAGCGAGGGTCTTATTCTATAGGAAGCTTGCGGAAACCGAAATTTTTTGTACCTTTGCACTCCCAAACAATGCGGGGTGGAGCAGTTGGTAGCTCGTTGGGCTCATAACCCAAAGGTCACTGGTTCGAGTCCAGTCCCCGCTACTACAAAGGCCGTTGCTGATTCAGCAACGGCCTTTTCTTTTGTCCTCAGCCATGCGCCCGGCCCTACCCCTCGGTGGGGCCGCCGCCCGCGCTGCTGTTGAGCAGAAACTCGCGTAGGCGGTCGATGTGGCCTTTCATGTCCTCGATGCGCTCGATTTGGTAGGAAGTAGCCGACCTGCCATCGCCGTGGCTGGCGAGGCTGCTGAGCAGGTTTTTGCGCTCCTCCATCATGCGCAGGGCCACCCATAGGCTTTCTTCCAGGTTTTGGCGCGAGATGTCGGCCAGGGCCTCGGCGGAGTAGGCGTGGCCGGTGTGGCAGCGGTAGCGCAGCACGCTGCCGGCATTCATTTGCCAGAGCGAGCCGCCGCAGCCGGGGCAGGCGAGCGGCACCTGATGTCCAAGCTGGTCTACTTGCCCGGTGGTGCCCACCACGCGCTCGGCAATGGCGGCTTCCAGCTGAAGGTCGGGCGGAATCTCCATCTTATCGGGCGGGGTGGGCGGGTGGGTGGGCGCGGCTACCAGCTTTAGCAGCAGCGGCCCCAGCTGGTCCAGCGTCACGGTGTAGTCTACGCTAACGTGGCGCAGGGCGCTTTCGGGCATGCTCGGGTACTCGGCCTCGGCGGGGTCCTGCACCACGGCCACGCCGCCGCAGCGCTTCACGAAATCGAGGCCCGCGGTGCCATCGTGCAGCATCCCGGTGAGCACCACCCCGATAACGTGGGAGTCGAAGGCCACGGCGGCCGAGCGGAAGAGGGCGTCGGCGGCGGGGCGGAAGTTGTTTTCGCGCGGGCCCTTGGTCACCAGCAGGTGGTGGGCCTTCACCAGCAGGTGGCGGTCGGGCGGGGCCAGGTAGAGGTGGCCGGCCAGCAGGGGCTGCTGGTCGCGGGCCAGCTGGCAGGGTAGGGCCGTGTGGCTGGCGAGGCGGGCTACCAGCGGCTCACCCGTGGAGTCGGGGGCCAGGTGCTGCACCACGAGCACGGCGGCGGGCAGCGTGGCTGGCAGCTGCGCCACCAGGCGCGTGAGGGCCGGCATCCCGCCCGCCGAAGTACCAATCACAATCAGGTGGGTAGGAGTCACAAGGAGAAGAGAAAAAAGCGGGATGAAGCGAAGATGTTGCGGTAGTAGTTTCAGACATACGAGCCCGTTAAAAATAAAGATTAAGCAGCCGGGGTAGTACTTTAGGGGGTAATTAAAGCCGTTTTTAATGGCCCGTACGCGCCGCGGGGCCCCAGGGTAACTGCGGGGGCGCTGGCACCTAGCGCCTTGCTGCCGCCTACCGGCGCAGCTCCGCAAGCTGGGGTGCGCGCCCTACGCCCCAGCTTGCGGAGCTGCAAAAAATTAAGCTGGTGCTCAACCTAGTGGGCGCACCGGCCTACCCCCTATGAAAACTCCCGCCCAGCCGGCCGCCGAGGTTGCCCCCATCGCCGCCGAGTCCGTTACGCCCGAGCAAAACCGCCCGGCCCGGCCCGGCGGCCGCAGCCGCAACGGCCGCCCCGAGCCGGCCGACAAGTTTCCGGTAGTGGCCTTGTGCGGCTCGGCGGGGGCGCTGGAGGCGCTGGAGCGGTTTTTCAGCCGCCTACCCCCCGCCAGCGGGCTGGCCTTCGTGGTGGTGGTGCACCGGCTGCCCGACCCGCCCGACGGCACCCAGCTTACGCAGGTGATTCAGGGCTTTACGCCGCTGCCCGTGGCTGAGGCCCACGACGGGCAGCGCGTGCGCCCCAACCACGTTTACCTTATTCCGGCCGACCACGACCTGAGCTTGCTGCACGGCAGCTTGTATTTGCTGAAGCCGACCCAACCCGCCGGCCGCCGCCACCCGATTGACTTTTTTCTGCAAACCCTGGCCAAAGATGCGGGCGAGCGGGCGGTGTGCGTCATCTTCTCGGGCATGGGTAGCGACGGCACCGTGGGCCTGAAGCTAGTGATGGAAAACTTCGGGATGGTGATGGCCCAGGACCCCGAAACGGCCCTCTGCGATGCCATGCCGCGCGCCGCGCTGGCCACCGAGTTCGTGGACTTTGTGCTGCGTCCCGAGCTGCTGCCCGCCCAGCTGCTCGACTACGTGCGGCGGCCCCTCGACAGCCGGCCCGCCCGCGACCCGGAGGCGGGCTCGGCTAGCCAGCCGGCCCACGCGCTCCAGAAGATATTTCTGCTCATTCGGACCCAAACCGGGCACGACTTCAGCTTTTATAAGCGCAACACGGTGTTTCGGCGCATTGAGCGGCGCATGAACTCGCACCAAATCAAGGAGTTCACGCACTACGTGCGCTACTTGCAGGAAAACCCCGCCGAGGTGGAGCAGCTTTTTCACGAGCTGCTGATTGGGGTGACCAAGTTTTTCCGCGACGCGGAAGCCTTTGCCAGCCTCCAAACCCACCTGCAGGCGCTGCTGGCCACCAAGCCCGCCGAGAGCACGGTGCGGGTGTGGGCCCCCGGCTGCTCGACCGGCGAGGAGGCCTACTCGCTGGCCATGACCCTGCTCGAATGCCTGGATGAGGTGGAGCCCAACCGCCACCTCAAGCTCCAGATTTTTGCCACCGACATCTCGGCCGAGGGCATTGTGCGGGCGCGCGCCGGCGAGTACGCCGACAATATCGTGGCCGACGTGAGCCCGGCGCGGCTGGCGCGCTTTTTTCAGAAAACCGACGGCGGCTTCCAGATTCGCAAGGAGGTGCGCGACGTGGTGGTGTTTGCCCTGCACAACATTAATAAGGACGCGCCCTTCATCAAGCTCGACCTGCTGGTGTGCCGCAACCTGCTCATCTACCTCAACGCCGAATTGCAGAAAAGCCTGCTGCCGGTGTTTCACTACGCCCTGAACCCCAGTGGCCTGCTGTTTCTGGGGCCCAGCGAAAACATTACCGGCTACCACGACCTTTTTCAGCCGCTCGATGTGAAGTGGAAGCTGCTGCGGCGCACGGCTACGGCGGCCGGGTTGCCGCACCTCATCAAGTTTCCCTTTTCGCTGGGGCGGCACGCCGCGGCTACCCCCCGCACCATTGCCCTTATGTCGCCTTCGGCCGCCAACCACCGCCAGACCAACTCGTTTGCCGCCCTCATCCAGAAAAACCTGCTGCTCGCCTACGCCCCGCCGGCGGTGGTGATTGACGGCAAGGGCGAAATCCTGTTCGTGAACGGGCGCACCGGCAAGTACCTGGAGCCCGCCCCCGGCCTGAGCGGCATGAACCTGTTTGAGATGGCCTACGACGGGCTGAAGTTTGAAATCAGCGGGGCCGTGCTGCGCGCCACCCAAATCCAGGGGCCGGTGGTGGTAGATAACGTGCAGGTGCGCGGCGAGGCTAGCCAGCAGCTGCTGCGCCTCACGGTGCGGCCCCTCACCGAGCCCGAGCCGCTGGTCGGCCTGCTGCTGGTGGTGTTTGAGGACCAGCCTACCCCCCGCCGGGTGCGCCACGCCAAAGCCAGCCCCGGCCCCGACGGCCCGCACCGCGACACCGTGGCGGAAGCCCTCACCAAGGAGCTGCAGTACACCAAGCACCGCCTCCAAGTCACGGTAGAGGAGATGGAAAGCAGCCTGGAAGAGCTGAAAAGCACCAACGAGGAGATGCAAAGCGCCAACGAGGAGCTGCAAAGCACCAACGAGGAGGCCATGACCAACAAGGAGGAGATGCAGAGCCTCAACGAGGAGCTGATGACCCTCAACATGCAGTACCTGGCCAAGACCGAGGAGCTGAGCCAGACGGCCAACGACATGAAAAACCTGCTCGATGCCACCGAAATCGCCATTATTTTTCTGGATAATGACCTGGCAATAAAGCGCTTTACGCCGCCCGTGGGCCGCATCGTCAGCTTGCTGCCCGCCGATGTGGGCCGGCCGCTGGCGCACTTCACCAGCAGCCTACGCTACGAGCACCTGCTGCGCGACGTGCAGCTGGTGCTGGCCCGCCTCACCAGCGTGGAGGTGAATATCCAGACCCTGGGCGGCGAGTGGTTTACGATGCGCATTCTGCCCTACCGCTCGCTCGATAACTATATCAACGGGGTCGTCATCACTTTCACCGATATCACCCGGCTCAAGCAGCTCGAAGCGCACTCGCACCAGGCCGCCCGCTTCAGCCAGAGCATGGCTGATACCGTGCGCGAACCCCTGCTGGCCCTCGATGCCGACCTGCGGGTGTATTCTGCCAACTGCGCCTTCGCCGAGGCTTTCCAGGAAAACCAGGCCGAGCTGCCGGGCCAGCCCCTGGCGGCCCTGGCCGGCGGGGCCTGGAACCAGCCCGCCCTGCTCGCGGCCCTGCACCAATTGCTGGACCCTACCGCCGCCTCCGAGTTTGAGGACCTGCCCTTCGAGGCCGACTTCCCGCGCCTGGGCCGCCGCGCCGCCCGCCTCTACGGCCGCCGCCTGCTGCACCAGGGCCAGCCCACCGGCCAGGTGCTGCTGGGCGTGCGGTGAGTTGGGGAATGAAGGTGGGGTAGGGAAAAGTAGGGCAAGCATTAGCTTACTGAGTGTGGGGTAGCGGTTTAGGAATTCGGTAAAGTAGGGGGGTAGGGCCATGCGGTGAGTTTCAGCTTGCCGGATGAGGAAGGACAAGTTGAACAAACGGTGTAACTTCCCTGCCTCCTACTGACTTCAACCTCCGGTAAGCTCAAGCTTACCGCGCGGCCCTACCCCCTACTTCACTTTTTCACCCATTCACCGCATGACCCCCAACCCCCAGGAGGCACTGCGCGCCCTGCGCCAGCGCGCCGAGCGGCGGCGGCTGGTTTCGGAGAGCCTACCCCCCACCACCGCCCCCGAGGTGCAGCGGCTGGTGCAGGAGCTGCAAGTGCACCAGATAGAGCTGGAAATGCAGTATGAAGAGCTGCTGCTGGCCCAGACGGATGCTGAAAGCAGCCGCCAGCAATACGTGGAGCTGTACGACTTCGCGCCCGTGGGCTACTGCACGCTCTCGGCAGCGGGCACGGTGCAGCAGCTCAACCTGCACACCAGCCAGCTGCTGGGCCAGGAGCGCCTGCGCCTGCGCGGGCGGCGGCTGGCGCTGTTTGTGGTGCCCGCCGAGCGCGACCGCTTCGCCGAGTTTCTGGCCCGCCTGTGGGCGGCCCCCGGCCGGCACCAGAGCTGCGAGCTGACCATGCGCCGCGCCGATGAGACGACCTTCTTCGCCCAGCTCGAAGGCGTGGCTACCGCCGAAAGCGACGACGAAACCCTACCCCCCACCAGCTACCGCCTCGTGCTGCTCGACGTGACGGCCCGCCGCCGCGCTGCCGACGCGCTGGCCGCCAGCGAAGTGCGCTTCCGGGCCACCTTCGAGCAGGCCCGCGACGGCATGGTGCTGCTCGATGGCGACTGCTTCGTGGACCTGAACGCGGCCGCGCTGCGCCTGCTGGGCCGCCCCGATAAAAGCCAGGTGCTGGGCCGCTGCCTGCTCGATTTCTGGCCCGATACCCAGCCCGCCGGCCGGCCCACCGCCGACGTGCTGGCCCAGAGCCTGCACGTGGCCCAGGCGCAGGGCTGGTGCCGCCTCGAGTTGCTGCGCCACGACCCGGCCGGCGAAGCTTGCTGGGATGAGCTGTCCTTCAACCCCGTGCTGATAGCGGGCCGCTCTCTGCTGCACGCCGCCTGGCGCGACATCACGGCCCGCAAAAAAGGCGAGCAGCAGCTGCGCGAAAGCGAAAGCCGCCTGCAGCTGGCCCTGGCCGCCGCCGACACCGGCGTGTGGGGCTGGGAGCAGGATGGCGGGCAGCTGTACCAGGATGCGCGGGCGCGCGAAATATTCGGGCTGGCCGAAGAGCCAGCCGCCGCGGCTGGGCCCTTCGGCCAGCTGCAGGCCGCCCTGCACCCCAACGACCAGGCCCGCGTGGCGCAGGCCCTGAATGTGGCGCGGCATGAGCAGGCCATCTTCGACGTAGAATGCCGCCTTTTGGGGGCCGCTGGCAACGTACGCCACGTGGCGGCGCTGGGGCGCTTCAGCTACGAGGAGCCTAGTGGCCAGCCCCTGCGCTTTACGGGGCTGGTGCGCGACGTGACGACCCAGTACGCGGTGAAAGAGGAGCTGGGCTCCAAAAACCGCCTGCTCGACAACATCCTGCAGCACCTGCCCGTGGTGCTGAGCCGCCAGGGCCTCGATGGCCGCTACCGCGAGCAGATAGGCCAGGGCCTGCACCGCCTGGGCATGACCGATAACTGCATGCGCGGCCAGCTGGCCGCGGAGGTGCTGCCGAGCCTGGCCCCGCACTTCCAGCGGCTGCTGGCCGGCGAGCGCCAGAGCTACGTGGCCAGCCTGGAGCACGCGGGCCGGCCGGTGTATTTTCAGTGCTGCGGCTTTTTTGACCACGAAAAGCAGGAGGCCGTGGTCTTCGCCATCGACATCACCGACTCGGAGCGCCTCAAGGAAGAAGCTACCCACCTCAGGCTGCGCCAGCAGCAGGAAGTGCTCTCGGCCATCCTCACCACCCAGGAGGAGGAGCGCCGCCGCATTGCCGAGGCCCTGCACAACGGCGTGGGCCAGCTGCTCTACGCCACCCGCCTGCACCTCGACGCCCTACCCCCCTCCGAGGCCGTGCACGCCGGTAAGGAGCTACTCAACGAGGCCATTCGGGCCACGCGCAGTATTTCCTTTGAGCTGACGCCCAGTATTTTGGAAGACTTTGGCCTAGCCGTGGCCCTGCAAGAGCTGGTGAGCCGCATCCCGGCCAGCCTCGCCGTCGACCTCAACCTGCGGGGCCTCGACCAACCCCTCCCCGCCCTGCTGGCCACGGCTGTGTACCGCATTGTGCAGGAATTAGTAAACAACGTGATGAAGCACGCCCAGGCCCAGGAAGTATTCGTGGAGGTGAGCCGGGAAGACCACCAAGTCTACATCAGCGTGGAAGACGATGGCGTGGGTTTCGACGCCGGCGGGGCAGCTGCGCGCACGGGCATTGGTCTGGCGGGCATTCGCACCCGGCTCGGGCTGCTGGGTGGCACGTTCAGCAGCCAATCGCGGCCGGGCCAGGGCACCAGCTTTTTGCTGCAACTGCCGGTGCCGGCCGAGCTGGCGAAGGGGGATTGATGCCGAGAAGAAAATACGTGTTTTTCGCGTTAGGTTACTGATTAGCAAAGGCGTAGATTTGCCCAACGTACTCTTATCTACCCTTCTATGTCAACACTATCCCCTTACCTGCCTGCCCCCGGTTTCGTGGTGCACGCCGGCAACTACCAGACCACGGCCGGCCTCAGCCTGCGCGGGCACTGCGCCGGGGCCGCCGCCGCCCAGCACCTAGAGCAGGCCGTGGCCGAAGTGCTGGGCTACCACCAGCCGTTCGTGTGGGCCGACTGCCAGCGCCTGGCCTCAGTGAGCTGGCACGGGCAGCGCGCCATTTTTGATGCCCACCAGCGGGCGCGGCTGGCCGGCACCAGCCTGCACTGGTGCGGCCTCACACCCCCGGTGCTGGCCCAGCTGGCCGACACCGGCCTGCACCTGCTGCTGAGCCTGCTGCCCACCGCCAGCTACCGCGGCCCCGGCGCGCTGCTGCAAGAGGCCGTACCGAAGGCGCTGTATACCCGCACGTTTGGGATGTAAAGCGACCGGCTGCACCGGTTGGCGCGGTAGAGACGCGACCCTTCGCGTCTCTCGGCATTAGGGTCGTTCACGCGCGGAAAAAGACGCGAAAGGTCGCGTCTCTACGGCCTGCTGCCGTAACATAAGGTGTACCGTGGGTAGGGGAGTGCCACCGGGCTGGTGAGCACCAAAATGCTGAACGTGCTGGCCGAACGCCAGCTCCCGGTTATGATGCTATCGCCCGTGGTCTCGACTAAATTGGTGGGCCAACTGGTTCATTTACAGGGGAAATAATACCCAGTAGTGAGCATGAAGGACGTCATTGCGGTGCGGCCGGCGCGAGTAGTGGGGGATGAGCTAAGTTTTTGCAGTAAGTACGCACCTCATCGTGGGCAAACGTTGCTGCCAGTTGGGCGTGGCTAATTAAAGCGGAGCAGTAAGCGCAGCGGGTACAGGCACGTGAAGGGGGGTAGGGCCCGGCGGCGGCACTCCGAAGCAAGCACCCGAAGCGCGGGGTAGCGGGGCGTTTAGCCCGCTGCTCCGTGCCCGGCTCAGGCCATGTAAAACTCCCACTGAATGCGGTCGGGGTCTTTGAAGGCCACGTACTGCTTGGGCTGCACGGTATCGGTTTTGATGCCGGTATTCTCGACCCCGGCGGCTTGTAGGGCGTCGGCCACGCGGTGCAGCTCGGCCTCGTCGTCGCAGGCAATGGCGATGTGGTCGAGGCCCACGTTGAAGGGTGTGAAGATGTTACCACCGGGGTAGGTGGGCGTCGCCTGCTTGAAGCCAATAAACACGGAGCCAACCATAAATCCCACTAAATCAGCATTTTCAATTGCTATCGGAAACCCCAGTAGGTCGTGGTAAAATGCTTTCGTGCGGGCAAAATCGGTCGTGCGCAGGGCTACGTGGGCTAGGCCTTTGGTTTTGGGTTGAATGGGCATGATGGTAAAAAAGGATTGTTGTTCCTTTCTACTGCCGTGCGCGCGTTCGGGTTGGCGCGGCGGCACCGTAAAAGCCGGTCGACACTCCCGCATTTCTGCCGATATTTGGCCGGTTCATCGGCTGGTGCAGGAAACCGCCGCTTAAAATTCTCTTTTCATGAAGATTGCCGTTGTGGGTGCTACCGGGCTGGTGGGCACCGAAATGCTGAAAGTGCTGGCCGAGCGTCAGTTTCCAGTGACCGAATTGCTGCCCGTAGCCTCGGCTAAATCGGTGGGCCAGCTGGTTCATTTTCAGGGCAAAGACTACCCCGTGGTGAGCATGGAAGACGCCATTGCGGCGCGGCCGGCCATCGCCATTTTCTCGGCCGGCGGCGGCGTGTCGCTGGAGTTCGCGCCCCAATTTGCCGAAGTCGGCACCACGGTGGTGGACAATTCCTCAGCCTGGCGCATGGACCCCGGCAAGAAGCTGGTGGTGCCCGAGGTGAACGCCCAGGTGCTCACGAAGGATGATAAAATCATCGCCAACCCCAACTGCTCAACCATTCAGTTAGTGGTGGCTTTGAATGACTTACACAAAAAATATCGGGTGCAGCGCCTCGTTATCAGCACCTATCAGAGTGTGACCGGCACCGGCAAAAAAGCCGTGGACCAGCTCATGCAGGAGCGCGCCGGCCAGCCTGTGACCGCCGCCGCCTACCCCCACGCCATCGACCTGAACGTGCTGCCCCACATCGACGTGTTTCAGCCCAATGGCTACACCAAGGAGGAGCTGAAAATGGTGAACGAGACCAAGAAAATCATGGGCGACGACGGCATTCGCGTCACCGCTACCTGCGTGCGCGTGCCCGTGCTGGGCGGCCACTCCGAGTCGGTAAATATCGAGTTTGCCCACGACTTCGACCTCGCCGACGTGCGCGACATCCTCAGCAAAACGGACGGCGTGGAGCTAGTAGACGACGTGCAGAACAATCGCTACCCCATGCCCAAAGACAGCCACGGCCGCGACGCCGTGCTGGTAGGCCGCCTGCGCCGCGACGACACGCAGCCTAACACCCTCAATATGTGGATAGTAGCCGATAACCTGCGCAAAGGCGCCGCTACGAATGCCGTGCAGATTGCGGAGTATTTAGTGGCGAAGGGATTGGTGTAGGTGAGGGGCTGGCCCCCGCCCGACGTTGAACGAAACGGATGCGAATCGTTCAACGACGGGCGGGGGCCAGCCCCGCACCCTACTTCGTGTGGGCGCTCAGCCAGTCGCCAATAACTTGCAGCGCGCTGGGCGCAAATGTCTCCTCGATACTGGCGTACTGGCTTTTGGCCGCGGGGTCGGTTTGGAAGAGGTGGTTGAGCTGGGGTAGAGTGCGCGTAGTAACGTCATGGTTACCGGCGGCGCGCAGGCCGCGGGCGATGGCGGGCAGGTTCTGGTCGGCGGCCACTTGCAGGTCGTTGGCCCCGTTAAGGGCCAGCACGGGGCATTTCACTTTTGCCAGATAGGTAGCGGGGTCGGTGCGCAGGAAGGAGCGCATCCACGGGTCGGTAAACGCGCGGGCGGCCTGGGTCACTTGCTGCTGCGTTTGCTCGGCGCTAAGGCCGGGCAGTTGGCGCTTTATGAGGGGGGTAAGCTTGGCCATGAGCTGGTCGGCGGGCAAGTCGGCTGGCAGGCTGCGCAGCTCGGCAAAAAGCGCCCGGTGCAGCCGGAAGTTGCCGCCGATGCTGGCCGAGTCGGCCCCCTCGGCGCGGGCCATATCGGCTTGCTGGCGCAGCAGGATGGCATCGCCGGGCACGCCGGGGCCGGCCAGCGACACTACCAGGTCGGGGCCGCCGGGCTGGGCCGCCGCCTCCCAGGCCACGAGGCCGCCCTCGCTGTGGCCCATCAGCGCCACCTGGCGGGGCCGGATGTCGGGGCGGGTGCGCAGGTAGGCCAGCGCGGCCAGGGCATCGGTGGTAAAGTCAGCCGTGGTCGCACCCTTAAATGTGCCTTTTGACTGGCCTACCCCCCGGTCGTCGTAGCGCAGCACCGCGCAGCCCCGGCGCGTAAGGTAGTCGGCCAGCACCAGGAAAGGCTGGTGGCCAAATACGGTTTCGTCGCGGTCTTCCGGCCCCGAGCCCGTCACCAGCACCACGGCCGGAAACGGCCCCTTGCCAGCCGGCAGCGTGAGAGTACCGGCCAAGTCGAAGCCGGCCTTTTTATTCGGAAAAGTCAGCTCCTGGCTGCGGTAGGGGTAGGGCGCGTGCGGCTCCTGCGGGCGGCGCGGCACGGCCGCCACCTCGGCCGCAACGGTGCCCCGCCGCAGGGTCAGGGGCAGCTGCGCGCCGCCCTGAAACCAGGTACCGGCTATCTGCTGCCCATCGCTGGAAAACTTGCCGGCGAAGCGACTATGCACTACTTCGACCCCTAGCAGCAGGCTGTCGTGGCGCACGGCTGCGCTGCTCAGCGGCAGCTTTTCGGTGGTTTGCTGGGGCACGCTCACGGTGCCGGTCAGGGTAGGGGCCTGGCCTTTCAGGTCAAAAAATAAAGCTAACTCGGAGCTAGGGCCAACTTTCAGGCTGCCCTGCCAAAGGCCGGCCGGCGCGGCAGGAGTTTGGGCGGCGGCGGCCGAGGTCAGCAGGCCGGCAGCGGCGGTGCGCAAGAGGGTAGCAGTTTTCATGGGGCCGAAGGTAAAGGAGTGAAGTGGGAGCTGACTAAGTGCTGGTGGTGAATTACTTTCAGCAAAACTCCGCCGTCCCGCCCCGGCGTAAGGGCCGGCGTAAGGGCCGGCCGCAACCCCCTGAAATTGCGCCACTATGACCCCATCCGTGAAACGCCGCGCCCGCTGGCTTCTGCCCCTGACCCTGCTGGCGCTGGTGTGGCTCAGCTTCAGCCGCCCGGCCTACGCCCCGCCGCCCCCAGCCAACGTGCGCGCGCGGCTCAACTACCTGGAGCGCATCATCCGGGAGGGCGGCGGGCCGGGCACGGCCCTGGGCAAGCTGACGCAGCAAAACCCGGAGTGGGGCTTGTTCACGCTCTCCTTCACCACCTACGCGCTGACCAACCTGGCGCAGCAAAACCCTGCCCTGCGGCCCGAAGCCGCTCATTATATCGCTCTGGCTATCCAGGCGGTATTGGCGGCTCCCCTGCGCCATCCCTTCGCCGCCGGCTGGCCGCTGCCGGGCCAGCCGGCAGGCCTCGATTCCCTACCCCCCTCGGTACTCTACCTGGGCCACCTGAACCTGATGCTGGGCTGCCACCGGCAGCTGAAGCCCGCTTCGCCCTACGGTCCGCTGCACGACGCGCTGTCGGCGGCGCTCTACCGGCGCTACGCTCAGGAGCCGGCCGGCAACCTGGCTTCCTACCCCGGCCGGCGCTGGCTGCCCGACAATACCGTGGCCCTGGCTTCGCTGGCGCTGCACGGCCGCCTCACGGGCAGCCCCTACGCGGCGGGCCGACGCTGGGCGGCGCGGGCCCGAGCCCACTGGCTCGACGCCGAAACTGGCCTGCTGGCCTCACAGGTAAATGAGGGGGGTAAGACCAGCGAAGGCCCGCGCGGCTCCATGCTGGGCTGGAGCATCTGGTTTCTGGTGGGAGTTGATTCAGCTTTTGCCCGGCAGCAGTATCAGCGCTACCAGGCGGCCAGCAGCACCAACCTGGGGGTAGTGCGCCTCTACCGCGAGCAGCCCGGCGACTACCACACCGGCGCGGGCGATGTCGATAGTGGGCCGCTCATTCTGGGCTACGGTATCCCAGCTACGGCCTTCGCCTGCGCTGATGCCGTGGCCCTGAGCGACGGCCGCAATGCCCAGCGCCTGCGCCGCGTTATCCATCTCGGTAGCCGCGAAATCGTGGAAAATAATGAGTTGCGCTACGGCGTGCGATTTATTGACTTGGACGTAAGCCCGTTGTCTGAAGCCCTGCTGCTGTGGGCGGAGGTGCCGGGCGAGCCGGGGCCGCCGTAGCCCCAGCGGAGAAAGTGGCGGCCCGGCCGGGAAGGTTGCGGCCGCCGCGTGTTACCCTCGCGCTACCCTCTTCCCGTCCTATGCCCATTATTTATTGGCTGCGCAACGACCTGCGCCTGCACGACAACGCCGTGCTGGCCGCGCTGCCGCCCGCTACCCCCGCCCTGCTGCCCGTGTACTGCTTCGACCCCGACGTGTTCGGGCCCGATGCGTACCTGGGCCTGCCTAAAGTAGGCCCGCACCGCCTGCCCTTTTTGCTGGCTTCGCTAGCCGATGTGCGGGCCAGCTACGTGGCGCTGGGCTCGGGTGTGCATTTCGTGGTGGGCCGGCCCGCCGAGGTACTGCCCGTCCTGGCGCGGCAGCTGGGGGCGCGCGCCGTGTGGGCCAGCGCCGAGCACACCACCGAAGAAGAAGCCGCCGAAACTGCCCTGGCGGCGGCGCTGGGCCCGGCCGTGCCGCTACGGCTATTCGAGACCCGCTCGCTGCTCGACCCCGCCGACCTGCCCGTTGCCGTGCGTGATATCCCGTTCTCCTTTAGTAAGTTCCGCTTTGGCGTAGCCGATAGGATGAAGGTGCGAGCGCCGCTACCCCCGCCGCGCCAGCTGCCGCCGCTGCCCGCCGGCCTGGTGCCGGCTGCCTTGCCCAGCCCGGCGCAACTGGCGGCCGCTCTGCACCAGCCCGTCCTGGCAGTGCCGGTGCCCGACCGCCGCACGGCCCGCCCCATTCAGGGCGGCGGCGAAACGGCGGCCCTGGCCCGCCTGCACGACTATGCGGTGGCGCGCCAGCTCATTGGCCGCTACAACGACACGCGCAATGAGCTGCTGGGCGAGGCGTTCAGCACGAAGTTCTCGGCGTGGCTGGCCAACGGCAGCCTCTCGGCCCGCCAGGTGTGGGCGGCCATTGATGCCCACGATGTTGCGCACGGCGCGCGCAGCAAAGGGGCCACGCAGCTGCGCTTGGAGCTGCTGTGGCGCGACTATTTTCTGCTGCTGGCGCAGCGGGCGGGGCGGGCGCTGTTTGGCTGGGCCAGCCTGCGCGGGCAGGTGCCCAAAGCGGTGAACCGCGACCGGGCGGTGTTTGATACCTGGGCCGCCGGCCGCACCGGCAATGCTTTCGTGGATGCCAACATGCGCGAGCTGGCCGCCACGGGCTTTATGAGCAACCGGGGCCGCCAGAACGTGGCCAGCTACCTCATCCACGACCTGCACCAGGACTGGCGCTGGGGCGCGGCCTGGTTTGAGCACCAGCTCCTTGACCACGACCCGGCCCTGAACTGGGGCAACTGGAAGTACATCGCTGGCACCGGCACCGACGTGCGCGACACCGCCTTCGACGTGGCCCAGCAGGCCAAGCGCTACGACCCCCAGGGCAAATACGTGCGCACCTGGCTGCGCACGTAGGGTAAGCTTCAGCTGGTCGCCCGCCTCCGACGCACGTGGCCGCCCACCGGCCCTGATGCCCCGCCATATTCTGCGGTCCGCTCGCTCGTGTGGATAGGCGCGGCCGCTTCCGCCCCTACCCCCCGCTACTGCCCCGCATTGCGCGGGTCGGGATGGGGCTGCATCAGGTAGTCGTGCGGAGCCTCGGCCCCGGCCAGGTTCTGCACGAAGTAGTCCCAGCGGCGGCGCATCATGTAGGGCGAGTAGATGCCGTAGCCGTGCCGGGCGTTCGGAAATACTACTAGGTCGTAGCTCTTGTTGGCTTTGGTGAGGGCCTCGATAACCAGCAGGGTATTGGCGGGCGGCACGTTGTCGTCCAGCAGGCCGTGGGCCAGCATCAGCTTGCCCTTCAGATTTTTAGCGAAGGTAGTATTAGCCTGATTGTCGTAGTTGGTGGTACCGTCGGGGTTGGTTTGGAGCAGGCCGATGTAGCGTTCGGCCCAGTCGTCCTCGTAGTTGCGGTTTTCGTGGTTGCCCGATTCGGAGATGCCCACCTTGAAAAAATCGGGGTAGCGAAACATGGCCGCCGCCGTGGCGTAGCCGCCGCCCGAGTGCCCCCAGATGCCGGCCCGCGCCAAGTCAATGTATGGGTACTTCTGCGCCAGCTGGCGCATCCCCGCTATCTGGTCCGAGAGGGTGTTTTCAGCCATGTTGCCGTAGCAGCCGTCGTGAAAGCTCTTGGAGCGCAGCGGGTTGCAGCTGCCCTCAATTACCACCACCACGAAGCCTAGCTCGGCCAGCGCCTGGTTATCGTTGCGAGCGGAGCTGAATGACCAGCTGCCCACGCCGCCGCCCTGCGGCCCTGGGTAGATATAGTTGATAATCGGGTACTTGCGCGCCGGGTCGAGCGTGGTGGGCGTAAATAGCAGTCCGTAGAGGTCAGTTTGCCCGTCGGCCCCTTTCACCATGAGGGGGGTAGGGGGCTTCCAGCCCGTGGCGGTGAGGCGCGAAATATCGGTTTTCTCCAGGGTCAGCAGCAGCTTACCATCGGCCGCGCGCAGCACCGTCGCGCCGGGCTTATCAGGCTGCGAGTACGTGTCCACGAAGTAGCGGCCCGAGGGCGACAGCACCACCTGGTGGTTGCCGGCCTCGGGCGTGAGCAAGGTCAGGCCCTTGCCATCGAGCCCGATGCGGTAGAGGTGGCTGAAGTAGGGGTTGCCCGGCTCGCGGCCATCGGCCAGGAAGTAGAGCTGGCGGCGCTGCTCATCCACCCGCAGTAACTTAGTTACTACCCAGTTGCCTTTGGTAATCTGGTGCTTCACCTGGCCGGTAGTAGCGTCATAGAGGTAAAGATGGCCCCAGTTATCGCGCTCCGAATACCAGATAACTTCCTTGGTTTTGGGCAGGTAGCGCCAGTTGATAGCGCCCTGGCCCGACTCGTATTGCGTGGGCACGGTTTCCGAAAATACCTCCCGCGCCGCGCCGGTGGCGGCGTCGGCTACCCGCATTTTTTCCTGCTTGTGGTCGCGCGAGGTCGAGACGAAGGCCAGCTGGCTACCGTCCGGGCTCCAGTCCACGTCGTCGAAGGTGCCGCTGCTGGAAATATCATCCGAGAGCGAGCCGCGGTGCGGGTCGGGGGCCACTTGCAGGCGCACCACGCGGGGGGTAGGCACCTCAATTATCACCCGCTCGATGGTGGCAATAACCGAGTCGCCGGGCAGCGGGTACTTCCAGGTTTTCAGCTTGGGCGCACCTACATTGGTGGTTACCAGGTACATATCGCTCACCCGGCGCTGGTCCTGCCGGAAGGTGGCAATCTTGCGCGAGTCGGGTGACCAGCGCAACACCGGCTGGTCGCTGTGGGTCCAGCCGGCGTTGTCGGTGGCGTAGCCGTAGTCCTTCGCGCCGTCGGTGGTAAGCTGGGTGAGCTGGTTGGTGTTGGTGTCGCGCACCCACAGATTATAGTCTTTGATGAAAGCGGCCAGCCGGCCATCGGGCGAGTTAATCTCGTTGCTGGCATTGGCGTTGAGCGCGGCGGCGGGCTTGGCCCCTGGGCTCACTTTCCCGCTCACAATGTCGTAGTTCCAGCTTTTGCCGCCGGCCGCGAAGGCAAAGCCCTTCGCATCATCCGAAAAATCGAGGTCACGAAATGGCAGCCGGTCGGCCGCGTAGGCGGTGCCGCTGGCCGCCGAAAGCGCGCCGGCTAGCTTGGCCGGGTCGAAGGCCACGGTGCGGGTTTTGCGGGCTGGGTCTACCAGCACAAATTCGCTGCCCCGCGCCGTCAGCACCCGGTACCAGAACCGGTCGCCCGCCAGCCAGGTGGGTGGGCCGGCGCTGCCATCTACCAGCGGCTGGGTGTTATAGCCCAAAAATTGTTCGGCGCGGGCGTAGTCCTGCGCCGTCACCGCGGGCTGCGGCTGAGCCAGCGCAACGCTCGAAACGAGCAGCGCGCCCGCCAGGAAACCCGGAAAATACGTGTGCATAAGAAGGACGGAAAACCCGCGAAAGGCCGGGCTTTTCAGGGGCGCAAGGTATTACCAAATGCCCAACGGGGCCTTGCCCTGACTGGCCCCTACCCCCCTACATCGCCCGCATCCAGGGCGCGTTCAGGCGCACGTACACCGAGGCCGAGAGGGGTAGGCGGCCGTAGCCGGGCCCCGCGTAGCCCACGCCGTAGCGGTCGCCTTGCAGCCCTTGCGGCAGGAAATAGCCCGTGAGCTGGCCGCCCACGCTCAACTCGGGGCCGCGTGGGCCGCCCAGCGTGGTGAGGCGGTAGCTGCTACCCAGCGTGAGGGCGTGAATGTTAAATACCCGGCCCAGCAGCTGGTCAGCGGGCCCGGAGATGTAGAAATCCAGCTCCTCGCTGTCCTTCTGCACGTATTCGTAGCGGCCGTAAAACGTAGGCCGGCCCAGCGTAAGGTTGGTTTCAGCCAGCACGGCGTGCTCGGGGCCTTTGCCCAGGGTTTTATTCATGCCCCACACCAGCGACGAGGCCAGGTAGTGGCGCTCGCCCCAGCTGCGGCTGTGCAGCACCGAAGCCGTGGTGCGGTGCACGTTCTCGTCGGGGTGCAGGTCTTCGGGGCTTTTGATGTAAGCGTGGCTCACTTGCAGCGCCAGGGTGGGGGTAGGGTTCCAGTTGAGGCGGCCGGCCCACGAGTCGGCGCGGGGCCGGTCAAAATCGTAGCGGTACTGGTCGGGCTCGCGGCCCGTGAAGTTGCTGCCTTCCAGCTTAAACTGCTTGTAGCGCAGCCCCAGCGTGGCCACCCCGTAGGTGATGTGCGTGGCATCGGTCCAGTGGTGCGAGAGCGGCGCGTCGGGGTTAGGCATGGCCGAGAGCCGGTGCATAAACGCGGTGGGCCCCACGGCCGGCTCGCCGGGGTAGCCCAGGTAGGCCGTCAGGTCCACATCTTTGGAAAAAGCATAAGTGTAGCCCACGCTCAGCCCCGAAAACAGGTCGTGTGGGTGCTGCTTGTCGATGAGTGGCTGGCCTTTATAGGATTCCCCAGTTTGGAACAGCAGCGGGTAGCCGCCGCGCGTTTCGGTCAGCGCGTCGAGGCTCAGCATCAGGCTGAAATTCAGCAGGCCGCGCTCGCCTACCCGGCGCTGGGCCATCGTCATAAACCAGTTGGGACCGTCCACGGTGTTCGAGTGGCCGCGCGCGCCGTCGTGGTTGAAATTCTGGCTGGTGTAGCGCCCAAAGGCCGCGCCGTGGTACATCAGCATCCAGGGGCCCTTGTGCTGCATCCACATGTACATGGCGGTCTGGTCGGGCTGCCAGGCCGTGCCCGAGCCGTTGCGGCTCATGGGCAGGTTGCGCGAGTAGGCGTGGCTCATTGCGCCCATGCCGCCCATCGGCATCGCGGCTGCGTGCTGGGCCGTGTCGGCGGGCATGGGCATCGCCATGCCCGGCATGGCGTGCTGAGCCAGCGCGGGGGTAGCCACCAGGGCCGCTAGCAGCGAACTCAGGAAAGTAGTTATTTTCATAAGGAGTAGGCAGTTACATCACGCCTCCCTCTTAACGCGAGCCAGCCTCCCATAGTCGGTGTTGCGGCCGGTAAGGTTAGGGCCCCAGGCGTACATAATTCCGGCCTGCCTCCCGCCTACCCCCTGATTTTGCACGCGGGCCGCCCGCACTTTGCACCACCGTCCCGCCCGTGGCTCGCGTACAAGCAGAAGTAGGCCGGCCGCCGTGGCCCGCCGATTCCTTTTCCCAGTTTTTATGAAAAATGCCCCCGTTGAAAACCGCGCTCTGCTCGATGCCCTAGCCCGCTGCATCGCCGCCTGCGAATACTGTGCCGACGCCTGCCTCTCGGAAGACGATATAAAGATGATGGTTCCCTGTATTCGCCTTGACCGCGACTGCGCCGATATCTGCCGGGTCACAGCCGCCTTTATCGCCCGCAACTCGCCTCACGCGCCCCATATCATGAAAGAGTGCATCGAGCTGTGTCAGAAGTGCCACGACGAGTGCGCCAAGCACCAGCACGACCACTGCCAGCAGTGCGCCGAGGCTTGCAAAGCCTGCTTAGCGGCCTGCAAAAGCTACCAGGCATAAAAAGGCTTTCCCTGCGAGCATGCTGCGCAACATGCTCGCAGGGACAAGTACTTAGCCCAGCGCGTCCAGCGACAAGCGGTCGGGCTGGAGCATCCGGCGAAACTCGCTCACCGAGCGGCCCGTCACCTGCCGGAACTGGTTGCTCAGGTGCTGGCCCGAGGAATAGCGCAGCTGGTCGGCAATCTGCACCAGCGTCATTTCGCCGTAGCTAAGCAGCTCCTTCACGCGCTCTATCTTCATGCGAATGAGGTACTTCTCGATGGTGAGGTTGGCAGTGCGCGAGAATACCTTGCTCAGGTGCGAGTAGGTAGTGGCGAAGCGGTCGGCCAGAAAGGCCGAGGTGGTGAGCGGCGCGGGCGCAGTGCGCAGGTGCTCCAGGTACTCTTGCAGCACACCCTTAATTTGCTCGGTCAGCTGCTCGGCCCGGTCGAGCAGCACGTCGAAGCCCGCCTCGCGTAGTAGCGGAGCTACCACCCGCGGGTCAACGGGCGTATTGGCCGCCAGCTGGGCCGTACCCAGCGTGACGCTGGTGGGCTCGTAGCCGGCTTTTACCAATAAATTCTGAACCGCCTCGACGCAACGCGGGCAAACCATATTCTTGATATGCAACAGAGTAGTTTTCACGGACTAAATTTAAGATAAAGTAGAAGAACGCTGCGGGGGTGCGGGCCGGCTGGTCGGGCGGCGGGGGGTAGGCGGCGTGCTACCCGCCCAGCCCGCCCCAAACCACTGCCGGCTAGCCCAGCCAATAAACGGAATTACGACTAGAAAAGTAACGGATAAAAGGCAAAACCCCACAAAAAAGGTGGCGCTAAGCCGGCCTAAAAACCGGTCTCTGAAGCCAAACAGGTAGATAATCAAAAGGTTGCTCAGCACAAAGCTAACGGCGGCCAGCACGCCCACCCGCCGCCAGGGATAGGCGGCCAAGCGGCGGCGCAGGCGCGTGCGGCGCGGCGAAGGCGGGGGGGTAGGACGGGCCATGAGGCGCAAATTTACCGCCCTCGCCCCAACTGCCGCTCGGTGGGCAGCAACCCGCACCGTGCTTTTACGGTAGTAAGGGTGGGGTACCCGATTGGGCCCTACCTTCCCGCTTTCGTTCACTAGCTGCCAGCCGGGCGGCCCTATTTCCCTTTTTTCATGACCCGTACCTACCGCCTGTTGGGGCTGCTCACCACCCTGTCGCTGTCTCTCGCCGCCTGCGGCACTAGCACCAAGCCCGGCAGTGTCAACGTGGAAGATGGCGCGTTCAAGCAAGCCGAAGCGCCTACCATGCAAGGCACTGCCAATGGCGACTCGCTGGCCGCTGGCCTGTTGCGCACCTCCAGCCACCAGCGCACTGGCAAGGAAATATATAAAAATACCGACAAAGCTTCGGATGCCAACCACGACGGAATCGCGGACTAACACCGCAGCTTTTGCTGGCGCTTGCATTCGCCACCAACACGTAGAAAGGCCCCTCTTCCACGCGGAAAGAGGGGCCTTTTTCTAAAGTCTAATGCGGCTATCGAGCACCACCCGAATCCGCGAAATCTGCTTCATCCGCAAAATCGGCGATTAATAAAAGGCCGCGCCATTCGAGCCAATGCCCGTGCTGAACGAGTCGATGGCCGTGCCGTTGGCGCGGTAGCGAATCAGCTGGCTAGCGGCCGAAAACGAGGCATCCAGCACGTAGAGCGTATTGTCTTTGGGGTCAATATCGAAGCCGTAAAAGGCGGATAGCTTCGAGAAATTGCGCTGGATGAGCGGCTTAGCGGGCAGGGCCGTGGCCGTCACATCCACTTGGTACTCGCTATTGCCGAGCGTGTAGTACAGCTGGTCGCCGGTCGTGCTGACGCGCAGCTTACTGGGCGAATCGCCCGCTGCAAAAGGCAGCGCGGACTGCACGGAGTTCGAGCCGGTATTGAAATGCAAAAGCGCGCCCGGTGTAGACGAAATGACGGCGTAGGTCACGGGGTCGTACTTCGTGATGCCGCCGCACAGCACCCACACACTGCCGTTCTTGTCGGCAACCAGGCTGGCGGGGCCGTCGGCCACGGTCACGGTGCCCGTCGCCTTGCCCTGGTTCGGGTCAATCACCGTCACCGTGTTCCCGTTCGAGTTGGGGACGTAGAGGATGCCGTTGTTATTCAGCGGCTTCTCGGGGTTGAGGCCGGTGGCGATGGTACCGGTGATAGTGTTAGTAGTCAGGTCAATAATAGACACCCGGCCGGCCGTGGCGCTCAGCCACTCGGTCACGTAGCCCTTGGTGCCGGCCGTCACCATGTAGCGCGGCTGCACTAGGCCGTTGATGGTGGCTACCGACTTGAAATCGGGCAGCGTCACCACTTCCACCTTGTTGCTATTGTTGACGACGATATAACCAAAGTTGTTATAAATGGTCATGGACTGCGCCACGTCGCCCAGCGCCCGGGCGTTGGCGGCCTGGAAAATATCGGGGGCCGACACCTTGGCTGCCGTCTTATCAAAAAGCGTCACCGAAGCCGTGGACTTGCCATAGCCTCCCTCGTTCGTCACGTACACGTTGGTACCGGGGCCAGCGGAGGGGGTAGGGGTCACATTATTGTTTTTCGATTCGCAGCTCGCCAGCAGCAAGCCGCTAAAAGCCAGCGCCAACGCCGGGCGGAAGTAAGCAGAGAACGGGTTTTTCATCTAAAAAAGGAAAGGGTAAAAGGATTTATTATTGGGTTTGTCAAACAATAGACTGTTTCATTTCAGACGTAATAGACTGACTTCCAGAAGAAAAGCTAGCAGCCAGGTTCCGCTTTCAAGACCTCGCTACTAGCCAGTCGCTCAAAAACTCACCGCCAGCCCACGCGCAGGCTGGCCAGCAGCGCCCGCGGCGGGGCCGGCCGCGCCGAGTAGGTGTAGTAGCTGAGGTTGAGTAGGTTGCTACCCTGCACCAGCACCGTGAAGGCCAGCGGCCCACCCGCCCGGCGCAACGTATAGCCCGCCGTGGCCGCCAGCGGCCAGAAAGCCGGCAGGTAGCCCGTGCCCGAGTTGTCGGCATACACCAGCCCGGTGCGGCCCAGGGTGGTGCCCAGCTGCCAGGGCCCCAGCGTCTGGTCCAGGGTCAGGGCCACTTGGTGCAGCGGCACGAAGGCCAGCTGCCGGCCGGTGGGGTCGGGGTCGTCGGCCGCGCCCTGGGTTTTCTGGGTCGAGGTGAAGGCGTAGCTGGCGCGGCCGTGCGCGGCGTAGCGGCCCCGGCTGGCGCGCAGGCCCACGGCCGCTTCGAGGCCCTGGCTGCGTACCTGGCGCAGGTTGCGCGGGCTGTAGATGCCGCGCGCGTCGGGCAGCCACTGCACCCACTCATTCACGGTTTGGGAGTAAGCCGTCAACTCGCTGGTGAGAGTAGCCACGCGGCTCAGCGGGCGCTGGTAGCTGAGGCCGGCCTCGCCGCCCCAGCCGTTTTCGGGCCGTAGGTTGGGGTTGCCGCCGGGCCGGTAATAGCGCTCGTTCAGGGTCGGGGCGCGGTAGGTGCGGGCTAGGTTAGCTTTGGCGGTCAGTAAGTGAGTAGGGGAGGAAGTGAGTAAATGAGGGATAGAATCGGGGCTGAATTTTTCCTGGGAGAAAATCGTCCACTCGGCTCCTAAAGTGGGAGTTAAAGGCGCGAAGCCGGCCGGCAGCAGCGCCTGGCGCAGGTTGGCCGTGAGGTGCAGGGTAGGGCGCGGGTCGAAGCGCAGCAGGGCGAAGGCCGCGCTGCGGTTTTCGCTGATGGTGCCGCCGTAGCCATCGGCCAGGGCGGCAAAGTGCTGCGCCTCGGCCCCCAGGCGCAGGGTGCCGCGCTGGCCCAGCGGGCGCGTGTACTCGGCCTGCACCTGGTTCGTCTTCACGTCCGAGTTGCTGCGCGCCACCTGGTCGGAAGCGTAGTTCAGCACGTCATCGAACCACGCGGCGCGCACCGCCCACTGGCCGCCGTGGCGTAATACCTGGCGGTAGCCCAGCAGCAGGCGGCGGCTCTGGTCGCGCTCGCGGGCGTGGTCGTTGGCCGCGCCGGCCGCGAGTTGAATCTCGCGGTCCGCATCCGTGAGCCAGGTGCCGGCCGTCAGCTCGCCGGCCGGGCCCAGGCGCAGGGTCAGGTCCTGGCTGAGGCTCCACTGGTGCAGCAGGGCGGCGTTTTGGGCGTAGCGGCGTACTAGGCCGGTTATTTCGGGGTTGAGGTAGGGATAATTATTATCGGCTTGGCGGTAGCTGGCGGCGGCCCGAAACGCCGCCCGGCCGCCCGCCGCCTGGGCCGTAGCGCTGCCGGCGCGCAGACCCCAGGCCCCGGCATCGGCCTGGGCAGTAGCGCGCAGGGGGGTAGGGTGAAAATCGGCCTGCGTATCGAGCAGCACCGTGCCACCGATGGCCCCGTTGCCGTAGAGCGCGGCGGCCGGGCCGGGCTGCACCACCACCTCGCGCAAGCCATTCAGCGGCAGTAAGTTAAAATCAGCCTCGCCCAGCGTGGGCAGGTTGATATTGAAGCCATTCCAGAGCACGGCCGTGTGGCGCGCCGCCGTGCCCCGCAGGCTGATGGACGCCAGCTGCCCCGGCCCGTAGTTTTTGATGTAGGCCGGCGTGCGGGCTTGCAGCACGTCGGCCACGGTGCCGCTGCGGTACTGGCTGAGGGCCAGCGAGTCCACGGTCCACCGCGTGGTGCCCACCGCGAAGCGGCTGGGCCGCACGGCGCGCACCCGCGCCTCGGGCAGCCGGTGGGCGCGGGTCGTGAGCGTATCGGGCCGGGCGGGGGGGGTAGGGCGGCCGGGCGTGGTTTGGGCGTGCGCGGCGGGGCCGGCGGCCAGCAGCGCCGCCAGGGCACAGCCGCGCCCCCGGCCCGAAAGGTCAAAAAAGAATTGTGCTAAAAACTTGAAAACCAACACGAACTAAATTTTCTGGCGAAAATTCAGTCCAAAACCCCGTCAAAATTCCCGGCCGAAACCGGAAACCCCCGTCGGGGCTGAGGCCAAGCGCCCCCGCCTGCCCCCGGCCGCGAAGCCGGGGTGGGGTAGGGATGCTCGTTCTCCGCGCGTCCTCCGCGCGCGCTGAACCTGTGAATGCCCTGGCAGGTCTCCTGGCTTGCGCTGCCGGGTGGGCGGCCTTCCCACCAGCCTGGTTATCAAGGGATAACCAAAACCAGCAGTGGCGTGGGGTGCCCACCCCGATGTAGCGCGTACAGTTGCGGGGACAGCTCCGGCTTTGAACCGGATTCCCTTTTCAACCTCGCTCCGTGGGTAGGAGTCTGGTCACCGTGGCGGGCGCAAAGGTAGGGGGTAGGGAACCGTTCGTCATGGCGAGCGTAACGAAGGGGAGCGTGGCCATCGCACCCGAACGATACCTGGGCGACTCGTTCGGGTGCGATGGCCGCGCTCCCCTTCGTTACGCTCGCCATGACAAATTTCCTACCCCCCGAATTCTACCAGCGCCCCGACGTGCTCACCATTGCCCGCGAGCTGCTGGGTAAGCGCGTTTGCACGCGTATTGATAATGAATTAACTACCGGCCGCATCGTCGAAACCGAAGCCTACCGGCACGAGGGCGACCCCAGCATCACGCTGCATTTGCAGCGCAAGGCCCGGCAGGCGCAGGCCCTGTACCAGCCCGGCGGCCACGCCTATCTCTACACCGTGTACCGGGTCCACACGCTTTTCAATATCACTACCCACGACGCGGAGCACCCCGACGCGGTGCTTATCCGCGCCATCGAGCCGCTGGAGGGCCAGAACGTTATGCTGCGCCGCCGCGGCCTGCCCAAGCTGGCCCACAACCTCACCGCCGGCCCCGGCGTGCTCAGCCAGGCGTTGGGCCTCACGCCCGCCCTCAACGGCGAACTGCTCACCGGCCCCCGCATCTGGCTAGAAGACGCGGGCGAAGTTGTGGAAGAGGGGAATATTATTGCCAGCTCCCGCGTGGGCCTCGACTACGCTGGAGCGAAAGCCGTGGCCCTCCCCTGGCGCTTCCGCCTGAAGGACAGCAAGTGGACCAGCCCGGCGAAATAGTGAGGTGGTGAGCAATGAGTAAAAAGAACGTCATGCTTCGACAAGCTCAGCATGACGTTCTTTTTACTCATTGCTCACCACCTCACTATTTCGCCAAATGGTGCCGCTCGTCTTTCACGGCGTTGTGGATATCCCACTCGATTTCGCGCTCGAAAGCGTGGCGGCGCACGGGGCAGTCGGGCATGTGGCACAAGGAGCAAGCGGCGAAGGAGCACGGGTCGGCGTGCACGAACATTTCAATTTCCACGGCCGCGAAACGCGCCCGAATCAGCTCTTCTACTTCGTGGATTTCGGTGTGGACTTTTTCCAGCGAGAGGTAATAGGGCATCTGCATGTGGCAGTCGATGTGCAGATTAGCGCCGTAGCGCTGCACGCGCAGGTTGTGCACATCTATCCAGCAGGGTCGGCGCAGGCGCTGCAATTCGGCGATTACCTCGGCCACGGTCGAGAGGTCGCTCTCATCCATGAGGCCCGATACGGAGCTTCGGACCAGCTGGTAGCCATTGAATAAGATAAAAGCGCCCAGCGCCAGCGCCGCGCCCGCGTCGAAGCGGATGATGCCCGTGAGCTGCACCAGCACCAGCGCCGCCGACGACACGATGCTCGTGAGCGCGTCGAGGTAGAGGTGCTGGCCATCGCCCGCCAGCGCCACCGACTGCACCCGCCGCCCGGCCCGCACCAGCCACATGCCCAGCCCAAAATTGACCACCGCCGTGCCCGCCAGTAGCGCCACGCCCCAGTCGGGCCGCGCCACCGGGTGCGGGTGCAGAAAGCTTAGCGTGGCGCTGTACAGGATAAATATGCCGGCGATAAAAATCAGCGCGCCCTCGAAGCCCACCGACAAATACTCGATTTTGCCGTGGCCGTAGGGGTGGTTTTCGTCCTTGGGCAGGTCAGCCAGGTAGAGGCTGTAGAGCGCAAAACCGCTGGTAAACACATTGATAATGCTCTCCAGCGCATCCGTGAGCACTACCTGGGATAAGGTGAGGCGGTAGGCGTAGAACTTAGTGAGCACCAAGACGATGCTCACGACCAGCGAGAGCAGACCCAGGCGGCGCTTGAGGCCAGGCGAAGCGGACATAAAAGGCAGGTTGGGCGCGCAAAGGTCGGCACGGCGGCCCGATGGGCTTATAGGGTGGGATTTAGCCGGCCGGCTACCAACGCCGGCCGGCTAAATCCCACCCTATAAGCCCGCAACTTTTTCGGGCAAAAAGGAGTATTTAGACAGCTTTAAAATTATTTTTAGGTTAGTCTAAAAAATATACTACCTTTGCAGCCGCTACCTCCTCATTCCGTGTCCCCAATCGTTGCTACCCCCGTTGCTGATGCTGTGTCTGCTGTGCCCGAGCCGGGCTGGCGCCACCCCCGCCGCGGCATCTCGCTGAGCGAGGTGCACGGCAGCATCACGGTGCCGGGAGAAGGCGCTTCTTTCTGGCAAAAATTTCGGGCCTACTGGGGGCCGGGGCTGCTGGTATCGGTGGGCTACATGGACCCCGGCAATTGGGCCACCGACATTGCGGGCGGGGCCAGGTTTGGCTACACGCTGCTGAGCGTAGTGCTGCTTAGTAATCTGTTTGCCATGCTCTTGCAGCACTTGGCCGTGAAGCTGGGGGTAGTAACCGGCCGCGACCTGGCCCAGGCCTGCCGCGACCACTACTCCAAGCCCGTGGCCATGGTGCTGTGGGTGCTCTGCGAAATTGCCATTGCCGCCTGCGACCTGGCCGAAGTCATCGGCTCGGCCATTGCCTTTAACCTGCTCTTTGGGCTGCCCATTACCTGGGGCATCGCCCTCACCACCCTGGATGTGCTGCTGATACTGGTGCTGCAAAGCAAGGGCTTCCGGGTGATTGAGAGCATCGTGATGGCGCTGATTTTCACCATCTTCGTTTGTTTTCTCTACGAGATTATCGCCTCGCACCCCGACTGGCTGGGACTGGCCGGCGGGCTGGTGCCGCAGCCACAGATAGTCAGCAACCCGGCCATGCTCTACGTGGCCATCGGCATTCTGGGCGCTACCGTGATGCCGCATAACCTGTACCTGCATTCGGCCATCGTGCAGGTGCGCCAGATTGAGCCCACCGAAACGGGCAAGCGCTCGGCCATCAAGTTTGCCACTATCGACTCGACTACGGCGCTGGCACTGGCGTTTTTCGTGAACGCGGCCATCCTCGTCACAGCCGCCGCCGCCTTCCACGGCAAAGGCTACGACGACGTAGCCGACATTGCCGACGCCCACAAACTGCTGACACCGGTGCTCGGCGCGAGCGCGGCCAGCGTAGTGTTTGCCATTGCGCTGCTAGCCTCGGGCCAAAGCTCGACGCTCACCGGCACGCTGGCCGGGCAGGTGGTGATGGAGGGTTTTCTGCACATCAAGCTGCGGCCCTGGCTGCGGCGGCTGGTCACGCGGCTGCTGGCCGTGGTGCCAGCCTTTATCGTGGCGCTCTACTACGGCGAAAAAGGCACCGGCCAGCTGCTGGTGCTTAGCCAGGTTATCCTGTCATTGCAGCTCTCGTTTGCCGTTATTCCGCTGGTACTTTTTACGAATGACAAGCTCAAGATGGGCGTGTTCGTGAACCGGCCCTGGCTGCGCATCACGGCCTGGGTAGTGGCCGGTATCATCTTGGTATTGAACGGTTTTCTGCTTTATCAGACGTTTGCCGGCAATGAATAGCCGGCCGCGCAGTCCCTTCGGTTAGGCTGCTGATTACCACCTTTTTCCTGCTTTACGGCCGCTGCAACCCAATCGGATGCAGGGACGGGAACAGTGTTGCCCTGCCCAACCTGATTAGGTAGCCTACAACTACTTATGGCATAAAAGCTTACGCATTTAGTTGACCCTCGTGGCCCGGCTGGGCCGGAGCTGACCGGCCCTACCCCCTGGTGCCGGTTGCGGGTAGCCCCTACCCCTCACTTTCCTTCCAACCCGGATTCTTTTTTCAAGCGGCTCTTCAGCCGTTGCCGGCTTTGCCATGCCTTTTTTAATTGATTAATCAGATGAAACAACTTCTTCTCTTTCTGTTCTTTATCCCGTTTTTAGTCCGTGCCCAGACGCCTTTGCGCGGGCTGGTGCTGGACTCCCAAGGGCGGCCGGTGCCCTTTGCCAGCGTAGCCGTACCGGCCCTGACCCAAGGTGCCACGGCCGATGAAAACGGGCGCTTCACGCTGCCCAACCTGCCAGCCGGCCCCCAAAAACTGCAAGTGAGCGCCGTAGGCTACGCCACGGCTACCCCCACGGTCACGCTACCAACTGATAAGTCGTTAGTTATCAGGCTCGCATCCGAAGGAAAAGCTTTGGCCGAAGTGGTGGTGACCGGCGTGGGCCGGGCCACCGAAATCCGGCGCTCGCCGGTGCCCATCTCGGCCATGTCGCAAAAGGAAATTCGCCTCAACGCCAACTCCAATGCCATTGACGCGGCGGTGCGGGGCATTCCGGGCCTGAGCGCCGTGACCACGGGGCCCAATATCAGCAAGCCCTTCATTCGGGGGCTGGGCTACAACCGGGTGCTGACCATGTTCAACGGCCTGCGCCAGGAAGGCCAGCAGTGGGGCGATGAGCACGGCATTGAGGTAGACGGCTACATCGTGGACCGCGTGGAAGTGGTGAAAGGCCCGGCCAGCCTGCTCTACGGCTCCGATGCCGTGGCGGGGGTAGTAAACCTGATTCCGGGCCTGCCCCGCGGGCCCGAAGGCGAGGTGCACGGCGAGGCGCTGGCCGAATACCAGGGCGTGAATGGCATGATTGGTAACTCGCTGGCTTTCAGCTACCAGAAAAACGGCTTCCAAACGCTGGTGCGCGCCAGCCGCCGCCAGGCCCATAACTACAGCAACCCCGTGGACGGGCTGGTGTACAACACGGGCTTCCGGGAGCTGCAGCTGACCGGCATGGTGGGCGTGCAGAAGCAGTGGGGCGGCGCGCACCTGTGGCTGACCACCTTCGATGACCGCCAGGGAATCCCGGATGGCAGCCGCGACTCGCTGAGCCGGCGCTTTACTCGCCAGGTGTTTGAGGCGGATAAAGACGCTATTAAGGACCGCCCCATTGTGAGCGAGCACGAGCTGAAAAGCTACGGCATCAGCGACCTGAGCCAGCGCATCCGGCACTACCGGGCGTTTGGCACCACGGAGGCGCGCTTCGGGCCGGGCGAGCTGCGGGCGCTGCTGGGCGTGCAGCAAAACCACCGCCAGGAATTTGACCATCCCACCAATGCCGACCAGCCGGGCCTCGACCTGCAATTGACGACCGTTAATTACCAGGCGCGCTACCTTTTCGATGCCGTGCACGGCTACGAGTTTACGGTAGGGGCCAACGGCATGGGCCAGGACAACCGCCACCTCAACGCCACCGACTTTCCCATTCCGCCCTTTAAGCTGTTCGATTTGGGCGGCTTCGGGCTGGTGAAAAAGGCCTTCGGCGCGCTGGAGCTGACCGGCGGCCTGCGCTACGACACCCGCCACGTGCACTGGGGCGACTACTACATTGCGCCCAATTCGGCGACCGGCTTCGACCAGCCCGCCGGGCCGGGCGCGCCCGATGCCAGCTTGCAGTTTGCAGCCTTTCAACGCACCTACAATGGCTTGTCAGCCAGCCTGGGGGGGAGCTATGCCCTGGGCGAAAAACTAGTATTGCGGGCCAACATTTCCCGCGGCTACCGCGCCCCGAACATCCCCGAAATCGGCTCCAACGGCCTCGACCCCGGCGCGCACATTATCTACCTGGGCAACCGCTCGTTCGTGCCCGAGTTCAACGTGCAGGAGGATATTGGCATCCTGTATAAGTCGCCCGACGTTGAGGGCAGCGCGGAGGCGTTCTACAACCACGTCAACAACTTTATCTACCAGGCCAAGCAGTATGACGCCAACGGCCAGCCCCTGCGCGACCCGGTGGGCAACTCGACCTACCAGTTTGAGCAGGCGCAGGCCGACCTCTATGGTGGCGAGGTGGCCTTCAATATTCACCCCACGGCCCTGCCTTGGGTGAGCCTGCGCACCGGCGCGGCCCTGGTCATCGGCCTCAACCAAAACCCCGAGCTACGAGCGCGGGTAGGTAATGCCGGCCGCTACCTGCCCCTGATTCCGGCCCCGTCGTCGCGCTCCGAAATACGCTTCACCGCGCCCGAGCGGGCCGGCACACCCTTCACGGCCAGCTACCTGCGCTTTACGCTGGATGCCACGGCCACCCAAAACCGCTTTTACGCCGTGGACGGCGCCGAAACCCGCACCCCCGGCTACGTGCTCACGGGCGTGGGGGTAGGCACCAGTCTGCGCACCAAGGGTGGCCGCGAGGCCGTGCAACTCGTGTTGCAGGGCGACAATATTTTCAACGTGGCCTACCAGGCCCACCTCAACCGCCTCAAATACTTCGAATACTACCGCGCCTCGCCCAACGGCCGGCTGGGCATTTATAGCCCCGGCCGCAACCTGAGCGTGAAGGTGGTGGTGCCGTTTTAATTCGGTAGGGTGCGGGGCTTGCCCCCGCCCGGCGTTGAACGAATCCAGCGCCAATCGTTCAACGCCGGGCGGGGGCAAGCCCCGCACCCTACTCACTTCTAATGTCTACTCCCATGAGCTACCACGAAAGCCAAGTTTGCCTGGGCCAGGCCGAAGCCGCCCTTTCTCACGGCCAATACCAGCAGGCGACGGGCCAGTACGCGGCCGTGGTCACGGGCCTAAGCCTGATGGCCAGCCCCGGCCGGCCCCTCACGCCGCCGGCTGCCCTGCTGGTGCGTCACTACGCCGCCGCCAGCCGTGGCCAGAGCGCCGCCCTGGCTCGCCTGGGCGAAGCCGAAGCCGCCGAAAATACCCTGCTCACCGCCCTCACGCGGCTGCGCGGCTGCGTCAGCAACCTGGGCACGCCCGCCGCCGAGCGCGCCCCGCTGCTGACCGAATACAAGCTGTGCTTCTACGCGCTGGCCGACTTCTACTTTGCCGGGCAGCAGGCCGGGAAGCTGAGCGTCTACGTGCGCCGCCACGCGCCCGAAATCCAGCACTGGGCCCAGGACCTGCACCTAGTGCGGGCCACGCCGGCTATTAATTAGCTCTTAAAAAATAATTATATATTCGTATTATTTATTTTTCACTCATGCCAACTCCTGGTGAACAGGCCGAGCAGCACATCGGCGAAACCAAAGGCCAGCCCAACCACGTGCACGACCTGATTCACGGCCTCAGCACCCGCTTCGACGCGTTGATGCCAGGCAGTTCTGGTAAAGCCCGAAAGCCCAGAAAATCAAGAATGTAGACGGATTCAAAGCGCTGATATACAAGCGCGTGCATGATACGGGCTTCCAGCCCGCGCCCTACCCCCCCGTAGCCGACTGGCCCGGCGGCTTCTGGCCGTTGGGCCTTTACGTTTTCTTACCCCTCGCTTTTTCCCGTGCTCCCTACCCCCCTCCCTAATGCGCATCTCACCAGTTCGGCCTTTTAGCAAGCCAGCGTAATTGGGCGCTCGGATGGCCTGACGGGGCCCCTTGCTCTGGCGGCCGGGCTGAGCGAGCGCCGCGCATAGCATCGCTCGCTCAGCCCGGTATCGCTAACGCAACAGCAGCGAATAAGCTGGCCAGCAAAAATTTACCTTTGGAAATCAACTAGATGCTTCGGCAATTCCATACGTTGCGTCCAAGCGCACGTATACCTGCGCTTCATCTAATTTTCATCAAAGCATAGTTAGTGAAAAAGTTTATTTTATGCCTGCTGGGCGCGTGCCTGCTGTCGGGCACGGCGGCGGCGCAGGCTACCCGGCCAGCGGCCCCGGCCGCCTACCTGGTTCCTACTGCCCGCCTCACGCTGGCCGCTGCCCTGGAGCTGGCCGCCCGCGCCCGCGCCAAAGCGGCCACTATCAACCAGCAGGTATCGGTGGCGGTGGTCGATGCCAGCGGGCAAACCATCCTGCTGACGCAGGGCGACGGGGTAGGGCCGCACAACACCGAGGCCGCCCGCCGCAAAGCCTACACCGCCCTCTCTACCAAAACGCCGACCCTGCTGCTGGGCCGCAACGCCCGCGCCAACCCCGACACCCAGAACCTGGCCAACCTGCCCGAATTGCTGCTGCTGGGCGGTGGCGTGCCGCTGCGTTACCAGGGCCAGGTGATTGGGGCGGTGGGCGTGGCCGGCGGCGGCGGGGCCGAAAACGACGACCTCATCGGCCGCGCGGCTTCCCTGCCCGAAGCCGGCATTACTACGCCTTAATTTATTTTTCTTCTGTATTTTTTTCGCATGAAAACCCTGTTTATCGCGCTCCTGAGCCTGTTGCCGTTCTTGGGCCTGGCGCAGCAAACGCCGCCCGCCTACCAGCTCAGCACCCACATCCTCGACATCGGCCGCGGCTTGCCCGCGCCGGGCGTCACGGTGCGCCTCGAAAAGTATGACGCCACCAAAAAGACCTGGGCCGCGGTGGCCGAAAAGCAAACTGATGCCGCCGGCCGCATCGGTGACTTCCTGCCCACCGCCGGCCAAAAGACGCCTGCTACCGGTACCTACCGGCTCACCTTTCTGACCAAGCCCTACTTCGCGGCGCAGCAGCAAACTTCCTTCTACCCCTTCATTGAAGTGGTGTTTGAGCTCACCGATGGGGCGCACTACCACGTGCCGATTACGCTGTCGGCCTTCGGCTACTCCACGTATCGGGGTAGTTGATAATCAGTTTCTTGGCTTTCTGACTATGAAAAAAACCCTGCTGGCCCTGTTGCTCGCGCCCGCCTTGCTGGCGGGCTGCGAAGCCACCCACCAAGCCCCCGCCGCCGCCCTGGTCCCGCGCGCCGAAGGCATCACCAACAAGTACTGGAAGCTGGTGACGCTGGTAGGCCAGCCCGTGACGATGGCCCCCGGCCAGGAGCGCGAGGCGTATTTTATGCTCAAAGACAGCAGCCGCGTGGCGGGCTTCGGCGGCTGCAACGTGCTGAATGGCAGCTACGAGCTGCGCGCCGACCAGCTGCGCCTGCGCTTCACCAACCTGCTCACTACCCTCAAGGCGTGCCCCGGCCCCAATCAGGAGACCGCCTTGCTGGCAGTGCTCAACCAAGCCGACAACTACACCCTGCAAGGCGATACGCTGCTGCTGAACGTGGGCCGCCGCGCCTCGCTGGCCGTGTTTCACGCCGTGTATTTTTAGGGTTTTGGCTGATGGCTTTTCAGCTCAGCGTCAGCTACCTACTCAATTTTAGGCCATTGTCAGCCATGCTCACTCCCTTTGCCCGCGCTGCACTACCGGCGCGGTGCGCTACTTCGCGGCCCCGGTGTCGAGCTAGGTCAGCGGCCAGATATTGTTCGTGAATGGCGGCGAGCAGACGCTGGATTAGGGGCTTAGGAAGTAGGGGGGGTAGGGCTTTGTGCGGCGCATCGGGCTGCTTCAATCCCTACCCCCCTAGCGACGCACGATAGTCAGGATGCCCGCTTCGCTCATTTTTTGCAGGTCGGTGCGGAGCATGGGGTTGGTTTCTGGTAGCTCGTGCTTCCGCAGCGAATCGGGCCGGGCGAGGGCTTCGGCGGCGCTGGCTAGCTGGTAGCTGCTGCCTTTGAGATAGAGGCTGTCGAGGGTCACGCGCACCACGCGCAGGCCCAGGCGCGTGCCGTTGGCGTAGCGCACCACGTACTGGTCATCGGGTTGCGGCGCGGCCAGCCGGGCGGCATTTTGGCTGGTATCGTCCTTCTCCTCGCTGGCGGCCGGCGCGGATTCTTCCTCCTTCTCCTCCTGCGAGCTGGCCCCAACTACCGCGCCCGACTGCGCTGTGGGAGCCTTGATAACGGGGTCGCTGAAGGCGCCTATCACCGCGACTACTGCCAGCAGCCCGCCCATGATGGCCAGCACCAGATAGTTGGAGATGGGTAGCCGGGCGCGCTGCTTTTGCTGGTCGGCGGCCTGGCGGTAGGCCGGGGGCATCTGGCCCTCGCGCAGTTGCTGCTGGCAGTGCGTGCACTGGGTCAGGCTCTGCTTGCCGAGGGGGATAACTGGAATCCAGAAGAGGTGTAAATACCGCGAGTAGATGGTGAGCAGCAGCGCGCCCAGCGTGCCGCAGTAGTGGCACGCCAGCCCTTCCAGGCGTTGCGTACTGATGGTGGTGGTGCCGATGCCGAAGAAGAAAAGCATGAAGAGCTGGTTAATGAGCCGCCCAAAGAAACGGCTGATGGCAGCTAATTAGCAACCCCAAAATGCGGCGCGGCCGAACCCGCTACCCCCCGCGTAGGTTTGTAGTCCCGTGCCTCGTCCTTCGCCCCGCATCCTGCTCCTCACGCCGCCGCTCACGCAGCTCAACACGCCCTACCCGGCCACGGCCTACATCAAGGGCTTTTTGGGGGGTAGGGGCTACGAGGTGCGCCAGGCCGACCTGAGTATTGAGCTGGTGCTCAGATTATTCTCGAAAGAAGGGCTAACGCGGGTATTCGATGAGATTGAAGCCGGCGCTTACCGCTTGAGCGACAATGCCCAGCGGATGCTGCGCCTGCGCCGCCGCTACGAGGCCACCATCGGGCCGGCCATCCGGTTTTTGCAAAACAAAGACCTCACGCTGGCCCCGCGCATCTGCCACGGCCGCTTTTTGCCCGAAGCCAGCCGCTTTGATAACGTGGCCGACCTCGAAACCGCCTTCGGCACGATGGGCCTCACCGACCAGGCCCGCCACCTGGCCACGCTGTACGTGGAGGACCTCGCCGACCTGGTGAAGGAAACCGTGGGTCCGCAGTTTGGCCTCTCGCGCTACGCCGAAAGCCTGGCCATGTCGGCCACCAGCTTCGAGCCGCTGCACGCCGCCCTGCACGCCGCGCCCAACCTGGTGGATACCATGCTGCTGGAATTGCTGGACGTGCTCATGGCCGAAGCGCAGCCCGATATGGTGGGCTTCACGGTGCCTTTTCCCGGCAACCTCTACGCCGCCCTGCGCCTGGCGCAGCGCATTAAGCAAACCAGCCCGCACACCGTGACCGTGATGGGCGGCGGCTACCCCAACACCGAGCTGCGCACGCTGAACGAGCCGCGCTTTTTCGACTATATCGACTACCTCACGCTCGATGATGGCGAGGGGCCGTGGCTGCGGCTGCTGGAACAGCTGACCTGCCAAAAGGAACGTCAGACTGAGCTTGCAGAACGTCATGCTGAGCTTGTCGAAGCATCTCTACCGCTTAGTCCGCACCACCACAATGACGCGGATGAAGCGGTAGAGATGCTTCGACAAGCTCAGCATGACGGCCTTTTAGTTGATAAAAGCCAGCTTCAACGTACCTTCCTGCGCAACGAAGCCGGGCAGGTCGAGTACCTCAACTACCCGCACCCTGACATTCCGCACCCCGAGGTGGGTACGCCCGATTATTCAGACCTTAAGTTAACTGATTATCTGTCGGTTATCGAGGTGTTGAACCCCATGCACCGCCTCTGGAGCGACGGCCGCTGGAACAAGCTCACCGTGGCCCACGGCTGCTACTGGAAGCGCTGCTCGTTCTGCGATGTCACCCTGGATTACATCGGCCGCTACGAGGCCGCGCCCGCCGAGCTGTTGGTAGACCGAATCGAGCAAATTGTGGCTCAGACCGGCCAGACCGGCTTTCACTTCGTGGACGAGGCCGCCCCGCCGCTGGCCCTGCGCGACCTGGCCGTGGAGTTACTGAAGCGCCGCGTCAGCATCAGCTGGTGGGGCAATATTCGGTTTGAAAAGACCTTCACGCCCGACTTGTGCCGGCTGCTGGCCGCCGCGGGCTGCATCGCCATTAGCGGCGGGCTGGAAGTGGCTTCGGATAGGCTGCTGGCCCTCATGGAGAAGGGCGTGACCATTGCGCAGGTGGCGCGCGTCACGCGGGGCTTCACCCAGGCCGGGGTGCTGGTGCACGCTTACCTCATGTACGGCTTCCCCACTCAAACTACCCAGGAAACCGTTGATTCCCTGGAGGTTGTGCGGCAGCTTTTCGAGGCCGGCATTGTGCAGAGCGGCTACTGGCACCGCTTCTCGATGACGGCCCACTCGCCGGTGGGCAAAAACCCCGCGAAGTACCAGGTGGCCGCCACCGGCCCCGAGCCGGGCAACTTCGCCTGGAACGACCTCTGGCACGACGACCCGCTGGGGGCCGACCATGAAACCTTCGGCCCCGGCCTGGCCAAAAGCCTCTACAACTACATGCACGGCGTGGCCCTGCGCGAGCCGCTCAGCTTCTGGTTTGATTTCAAAGTGCCCCGCCCCACGGTGCCGCGCCAGCTCATCCAACAGGCGCTTACGGAGGCCGATAAGCCCGATTTTGCGCAGCCCAACCGCCGCCTGTTCTGGCTCGGCAATCCGCCCGAACTGAGTTTCAAAACCAGCGGTGGTAACTCTCCCAAAGACAAAAAAACGACCCGCGCCATCCTCACCTGCTACGAGCAAGCCGAGGATTTTGAGGTAAAAACCACCGAGGCCATCGGCCCCTGGCTGCACGAGCTGCTACTACGCCTCAGCGCCGACTACGACACCAAGATTCTGCTCAAAGAAGCCGCCGCCACCTTCCCGCCCGCCGCCGGCCCTTGGGAAAGCTTCCTGCAAAGCTCCGCCTGGCAACTGCTGCGCGAAAAGGGCCTGCTGCTGGTGTAGCGTGGACTCTGCGAGTCCGCGCGTAAGGATGTTATTCACTATTACCACGTGCGAGCTTGCTAGCAGCTATTCAGTCAGGGCGCTGCGCGCAGCATAAATAACGGAGCCACACGCGGCCTCACAGAGTCCGCGCTACTCAATGCGCTCGAAGCCAGCTGCTTACTTGCGTAATCAGCACCGAGTCAGCTCCCCGCCGCACGCTATGCGCGCCGAGCACGGCCCGCATAGCGGCCGCCAGCGCTTTGGGCTGGTCCTGGTCATACACGGCCAGCAGCCGGCCCTGTTGGGCCAGCGCGCGCCAGGCGCGGCGCGCCGCCAGCGGGGGGGTAGGGATATTTTGGGCCACCACGAAAGTGAGCCGCCCGGCCTGCGGCGGCAGTCCGGCGGCTCGCGTTCCCGTCAGCCAGGCCCCTATCCGCGCCGTATCGACGCCCGCTGTGCGGCGCAACAAGGCCAGCGCGTGGCGCAGGGCCAGGGCGTTCAGGGTGTCGGCGGGGGGTAGGAGCAGCACCATGAAGCCCTGGCGAGCCAGCGCGTCGGCCCAGGCTGGGCCATTGGCGGTGGGAAGGGGGTTAGGAAGCAGGGCCAGCGCCGGGCCGGGCCGGCTTTCGTCGGCGGGGCTAAAGAGCAGTACCGGGCCGCCCGTGCCGGCTAGCCCATCGCGCCGCACCCGGTAGGCGGCCGGCGCGGGCGGCCCGCGCCGCACCAGCAGCAGCGGGTAGCGCACCGAGTCGAGCCCCAGCGTACCGCGCCAGAAATCGCCCTGGCGGCCCAGCGTCAGGATTTGGCCGGCGCGGCCGGGGCGCGCCAGCCGCAGCGTATCGTGCTGAAAGGTAAGCGTATCGGCCACGAAACTCAGGGCTGGCTGCCGGGGTAGCAGCAGCTCAGCCTCGTAGTGGCCGGGCCGGGGGTGGCGCAGCTCCAGAGTAGCGCGCAGCTCGGGCCGGCCGGGCACTTGCAGGCCACCCGCGTAATGCCCGGTAGGGAGGGGTAGGGCGGTACCCTCGGCCGGGCCCGAGCGCGGTTGGCACTCGGCTAGGCCGGCTAGCAGCACTAGGCCCAGTAGCCAGCCGCGCCGGGGGGCTGGCCGGCGGCTTTCAGCCAAAAACTGCATCTGCGCCATAGGTTTTGAAAAGAGTTGAGAGTTAAAATCGGTTGTCATTGCCGCGCTGCGCTCGCCATGACAACCGATTTTAACTTAACTAACGCGCCCCGCTAAGCCCTTGCGGTAGATGAGGTCGCGCTGCACGTCGTCGCCCATTCGGAAGGCGATTTCGCCCACCTCCCGAAACCCGAACCGCTGGTAAAATGCCTTGGCCCGCTCGTTGTGCTCCCACACGCCCAGCACCACGGCGGTGCAGGCGCTGGCCGGAGCCACTTCCAGCACCCGGCGCATGAGCGCTTTGCCCAGGCCAGTGCCAATCCAGTCTTCCAGCACGTAGAGCTGCTTGATTTCCAGCTGCTTAATGCCGGCTTTGTCGGGGGGTAGGCCCAGGGTCGAATTCTCGGTGAGCAGGGCGTAGCCAACGGTCTGGCCCTGCATCTCGGCCAGCAGGCAGGTGGTGGCGGGGTCTTGCAGCTGGGCCAGCTGCAGCTCGGGGCCGTAGGCTTGGGCCAGGTAGGCGGCCAGGTTTTCGGGAGTGTTGGTGGCGGCAAACGTTTCGGTGAACGTCTGGCGGCCCAGCGCGGCCAGGCGGGTAGCGGTGGCCAGGTTGGCCTTGGCCACGGAAATGCGGAGCGGAAACGACATGTGCCCGCAAAGGTGGGCCGGCCCGGCCATTCGCGCCACCTACCCCCCTCGGTTAGCTCGGTCAGCTTCAGCCGGCGCGGCCCACGCGCCAGCCGGCGTAGCTCGTGAGCAGGCCCGCGCCCAGCCCCAGCAGTACACCCGCCAGCGGCCCGGCCCCCAGCACGCCCAGCGTGCGCCAGTCTACCACCAGTACGTACACCCGCAGCAACTCCGCGATAACCAGCAAGATGCCCGCTGCGATGAGCAAAGCCGCCACCACCCGGCGCGAAGCAGGCGAAAGAAGGCGGCGGGAAGTAGGACGGTGAGCCATAGCTAACCTCTAAACTACGGGCGGCGGCCCGATGTTCCGCGCCTTGCCGTTTGGCCGGCCCGCCCTACCTTTGCCCCACCAAAACCCCCGCGAGAGTAGCTCAGTTGGTAGAGCATCAGCTTCCCAAGCTGAGGGTCGCGAGTTCGAGCCTCGTTTCTCGCTCAGTTAGTAGCAGCCACTTAGATGAGAGTCTGGGTGGCTGTTTCGGTTTTGGTGCCTACAAACTCTTTTCAAGTGGGCGTGCCACCCTATGTGCTGTTTGCAGAAGGGCTAATTCGGACGAGTTTCCGGAGCCGGAGCACCACGACTCGCTGCCCAACTTTGAGTCCACCCAGGTAGCTGCCCCAGTCGCCGTAGCAGTAGTCAGCGTATATCTCTTCCCCGATGCGCCGGCCGGGCGGCTCGCCGCCCCGGCGGCCGGCCCGCGTCGCCGGCTAGCCGGGGCTTACGGGCTGGCCAGCGCTGGGTGCCTAGGGTTGGCCGCGGCCCTCGAGGGCTGGGCCTAGCTGCTGCTGCTGGCGCTGGCCTACGCCCGCTACGGGGTAGCCGTGTTTCAGAAAACCCACGGGCGGCAAAGCTGGGCGGCCCGCCTGCTGCTGGCCCCCTACCGGCTGGGGACGTGGTGGTCGTCACGCTGGCTCACGCGCGGCCGGGCCCCGGCTGTGGTGGTGGCACCCGGCATCTGGCTGGGCTGGGCCCCCGGCCGCGCCGACTGGCCGCAGCTACCCATCGGGGCGGTGCTGGACGTGGCCGCCGAGTTTAGCGGCCGCCGCACGACGCTACCCTCCCGTAGCGTGCCGCTGCTCGACCTGATAGTTCCCTCGGCCGAAGAACTGGCGCAAGCCGTGGCGGCGCTCGATGAACTGGTGGCTCGCACACCCCGGCCGGTGCTGGTGCACTGCGCCCTAGGTCACTCGCAGGCCGCCGTGGTGGTAGCGGCCTGGCTGCTGCGCCACGGGCTGGCCGCTACCACCGCCGCCGTGGCGCGGGTGCGGGCGGCCCAGCCCCGCGCCGTGCTGGGGCCCGCCCACCGGGCGGCGCTGGTAGCCTTTCTGGCCAGCCAACCTATTGATAACGACTACTTAAAAACCGCCGCATGAGCTTGGGTAATGCGCTAGCGCCCGGCGTAGTACGCGGGTTCTTACGGGCGGGCCGGGTGCTCGACGGGTGCTCGTCGGTGCTGCTGCTAGGCACGCTGGTGCTGGCTGCCAGCGCGGAGCAGCCCCTGGCGGTGGGGGCCGCGCTGCTGGCATTCGGGCTGGCTGGGCTGCAAAAATACCTGGCCTGGCGCGTAGCCCTGGATGCGGAGCTTTTTGCGCTGCTCAGCCCGCAGCCCCCGCCGCTGGCCGATTTTGATGCGGCCCTGGCGGCTTTTCTGGGCCGGGACCCTGGGCTGGCGGGCCGTTCGCTGGCAGCGGCTAGCCGGTAGTGTCGGGGCGCTGCTGCTGCTGCTGCGCTGATATCAGTAGGTTTAACTTATTTGGTTGAAGGCTAATTGATGCGTTGTCAGCCTTGAGCTTGGCGGACTGCGCCACCGCGGCGGCTTTTACTGCGGCCACCAGCCGCGTCGGGTAGGTGGGTGCGCGCGGCTCGTCCCAAACCTTCTTTACAACACGCAATGGCTGCCCGCCGTCCTGGGCTGCTGCACCCCGCTCGAAGTCGAACGCCACTAGCTTTTCAGCCTGCTTTGGTTTGGTGTCCGTTTGTACCCAACCACCTCATTAGCAGGATAACCGAACAAAACGGACGCTTGCTTTACTATGGCGGCTTTGGTACGCAACCTTCGCACCGCACCACCGGTCATATGCGTACTTTAGACTCGTCTTTTCACGTAAACTCATGACGCTACCCATTTACTTTCGGTTGCCCGTAGCTTGGTGGATGCTGCTGGTAAGTATTTGCAGCTGGCCGGTGGTGGCCCAGGCGCAAAGCCTGGATTCGGGCTTTGCGCCCACGCGGCTTAGCTCGCCAGTTACCACTAATAATGCCGTGCAGCAGGCCGATGGCCGCCTTATCATTTCGCTGGTGCCACCAGCTTACTACAAAGGCAGTTTAGTGAAGGGACTTATTCGCGTCAACCTGGATGGTAGCCTCGACCAAACTTTTGGTACCACTTGGCTGGAGGCTGGCGGGGCTGCCCGCTCTATGCGCGTGCTACCCAATGGCAATATTTTATTGGTCGGGGGCAGCTTTGGCGTGCGTGAATTCGACTTGTACCGCCAAGGAAGGGTAGTCGTCCTGCACCCGGATGGCACGCTCAACCGGCAGTTTGGCCTCCGCCTCGACGACGAGGCCAACGCGGGCGAGGTGCAGCCCGATGGCAAGCTCCTAATCGGGGGCAGCTTCACCACTGTCAACGGGGCGGCCATGCCCCGGCTGGCACGGCTGCTGCCCACGGGGCAGCTTGACCCCAGCTTCGTGCTAGCGCCGGGAGGCTTCAGTGATGCCGTGACGAGCATCCAGGTGCAGCCCGATGGGAGGATTATGGTCGGCGGTGATTTTACCAGCTACGGGGGAGTTGCCCACGCGCACCTGGTGCGCCTACTGCCCGATGGCCGCCCGGACCCTTCCTTCGAGGCCGCCATTCCGGCCGCCGCTTTTTTTGATGGCTTTGCCGTGCAGCCCGATAGCAAGGTGGTCGTTAATGCCATTAGCCCGGATACCGGGCAAGGGCTATTCCGTCTGTCGGCCAGCGGTAGCCGCGATAACACCTTTGCTTCCAGCACCTATTCCTACCTAGCCTTTAATCCTCAGAGCGACCATCACCTGGTTGTTCAGCCCTCGGGTAGCATTTTGCTGGCGGGCAGCTTTCAGCAAGCCAACGGGCAGCCCTGCCCAGGGCTGGTGCGGGTGTCGCCCACCGGCACGCTGGACTCGTCCTCCCCCTATCATACAGATTGGCACGGCGTCGTTACTGCGTTGTGCCTGCTGGCCGATGGCCAGGCCCTGGCGTGCGGCGCATTCACGCTTTTCAATCATCAGCCCGCTGGCATAGTGCAGGTAGGGGCCGCGGGGCAGGTTTCCCCCTTCCCGCTGCCGGTCGAGAACATCGGCAGCATTGCCGCCGTGCTTCCCCTAGACCAGGGCCGCCTGCTGGTGGGCGGCAATTTCAACACTATCAACGGAATAGCAGCCCGCAATTTGGCTTTTCTGCGGGCCGATGGCACCGTAGACGTAGCCGCCACACAGGCGCTGCCGCCCCTGGAAGGCACCGTGCAGGCCCTGGCCCCTGGGCCGCAGGGCACCCTCTACGTGGGGGGTGATTTTTATGAGTCGGCCGCACCGAGCCGGCGCTACCTGCTACGGCTCACTAGCAGCGGCAGCCAGGACCTCACCTTTGTGGCCCCAAGCCTGAACGCAAGCGTCTCCTCGCTGGCCGCTTACCCCAATGGCCGCCTGCTAGTTGGCGGCAGCTTCTCGATGCCGAAAGCCAAGCTACTGCGCCTCACCTCGCAGGGTGCCCTCGACGACGGCTTCACGGGCAATTTTGGCACTTACGTTCCCTGGGTAAATGCGCTCGTACTGCAGCGCGACGAACGGCTGGCTGCGCTCACCCTGACGACTAGTTGGCAGCTAACGCCCCAGGGGGCTCCTACCGGCCGGCCTACCAGCGTGCCACACTACCTGCACGCCTTGGCCGTGCAGCCCGACGGCGGCATCCTGGTAGCGGGTGAGTTTACGGACTTTGATGGCACTCCGCACCAAGATATCGTGCGCCTCCTACCTACGGGGGCGGTAGATGCCTCGTTCGATGCCGGCGTAGTGCTTATAAATGGCATTTCCAGCATTAAGGTGGTAGCTGTGCAAGATGATGGCCGGATTTTGTGCGCGGGTTACTTTACCAGTATCCAGGGCCAGGCGCACCGGGGTATTGCGCGCTTGCTAGCCAGCGGGCAGGTCGATGATACGTTTGCCGACCAGGTATTTCTACACCCCGAAGCCAGCTGCCTGGTGATTCAGGCTGGCGGGCGCTTACTGGTAGGGGCCTCCGCCCTAGACCCGCAATCGTTCTCGTACCTACAGCCTGTTTCTATCCTAACGCAAGGTCTAACCTGCTTGCTTGTGCCGGGGCTCACGGGGGGTGCCCCAGTTGGCCTGCCCCTGGCGACTACCCCTGCGGCGTCCTTCCCACTTAGCATCTACCCAATACCCGCTCAGCAAGAATTTACTGTGGACGTGGGTTCGGCCAGCACGCAGCTCAGTGTAGTTGTTTACGATGTGCTGGGCCGGGCAGTACGGCAGGCCAGCGGTACCGGCTCCGCGCTACATATTTCGGTAGTGGATTTGCCGGCAGCTACTTACGTGCTAAATATTCGCGTTAATCAGGCTATCGTGTACCGCAAGCTGGTAGTGCAGCACTAGGCAGAATTTTTATTATAATATAGTAAAATATTACTATATAACACGAGTTATATTCTATCACCATGCTCAACCAACTTGCTCTTAAGTAGCTAGGCGTAGTAATAGCGAGTAGCAGGAGTTCAGCAAAGGCCAGCCTACTGGTGCGGTCAATGGCGACGAAAATGCGCCTGAAGCATTTGGGCAGTACACTTTTCCTCCTTCGGGATGCACTTCGGCTAAGCCAATGTGCAAATAGTCACTGGGGTAGTCCTCAACTGTTGTTGCACAGTTGCTCAATTAAAGCGGCTCCAGGGCAGTAGCGCGATTTTTGTAAATCGCGCTACTGCCCCCGGCGTAACATCAGTCCTTAAGTTCCTTTTTCTTCTCCGCTGGGGCCGGCAGGCGACTTACTGCCGTGGCGTTGGAATAGGCGGTGTGGAGCTGCGCGCGCGAGCTGCGGGATAGTTTCCTGCAAAGCGTAGAGACGGTCATCAAGTGGGGTTGGGTCTGCTCCGGGGGCATCACTTGGCCCCCATCTTCACAATGACTCCGTGGCCCTTAGCTAAGCCTTATGCGCTTTGCGGGCGCTGCCGTGAGGCAATGATGCCCTAAGTGCTGGCGGAGTTTGGTAATAAAAAACTTCCCATCACATTCTTGGGCTATACATCAGTTTACAGCAGATTCCGAGTCAGCGTGCAGGAGCGCGAACATTGCAGCTCGCGCTCCTGCTTCGGGCAGCGCGCTTGGTCTTTAAAGGGTCTGCTTTCGCCGTTGATTTATCTGGCTAATGGTTTGGCAGAAGGAGGCCGGTAGGGAACAGGGACAGTCCTGAAATTTCAGCGGAGCCTAAATCCTGCTAAACTACCGCCCGGCTCCGACCGCCACTCTGACTAAACCGACCCCAAGCGAATGCCTTCAGGCGGCACTCATGCCTATTCGGGTAGCGCTGGGGATAAACCGGCCGGCCGTGCGTAGCTTTACTGAAGCTGGCTAGGAACGCTTTTTTAGCGCAATGACTAGCTATTCGACTTCGTTCCTTCGGGGTAGCGCGGGGTACTTTTCTTTCTGGGTACTCACTTGTCTATCTGCTCTTTTACCTGCTTCTCTATGCTCGCAGAGCTATCGCATCCTGCCCTATCTCCTACTTGTATTTCTGCCCTGCCTCTCGCTACCCCCAGCCCGCCGGCCGGTGTGAGCGGCCGGGTCCTGGCCGGGCGGTTGCGGGCGGCCAGCGGCTGGTGGCTGGCGCTTCTTCTGCTGCTGAGCGGCGTGGCCACTACGAGCCGGGCGCAAACGGCCCCCACCGCCCCGCCGGAATGCGCAGCGGACGAGAAGTTTGCCAACACCTGGTACTTCGGCTTCAAGGCGGGGCTCGACTTCAACCAAGCCACCGACTCCATTCCGCCCAAGGTGCTGACCGATGGGGCGATGGATGCCCCTGCCGGCTCGGGGGTGATGTCGGATGCCAATGGCAAAATCCTTTTCTACAGCAACGGCGAAACCGTGTGGAACGGCGACGGCACCGTGATGACCAATGGCACGGGGCTGGCGGGCAGCCGCTTCAGCACCGACGGCCCCCTCCCCATCAGGATGCCGGGCATCGTGATGACGGGGCAGCCGACGCGCTACCTGCTCTTCACCCTAGACAGCACCGCGGGCCTGAACTATTCGGAAATAGACATTCCGGGGGGCGGTGGGCCGGGCACCGTCATTGCTGCTACCAAAAACAAGCACCTGGCCCGCGGCACGGCGGAGAAGCTAACGGGCGTGTTTCACAAAAACGGCTGCGACATCTGGGTCATCGCGCACGGCTGGGGCGCTGCCAAAACCGGCAACGACAACCGCGGCGATGCCTTCCTGGCCTACCGCGTGCGTCTGACGACCGGCGTGGATACTATCCCCATTATTTCGGCTATCGGCAGCCTGCACGCGCCGAGTGTGTCGCCGGTGGGCTACAAGGGCCAGATGAAGGTGACGCCCGACGGCAAGCGGCTGGCCCTAGCCCGCTACAGCGAAGTGCTGGGCGACAGCAGCAGCACCGTCGAACTGTTTGGGTTTGATACCGGCACGGGCATGGTTAGTGCGAATCCAATGGTGCCTTACATAGTTGACAAGGGGGCGGGGAAATACTATGGGGTAGGGTTTTCGCCCGGCAGCTATCTCTACGCTACGGTGATGAACCCGCCCCAGCTGCTGCAATTCGACATCAGCGGCAACGGGCCGGTTACCAAGCAGATTATTCCGCTCAAGCAAAAGATGCCCGCCGACCTGGGCTCCTTACAGGCCGCGCCCGACGGCAAGATTTACGTGGCCCGCAACAACCAGCCCGCGCTGGGCTTCATTCCCTACCCCGACTCGCTGGGGGCGAAAGTCCGCTACGCCGACGATAGCCTGACCTTAGGCGGCCGCCTGAGCAGCCTGGGCTTGGTCAACTTCAACCAAAGCTCGCTGCTGCGCGTGGGGCCTAGCTATAAGATAACGGGTTGCCGGCAAATCACTTTTACGGCTCCGCCCATTGACTTTGACGGGAAAACCTACGCCTGGCAGTTTGGCGACGGGGCCATCTCGGCGGAGGAGAACCCGGTGCACGTTTACGCTACGCCCGGCGACTACACCGTGACGCTGCGTATCACGACCGCGTGCTTTTGCCGCGAAAGCTCGGGCGGTGTTCGGGTGCCAAACCTCCCCGCGCCGGGCAACATTGCCGGCCCGCAGACGCTGTGCGTCGGCACCGCGCCGACTATCCTGACCAGCACCACCGATGCGTCGGGCGATTCTGGCCTGCCGCTCGTTTACCAGTGGGAGTCGTCCTCGGATAATACCACTTTCACGGCTATCGCTGGGGCTACCAGTGCCAGCTACCTGCCAGCAAACCTGCCGCTCGGCACCACTTATTTTCATCGGCGGGCGCTGCTGCTGCTGCCCGACGGCTCCGGTCCGTACTGCACCCCTACTTTCACGGCCTCAGTAGCCATTACCGTGCTGCCGGCCCTGGTGACCGGCAGCATCGCCGCCGACCAGACCGTGTGCGCGGGTAGCCCCGTGGCCCCGCTCACCAGCACCGCGCCGGCCACGGGCGGCAGCGGCACGTTTACTTACCAGTGGGAATCGTCGCCGGTCAACGTTGATAGCACGTTTAGGGCTATTGCTGGTGCTACCGCGGCTGGGTACACGCCCGGTCCGCTCACGGTGACTACCTACTTCCGCCGCCAGGTGCTCTCTACCCCCTGCACCACGCCGCCCACTAACGTGGTCACTATCACCGTGGTGCCGGCGCTGCTAGCCGGTAGCATTGCCGCCGACCAAGCATTGTGCGCGGGCACTACCCCGGCGCCGCTCACCAGCACGACCGATGCTGCGGGCGGCGCGGGCACGGTAGTATATCAGTGGGAATCTTCGGCCGACAATAGCACGTTTGCCCCCATCAGTGGGGCCACCGGCGCGACGTATGCGCCGGGCGCGCTCACGGCCACGACGTATTTCCGGCGGCGGGTAAGCTCGGGCGCGGCCTGCGCCCCGGCGATTTCCAACGTCGTCACTATCACCGTCACACCCGCCTTGCTGGCGGGTAGCATTGCCGCCGACCAGGCCATTTGTGCCGGAGCCACGCCTACCCCCCTCGCCAGTGCCAGCGATGCCAGCGGCGGCACGGGCCCGGTAGCCTACCAGTGGGACTCCTCGCCGGATAACGCGACCTGGACGCCCATTGGCGGGGCCACGGGCCCCACGTATGCGCCGGGCGCGCTCACGGCCACGACCTACTTCCGCCGCCGGGCGAGCGCGGGTGGAGCCTGCGCGCCGGTCATTTCTAATTCGGTTGCTATCACGGTGACCCCGGCGCTGAGCGCGGGCAGCATCGCGGCCGACCAGGCGCTGTGCGCGGGGAGTAGCGCCAACCCACTCACCAGCACAACTGATGCCGCGGGCGGTGCGGGCAACCTCGCTTACCAATGGGAAGCCTCGGCCGATAACAGCGCGTATGCGCCCATTGGCGGGGCTACGGGCCCCACGTATGCGCCGGGCGCGCTCACGGCCACGACCTACTTCCGCCGCCGGGCGAATGCGGACGGGGCTTGCGCGCCAGTGGTATCTAATGTGGTAACCATCACCGTGACGCCGGCCGTGACGCCGGGCAGCATCGGTTCTGACCAGACCATTTGCCCCGGCGCTACCCCCGCTTCGCTGACTAGCACGGCCGGGCCGGGTGGCGGCACGGGCACGTTTGTTTACCAATGGCAGTCGTCGGGGAATAATGCGAACTGGGATGATATCGCGGGCGCGACCGATGCCGGCTACGCGCCGGGTCCGCTCACCCGAGACATGTACTACCGGCGGCAGGTAATCTCCGGGCTCTGCGGGCCGGTATACTCAAATTCCGTCGCCATTATCGTGTTGCCGGGGCTGGTGGCGGGCAGCATCGCGGCCGACCAGACTATCTGCGCGGGCGCTACGCCTGCCCCCCTCAGCAGCACCGGCAATGCTGGCGGCGGCACGGGCACGTTTGCGTATCAGTGGGAAGCCTCGGCGGATAACTCCAATTGGACCGCCATCGCGGGTGCGACCAGCCCCACGTTTGCGCCGGGAGCGCTTACGGCTACTACCTACTACCGGCGGCGGGTAACCTCGGGCACCGGCAGCTGCTCGACGGACGTTTCCAACGTGGTGACAATTAGCGTGCAGCCCGTGCTAACGCCCACCGTGACCCTGGCGGCCCCGCCCATCCAGTGCCCCGGCACGGCCCTTACCTTCACGGCCGTGGTCACGAACGCGGGACCCGCGCCTACCATCCAGTGGTTTGTGAACAACGCAGCCGTGGCCAGCGGGCCGACGTTTACCAGCAGCACGCTGGTCACCGGCGACCAGGTGCGGGTGGTGGTCACGCCCACGGTGCTGTGCAGCACTGGCCCGGCCACGGCTACCGTCACCATCACGCGCACGCCGAGCCCACAGCCCACGCTGGCCATCACGGTGCAGCCGGGCGGGCCGGTGTGCCTGGGCGCGCCGCTCACCTTCAGCATTCTTAGCGTAACGGACATTGGCCCTACCCCCGCCTACCAGTGGCAGGTGGACGGCCGCGACGTGGCCGGAGCCACCACCCCGGTTTTCAGCACCACCACGCTGCGCGCCGGCCAAACCGTGACGCTGCGCCTGAGCACCACCACGGCCTGCGGCCAGCCCGCCACGGTGGTTTCCAACGGTATCGTGGTGGAGATTCAGCCGCCGGTGGTGGTGAATGCCGGGCCCGATAAGGATATTCTGGCCGGCTCGTCGGTGGTGCTGGAAGGCACCGCCGATGGCACCTACCCCGTGACCTGGACCCCGGCGCTGGGCCTCACCTTTCCGGGCAATAACCCGCTGCGGCCCCTGGCTGCGCCCGAAGTAACGACCACCTACACCCTCTCGGCCGGTTCGGGGGGCTGCGCTTCCTCCGACGACGTGACCGTGACCGTGCACCCGGCCATCCGCATCCCCAACGCCTTTACGCCCAACGGCGACGGCCGCGACGATACCTGGCAGATTGAGTTTATTGACCAGTACCCCGACAACACCGTGAGCGTGTTCAACCGCTGGGGCAGCCGGATTTTCTCGGCCGAAAACTACAGCCGGGCCAATGAGTGGCGCGGCGACATCAACGGCCAGCCCGCCCCGGTGGGCACCTACTACTACGTCGTCGTCACGAAGGGCCCGCTGGGCCGTTCCTACGCCGGCTCCATCACAGTTCTCTATTAATCAAAAGGCCAGCCGGCGGTGCTGGCCCACGCGAATTCAACTTCTTCTCGGTCAAGAATTAAGGTATTTATTGTTATGAAGAGAATTTTATCGCTGCTGCCGGTGCTGCTGTTGCTAGCCGCCGCGCCGGCCCTGGCCCAGCAGCAGGCGCAGTACAGCCAGTACATGAACAATAATTACATCCTGAACCCCGGCGCAACCGGTGTGGAGGACTACATCGACATCAAGGCCAGCTACCGCACGCAGTGGGTGGGGCTGGAGGGCGCGCCCAAAACCTACTACCTCAGCGCCAGCTCGGCGCTGGGCCGGTGGCACGGTACCGCCAAGCGCCCCCTGCGCGACCGCCAGCGGGGCTTTCACGCCATCGGCGGGCTGGTGTATAATGACGTGACCGGCCCCACCAGCCGCACCAGCGTCTACGGCTCCTACGCCTACAACCTGCGCCTGACGCGCACCATTCGGGCGGCCCTGGGCGTGTCGGTGGGTATGCAGCAGTTTGCCGTGGATGGGCAGCTGCTGCACTTCTACGACCCCACCACCGTGGGGGCCAGCGCCGCCTCGCGGGTGTTCGACTCGTCGGCCGGCTTGTGGGTGTACAGCCCTAATTTTTACGTGGGGCTAGCGGGCTCGCAGCTCTTTGGCAACCGGCTCAACTTCTCCTACGGCCCCGGTCAGCTCGACGCGGGCGCGCCCGGCAACTCGCTGCGGCGGCATTACTTCCTGACGGGCGGGGTGCGCCTGCCGCTCACCGAAGACTGGTCGCTGGTGCCCTCAGTGCTGGTGAAGGCCGTGAGCCCGGCCCCGCTCTCCGTGGACCTCAACGCCAAAATCAAGTACAAGGACCTGCTGTGGTTCGGGGCCTCGTGGCGCGCTCTAGACGCGGTGGTGGCGATGGTGGGCGTCAGCTACGAGCAGTTCACCATCGGCTACTCCTACGATGCCGGCACCTCCCAGCTGGCCGGCTACAACGGCGGCAGCCACGAGGTACTGATAGGCCTGCGGCTGAAGAAAAAGAACCAGGAGGTGTGCGTTAATAAGTTTTGGTAAGGGGGGTAGGGGGAGAATCAAAAATTAAAAGTGATAAATTAAAAATGAACTATTTGCATTTTTAATTTATCACTTTTAATTTTCTCGCATGGACTTACTCACGGTTACGGACCTCAGCTTTCAGGAGCACGGCGCGCTGGTGCTACACCCGCTCAGCTTCGCGCAGCCCGCGGGCCAGAAGCTGGCCTTAGCCGGCGAGAGCGGGGCCGGTAAAAGCACGCTGCTTCAGCTCATTGCCGGGCTGGCGCAGCCCAGCACCGGCGAGGTGCGGATAGCGGGCAGCCGGGTACGCGGGCCGGCCGTGGCGCTGGTACCGGGCCACCCCGGCGTGGCCTATTTATCACAAAAATCGGACTTGCCCAAGTTCCTGCGCGTGGAGCAGGTGCTGCGCTACGCCCAGCCGCGGGCCGCCGCGCAGGTGGCGCGGCTAGCTACTTTCTGCCGCATCGACCACCTGCTGGTCCGGCGCACCGACCAGCTCTCGGGTGGCGAGCAGCAGCGCGTGGCCCTGGCCCGCCTGCTGCTGGGCGAGCCCCGCCTGCTGCTCCTCGATGAGCCCTTCTCCAACCTCGACCGCAGCCACAAGCGCACCATGCAGGCCATTATTGAGGAGGTAGGTAGTGAGTTGAAAACCACCTGCCTGCTCGTCTCGCACGACGCGGCCGACGTGCTCGCCTGGGCCGATGAAATCCTGGTGCTGCGCCGCGGCCGGCTGGTGCAGCGTGGCTCGCCCCAGCACCTCTACCAGCAGCCAGCCGACGAGTACACGGCCGGCCTCTTCGGCGACTACAACCTGCTGCGCGGCCCCGACCGCCAGGCCCTGGCCCCTACCCCCCCCGCCGCGCCCGAGGCCGACCTACTGCTACGCCCCGAGCAGCTGCGCCTAGCGCCGCCCGGCCAGGGCGGGGTGGCTGGCACGGTGCGCGCCGTGCGGTTTTCTGGCAGCTACTACGAGCTGGAAGTGGAGCTGCCGGCCGGCACGCTGGTGCGGGCGCGGGCCCGCACCGCGGGCTTCGCGGTGGGGGAGGGGGTAGGGATGAGTGTTCAGTAATTAATGGTTGATTAAAGAACGTCCTGCTGACGAAGGAAGCATCTCTACCGCCTCATCTGCGCCGTTCAATGAAGCAGTAGAGATGCTTCCTTCGTCAGTAGGACGTTCATTCTTAATTACTAATTATTACTAATTGTAAATGCAGCCTAGCCAGCGTGGCGGCGGCATCTTCGCACAAGCCGGGGTGCACCGCCGAGGTCTGAATAATGGTGCTGCGCTGGGCCGTGAGCCAGCGGAAGCGCGAGGCGATGGGTAGCTGCCCAATGGGCCCGCCCGTGGCCCTACCCCCGCAAATGCGCTCGAACGCGCGCAGGCGGGCGCGCACGTCGGGCAGGTCGAGGTGCGCGCCGGCGAAGGCCGCGAGGCGGGCCTCGTCCAGCTCGCAGGTAGCTTGCAGAAAGCCCTGGCTGCCGCAGTACAGAATCACGCCCACGTTCAGAAACTCCTCGCGCTCCACGCGGGGCACCACCCGCAGCACGGCGTACTCAAACAAGTGCGAGGCGGGCATGGTCGGCTTCCTGGGTGAAAGTGGCGGAAACGGTCAGGCGCGCTTCCAAAAACTGCTGGTAGCCCGCACGCTGCGCGGTGGGCGTTTGGTCGGGCTCCGTCAGCCACTCGTCGGGGATAGCGGCGATGATGCCTGCCAGCACGGCCGGCGTGAGGCGGGCGCGGCCCGCCGCATCGGCAGCCGCCAGGGCCTCGGCCGTGGTGACGGGTAGCAGCACGTGGTCCTTCACCTGCGGAAAGGCGCGGGTGGCGGTTTGCACCCAGTTTGGCCCGGTGTGGTGCACGTAGAGCGCCGCGCCGTGGTCGATAAGCCATAATTCGCGGTGCCAGAGCAGCATGTTGGTGTTGCGGGCGGTGCGGTCCACGTTCAGCGTCAGGCAGTCGAGCCACACGATGAGGGCGGCCAGCGCCGGCTCTACGGTGGTCACCAGTGGGTCGAAGGTGCTGGCCCCGGACAGGAAGTGCAGCGCCAGATTGCGGCCGGTGCTGGCCCGCAGCAGGTCCTGGATTTCCTCATCGGGCTCGGTGCGGCCGAAGGCTTCGTCCAGTTCACAGAAGACTAATTCGGGCACGCGCAGGCCCAACGCCCGCGCCAGCTCGCCCACCAGCAGCTCGGCCACCAGCACCTTCACGCCCTGCCCCGCCCCCCGAAACTTGAGCACGTACAGGAAGCCATCGTCGGCCTCGACCAGTGCCGGCAGCGAGCCGCCCTCGCGCAAGGGCGTCACGTAGCGCGTCACGGCCACAGTGCGCGGGGTGAGGAGAATGGGGAGCATGCGATTAGGGATAGAACTAGCAGACTCGCGTGATAAGTAAAAATATTAAAGCATTTTAATTCTTATTAAAATGCTTTAATATTTTTAAAGAAGATAAATGTTAGGTCAATGAACTAACTTGCAACCTGTAATCTCAACTTCATTCGTATGGTAAACCGTTTTACACTCCCAGGTCTAAGTGGACTGCTGCTGCTGGCCAGCACAGGATATGCCCAAAAGATAAGCTTTGCTTCGCTAGTCAGCTACCCAACGTCAGCAGATATATTGAGCCGTCCGTCTAGCATTGCCACTGCTGATGTGAATGGCGATGGTAAGCTTGACTTACTCACAACTAATTCAGGTGATAATACGGTTGGGATATTGCTAGGGAATGGCAATGGTACTTTTCAGGCCATTTCTGCCTATCCGTCAGGGCGTTACCATCAACCTACTAAAATTGCGGTGGCTGATGTAAACGGAGATAGTAAGTGTGACTTAATAACGGTCAGCGCAATTAGTAGTAGCGTTGAGATAATGCTTGGTAACGGTAATGGGGCTTTTAAAATATCCGCTACCTACTCGACGGGCATATATAGTGAGCCCCTAAATACTGCGGTAGCTGATGTAAATGGAGATAGCAAACTTGACCTACTCATACCTGATAACGATAAAAATACAGTCAATGTACTATTGGGCAATGGCGATGGCACATTTAAAAATTCAGTCGCTTACTCAACCGGCAACACTCCCGGAAGCTCTCCAACAAATATTGCCGTAGCCGATGTCAACGGGGATAATAAAGTTGACATACTTACAGCAAACTACTTTGGTGATGCGGTTGGAGTGCTACTAGGTAATGGCAGTGGCACTTTCCAAGCCTCCACTATTTACTCAACAAAGAGTAATAGCACGCCATCGAGTATCACCGCTGCTGACGTAAGCAAAGACGGAAATATTGATTTAATTTCTAGTAATGGAGGAACAAATTCGGTTGGAGTATTACTGGGTAATGGCAATGGCACTTTTCAACCCTGTATTACTTATCCAGCTCTTATTTCTGGGTCTGACGATATTATTGCTGCCGATATGAACGGGGATGGCAAGCTTGACTTGGTTATGGGCGATGAATTTAGTGAGATAGTTGCGCTGTTGCAAGGCAACGGCAATGGTACATTTCAAACCGCTACTACTTATTCAGTGGCAGCCTATACTAGAATTGCAGGTGTCGCGGTAGCTGACGTTAATGGAGACGGTAAACTTGATGTATTGACAGCCAATATTGATGACGCTTCGGTCAGTGTTTTACTTAATACTACTCCCACTCCCTTAGCCGCCCAAGCCGCTATCCCCGGTGCTAATGCCACGCTGCATCCCAATCCAGCTATTGCCGCGACTACCCTCACTCTTACTGGCCTACCCACCACTGTGGCCCAGGTACAAGCTATACTGCTCGATGAAACCGGTCGATTAGTGAATCAGCAAACACTAGCAGCTAGCCAAAGTAGTATCCATACTGAACTGTCTACTGTGGGCCTTTCTGCAGGCCTGTATGTGCTGCATTTGGTGACTTATAATGGTCGGGGTGAGTTGGTTGGCTCACTGCCTACGCAACATCTGAGTGTGCGATAACTAGACTCGGTATTTGATGAAGAAATTTCCTGAGCCCTGAACAACTAAATTCATTTTGCCAATGATTAGGAGCAACGGCTAATGCAGAATATTTGCCGCCGCCGCCACTTTATAATGCACGCCCGGCAGCGCCCGCAGCCGGTCGGCGGCCTGCTCGGCGGTGATGTCGCGCTGCGCGTTGGCCAGCAGCTCGTAGCCCACCATGAATTTCTTCACCGTGGCCGAGCGCAGCAGGGGGGGTAGGAAGTGCATGTGCAGGTGCCACTCGGGGTAGGCCTGGCCATCAGTGGGCCGCTGGTGAAAGCCAGCCGAGTACGGGAAGCTGATTTCAAAGAGGTTGTCGTAGCGGATGGTGAGCTGACTCAATATATCGGCCAGGCCGTCGCGCTCTTGCTCAGTTAGTTGCGTGAGGTCCTGCACGGCGCGGCGCGGCAGCACCATCGTTTCAAAGGGCCACACCGCCCAAAAGGGTACCAGCGCCACCCAGGTGTCATTCTCGACCACGAAGCGGGCCTTGGTTTTCTCCTCAATAGCTAAATAATCGGCCAGCATGGTGCGGCCGTGCCGGTCAAAATAGCCCTTCTGGGTGCGGGTTTCCTTGGAGGGCAGGTCGGGCACGGTGCGCTGGCTCCAGATTTGGCCGTGCGGGTGCGGATTCGAGCAGCCCATCATAAAGCCCTTGTTCTCAAATATCTGCACGTAGTTAATGTTCGGGTCGCCGCCCAGCGTGCGGAATTCCTCGGTCCAGGTATCCACCACGCGCCGGATTTCCGGAATCTCCATCTCCGGCAGTGTCAGGTCGTGGCGCGGCGAGAAGCACAGCACCCGGCAGTGGCCGGTTTCGGCCTCGGCCCGCAGCAGGCCACCTTCCTCAAACGAGCCCGTTTCGCCGTTGGGCAGCAGGGCCGGGAAGTCGTTGTCAAACACGAACTGGTGCTCATACTGCGGGTTCACCGCGCCGCTGGTGCGGGGGTTACCGGGGCAGAGGTAGCAGGTGGGGTCGTAGGCGGGGCGGGTATCGGGCTGCGGCTTTTCCTGCTGGCCCTGCCAGGGCCGCTTAGCGCGGTGCGGCGATACGAGCACCCACTCATCAAGCAGCGGATTGTGGCGGCGGTGGGGTTGGGATGTTAAATCCATGTTGAGGGTGATTATAAAGCTAGGATGTGAGGAAACGAAAGCTAAACAGAACGTCATGCAGACCGAAGGGAAGCATCTCGCTCACGTCGTTGAAACAATACTCCCGACGAAGCAAACGAGATGCTTCCCTTCGGTCTGCATGACGTTCTGTTTAGCTTTCATTTCCTGAAAATTTGAACGTTAATCTCCCAGATACTCGCCTACCCCATCGGCCAAGTTGGTAACGTAAGTTTCCAGCTCGCGGCCCAGCTGGTCGTGGTAGCCCTGCTTCATGTAAGCCAGAAATTCCTTTACCCGACCAGTGTCTACCAGGTTCAGGGTGCAGCCGCCGAAGCCGCCGCCCATCATGCGGGCTCCGTAGCAGCCGGGGGCCTGGCGCGACAACTCCACGAGCGCGTCCAACTCCTTGCAGCTTACCTGGTAGAGGTCGCGCAGGCCAGCGTGGCTGGCGTAGAGTAATTCGCCCACTTCGGTCAGCGACTGGTGCTCGGCCAGGCGGGCCGTGAGGTCGCGCACGCGCTGGTTTTCTTCCACCACGTAGCGGCAGCGCTTCTCAATTACTTCGCCCAGCTCGGCCTTCGCCGCCTCAATGGCGGGTAGGGTAGCATCGCGCAGCGATTTTATCGCTGGGTCGTACTTTTGCAAAATCGCTACCCCTGCCGCACACTCCTCGCGGCGCGTGTTGTACCCCGTGTCTGCCAGCGCGTGCTTCACGCCCGAGTTGCAGAGCACGAGGCGGCTGGCGCTGGTATCGAACGGGAAATAAGCGTATTCCAGGGAGCGGCAATCCAGCTCCACCACGTGCCCGGCCCGGCCAAAGAGGCTGGCAAACTGGTCCATGAGCCCGCACATTACCTTGGCGTACTCGTGCTCGGCGGTTTGCGAAAGCTGCGCCAGCGTCATCGTATCCAGCTTTAAGTCGAGCAGATTATTCAGGCCCCAGGCCACGCCGCATTCGGCCGCGGCCGAGGATGAGAGGCCCGCTCCGCTCGGAATATCGCCCCCAAAGGCGCAGTCGAAGCCCGGCACCTGCGCCCCGCGCTTCAGCAGGCCCGCCACCACGCCCAGCTGGTAGTTGGCCCAGTGCCCGCCGGGTAGGGGCGCAAGGTCGGCCACGGTTACCTCATAGGTAGCGTCAAAGTCGAGGGCTACCAGCCGGATGCGGTCGCTGCCGTTGAGGCGCAGCGCGAAGCGAATTTCCTTATCAATGGCCGCCGGTAGCACCAGGCCGTCATTGTAGTCGGTGTGCTCACCGATGAGGTTGATGCGGCCGGGTGCGCGCAGCACCAGCGCCGGGGCCTCGCCGAAGCGATGGGCAAAGGCGGTCGAAAGCTCGGAGTAGGTCATGGGAATGCAAAAATGGTAGATATGCCGGGATGTCGGGCTCGCCTACTCACCAAAAAGCAGGCAACCATTCACAGGTCAACCTTTTTACGCAGATTATAGTAAGCCAAGCTATGAAATCTGCCGTGCGGCAGAAGCTCATATTTACTTTACCTTCTGCCTATTCCAATGACTACTTCGCGTTTTTCTTTGCTGTTTATGTTCGCCGTGCTGGCCTCCACGCTCACGGGCTGTTCAGTGGCGGGCGATATTTTTAAGGGTGGCCTCTGGGTCGGCGTTATCGGCGTATTTCTGGTCGTGCTCGTCATCTGGTGGCTGGTCAGTAAGATGAGCGGCGGTGGTGGTGGCAACGCATAATAAAAAGGGCCGGCTTCTGCAAAGAAGCCGGCCCTTTTTATTGATTTGATAGGGTGCGGGGCTTGCCCCCGCCCGGCGTTGAACAAAGCCTATTTGCATCGTTCAACGCCGGGCGGGGGCAAGCCCCGCACCCTGCTGAATTAATCCTTCTTCCCCGGCATGGTGCCGATAACGTGGTCCCAGAGGGTGCTGCTCACGCCGAAGGCAATTTCATCCTGCCGGTAGTGGTGCTGGGCGTGGTGCGTCCACCACACTTTGAGGAAGTTTTTGGGCGGCGAGTAGGCATGAATGGCGTAGTGCACAAACAGGTACAGCGCGTAGCCAAACGTGAAGCCGGCCAGAATGCCGAAGGCCCAGGTGCCAAAAACGAAGCGGAAAATAAAGAACAGCAGCGAAGCCACGAACACCGTCAGGATGGGCGGCATGGCCAGCCGGGTCTTGTCCTTGGGATATTCGTGGTGCACCCCGTGCATGGTGTACTGGAACTTGGCCCGGCCCGGCGAGGTAGCCGCAATATGGTAGAGGTAGCGGTGCACCACATATTCGGCCAGCGTGAATAGTAGCCAGCCGCCCACAAACAGCCCCAGCGCCGACAAGCCCGACAGGAAGCCGTGCGTGAAGCCATAATATAAGCTGATGAGCGTGGTAATAGCGAAAATACTGACCGGCAGCGCGATGTGCGTGTGCGAAAGCCGCTCCAGCACCGGGTTTTTAAAGAGCTGCGCCGAGCCTTTATGCTTGGGCCGGGGAGCCGCGGCCGGGGCCGCGGGGCGGGCCGCTACAGTGTCCATCTCCATACGAAAGCGAATAATATCAGGGAGTAATCCAACAAATTTACGCCGGCCAGGTGGTTTAGGTTGGGGTAGGGGCAAAGCCGGCCGCCGCCAACGCTGCCGCCACGGCCGCCACCATAGCGCTTCCGGCGTAGCGCAGGTGCGCTTGTGCGTAGAACCGCTCACGGGCCACCAAGGTTCGGGTGAGGTGAGCCACCAGGGCCGCCACGGGCGTTTGGCCGGGCGGTAGGGGGGTAGCCAATAGCGGCCGGCCGTGGGGCGTGCGGGCCAGGCGGCGTGCCAATTCGGGTAGCGGCACATCGAGCCACAGCGTGAAGCCACTGGCCCGCAGCACGGCCATATTATCGTGGAAGCAGGGCGCGCCGCCGCCTGTGGCTACCACCAGCGGCGGGCCCGGCCGGGCGGCCACGGCGCGCAGCGCCGCCGCCTCCCGCACTCGGAAGCCCGCCTCGCCCTCGGCCGCAAAAATGGCTGGGATGGACTGCCCCGCCGCGGCAACTATCTCCGCGTCCAGGTCCAGAAATTCGCGGCCGTAGTGCTCGGCTAGCTGCCGACCCAGCGTGGTTTTGCCTGCGCCCGGCAAGCCCAGCAGGTATAGGTGCATTTCTTGGGAATTAATATCGTTTGTCATTGCGAGCAGAGCGAAGCCATCTTTCCTTTCGTCAGGGTAGCAAATTCACTGATGCGAACAACAAGGGAAGATGGCTTCGCTCTGCTCGCAATGACAAACGGTTTCCTACCCCACCTTCACCCGTGGGTCGAGCAGCGCATAGAGCATATCTACCCCGATATTGACCAGCACGAAGAGGGCGGCCACGAAGAGAGTAGCGCCCATCACGACCGGGAAATCGAGGTTTTGCACGGCCTGCAAGGTCGTGGTGCCCAGGCCTTTCCAGTTGAAAATATACTCGATGAAAAACGCGCCTGCCATGAGCGAGGCCAGCCAGCCCGACACGGCCGTGACCACCGGGTTCAGGGCGTTGCGCAGGGCGTGGCGGCGCACGGTGCGGCCGGGGCTCAGGCCCTTAGCGCGGGCCGTGCGGATGTAGTCCTGGCTCAATACATCGAGCATAGACGAGCGGGTGAGTTGCATGATGATGGCCAGCGGGCGCACGCCCAGCGCCACGGCCGGCAGCAGCAGGTTGCGCAGGGCCAGGTGGCGCTCGGCGGTGAAGGGGTTGGTTTCGTAGAGCTGCCCGGTCAGGCTCAGGCCCGTCCAGCGGCTCCAGTAAAAGCCGAAGCTGACGGCAATGAGAATGCCCGCCACAAAGGAGGGCACCGAAATGCCCAGCACCGAACCCGTGACCAGCACCCTATCCAGCCACGACTGCGGGCGCAGGGCCGCCGCCACGCCCAGCCCTACCCCCCCCACGGTGGCCAGCAGCATGGCCGCCACCGCCAGCCACAAGGTGCCCGGAAAGCGGTCGAGCAAGAGGCTCAGCACGTCTTGGTTGCTCTGAAACGAGCGCCGCAGATAGGGCCACTTCAGCACCAACGCCCGCCCGTGACCCAGCGGCAGCAGCCCTACCCCCCCGTAGCGCGCCCGCCCGGCCGAGTCGCGCGGGTGCACGCCCAGCGGCGAAGCATCATTCAAGTAGCCCAGCAGCCGCTGCGGCAGCGGCTGGTCGAGGCCCAGGTCGGCCCGGATGGCGGCGCGGGTGGCCACGTCCGAGCGCTGCCCCGCCAGCAGGGCCGCCGGGTCGCCGGGCAGCACGTTGAAGAGCAAAAAAACCGTCGTGGCCACGCCTAGCAGTACGAGCAGGCCCTGACCCAGGCGGCGAAGAAGAAAAGTGAGCATGGGTTCTTAATAAAGCCGTCTGTCATTGCCGCGCTCCACTGCGTTGCGCACGCAATGACAGACGATTTCAAGCCCCAACCTATAGCGCTTTCTCGACCTGATACAGCGCCGGGATGTCGTGGTAGTGATATTTGGCCATCACGGTGCCGTTGTGCAGTACCAGTAGGCCGGGGTTGGAGCGGATGACGGACTTGAGCACCGTGGCATCGGCGAAGTAGTAGGGGGTAGCCAGATTCACATCGTGCCGAAACGAGTCGAACTTACCGGCGCTGGTGCTCGTGATGGTGAGCACGTCGATGTGCTTGCGCGACTTGGCCGCCGCGGCAAAGAGCTGGTTGAACTGCTCGAAGCGCTCGCGGTCGGTTTTGTTGGTGTTCTGCACGATGAGAATCAGCTTGTTGCCGGTTAGCACTTGCTGCGTCACGTCGTTGCCGTCGGGGTCGGTGATGACAAAATCGGTAATGAGGGGCTTCGACTTTTCGGGGTTCAGCACCTTCATATCCTGGTATTTCCAGGTCGTGTCGGTCGGGAACTCCTTGGCCGTCAGCGTCTGGCCATTGCGGGTGAAGGTGTACTGGTAGCGCGGGGCCTCGGCGGGCTTCATGAGCGCCGGGATGTTATTGCCCACCTTGTAGGGCAGAAAGTCAAAATACGGCAGGTGCCCCAGCGCCCGCACCCCAATGCCGATGGCCAGCGCGCTGGCAAAGGTCATGGCCATCAGCCCCGGCGTGCCCCGCACAAATACGCGCCGCAGGTGCTTCTGCCCCACGAATACCACTGCCCACAGCACCAGTAGAAATACGTCTTTGCCAAACGAAGTCCAGGGCGTGAGCTTAATAAAATCGCCGAAGCAGCCGCAGTCCGTCACCTTATTAAACGCCGCCGAGTAGAAAGTCAGGAACGTGAAAAAGACGAGCAGCGCCAGCAGGATATACAGCGTTTGGCGCAGGTACCAGCGCAGCAGTAGCGCCACGCCCAGAATGACTTCGAGCGAGCTAAGCGCCACGCTCAAAAAGCGGCTGGCATCTTTGAGCGGGTCAAAAAGCCAGCTTAGTGCGGGCACGTCGCCGGCAAATACCTCAAAGTATTCTTCCAGCTTATAGGCCGTGCCCACCGGGTCATTCAGCTTGATGAGGCCCGAAAAAATAAACAGCAGGCCCAGTATCGCCCAGCACAAGCGGGTAATCTGGCGCATCGGCTTAGGAATGTCGATTGGCATAAGGTAGAGTTAAATATTTCTGGCTTCAAACTAGGAACCAGAAACTTCCTCCAAAAGTATCAGCGCGAACACGGCGTAGTTGAGCATGTCGCGATAGCCGCCCTCTACGCCCTCGCTGGCCAGGGCCGCGCCGCCCAGGTTTTCGAGTTGCTTGATGCGATGTATCTTCATGAGGATGAGGTCGGTAATGCTGCTCACGCGCATCTGTCGCCAGGCTTCGCCGTAGTCGTGGTTTTTGGCCAGCAGCAGCTCGCGGTTCAGCGCGTTTTCGTGGTCGTAGGCGGCGGCCACTTCGGCGGCGGGCAGGTCGAGGGGCGCGGCGGGGGGTAGGCGCAGCTGCATCAGGGCAATGAGGCAGTAGTTGATGATGGCCACAAACTCCTCGTCCACGCCGTCGGCAATTTTCTGGGTGCCCGCTTCCTGAATGGTCCGCACGCGGTTGGCCTTGATAAAGAGCTGGTCCGTGACCGAGGGTAGGCGCAGGATGCGCCAGGCCGTGCCATAGTCGTGCGTTTTAGCCAAAAACAGCGCCCGGCAGCGGCTCAGAATCAGGTCGTAGTGTTCGGGGGTCTGCAAGCGGTAAGTAAGTAGAGGAGTAAGGGAGTAAATAGAATGGAGGCGCGGGCGCAGTGTGCCTCGGCGTTCGCTGCGCGAGCTGGTACCCGCGCCGAAACCCCGTGCAAGTTCGCCCGCAATGCCGGATATTTAACCCCCATTCGCCCTACCCCTCCCCACCCAGCTGATGCCCACTGCCCCCGCGCTACTCCCGGCCGACTTACTCACCAACTCCTTTACGCACTTACTAAAAAGCCCCCACGGCCGGCTGCTCGACCTGCGCCGGCCGCAGGTGATGGGCATTCTCAACGTTACGCCCGACTCGTTCTACCCCGGCTCGCGCCTAAGCCCCACCGATGAGGCCGCCCTGCTGCGCCGCGCCGCAGCCATGCTCGCGGCCGGGGCCGCCGCCCTCGACGTGGGCGGCTACAGCTCACGGCCGGGAGCCGACGACATCAGCCCCGACGAGGAAAAAGCCCGCCTGCTGCCCGCCCTGGCGGCTTTGCGCCGCGAGTTTCCCGCCGCGTTTATTTCTGCCGATACCTTCCGGGCCGAGGTAGCCGCCGCCGCCGTGGCCGCCGGGGCCGACATGGTGAACGACATTGGCGGCGGTACCCTCGATGCCGATATGCTGCCCACCGTGGCCCGCCTGCAAGTGCCCTACTGCCTGATGCACATCAAGGGCACGCCCCAAACCATGCGCAGCCTGGCGCAGTACGACGACGATATTGTGCTCACGCTGCTACGGTTTTTTCGCGACCAGCTCGACCAGCTGCGCCAGGCCAACGGCGGCCAGCCCCGGCCCGACGTGCTGCTCGACCCTGGTTTCGGCTTCGCCAAAACGCCCGCCCACAACCATGAGCTGCTGCGCCGCCTGCCCGAGCTGCGCCCCCTGGGCCACGGCCTGCTGGTGGGCCTCTCGCGCAAAGCGATGGTGTACAAGCCCTTGGGCCTGGGCCCCGAAACAGCCCTCAACGGTACCACTGCCCTGCACGTGCTGGCTTTGCAAGGCGGCGCGCGCCTGCTGCGCGTGCACGATGTGGCCGAGGCCCGGCAAACGATAGCGCTGGTTTCGGGCTTTTCTGGTTCTTAGTTGCTGGTTCCAAGACAAACGCCTGGAACCAGCAACTGAGAACTTGTAAGGAATCACGCCGTTCTTTGCTTACTCAATTACTTTAAATTTGACGCTTCCCTACCCTTTTCACTTTCTGCACATCGGCCTGACCGACGTGGCCGACGTGCTGTTGGTGACCGGGCTGCTGTATCAGCTATACAAGCTGCTGCGCGGCTCGGTGGCCCTCAACGTGGCACTGGGGCTGCTGAGCGTGTACCTGCTCTACCTGGTGGTGGAGGCCCTGGGGCTGGGGCTGCTCACGGCCATTCTGGGGCAGTTTATGAGCGTGGGCGTACTGGCCAGCATCATCCTGTTTCAACAGGAAATCCGGCGGTTTTTGCTCAATGTGGGCAAGGTAGCGCTGGAGGGCGGCGGGCCGCTGGGCTGGTGGCGGCGGCCGGGCCGGCCGGCGGCGGGCGCGCTCCGCATCGCCGCGTTCACGGAAGCGGCCAAGAGCCTGGCGGGTAAGGAAACGGGTGCGCTTATCTGCTTCAGCCTCAGCTCCGACCTTAGCTCTTACGCCGAATCGGGTGACCGCCTCGACGCCGAGCCCAGCAAGCGCCTGCTACTGGCTATTTTCCACAAAACCTCGCCCCTGCACGACGGGGCCGTGATAGTGGCCCAGGGCCGGCTGGTGGCCGCCCGCTGCATCCTGCCCGTGAGCCAGAACCCTGAGGTGCCCGCTTCGCTGGGCCTGCGCCACCGCGCCGCCCTGGGCCTCACCGAAGCCTCCGACGCCGTGGTGCTGGTGGTGAGCGAAGAAACCGGCCAGATGAGCCTGGTGCGCCACGGCGAAATATACCAGGGCCTGCCCGCCGCCGAGTTAAAAGCCCGCTTGCACGAATGGCTGCAAGCTACTCCCCCGGCCGCCGCCTAGCCCGCGCCACGCACGCCAGCACCCCTACGCGGCCAGGAGCGGCGGCAAAATGGGGGTAGGATGCTGGAGCCGCTCGGGCAACAAAAAGCCGGGCCCTTGGTAGCCGGCCGCCGGCAGCAGGTGCAGGCCAGGGTGGCCGGTGGCTTGCAAGGCGTGCTGCATGGTGGGCAGCAGGCCGCACCAGTGCAGCGTCGAGCCCAGGCGACCAGCGTAATCTACGGCGCGCCGCAGCGTTTGCTGGCCCAGGTGCGTGAGGGTATGCAGCTGCTGGCAGTCAATCCAGGCGTGCGGGGGGCGGTTTTCGAGCACCTGCTCCAGCGCTTGCAGCAGGTGCACCGCGTTGGCGGGGGTAGCGCAGCTGCCACGCAGGCTCATGCCCACGTTGCGCTGGTAGCTGCCCAAATGAATAGTAAGCGAGCCCAGAGGTAAAATCAGCAGAAAAAACGCATCGCTCATGGCAGAGAAAGGCAAACAGCCGCTGCGCAAAGGTAAAAGAATCTACTCTTAAAGTAACGAACAAAACACTGATTTTCAGTAAGTAGTTCTACGTGTTTTGCCAAAGTGCTTTGGTAAGAAAATAAGGAAGTTCCGGGGCGTAATAGTCCAGCTACGTATTTTCCGCAGCAGCAGCGGCACCAGGCGTGAACGGGGCGGGAAATATACGCAGAGGTGCTCCGTATTAGTTGGTAATTATCTGAAATATAAGGCCTTTAGTGAGATGAAGCCAGGCGAGTATGCGTACTTTCAGTATCCGGAAGGCCAAGTGGTCTTTTGTTATGCTGAACCCCTTTATCCTCCTTTTCCTATGAACCACGCCCTCGCTTCCGCAGCTCCGTCTGCCAACACCCTTTCGGCATTCAAAACTCGCCCGGCCGCCCGCGTGGGCGACGGCAGCCGCACCAGCCGCCGCGGCTTTGCCAGCATGGACCCCGCCGAGCAGCGCCGCATTGCCAGCGAAGGCGGCAAAGCTTCGCACGCCAGTGGCCAGGGCCACAAGTGGACGGCCGACGAGGCCCGCGAGGCCGGCCGCAAAGGAGGCCTCACTAGCCGCCGGGGCCCCAGCCGCCCTACCGGGGCTGCCCCCGCCAAGGCTGCAAAAGCCACTAAGTAAGTCAGTTGGGAATTAAGAGTTAAATACCTTTCTGAAAAGATTTTAACTCTTAATTCCCAACTATTTTCTAAATAAATTGGCCAGCTGATACTGGCATTTGCAAAAGCCCGGCCCCTGCGCACCTGCGTGGGGACCGGGCTTTTTTGGGGGGGTAGGGCTACGTAAGTAGCCCCTGCGTCACGGCCAGGCGAATGAGGGCGGCCGTATTTTTGGTCTGGGTTTTTTCCAGAATGTTCTGGCGATGCGTCTCAATAGTGCGCTTGCTGGTGAAGAGCTTTTCGGCAATCTCGTTAGTAGTAAGGCCCTCGGATAGCAGCTGAAGCACCTCAGTTTCGCGCCGCGACAGCCGGCTGACTTTATTGGTTTCCTCGGGCTCCTCTTCTTTGGCCAGCACCTTGCGCAGCATATTCAGGCCCAGGTCGCTGCACAAAAACTGCCGGCCCGCGATAACCGTTTGGATAGCCACCAGAATTTCGGCCTTTTCGGCGCTCTTGAGCACGTAGCCCGAAGCGCCCGCGTCGAAGAGCTGGCCAATGTAGCGCTCGTGAGCCAACATACTCAAGATGAGCACCCGCACCTGCGGATACTCGATGCGCAGGCGCTGGGTAGTGGCCAGGCCGTCGAGCACGGGCATGTTGGCATCGAGCAGCACCACGTCGGCGGGCGTGGTGGGCAGCAGGTCGAGCAGCTCCTGGCCGTTGCCGGCCTCGCCCACTACCTCAATGCCGGGCTCGTGGGCCAGCAGCGCCCGCAGCCCATCGCGCACGATGGTATGGTCATCGACTAAAAAAACCCGATTCATAACGGATAGAAAAGCAAAGAGTATAGCAGCCCGACAGTGTACGGCGCACGAGCCGAAACGGCTGAAGGCCAACGGGTAGTCCGCACCGGTCGCATGGCGGCCGGCACTCGGCTAGGCGGCCGGCTGCAACACCCCCAGCTCCCTACCCACCTTCGTGAAGGCCGCGATAGCCTTATCCAGTTGCGCGCGGGTGTGGGCCGCGCTCAGCTGCACCCGAATGCGGGCCTTGCCCTGCGGCACCACGGGGTAGTAAAAACCCACCACGTAGATACCCTCATCGAGCATTCGGGCCGCAAACTCTTGGGCCAGCTTGGCGTCGTAGAGCATGACGGGCACAATGGGGTGCTCGCCGGGCGTAATATCAAAGCCGGCGGCCGTCATCTGCTGGCGGAAATACTGCGTGTTCTCGGCCAGCTGGTCGCGCAGCTGGGTGCTTGCGGTCAATAATTCCAGCACGCGCAGCGACGCGCCCACAATGGCCGGGGCCAGCGTATTGCTAAATAGGTAGGGCCGCGAGCGCTGGCGCAGCAGCTCGATTATCTCGCGGCGGCCGCTGGTGAAGCCGCCCATCGCGCCGCCTAGGGCCTTGCCTAGCGTGCCGGTGATGATATCTACGCGGCCCATCACGCCGCGATGCTCGTGGGTGCCGCGCCCGGTGCGGCCCAAAAAGCCGGTTGAGTGGCACTCGTCTACCATCACCAGGGCCTGGTACTTATCGGCCAGGTCGCAGATTTTATCTAATTGCGCGATGGTGCCATCCATCGAAAACGAGCCATCGGTGACGATGATGCGGTGGCGCGTGCCCTTGGCCACGGCGGCTTGCAGCTGCTGTTCGAGGTCGGCCATATCGTTGTGGGCGTAGCGGTAGCGCTGGGCCTTGCACAGGCGCACGCCGTCGATGATGCTGGCGTGGTTGAGCGCGTCCGAAATAATGGCGTCGCGCTCATCAAAGAGCGGCTCGAATACCCCACCGTTGGCATCGAAGGCCGCTGCGTACAAAATGGTATCCTCGGTGCCCAGAAACTCGGCGAGCTTGGCTTCCAGCTCTTTATGAATGTCCTGGGTGCCGCAAATAAAGCGCACCGATGACAGCCCGTAGCCGTGCGAGTCAATAGTCGCCTTGGCGGCCTTGATGACCTCGGGGTGCGAGCTGAGGCCCAGGTAGTTATTGGCGCAGAAGTTGAGCACGTCGCCCGCCTCGCGGGTATCAATTTCTGCGCCCTGGGGCGAGGTAATCACGCGCTCCTTTTTATAGAGGCCATTGTCTTTTATCTCTTGAAGCGTCTGCTGAAGGTCAGCTTGCAGGGTACCGTACATGGGGTGGGGTAGGGGATAATTTTAAAACAAAGTTGGGAAAATTAGCTCGTCGCCGGGTTGCCAGCAGATGGTGCGCGGCACCGTATGGCGGGCAGCGGCCGGCATAAGCTCTTGGGGACCAAGAAAAGAATACATCAAACAGGTCACCAGCAGTTCAGTGCCGTCTTGCAGGATAAAAATCTGGTAAGAATAAACACCTCTAAAGCCACGAGTAGCGTATTCTGTTATCTGCACTGCATCGGCCAGGGCAAAGCGTAAAAAAATACCGTTGTTACAATACTCAGCCCGCGACTCCTGACGGTGAACCGTCAACGTAGCATCCTGGTCGTGTCGCCAATAGCTGAGATGCAGGCGTAGTACGAGGAAGCTCCAGCCCAGGCTAAACAGCGCCAGCGCGCCCAGCAAGCCGGCTACCCCCACGTTGGGCCGCGTTGCCAGCAGGCCAGCGATTATCAGCAAAAAACCTGCGAAAACAATAGTTATAAGCAAACAATACGCAACCCGCCAAATACGCGTGGTAAACACCACAATGGGTTTATCAAGCTTCTGGCTATCAAAATACAACGCATAAGGTGTTCCTAAAAGAAATAGCAAAAGCACAAGAGCCAGTACTACTAACATACTCCGAGGTCGTCTGACCTTGCCGCACGCAGCAAAAACGCCTGTCCGTTGGGCATTAGCTACTGCTTTTGTACGGCTAGAATCCACTTAATGCGGGTGCTGAACTCCAGAAAATTGATGCTGATGGTGCGCTGCCAGCTGGTAGGCTGCACGGGGGTAAGGTATTCGAGGACCGGGTAGCCAGCGGGTAGGTAGCGCGGCTTATTAAACAGGGTAATGGGATAATTGGCCAGCGAGAGCAGTTAAAAGAAGTAGACACAACAGCAGAAAGCGCAGTAGCAACCAAGTAGAAAGCATTTTACTGCTTTATTGTGAAGGCTGACCGGATTAGTATTCGCCGTTGTACTCCACAAAGCTGGTGCTGGTAAATCGGCGCACGTGGTGCGGAATGTAAGCCCCGGCCGCGCCGGGGGCGAGGCGCTCAACCCAGTCAATGGCTTCGAGCACCAGCGCATCGGTAGCAAAAACGGCTTCGTCCAGAAACCCCGTTAGCAGGGCATCCGGGCCAATAAACTTCAGGCAGAGGTAGCCGTAGCCGGGGTTGGCAATAACGAGGTCGTGCAGCTGGGCCGGGGTGTGCTCTTTGGCCTGGTCGTAGAACCTGACCACCAGGTCGGCCCCGTCTCGGAAAATTGCCACCTCACAAGAAAAGCTGGTGCCGGTAAATTTCATGAATAAGCTGCCGGGCAAAAGGCACCCGACCACCGGAGCCTGCGCCAAGTACCAAAAGTAGCGGGTCGGGGCCGGGATAGCCAAGACACTGCCTTGGGCCTGGCCGTATCTTTGCAGCCTGCTCTGCCTCCCCCTCCCTACCCCCTCAGCTTTCGTTTATGACTACCCCGCCCAGCGGCCCTACCCCCCCTACTCCCGGCAACGTGCTCGTTATCGGCGCCTGCGGCCAGCTCGGGCTGGAGCTGACGGCCGCCCTGCGCCAGCGCTACGCCCCCGAATCTGTCGTTGCGGCCGACGTGCGCCCGCCCCAAAACCCCGCCGCCCTAGCTGGCGGCCCCTTCGAGTTGCTCGACGTGCTAGACCAGCCCCGCCTCGAAGCCTTGGTGCGGCAGTACCGCCCGGTACAGATTTACCACCTCGCCGCCCTGCTCTCGGCCACCGCCGAAAAGGACCCTGGCTTTGCCTGGAAACTCAATATGGATGGCCTACTGAACGTGCTGAACTTAGCCGTGCAATACCAGGTGCCGCAGGTGTACTGGCCCAGCTCCATCGCCGTGTTTGGCCCCGACACGCCCCGCGAGCACACGCCCCAGACCACCATCATGAATCCCAACACGGTGTACGGCATCAGCAAGCTGGCCGGCGAGCAGTGGTGCGAGTGGTACCACCGCCACTACGGCCTCGATGTGCGCAGCCTGCGCTACCCCGGCCTCATTGGCTACAAGAGCCTGCCAGGGGGCGGCACCACCGACTACGCCGTGGACATCTACCACCAAGCCGTGGCCGCCGTGGATTTCGAGTGCTTCCTGCGGCCCGATACGCGCCTACCCATGATGTATATGCCCGACGCGCTGAAGGCTACCCTCGACCTGATGCACGCCCCAGCTGAGTGCATCCGGGTGCGCACCAGCTACAACTTGGCCGCTATGAGCTTCTCGCCGGAAGAAATCGCGGCCAGCATCCAGCAGGAAATGCCCGATTTCCACGTCACGTACAAGCCCGATGGCCGCCAAGCCATCGCCGACTCGTGGCCCGCCAGCATCGACGATGCGGCCGCCCGCCAGGACTGGAGCTGGCAGCCTGAATATGACCTGGCCAGGATGACGCACGACATGCTGGCCCACCTGCGCGAGCCGGTAGCGGCTTGAGGATAAGGCGGCTGACGGGATTGTAAACAGAGAGGCTGGGACTTTAAAAAGGGGGCTATAAAAAGGTGAGATAGTATGGATAAAGCATGAAAATAACTCCTACTTTTAGGGGTTACTTCTGTTTATTCTATGCTAGCACGCTTACTTTATCTCGTCATCTTTTGCCTGGGCTGCTCTGCTCGGCTGTTGGCCCAGACCTACGAGCCTGGCTACCTGGTGCGCAGCACCGGCGACACGCTGCGGGGTGAAATCGAAAATGCCTTCTGGGACCAGCCGCCCACGTTTATTCGCTTTCGGCCGGCGGCTGGCGGCACTAGCCAACTGTTTCAGCCGCGTCAGCTGCGGGCCGTTAGCTTCACGAACGGACGGTTTTTTCGCTACGAAGTGCTGCTGCTGGACCAATCGGCCGAAACCCGCCTGGCGTACCTGCCGCGGGGAAGCTACGTAACTATGGAGCCCGACTCGGTGCTGGCCGATGTGCTGCTGACTGGTCCGGTAGAGCTGCTGCGGGTGGTGCTGCCGGGCGCGGTGCACTACGAGATGCGCCGCGCCGGCCAGCCGCCGCTGCGCCTCAGCCAGCGGCAGTACCTGCGCGAAACCGACACCGGAAGCTGGCAGGTAACCGACGGCAACAACTACCGCAGCCAGCTCGACATGTACTTTATCGACTGCCCGGCCGCCGGGCAGGTGGCCCAGCGGGTGGCGTTTACGGCGGGCGGGCTGGGCGCGGTGGCCCAGGCCTACGCCCGCAACTGCGCCCCTCCTACCGGCCCGCCGGCCCGCAGCTGGCTGGCGCAGGCCCGGCTCCGGCGGCGCACCGCGCTGCGGGGGGGCGTGCTGGCAGGCGGGCGCTACAACCACATTGGCAGCGCCTCGGGGCTGGTGGAGGGCAGCTGCACCGACTGCCTGCCCCATCCCTACGGGGGCTTCTACGCCGAGCTGCTGCTGCCGGGCCGCACCACGGCTATTTATGGCGAGCTGAGCCTCAGCTCGTTTCGAAGCCAGGACGCGTACTACGTGGGCTACGACCCTACCACGGGCAATACCCAGTATCAGGTATCGGGGTTTCGGGCGGCGCTGGGCACGGCCCGGCTGGGCCTGCGTCACTTCTTTCCGCTGCCCCACGACCAGCAGCTGCTGCTGGGCGCTGGCTACGAGTACAATACCGTGCTGGTGCAGTCGCCCGCGTCGCCCATTAAAGACTATGGGTACGCTTTTTTTGGCAATGCCTTTGCCGTGCCCACCCTGCTGCCGGGCCTGGAGCTGGGCTGGCGGCGCCAGCGCCTGACGGCTAACCTCAGCGGCCAGCTTTATTACCAACACGACGATACGGGGCTGGGCAACGTGTTATTTGGTAGCAGCTGGGCCGCCCGCTTCGGCTTGAGCTACCGCTTGGGCCGCAACACCGACGACGCGGCCCGCCCCCAGCCCTGAGCCACCCGGCGGGGGTAGGGGCCGCCTGCTCCTACCCCCGCTGAACGCGCCCGCTACCAGCAGCAACGGCTGGCCTCCCGCGCGGGAGGCCAGCCGTTGCTGCTGGTAGCCACGAGCAGATTCGAACTGCTATCAAGCGTTTAGGAAACGCCTATTCTATCCCTTGAACTACGCAGCCAAGCCCCAAAGGTACGGCGCGGCTACAGCTTATAGGCGAGCACGATGCCGAAGGAGAGCGCCGTGAGGATGAGCCCGACCATGAAAATGGAGTAGCTCACCCGCAGCAGCTTATACTTGCGGTCGAGCACTTCGCCGAGGTAATATACGTCGGTCACCATGTTGGTGTAGAGCGTGTCTTTCTGGCGCATCAGCTCGCGCATGCCCTCCTGGAAGTGCTGGAGGCTGAGCTTGGTGAACTGCCCGAAAAAGAGCAGGTTAACGCGCCGGTTGGTGGCAATGGCGGGGTTCTTCTTCAGCCACTTAAAGCTCGTCACGTCGGGCTGCGCTGAGAGGATGGCCGAGGTCACGGAGCCTAAAGCCGTAATAAGCAGCACGCCCATCGGCACGGCCAGGATAGGGTTGCGGGCAAAGTTGGCGTCGCCCGTCACCAGGTGCGACGATTTAGCCCCCAAATACGTGATTATCACTGATAAGATAACCGCGTTGAGCTGAATCATCATGCCCGCCTTTTTGTCGGCCATTGCCGAAAGCCGCATGTGGTTGGAATACATGGTGCGAAACATCGTCTCGATGCCCCGCTTGGGCTCGGCGAAGGTATCGGTGGCCTTTTTCTTCCTCTTTTTCTCTTTCCTGGCGGCCTTCTTCAGCAGGGCGCGCTGCTCGTCGATGTTGGCTTTGAGGGCTTTTTTGTAGCGCGCTTTGCCCGCCTCCGACTGGTAGTGGTGGGCCAGCATGAAATTGAGCTGCAGCTCGGCCCACTCGGTATCGGCGTACGATTTATCGAGGGCCAGCTCCCATTCGGCGCGAATTAGCTCGGCGCGGCCCCGGAAGTCGGCAGCGGCCAGGTTGCTCATATCGGCATCGACCAGCAACTTTTCCAGCTCCGTGGTGGCCGGCTCGTTGCGGTGCGTGGCCCGGATAAGGTTCTTTATCAGTTCGATGCGGGTGGGGGCTACCCCCTGCTCGCGCAGCCAAGCGGCGGCGCGCTCCATGCTCCGGTACTCGTGGCCGTCGTAGGTATCGAGGTAGCCCGTGTCATGAAACCAGGCGGCCAGCAGCAGCTCTTCGGCCTGCGGGGGGGGTAGGGCGGCGGCATCGGCCAGGGCGTGCGCCTGCTTCACCACGTAGGCCGTGTGGGCCAGCGTGTGGTAAGTGAGGCGCGGGCTGAGGCCGGCCCGGAGCAGGGACTCAACCTGCGCCTGCGCCCGCTGCACCAGCGCCGACACCGCCGAGCGGGGCGGCTTGGTAGTAGAGGCAGCGGCTTCGGCGGCGGCCGGGAGGGTAGGGGTTGCCATAAGTCAGCGCAAGAAACAAACGCCGGGCCGGGTTGGGCTAGGAGGTAGGAGAAGGCAAAATTAGTAGGGTGCGGGGCTTGTCCCCGCCCACCGTTGCGCGTTTTGCGCCCGTTTCGTGCAGCGCCGGGCGGGGGTAAGCCCCGTACCCTACCCCCGCCGCCCGCATCCGCCTTAATTTTGTCTTCATGACGCTACTGCTACGCCTGTTGTTCTGCCTGAGCCTGCTTGCCGCCCTACCCCTGACCGCCGCCGCGCAGCTGGAGGAATTGGGCGAGGCCGGCGAGTCCGACGTCAACCCCCTCAACCCCAAGCCGAATTACCGGGGCAAGGCCCTGGGTTGGGAAAAAAATCTGCCGCCCGATTCCAGCCGCCTGCGCTACTCAGTGTTTCTGATTGGCGACGTGGGCAGCCCCATTTCGGCCGGCCGGGGCGGCGAGCCGTCGCTCAATCTCATGCGGCGCGAGATGCTGCACGCCGGCCGCAATAGCGCCACCATCTTCCTGGGCGATAATATTTATAACCAGGGCATGCCGCCCGAGGATGCCTACGACCGCAAAACGGCCGAGAGCCGCCTCAATGAGCAGCTGGATATCTTGCGAGGCTACAAAGGGGAGAAGTACATGACACCCGGCAACCACGACTGGATTCAGGGCTCGAAGGACGGGCTGGCGCAGGTGGTACGCGAGCAGGTGTACGCCGAGCATTACCTGGCCCAGGATTCGGCGGCCTTCTCCTACACCGGCGACTTTATGGTGCCGCGCGACGGCTGCCCCGGCCCCTACGAAATCCGGCTGCGCGACGACCTGGTAATGATTGCCCTCAACTCGCAGTGGTTCCTCACCGAGCAGCAAAACCGGCCCTACGGCGACGCCTGCGGGGCCGATACGGAGGACGAGGTGTACGCGCAGCTGGAAGAAATCATCAAGCGCAACAAGGATAAGCACATCCTCATCGTGACGCACCACCCGCTGTACTCGGATGGTATTCACGGCGGGTACTTCACGTTCGCCGACCACGTATTTCCCCTCAGCATAGTGGCTAAATACGCCTTTTTGCCGCTGCCGGGCATTGGCTCCATTTATCCGCTGGCGCGCAAGTACGGTGGCATTTCGCAGGATTTGGCCTACCCCGCCTACCAGGATTACAAGAAAAACCTACTGGCCATTTTTGCCAAGTACCCGAATATTATTTACGCCAACGGGCACGAGCACAACTTGCAATACTTTGAGGATGAGGGTGCGCGGGCGCACTTCATCACCAGCGGCTCGGGCTGCAAAACGCAGCACGTGAAGGACGGGCCGGGCGGCGGGGCCCTGTTCTCGGACAAGGAAAAGGGCTTTGCCCGGCTGAACTACTACGCCGACGGCCAGGTGTGGGTCGAGTACGTAATTCCCACCGACAGCGACCACGGCAAAACTGCCCATCTGGCCTACCGCCAGCGCGTGTACAAGACCCTGGACCGCGGCCCGGCCGCCGCCAAGACTGGCGGCCCCGGCGCGCCCATCAGCCCTTTGCAGCCCGACCCCGGCCCGGTGCAGGGCACCCGCGCCCCGGCCGGCCTGGCCCAGACCCGCAAGGGCAACCAAAGCCAGGATGCCCTGGACCGGGCCGCTTCGCGGGCCGCCCTGACCGCCGCCGAAGATTCCCTGAAACGCGCCCAGCCCACCGGCGCGCCCGTGGTAACCTCGACCGAAAAGCGGCCCGACTACCGCAACAGCACCGTGACCGTGGCCGTGGACCCGAGCTACAACCAGCACGGTAAGTTTCACAACTGGCTGCTGGGTAGTCACTACCGCGCCGAGTGGGCGACGCCGGTGACCTTCCCGGTGCTCGATATCCAGACTGCGGAGGGCGGCCTCATTCCGTATAAAATGGGCGGCGGCAAGCAAACTGCCTCGCTAAAAGTGCGCAACGAGGCGGGCCGCTACTTCAGCGTGCGCGGCATCGACAAAGACCCCGCGGCCGTGCTGCCCGAGGGCTTCCGCACCGGCCTGGCACTGGCCGTGCTTCAGGACCAGGTGTCGGCGCAGCACCCCTACGCGGCGTTCGTGCTACCCCCCTTGGCCACGGCGGCGGGCATTTTGCACCTGAACCCGCACTACGTGTACGTGCCCAACGACCCGGCCCTGGGCCAGTACCGCGAGAAATTTGCCAACACGCCCGCCGCCCTCGAAGAAGATGCTAAGGGCAGCCAGAGCCAGGATGCCTCGCTGGGCTTCGCCACCAAGCTGGTGAGCACCGATAAGATGCTCGAAAACCTGCTCGACGACAACGACAACCAGGTAGACCAGGCGGCGTTTGCGCGCTCGCGGCTGTTTGATATGTGGATTGGCGACTGGGACCGCCACGAGGACCAGTGGCGCTGGGCGCAGCACAAGAACGAGGACGGCGACAAGACCTACACCGCCGTGCCGGAGGACCGCGACATTGCCTTTTTCAAGGGTGATGGCGTGCTGCCGACGCTGGCCTCCAAGAAGTTCGGGGTGCGCAACTTGCAGAATTTCGGCTACGACTACGGCGACTACAAGGGCCTCAACCAGACCGGGCTGAGCAACGACCGGCTGTACCTGAGCGCCGTGACTCGCGCGGAGTGGATAAAGCAGGCCAAAATCATGCAGGCCCAGCTCCCGGATTCGGTGATTGAAAAAGCCTTCGCCGAGCGCTGGCCCAAGCAGATATACGCCCTGCACGGGGCCGAAATCGTGGCCAAGCTCAAGAGCCGCCGCGCCCTGCTGCCCGACGTGGCCGGCAAGTACGCCGACCTGCTGGCCCGCACCGTGGAGGTGCGCGGCTCGCAGAAGAACGAGCAGTTTACCGTGACGCGCCTACCCCACCACCAGACGCGGGTGCTGGTGCAGAAAATCAGCAAACAGGGTAAGCTGAGCAAGGTGCTCTACGACCGCACCTTCGACCGCAAGACGGACGAGATTCGCCTCTACGGCATCAGTGGGCACGACGTGTACACGCTGACCGGCGACCAGCGCCAGGGCCACAAAATCCGGATTGTCGGCGGCACGGGGCGCGATACTATCACCGACGACTCCAGGGTGGCGGGCGTGCGCCACCGCACCCAGATTTACGATGCCGACACGGGCAACGTTATCCTGAACCGGCGCGGTGAGGCCCGCCTGCGCCTGGAGCCGGGGGTAGAGGTGAGTCGCTACGACCACCCGCACCGCTTCGACCTCAAAGACTACCGCCTCAATTACACCGGGCCGGCGCTCTTTTTGGGGTATAATATTGACGATGGCCTGCTAATTGGGGGTGGCGTGACGCACCGACGCTACGCCTTCCGGCGCGAGCCTTTTGCCTCGGAGCAGACGCTGGAAGCCAACTACGCCCCCGCCCGCCAGGCGTATAACCTGCGCTACATGGGGCAGTTTACGAGCGTGTTCGGGGGCAAAACCGACCTGCACGTGGCGGCGCAGTTCTACGGCCCGCAGCTGCTGTATAACTTCTTCGGCATCGGTAATAATACCCAGAACTACGCCGTGGAGCACGAGGACCGGCCGACAAACCGCTCGGTGAACCGCGACTACCGGGTGCGCTTCGACCGCCTTTACCTGGCCCCGACTTTGGAGCGCAAGCTCTTCACCTTCGGCAAGGTGGGCTTCGGGCCGCAGCTCGACCGCTTCCGGGTGCAGGAGTCGCCCATCGGCGCGGTCATCGCCGATAGCATCAACGCGGCCGGCGGCGCGTACCAGAACGAGCGCTTCGGCATCCGCCGCTCCGATTTTCAGATTAATACCTACCTGGGCGGCCTGTTCTACCTCGACTTCGGGGCGCAGTCCACGCCCAAAGACCCGCGCATCGGCATCAAGTGGCACAACGAGGCGCAGTACAATTTCCAGCTTGGTACTAATGGCCTGCGCTACGGCCGCCTGGCCACCGAGCTAAAGGCGTACCTCACGCCCAACTTCCCCTTCCGCCTCACCTACGCCGGCCGGGTAGGCTACCAGCACAACATCGGCGACTACCGCTTTTACCAGGCCAACACCCTGGGCGGCACCACCAACCTGCGCGGCTACCGCCGCACCCGCTTCGCGGGCCGCGACGCGCTCTACGGCAACTTCGAGGCCCGCCTGCACCTCTTCAAGTTCAATGCCTACCTCTTCCCCGGCACCTTCGGCATCATGGGCCTCACCGACGCGGGCCGCGTGTACTCCGGCAACGATACCCGCACCGGCCTGGCGGCCTTCCACACCGGCTTTGGCGGCGGCGCGTTCGTCAACATCCTCGACCAGGCCGTAATAAACGCCACCTATTCAGTGGGCGAGGAGTGCCTGGTGTTCGTGGGGTTCGACTTCCTGTTTTGAGGGGGGTAGGGGTTTGAGCGGGTAAAAGAAAGTCCCGGCTGCCAGCATGGCGGCCGGGACTTTTTCTTTATAATTTTGTCTTTTTGTTAGTGAGGATGATTATTCTGGCTTCTGCATGACCACTCCCGATATAATAGAGCGCCTGCTAAGCCAGCCCGAGAGCCTTAACCTGGAGTTTAAGCAAGCGCGTAGCGGCTTGCCGACTGATATATTTGAAAGTGTCTGCGCCTTTTTGAACCGGCAGGGTGGCCATTTGGTACTTGGCGTGCGCAACGATGGCACGCCGGTAGGGATAACCGAAGAAGCGTCTGACGCGCTCCAGCGTGACTTTGCGTCCCTCAGCAATAATCCAAACAAGCTGCAACCGGTGTTCTTGCTCGAATTGCAACCGGTACGGGTGCGTGGCCTGCTGTTGCTGTACGTGTATGTGCCGCAAAGCTCCCAGGTGCATCGCTCGGGCGGCGTGGTGTTTGACCGCGGGCACGAGGGCGACTTTCGGGTGCTCGACGACACGCACATCAGCCAGCTTTACGCCCGCAAAAGCGGCTACTTTTCGGAGGCGCGCATTTTCCCATTTCTGGGGGCTTCGGCTTTCAAGCCGGGCCTGCTCGACCGGGCGCGCACGCTCATCCGCAGCTACCGGCCCGACCACCCCTGGCTGGCCCTCGAAGACAAAGAGCTACTGCGGAGTGCCGGGCTCTACAAAACCGATTTCCTGACCGGCGAGCAGGGCTACACCCTGGCCGCCGCCCTGCTGCTGGGCCGCGACGAAGTAATTCAGGATATCCTACCCCACTTCCGCATCGATGCCCTCGTGCGCCGCCACGACCTGGACCGCTACGACGACCGGCTCGACATTCGCACCAACCTGCTCGATGCCTACGACCAGCTCATGGCTTTCGTGGCCAAGCACCTGCCCGATTCCTTCCACCTGGAAGGGGCGCAGCGGGTGAGCCTGCGCGAAAAGATATTCCGGGAGGTGGTGGCCAACCTGCTGGTTCACCGCGAGTACACCAACGCCACCCCGGCCCGCTTCATCATCTACACCGACCGCGTGGAGGTCGATAATGCCAACAAGCCCATTGGCCACGGCCCCATCAACCCCGAGCGGTTTTCGCCGTTCCCCAAAAACCCCACTATTGCCAAGTTTTTCGTGCAGCTAGGCCGGGTCGAGGAGCTGGGCTCGGGCGTGCGCAACGTGACGCGCTACCTCAAAAGCTACCGGCCGGGGGCCCGCGCCGAGTTTGTGGAGGAAGATGTTTTCCGCACGATAATTCCCGTGCCGGTGTCCGAGGCCGCCCCGGTGCCGCTCAATCGGCTGACTGTGACGGAGCCGTATTCGAAACGGCTGCTTGCGCTGGGTCTGTCGGCCAGCGTTGAGCACCGATTATCCATAGAGCTAGCCTATTTTTTGGCGGGAGAGTCCCTGACTTCGCCTCAAGTAGCCACGCGCTTAGGTGTCACTCCCCGCACGGTGTATCGGGATTTTCAGCTATTGCGCGAGGCTGGCCTCATCGAGACTACCGGCACCTACGGCTATTACCGCTTGGCTGAGTGAGGCCGCCCGAGCGCTGGCTTAGTTGACACTACTGGTGTCACGGTTGTCATAGTTGTCATAGTTGGCACTACTCCTTGTTACAGTTGGCACCCAAGTCGCTGCCTACACACCAAGTAGCTACCAGCATCAGCCGCCGCCTAACCGGCCCCGCGCACTGAAAGCCCTGTTTTACTACGTGTCCGCTTCGGACGCATACACGGACATCGTGTCCTACTCCGTGTCCTTCTTGACCGTCGTACTGCTGGCTGGCGTGTAGCGGCTTGTGAGTAGCAACAGGAAGCCCCGGCGGCCAGAGGGGCGGCCGGGGCTTCCTGTTGCTAATTCATCATCAAACGCAATCAATACTACGAATCTCACCCTTTAAACACTGCTTAGTAGCAGAATATTCCAGCTTCCAAAACTCACACTGGCAGTTAGTTATTAATCTATCATTCAGTGTCAATCGCAGGAGGAACGGTGTGAGGGGTAAGCGGTGGACTAGGTTGCAAAAAATCATAAAGCATGTCAAGTTTGATACGGACTTCTGGGTCAAGCTCCGCTGGCTCAACAAAAGGAATCAACTCATAAAAATTAGTCTTGAATAGACGAGTGGACAACTTCAATTGTTGCGCATAATAACCCAGCACTGGGTCGAGGAAATCATCCGAGAGTTTAGCTGTATGCCACCAAGTAGAATCTAGGTCCGCTAAGTAACGAGGTGCTACGTTCTGTTCAATAGCTTTTTCCATCACTTTCACCCGGCTTTCACTGAATAAGTCGGGGCGGGTGCCTTGTGCGTAACGACGCAAGACAGTAGGGGTAGCGAAATAATTCTCGATTTCACGGCGCTCCCATTGAAGTACGGTTACGGGAGCGTCTGGAGAAATTCCTGTATCAAGGCGGTCAAACAATGCTAGCCCCCTTAGATGAGGCAAATTGGCTTTTAGTGCTTGGAAATTGCCAATTGCGTGGGCTGGTCGGTTGAGGGAAACATACTGAATATTGGCCTCGGGCAGTAAGTCGGCTACGGGATGGTCGAGGCGACGGGCTAAGGCCAGAAGCAGTTGGCTGTCGGTGCTACCTTCTAGGTAGAGAACGTGGCCACGTAAGGTAGCGAGATAATACTTCTCCCAGCCAATCTCAGCCAGTGCCTTCTGCAAGTACTTGCGTTGACTAGGTTCGTTGAGTGTTCGAGTTTGGTTATTTATAACGGCCACCACAGTGTCGGCCCCAGCAGCTTCATTGAGCACTACTTCGGAATGGCTAGCAATGAGCAATTGAGAACCCAAAGCTGTGGTCACAGATTTGAGCAACTCAAAAATCTCGCGCTGGCGAATGACTTCTAGGTGGGCATCGGGTTCATCGAGTAGCACTACTTGGCGAGGGGCCGAATAAAGATAAGCCAGCAGCAACAGGGTTTGTAGAAAGCCGCGCCCGCCGCTACTTAGGTCGTAGGTATTACCCTGCTCCCGGTAAGTAAGCTCAATAGTACCATTTTCTTCAATCAGTTGCGGCGTCCCTAACTCTACGCCGAACATGGTTTTCATATGGGCCTTTACTTGATTCCAGTAGTTCCATCCAGGTAAAGACTCGCGGAAGCCATTCTGGCGGATTTCCTCTTCTGAAAGATGCGAATAAAAACTAGCTTCTTCTGACTCGCGCCATAGACCAAAGCAAATGTTCCGTAGTACATCGGCAGTTTTGCCTTCGCCAATACGGGCATTGATGGTACCTGGCACGTAGTAATCTTCACGAACGGCCAGACCCGACATGGGCTGTAAATAGGCTACGCGCTCAGCGGTAGCGGCTGGGTCGAGGAGCCAGGTTTGGGTAATTTCATCAAATAGAGGGCGGCAGGTAAGCGACTCTGTATTGGCGAAATCGAATTCAAATCCGCAACGCCAAGCACGTTCAAAAACTTGGACCGAGCTGTCAGAACCATCAATAGTTGGGGTGCTGGTGGTAATCCCTTCGACCAAAACTTGAATGCGAACTTTACGAGTAGTGCGGGTTTTGCCGGTAGGAGCACGCACTTGCTGGCGAAACCAGAGAAGTCGAGTAGAAGGAACCGGAAGATTAAGTAAGTCTTTTCTGTTAAGCACTACCCCAGTAATTTTAGTACCCGGTCCAGGCATCTGCCGACCTGTCCACTTTCGGACTGCGGCTTCCCATAGAGTAAGAGCCTGCAAAATGGACGACTTGCCTGAGTTGTTAGGCCCAATAAGAACTACTCGTTCTGTCAGGTTAAAGGCAACATGTTCAAGTCGCTTAAAATTATCAATAGTGAGTCGAGTAATCATGGGTAAAAAAACGCTAGTTAGGGGCGGCGGGCGTGAGACGAAAGTACGTGTCAGCTATTGAAGGAAACCAACCCAGTTACCCCCATCTACCCCAGCCGCGCCAGCAGCTCAAACAGCGGCTGGTTGACGTAGTAGTTGCTTTTGCCCAGCTTGTGTTTTTGCAGCAGGCCACCGGGTTCGGCGAGCTGGTTGAGGTAGTTGGCGGCGGTGAGGTGGCTCACTTTCAGTTTTTGCTGCACGAACTCGACACGGGTGTAGGGGTAGGGTAGGGCTTCATGTAAAGAAAAGGCTGGTTTGCTTTACATGAGTGGCAACATGTGCCTAGCAAACCGGCCTTTTCTTCACATGAAGCCCCTACCCCTATGAAAACCCATTCAACTGACTCTGCGCCAAGCCGGGCCACGCCTCCGCGGCCGGGTTGCCTTTACGCAGGCCGTAGCCGTGGCCGCCTTTGGGCGCAACGTGAAACTCGAAGGGAATTTTGTTGGCCCGCAGCGCCACGCCCAGGCTGAAAAGATGTATGTGGGTCGTCGCTGACTACGAAATCCATGCCTTCGGTTTGTGTTGAGAAGCGCTAAATCTTGCGCCAGAATATGCGCCCGTGCGTAAATTTTAGTAACTTGGTTAAGCTGGGTATTAACTGCGCAACCCGTTGCAAAAAGGCTCGTTAGGAATAGCGGCCTGGGCCAAAGCGAAGGCTTTGGGTAGCTGGGAAGCTATTTCTTTCTCCCTTCTTTCAAATGCTATGTTTGATACCTCGCTTTCCTGGCTGCCCATCATCCTGACGATTTTTTTTGTTGTCTTTTTCGGCCGTATTTTTCTGCGCTACCGCAATTCCCGCCGGCTCCTGCGGCAGGGTGACTTGGGCGTGGGCGACGTTGTATCGTGCTCCCAAACCGGCGTTACTGTCAATAGTCAGCCCGAAATGCGGGTGGTAGTCAACCTGGAAAACGTGGGTGGCACTCCGCGCCAAGTCGAAATCAAACAGATATTCGACCTGGGCAGCATCCCCCGCGCCGGCGACCGGGTGTATACACTTACCGACCCGGCCAACCCGGCCAACGTCATCATCGCCCCGCCCGGCACGGCGGGCCAGATTAATACGCTGCTGTCGACCAGTCCGGCAGCCACGCAGGGCACCGCTTTGCAAATTCCTGCCCTTACCACCGACCAGGCGCAGGACATGATGGCCCTGACGCCAGAGCTGCAAAAAACCGGCAAGCTGGGCGTAGTGAAGCTGGTGAGCGTAACCCCAATGGGGGGCGGTGCTACCCAGTTTGTGGCCGATGTAGAGGCCATCGGCCAGCCGCCCCGGCGCGTTACCTTCACGCAGGTAGTACACGGGCCGGTGCCCGCCGCCGGCACCCGCAACTACGTGTTCATTGACCAGAATAATCCGGCTATCCTGGCCCTAGTGCCGCCCTCGCTGCTGGCTGGCCACACGCTGCCGACTGGGGCCAACCGCCTCGACCCGCTGGTGCTCGGCCCCCAGATGTTGCGCGACGGTGCCAAGGCCAGCGGCCTCGTAACCAGCTCCCAGGAGGTGCCGCTCGGCGATGCCGCCCTGGCGGCTAAGGGCATTACCAAGTGGGAGATGGGCATTACCATAACGCCCGCAAACGGCACGCCCGCCTACCCGGCCACCCTCACCATCTCGCTACTCACCCAGGAGCGCGTGGCCCGCATCACGCCCGTGGGTACCCAACTACCCCTGCGCTACGACTCGCTCGACCCGCAGACGTTTTCTATCGATAGCATTGCGATGGGTTACCCCGACCCGTATGCCGACCTGCTGAAAATAGTGCAGGGCAACCGCTAAGCAGGCCCGGTAGCCTACCCCGTCAGTTTTAGTGGGTTGCTGCCTGCCAAAGCCGATGAGGCGCTAAGCGGCCTCCGAGGCTTTGGCAGGTGGCGCAACACATGCAAGCGGCGCGCTTTTCGGCCATCAGCGCGTTCGCGAAGGCCATTACAACGTAGTTCGACCCGTGGTACACGCCTACCTGGCCGTAGGCCACCCCGGCGGCCGCGTGCTAGCGGGTACCGGCGGGGGGTAGGGGCGTGGGGTCCGACGATTGGCTAAAGTGCTGGGCCAGTTTGTCGGGCACGCCCACACTTTGCAGTAGCCCGCACAGCAGCCCCTGCCGCCACGCCGTGAAGGTCGAAAACTGAAGCTCGCGCCGCGAGGACATCTGGCCCACCACGAAGCGCCCGCCGGGCCGCGGGTTCTGGTCGCGGATGACCAGGCCATTCACCAGCCCGCTCTTCATGCGGTTGAGAAACGTCTTTTTCACCTCCCCGTTTTTGTAGCCCAGAAAATCGATTTTCAAGTCGGTGTACGTAGCCTCGACGGGGCCGCTGACGCGCTGGCGGTCAAGTCGCTCATCAAAAACAATGCGTTGCAGCCGGCCGCTTTTGAAGGTGATAAGCCGGGTAGGGGTAGTAACGGAGTTGAGCAGGCTGAGCGGCGCCGGCCCAAACGTGCCCCACAGGTGCTGGCGGCCCTGCGGGTCGAGCAGCGAAGTAGTGAGGTGAATCTCGGCCCGGCACTGGTTCTGCAAGTAGCCGGTGGCCTCGCCGGTGAGCGGGTGGGCCTGGCTCATGCGGCGCGGGTCGTTGCTGACGTTGCGCAGTGTAGCGTTCAGGCGGTTGATGACGAACGTGCCCGGCAGGGGCGTGCGGGCGCTGCGGTATACGGCCGCGATGGTGCCGCCGCGCAGGTCGAGCCGACGCACGTCGAGGTGGGCGCGCAGGCGGCGCATATTCTCGGGTGTCATGCTGGAGGGGCTCTTATTGATGGGCCCGCGGCCGTCGCTGCGCGTTTCGAGGTAAGGCCGCTCGGCCACCACGCGCGCAATCTGAAGGTGGCTGTCGTCGGAGAGCTGGTCGAAGTTAAAGCCTTCTGCCCGCAGTTCCGGAATGAGAATGCGCAGCAGGGTAGTCTGGTAGCCGCTGCGGCGGTTGAGCTGCGCCGCCGACAGCGTGGGCCGCAGCGCCAGCCCGGTGAGGCGCAGCGCTTTTTCATCCGTATTCAGCAGCGCGTGCTCAATACTGGCTAGGTAAACCGGCGGCTGAAACGTGGCCGTGATGCGCCCCGTGTGCCCTACCCAGCTGCGGGCGTAGAGCACGCGCCGGCTGCCCGGCTGCCCGGCGGCCGAGTCGATGCGGAGCCCGCGCGCCACCCCAAAGAGCTGCCGCACCGCCGGCTTTTCGCCCACGCCCACCACCCCCAGGTAGCCATCGCGGATGGCCAGCTGCCGCACATCGGCTTGGTTAAACAGCGGCCGGAGTAGCTTCCAGAGCGGCGGCGGTGCCTGCGCGGGCGGCTTAAATGCAAGGGCAGGGGTAGTGAGCAGCGCCGAGTCGGCGCGCAGGCGGTGCAGGTGCTGCCAGGCCGCCGCCCGCAGCCCCCGCACCCGCAGGCCGGGTAGGGTGAATGATATGCGCACTGCCCCCGGCTTACCCTGCCCCAGCGCGGGTGGCGCAATCCGCAGCGAGTCGAGCCCGAAAAACTGCCGGTCGCTGGAAAAATCAACCAGCCGCGCCGTAAGCGTGTGCCCGCCCAGCTTACCCGCGGGCTGCCGCAGCACGGCCCGCCACCCCGCCGCAAAGGCCAGCCGCTGGGTGTCGGCCGCGCCGGCGGTGGTAATCAGCAGGTCGCGAGCGCTCACTTCCGCTTCGCGCAGCTGCCCCGTGGGCGCATTGGCTGGCCCAAAGCTGCCGCTCGCGTGGCGCAACGCCAGGTAGCCCAGCCGCAGCGGGCGTTGCTGGTAAGAGGGAGGGGTAGGGTGCGGCCCGGGCCGCCGGGCCAGGGCCGCCACATCGAGGCGCAGCGAGTCGAGGGTCAGGCTGTCGATGGGCGCAGTGCGGCCGCGCAGCAGCGCCAGCAGGCCCACGCCGCTCAGGTCGAGGCAAGCCAGGCGGGCCGTGAGGCGGGGCAGCGTATCGGCTACTTGCTCGGTAGCGGGGCGGAGTGCCACGCCCCGCAAGTGCAGGCTGCGCGCCAGCAGCTCGGTATGCAGGCCGGCCACGTGCAGCGCGTACTGGCCGTGGGTTTGGGTAGCTACTGCTTTTTCCAGCTTGCCGCGCAGCCAGGGGTCGAGGCCCCATTTCAGCCAGCCCAGCGCGGCCAGCACCAGCAGTCCTAAGCTGAGTAATGCCCAGCGGCCCCAGCGGTGTGGAGCCGGCGCGGGAGGAGGGGTAGGGAAATCAGACACGGTGCCAGACTGAGCTGCTCCTAACGAAAAAGCGGGGGGTAGGGGTTGCCCAGCCCCCAATTTTTCTCCCCGAACAACTCCTCCAGGAACCAGCTTCAGCCTCTTTAAATTACCTGAGAATTACGTGCAGGACGTGCTTCAGTCCAAAAACGGCCGCTTATGCCAACTTGCCGGGCGCCAGCTACTTGGCCCGCCGCCTACCCCCTAGTTTTTTCAGGTACTGATACTGCGCTTCCTGGGCGCGCACCGTAGGCTCGGCCGGGCCGGGGGGACTCGGGAGCTGGTTGGCAAAGTCGCGGGCCTTCACGTTGTCCTGGCGCTCCAGGTCGAGCAGGTGGCGGACCTGGGCGCGCAGGGCTTCATCCAGGATAGGAAAGGCGACTTCCACCCGCCGGTCGAGGTTGCGGGTCATCCAGTCGGCGGAGGAAAGGTAGACTTTTTCCGCGCCGCCGTTGCCGAATACGTAGATGCGGGCGTGCTCCAGGTAGCGGTCCAGCAGGCCGCGCTGCCGAATGGTGTCACTCAGGCCCGCCTCGCCGGGCAGCAGGCAGCCAATGCCCCGGATGAGCAGCTCGATGCGCACGCCGGCCCGGCTGGCCTTGTAGAGCGCGGCAATCAGCTCGGGGTCTTCCAGCGAATTCACTTTCAGAATAACGTAGGCATCCTCGCCCTTTTTGGCGCGGGCCATCTCGGCTGCCAGCAGCGCCAGCAATTGCGAGCGCAGTGTAAACGGGGCCACCAGCAGGTGATGCAAATCCTGCGGCTCCTGGCCGGTGATAAAGTAGCGAAAAACCTGGTCTACCTCGACCGTAAGCTTCTCATTGGCAGTGAATAAGCCGTGGTCGGCGTAGAGGCCGGCGGTGGCCTCGTTGAAGTTGCCGGTGCTGAGGTAGGCGTAGTGCCGGGGCACGTCGGTGGCCTCGTCGCGGCGCACGAGGAGCAGCAGCTTGGCGTGGCACTTCAACTCGGGCGGCGTGAGGATGACGTGCGCGCCGGCCCGCCGCAGCTTCTCGGCCCACTGAATATTGCTTTCCTCATCAAAGCGCGCTTTCAGCTCCACCACGGCCGTGACTTGCTTGCCGTGGCGCACGGCCCGCAGCAGGGCTTTGGCCACCGCGCTCTTGGGGGCCACGCGGTAGAGCGTGATGCTGATGGCGCTCACTCGTGGGTCGTGGGCGGCCTCGCGCAGCAGGCGCGGCACCGGGTCGAAGCTCTGGTAGGGCAGGTGCAGCAGGTGGTCGGCCCTGGCCAGGGCGGGCAGCAGCGGGCCGGTGCGGGGCAGGGTAGGGGCCGGTAGTGCGGGCTGGGCGGGGTACGATAAATCCGCTCGCCCAAAGTCGGGGAAGCCAAAAAAGTCGCGGAAATTGTGGTAGCGGCTGCCTTCCACCAGCTCCTCGTCCGCAATACCGGTTTTCTCCTTAATGGCTTGCAGCACAGGAGCCGGCACGGCGGGGTCGTAGAGCAGGCGGGCGGGGTAGCCGGTGGCGCGCTTGGCCAGGCTGCTCTTGATTTTGGTCAGCAAATCGCCCGATACTTCCTCCTCAATATCCAGCTCGGCATCGCGGCTCAGCTTAATGGAATTGACCTGCACCCGCCCGAAACCCGGAAACAGGCTGGCGGCCCCGGCCCGCACCACATCGTCCAGAAACAGCACCAGGTGCGGGTCGGCCGCGGTGCCCGCGCCGCCCGGCAGCGCCACGAAGCGCCCGCCGTGGCGCTTGGTAGGCAGCTCCATCACCACCACGCGCCCGGTATCGGCCTTCTTCTTACCCTGCTTGTCCTGCTCTAGTGGCTCGGTCAGGTAAAACGTGAGGTACACCGCCTGGTCTTTCAAAAAGAGCTGGTGCAGGGTCTCATCTAATATAATAGGTGAAAGCAGGTCGCGCACTTTCGCCTCAAAATAGCCTTTCACCCACGCGCATTGGGTTTCCGTCAGCTCCTCCGACGTCACCAGCCGAATGCCCGCCACTTGCAGGGCGGGTAGTAACTCTTCCCGATAAGTGCGCCCAAATTCCTCCTGCTGACGCTGCATCTCGGCCAGCACGGCAGCTAGCACGCGCTTGGGGCGGTCTTGAGGCAGCTGGGCGCGGGTCTTCTTCTTGAGCTTGACCAGCCGCCGCAGGGTAGCCACCCGCACCTTGAAAAACTCGTCCAGATTGGCCGAGAAGATGGCCAGAAACTTCAGCCGCTCCAGCAGCGGCACCGTGGGGCACTGCGCTTCTTGCAGCACGCGCGCATTAAAGCTCAGCCAACTAAGGTCGCGGGGTAGGGTTTTCATCTAACAGGTATCAATTAACATGTAACAAGCTGATAAACACTGGCTCCCAGCGCACCCAGCGCTACCTAGTACAGCGGCTTACCCCTTCGTTTACGCAGCACCGAGGGCAACCTGCTCCGTTAAATATTACCTAATAATTGTTAAATGTTTTTCGGGTAATCGTAGAAGTAGAATTCAGCGTTGGCCGGCTTCACGTCGGCCCACTTGTCGGTTTGGAAGTGCAGGCAGAGGACGGCAGCAGTGGGCATTTCACCATGCAGGGGCGAGGGCGAAAGCTGGTTGGCCACGTCGGTGATGGTGGGGTTGTGGCCGGTCAGCAGCACCGACTGCGCCGCGTCGGGCTGCGCCCGAATGACGGCCAGCAGCGTCGCCACATCGGCCTGGTAAATGGTAGGCTCCACCACGATGCTGGACGAGGGAAGCTTCAGCTCGCGGGCCACCAGCACGGCGGTGCTCATGGCCCGCACGGCCGGCGAGCTTACCAGGCGGTCGAGCCGGATGCGGCGGGCGGCCAGGGCCTGGCCCATGCGCGGGGCATCGTCGCGGCCTCGGTCGTTGAGCGGGCGCTCCTGGTCGCTCAGCTCATCAAAACTCCAGCTCGACTTGGCGTGGCGCATCAGATACAAGGTTTTCATGCCGCGAAGCTACTTCAGGTAGCAAGTATCAAGCAGTGAATTCTACTGCTGAATACTTAATTTTGGCCGGCTCGTTGGCGCGAAGCTGGGCGAGGGGCAAAAATGGAAGCTGCCAGTCTGGGCTGACCGGGCGCAAGGCGCGCATCTGCCGTATACGGCCTTTCTCCTTCCTCTTTTAGTTATGAATAAGCGTTTGCTCACCTACGGCGGGGTCCTGCTCGGGGCCGCGGCCGGCACCGTACTGCTGCTCGAAAAAAACCGCCGCCGCACGCCCACCAGCCAGCTCAACCCGGCCGCGCCCGTCCGCAGCCGGCACACCGTGCGCATGGAGGCCCCCGCCGCGCGGGCCTGGCAAGTGCTCAGCCAGGTAAACCAGTGGCCGGCCTGGCAGCCCGAAATCGCATATGCCCACCTGCCCGGCCCCGTGCAAAACGGGGCCCAGTTTGACTGGAGCGCCAGCGGCTACTTGCCCATTCACTCCACGCTGCACACCGTGGAGCCCAGCGTATCGTTCGGCTGGTCGGGGGCGGCCTTCGGGTCGTTTGCGGTGCACAACTGGCAGTTCGTCAGCCACGAGGGCTACACCGAGGTAACCGCCGAAGAAACGATGGAAGGCTGGCTGGTGCGCCTGCTCCGGCCTATTATGCAGCCCGCCCTCGACCGGGCCAATGCCCGCTGGCTGGCGCGCCTCAAGCAAGCTGCCGAGCAGGGCAGCTAGCCCATGCCCTACCCCCCGTAGCCGGCCTGGAAGTGCGGGAAGCGCTTGGCGGCCAGCTCGCCCACGCGGCGGGCCAGCAGCTCGCGCAGGGCCTCGATGTTCTCCTTGTTTTGGGCCGAGATGAACACCACCGGGTCGTGCATCCGGGCCATGTAGGAAGCTTCCAGCTCGACTAGCGGCGGGCGCGGCGCGGGCGTCCCGAAATCGGTCGGGAACTCCTGCTCGGGGTCGTCGTCGGCAAAGTGGGGGGTAGGGTCCACCTCGGGCTGGTACTGGTCTATCTTGTTGAATACCAGTAGCACGGGCTTGTCGGCGGCCCCAATTTCGCGCAGCGTTTCGTTCACCACCTCCATCTGCTCCTCAAAAGCCGGGTGCGAAATGTCCACGACGTGCACCAGCAAATCGGCCTCCCGGATTTCGTCCAGCGTGCTTTTGAAACTCTCAATGAGTTTGGTGGGCAGCTTGCGGATAAACCCGACCGTATCGCTCAGCAGAAATGGCACGTGGTTGTCGAGCACCACCTTGCGGGTGGTGGCGTCCACGGTGGCAAACAGCTTATTTTCGGCGAAGACCTCGGCCTTGCCCAGCAGGTTCATAATGGTACTTTTACCCACGTTGGTGTAGCCCACCAGCGCCACCCGAATGCTGTTGGTGCGCGTCTTGCGCTGGGTATGAGCCTGCTTGTCGAGGTCTTCGAGCTTTTCTTTCAGAAACGCGATGCGGTCGCGCACGATGCGGCGGTCGGTTTCAATTTCCGTTTCGCCGGGACCCTTCATGCCCACGCCGCCGCGCTGCTTGTCCAAGTGGGTCCAGAGGCCGGTGAGGCGCGGCAATAAGTACTGGTACTGCGCCAGCTCGACTTGCGTGCGCGAGGTGGCCGACTTGGCCCGCAGCGCAAAAATATCCAGAATCAGCAGCGAGCGGTCCACTATTTTGACGCCCAGCTCGGCCTCCAGGTTGCGGAGCTGCGAGGGCAGCAATTCATCGTCGAAGACGACCATGCTGGTATTTTCGTGCTTCACCCAGGCCTTGATTTCGGCCAGCTTGCCCTCGCCCACGTAGCTGCGCAAGTCCGGCTTGTCGAGCTTCTGCACGAAGCGCTTGGTGGCCTGCGCGCCGGCCGTTTCAATGAGAAAGGCCAGCTCGTCGAGGTATTCCGTGGTTTGGGCGTCGGTTTGGCGGCGCGGGGGCACGCTCACCAGCACGGCCGTTTCGACCTCCTTAGTCGTGGCGTGAGACTTCGTGCTGGTTTTGAGCAGTTTCAGGTCGCGGCGGGCAGGTTGGCGGTCAGTAGACCCGACGTGCCGGGTGCTGCCGTGGGAGTTTTCGGATTGCTTAGGCATAAGTGCTTGGGGCTTGATTGGTAGTGCTCGGTGCTTGGGCGACGTTGAACGACCCAAGCGCCCGGCACCAGCTACTTAAGCGTGAGAGAATAGGCCACAACCTGCTCGATTTGGGCCGGCGTGAGCTTTTTAGAAAAGGCCGGCATCTTACCCAGGCCATTGGTAACCAGGTAGGTGCGGCCAAAGGCGTTGAGGTTGCTTTTGGTGAGGTCGTGCGCGCCGTTGCGGCCCAGGCGGCCGTCGGCACCGTGGCAGCGCACGCAGTTTTCTTGGAAAATAAGCTGGCCGGGCGCGGACGGAGCCGCACCCGCCGGGCCGGGAAGCGGCAGCAAGGCCGCGGCGAGGGGAAGAAGAAACTGTAACACGAGTACCTAACGCAAAACCTGCCCCGAAAGTAACCGCCGCGCCCGACCTTTGCCCGAAGTCCGTTATTTGGTGTCTGTCATGGCGAGCAAAGCAAAGCCCTGACAGACGCTAAGCACTACTCTCTACCCCCCATTTCGTGCGCGTTGCCTTAGTTATTAATACCTCCTGGAATATCTGGAATTTTCGACGCGGGCTGGTGGGGGCCCTGCGCGCCGCCGGCCACGAGGTGCTGGCTATTGCGCCGCCCGATGCGTATTCGGAACGCTTAGAAAGCGAATTGGGCTGCCGCTACGTGCCCATCAGGATGGAAAACAAGGGCACTAACCCGATGCGCGACTTGCAGCTCATGCGCCGGTTCCTGACGATTTATCGGCGCGAGCGGCCCGACGTGGTGCTGCACTTCACCATCAAGCCCAACATCTACGGCACGCTGGCGGCGCGGCTGGCGGGCGTGCCCAGCATCAACAACGTGAGCGGCCTGGGCACGGTTTTTCTCATCGAAAACCTGGTGAGCAAGGTGGCACGGGGCCTCTACCGGCTGGCGTTTCGCTATCCGCAGCGGGTTTTTTTTCAGAATAACGACGACCGCGAGCTGTTCATTCGCTACGGCCTGGTGCAGGCGGCGCGCACCGGCTTGGTGCCCGGTTCGGGCGTGGATTTGGCGCGGTTCCGGCCGCAAGGGGGAGTAGGGAGTACGCCCGCCGCGCCGTTCACTTTTCTGATGGTGGCGCGGGTGCTCTATGAAAAAGGTATTGTGGAATATTTTGAGGCGGCGCGACTGGTGCGGGCGGCGCTGCCCGCCGGTACCGTGCGCCTGCAACTGCTGGGCGGCCTCGACGAAGCCGGGGGGGTAGGGATGCCTCGCGCCACCTTCGAGCAGTGGCTGGCCGAGGGCCAAGTAGAGCACCTGGGCACCTCCGACGACGTGGCGGCCCACCTGCACCGCGCCGATTGCGTGGTGCTGCCCAGCTACCGCGAGGGCACCCCCAAAACTCTGCTCGAAGCCGCCGCCTGCGGCAAGCCGCTGGTAACCACCGACGTGCCCGGCTGCCGCGAAACCGTGCAGGATGGCCGTAACGGCTACCTCTGCCAGGTGCGCAACGCCACCGACCTGGCCGATAAGCTCTTGCTCGTGGCCCGCCTACCCCCCGTCCGCCTCGCGGCCCTGGGCCAGGCCAGTCGCCAGCTGGCCGAAGACAAATTTGATGAGCAACTCGTGTTGCGGCAGTACCTGGCCGCCGTGGCGGCGGCGGGGTCCTAGCTTTGAATTCCTGAAGCCGTTTGTTCTTGCCGCACTGCGCCCGCAAGGACAAATGGCTTCAAACCAGAAATCCCAAAAGATAAAAAAAATATGCAAGTTATTACCCACCCGCTGCCAGGTTTGCTGGAGTTCCAACCCCGCATTTTTGGCGACCCGCGGGGCGCGTTTTTTGAGTCGTTCAGCGCCCGCACAATGGAGGGGCTGGGGCTGCCGCGCCACCACTGGGTGCAGGATAACCAAAGCGTTTCTAAGGCCGGCACGCTGCGCGGGCTGCACTTCCAGCGCCCGCCCCACGCCCAGGCCAAGCTGGTGCGCGTGGCCCAGGGCCGCGCCCTCGACGTGGTGGTGGACCTGCGCCACCGCTCGCCCACCTTCGGCCAGCACGCGCTGGTGGAGCTGACCGCCACGCTGGGCAACGTGCTCTACGTGCCCGAAGGCTTCGCCCACGGCTTCGTGGCGCTCGAAGACGAGACGCTCTTTCTCTACAAGTGCTCGGACTACTACGCCCCCGCCACCGAGGGTGGCCTGCGTTGGGACGACCCCGCTCTGGGCATCAACTGGCAGCTGCCCGGCGAGGCGCTAGTATCGGATAAGGATGCTATTCTGCCTACGCTCAAGGAGTTAGACAACCCATTTTAATTGTAAGTAGGGTGCGGGGCTTGCCCCCGCCCGCCGTTGAACATTTCACGCTGGATTCGCTCAACGACGGGCGGGGCAAGCCCCGCACCCTACTAAACGAACTCCACCAGCGTCTCCAAACCCATGCCGCGCGAGCCTTTGAGCAGGATAAGCTGCTCGGTCAACTCATGCTCAGCCAGCCAGGCAGCGGCGGCGGCTTTGTCGGGGAAGTGCCGGGCAGGGGGGTAGGCCGCAGCAGCGGCCTGCATTAATGGGCCGATGAGTAGGGCAGTAGAAAGCTGTAAGTCAGCTAATAACTTGCCAATGGTCGCGTGCTCGGTGGTAGCACTCTCGCCCAGCTCCAACATGTCGCCCAGGATGGCTACCCTACCCTGCCCGGCCGCTACCGGCCGGGCGGCGAAGCTGCGCAGGGCGGCGGCCATGCTGCTGGGGTTGGCGTTATAGGCATCCAGCATCAGGTCGTTGCCGCGGGCGCTGCGCACGAGCTGCGAGCGGTTGTTCTGCGGATTGTAGGCGGCCAGGGCGGCGGCAATGCGGGCGGCGGGCACCGCAAAAAAAGCCCCTACGGCGGCGGCGGCGGCCATATTAGGGAAATTATACTCGCCGGTGAGTTGGGCCATTACTTCGGGGCCGCTGCCGAGGCGCAGGCGTAGCGCCGGGTCGGCCCCGAGCAATGTGGTAGGGTAGGCGTCGGCCGGGCCGGGGTAGGTAATGCGCGTGGGCACGGCGGCGGCCAAGCCCGGCAGCCGGGCATCGAGGGTATTCACGAACGCTACCCCCTGGTGTTGCGCCAGGTAATCAAACAATTCGCCCTTCCCCTTGGCAATGCCTTCCTCGCCGCCAAAGCCTTCGAGGTGCGCCTTGCCGATGTTGGTGATGAGGCCGTGGGTAGGCTCGGCCCACTGGCAGTAGCTGGCAATTTCGCCCTGGTGGTTGGCCCCCATCTCAATAATGGCCAGCTCGTGCTCGGCCGGTCGCAGGCCTAGCAGCGTCAGCGGCACGCCGATGTGGTTGTTGAGATTGCCACTGGTAGCCAGCACGTTATATTTCTCGCGCAGTACGGCGGCCAGCAGCTCCTTGGTGGTGGTTTTGCCGTTGGAGCCGGTGATGGCCAGCACGGGGCCGCGGAAATGGCGGCGGTGCGCCCGCGCCAGGGCTTGCAGGGCGGCCAGCGGGTCGGGGGCATAGGTGTAGCGGGCGGGGTCGCGGGCGGCTAGGCTTTCATCGTCCACCACGGCGTGGCGGGCCCCTTTGGCCAGCGCGCCGGGCGCAAAATCGGCCCCGCGAAAGCTGGGGCCGTTGAGAGCAAAAAACAACGTGCCGGGCTGCGGCTGCCGCGAGTCGGTGCTCACCTGGCTCCGTGCGGCGAGGTAGTGGTCGTAGAGAAGCATTTTTAAGTTTTGGGTAGGAGGTAGTGGCCAAAGAACGTCATGCTGGCGAAGGAAGCAGCTCTACCGCGTAAGTAATCTTAATTTTAGAAGCTAGTTATGCGATGGAGCTGCTTCCTTCGTCAGCATGACGTTCTTCTAATACCCACTCTGCCATCTACTGCCGCGTGCAACTTACGGCCGGGGCCGCGTTGTTAGCAGGCACTTACCCTTTTCCCTTCCTCTTTATGCGTCGTTGTTTGCTCTGGTTGCTGGTATTGCTGGGGGTAGGGGCGCGGGCGGCGGCCCAAACGCCAAGCACCGCGTTTGGCTTTCAGTTTGGAAGCGTGGCCAAAATCGTGCAGGGCCCCGATACGCTGAGCCAAGCGTGGGTGGGTGGGCTCAATACGCCGCAGTTCAGCACCATCGACCTGGACGGCGACGGCCGGCCGGACCTCTTTGCCTTCGACCGGCAGTCGGCCCGCTGCTACACGTTTCTCAACGTGGCGGGGGTAGGGGGCGTGGGCCGGCGCTGGCAGTACGCGCCCGACTACGAGTGGGCTTTTCCGAAGGACCTCGAAAGTTGGGCGCTGCTGCGCGACTACGACTGCGACGGCCGCGCCGACTTATTTACCTACGCGGCGGGCGGCGACATCCGGGTGTTTCGCAACGTGCCCGATGCCCAGGGGCATCCTAGCTATGTATTGGTTAACAATCAGTTGAGCTTTCCGCTGTATAATGGCTACGTAAGTAATCTCAACAGTGGCTCGTACAACCTGCCCTCCATCCAAGATGTAAACGGCGATGGCCGGCTCGACATCCTGACCTACGACTTCGCAGGCTCGACGTATCTGCAATTGTATTTGAATGCCAGTACGGACGCCTGCGGGGGCATCAGTTCCTTCACCTGGGTCAACCCCAACAACTACTGGGGCGAGCTGGTGGCCTGCATCGATTGCGCCAGCTACCAGCTGCAGGGCGCGCCGGCCTGCCAGGCGTTTCGGACGGAGCACAGCACCGGCCACAACGTGCTGCTCCTGGACCTCGATGGCGACGGCAAGCTCGACCTGCTCGATGGCCGCGACAACTGCCCGCTGCTCACGCGCCTGCTCAATAAGGGCACTTCCAGCGTAGACCCACTCTTTACGCCGGCCGGCACCAGCAGCACCTTTCCGCCCGCCGCGCCGGTCAATATTCCCGTGTTTCCGGCCCCTTATTCCTTCGATGCCGACTTCGACGGCGTGCCCGACCTGGTAGTGAGCAGCAACACCCGCAATATTATCCTGGACCGGGTGAGCCAACGCAACAACGTCTGGCAGTACCACAACGGGGCGGCCAGCACCGCGGCCGTGCCCGATTTTAGCCTGGTGAGCAAGGGCTTTTTACAAAATGACATGCTCGATGCCAGCGAGGGCGCGGTGCCGGTTTTCGGCGACGTGGACGGCGACGGGCTCACGGATATGCTGGTGGGTAACCAGGGCGATGTGGTGAACGGCTACTACCGCGCCAGTATTTACTACTACCGCAACGTGGGCAGCGCCGCCCGCCCCGTGTTCCGGCTCGTGACCGAAGACTACCTGGGCCTGGCCGCCCAGGCCGCGCTTACCCCCACCGTGGGCTTCGAGACGCTGCGCCCGACGCTGGCCGACCTCAACCGCGACGGGGCGCTGGACCTGGTGTATTCGGTGTACGATGGTACAAGTGATAAAATTCGCTACATTATGAACGCGGCCCCGGCTGGCCAGGCCCTGCGCCTCGACCCGGCCCAGGCCGGCGTGCTTAACCTGCTGAGCGCGCCGGGCGGGCCAGTGCTGCCCGGCGCGCTCGGCGATACGCCATGCTTCGTGGACGTGGACGGCGATGGCTACCTCGATATGCTGCTTGGTACCAACGATATAAGCGGAGTTGGTGGCAGCCTGCGCTACTTCCGCAACCAGGGCGCGGCGGCCGGCGCGGACGTGGCCAATCGCTTTGTGCTGGTCGATAACGACTACGGCCACCTACTGAACGGCAACAGCTACACGCCCCGCCCGCCCTACCTAAGCCCGGCCGTAGCCGACTTCGACGGCGATGGCCAGCTCGATTTGCTGACCGTGGACGGCACGGGCGCGGTGACGCTCTACCCCGGCTTTCAAAAGCAGACCAGCCCGTTCGTGGGTCGTACCGAGCTGTTTTACGACACCTTCGCCGGGCAGTACGAGCCGGCGCGGCTGGGGGGCAACGGTATCGTGGAGCTGCGCTTTGCCGCTGCCGCCGCCGACCTCAACCACGATGGTCGCCCCGAGCTGTACGTGGGCACGATGAGCGGCGGCGTGGTGAGCTTCCTGGGCCGCAGCGGTACTCCCCTGGCGGCCCGGCCGCCGGCCGCCGCCGCGCTGGCTCTCAGTCTCTACCCCAACCCCGCCGCCCAGGCCGCCACCGTCGAAACCGCTCAGCCCACCCGCCTCACGCTCTACGACCTCATTGGCCAGGTGGTGCTCATCGACGCCGCCCCGCTGCGTACCCGCACCCTCGACCTGCGCGGCCTGGCTCCCGGCGTGTACCTCGTGCGCGCCACCGCCGCCGACGGCACCAGCACCAGCCAGCGCCTGGCCGTGGAGCATTGATTCAGAAAATGGTAAAGGCGATGCGTAGGGGTAGGCCCCTTCGTTGTAAGTGCGCTACTGGTGCTAGAATGCTTACCTAGTGCTTGGTAGGCTGAGTTAGGCGCTCCCAGTTGCCATGCGCGAACAGCTCCTTCTCTTCGGCTGAAAGGGACGTTTCTTGCAGGAATGAGCGGCCTTGGCCCCCCGGCTTGTACTGGTAGGGGTAGTCAGTTGAAAATAGCAGGCGTTCGGGGCCTACCAGTGCCAGGGTGCGTTGCAGGTACTCCTGGCTCCACATGCCGCTAGGGGTCACGTAGAGATTCTGCCGCACGTAATCGGCAATGGGCCGTTGCAGGGTGGCTACCCGCGCCAGCGACTTCAACCGTTCCAGGTAAAAGAGCACGACCTCGCCCCAATGGCCAAGGATGATTTGCAGGGTCGGGTAGTCATCGAACACGCCGGCCAGCAGCAAACGCACGAACTGAATGCCGGCCTCGTAGTGCCAGCCCAGCGCGAACGTGGCAAAGGCCGTATCAACCGCGTCGCCAAAGCCTGAATAATACGCCTCCCGCACGGCCCGCTGCGGAATCTGCGGATGAATAAACAGTGGTACCCCCAGCGTGGCCGCCGTTTTAAACAAGGGCCGGAAATCCGGGTGGTCCAGGTTTTTGTCGCGGGTGCGCCCGCAGAGCATCGCGCCCGCGAACCCCAGCTGCCGAACGCTACGCTCCAATTCTGGTGCCACGTGCGCTGGAGAAGCAGTGGGCAGCGTGGCAAACCCCTGAAATCGGGTAGGATACCTGGCAATGGTGGCGGCTACCAGGTCGTTGGTCTGACGGGCCAGCGTTACGCTTTGCGCCGGCTCCAGATTGTGCAAGGCCGGCGTGGTCACCGAGAGCACCTGCACATCCACGCCGCCCTCGTCCATTAGGGCTAGCCGTTGCGGGCCCAGGTCATCGAGCCGCTCTTCTAGCTCGCCTCGGTCAAAGCTAGCGGTGCCCTCCTGCCCAATTGCAGAAGCGGCCCACGCCGCCCGAATAATACTGGTCAGAAAATGCTCCTCAATGGCAATCAGCTTCATCGTGTCGCGTCTTTTTATGCGAATAGAAAACCACGGCTGATTTCTGGCAAACCACTGTCAGTCAGCGTAAAAACGGCTAGTTAATAACTTCCTATTTGCCAAAATAGCTGCCCTCTTCCAAATCAGCCAGCAGGCCCTTGTGGGTGGGCTGCCAGCCCAGCTCCTGCTGCGTGCGGGCACTGGTAGCCGGCATGTCCAGGCCCGCGAAAAGCGCCATCCAACCGAAGTGCTCGGCGGCCTCTTCGGGCGATTTAGTGAGGACCGGCACGTTCAAGTGGCGGCCGATAACGGCCGCGAGGTCGCGCATCGGGATGCCCTCGTCGGCCGCGCCGTGGTAGCGGCCGCCGGCTACGCCCCGCTCCAGCGCCAGCCGGAAGAGCCGGGCCGCGTCGAGCCGGTGCACGGCCGGCCAGCGGTTCTGGCCGTCGCCGATGTAGGCCGCCGCGCCCTTCTCGCGGGCAATGTTGATGAGGGCCGGCACGAAGCCGTAGTCGCCATCGTCATGCACCGAAGGAGCCAGGCGCACTACCGTGGCCCGCACGCCTCGTGCTACCTGCGCCAGCGCCGTGGGCTCCGAAACGCGGCCCATCGAAGCGGGCGTGTCGGCTTCGGTGGCGAGGCGGCCACTGGCCAGGCCCGCCAGCCCGGACGTTACCACGAGCGGCTTGTTGGTGCCGGCCAGCGCCTCACCCATTGCCTCGATGGCGCGCCGGTCGGTTTCGCCGGCGGCGGCGTACTGCGAAAAGTCGTGGATAAAAGCCAGGTGAATAACGCCATCCGCCGCGGCCGCACCGCTACGCAGGCTGTCGAGGTCGTCGAGTGAGCCGCGGTGCACCTCAGCCCCGGCGGCGGTCAGGGCTTGGTTGCCTTTGTCGGAGCGCGAAAGGCCGAGCACCTGGTGGCCCGCGCCGAGTAATTCTTGCACCACGGCCGAGCCGATAAAGCCCGTGGCACCGGTTACGAAAACCCGCATAGTCTGTCTGGTTAAAAGGATGATTGCTTGCCGGCAAAGGTCCGGCCGGGGGGTAGGGGAAAATTGCGCCGGCCAAACCGATTACTGAATAATTCAAACAATCATACTACTCCCGAAAAGCGCCCGGCACCAGCCTGGTTTGCCGCTTAAAGAAATTGCAGAAGTGGGCCGCGTCGGCAAAGCCCAGACTATCGGCGATTTCCGAGACGCTCCAACTGGTGTGCTTGAGCAGCATTTTAGCTTCCTGGGCCACGCGGCTGGCCAGCAGCGCGGTGGTGGTGAGGCCGGTGGTTTCCTTCAGCACGCGGTTGAGGTGGTTGACGTGCACGGCCAGCTGGCCGGCGTAGTCCTGGGCCGTGCGCAGGCGCAGGCGCTGCTGCGGCGTTTCGAGCGGAAACTGCCGCTCCAGCAGGTCGGCGAAGCGGGCGGCCAGCCGGGCCGCCGCATGGTGGGCGGGAGCCGCGGCCGGGGCCGGCTGGAGCTTCTGCCCGGCATGAATCAATTCCAGCAGGTAGGCGCGCAGCAGGTCGTATTTGTGGATGTAATCGGAGGTGATTTCCTGGTTCATTTTCTCAAAAATGACTTCCAGGGCCGCAAACTGGGCATCCGTCAGCAGTACAAGCGGGCAGCCGCCCGGCTGAAAAACTGCTAGCTCCTCCAGCCCTACCCCCCCCTTGGCGGGCAATAGAAACTCGGCGGTGAAAACGCAGAAGTAGCCGCTTTGGGCCTCGTCCTGCGGCTGCCAGCGGTAGGGCACGCGGTGCGAAGCAAACCAGAGCGTCGGCCCGGCTACCTCCACCACCTGGTCGGCGTACTCTATCCGGCTGCGCCCCCGAATCAGGCTGATTTTATAGAACGACCGCCGGTCGAAGGTCATCGGCGGCCGGTCGCGACCAGCCAGCATCAGGTCCGCCACGTTAAAAACGTTGAAATGCCCAACTTCGCGCGCTGGGCCGGGTAGTAGCCCCCCGCCGGCACCGGGTGCTAGGTTCAAGTACAGCTCTTCGAGCGACTTTGGCTTCATGGCAAACAGCTGTAAAAATCAAAGCTACGCCGGTTTTCGGTTGAAGCCGTTTGTCAGGGAAAGCGCCGCGCGGCAGCGGCAAACGTGGCCCGTAGCCAGGTACCCACCTAGCAGCTTAACAGATTAAAGTCATCCGCGTCGAGCATGACCGGGGTGCGCTCGCGCAGCTCGCGCAGGGAGGTAGCTTGCAGCGTGTGGGTGAGCACGGTTTGGAGGTTGCCGGCCTGGGCCAGGTAGTCGCCCTGCATATCGAGCAAAGATGACTGGCCGTTGTAATCCTGCCCGGCCCCGTCGGAGCCCAGGCGATTGACGCCGGCCACGTAGGCCTGGTTTTCGATGGCGCGGGCCCGTAGCAGCGCCCGCCAGATTTCAACGCGGGGCTGGGGCCAGTTGGCCACGTACAGCAGCAGGTCGTAGGGCGCGTCGCGCCGGTTGCGGCTCCACACCGGAAAGCGCAGGTCGTAGCAGATGAGCGGCTTGATGCGCCAGCCGCGCCACTCTTCCAGCAGTGGCTGCTCGCCGCGCGTGTACACCTCGTGCTCGCCGGCCGCCCGAAATAGGTGGCGCTTGTCGTAGCAGCTGTGCGTGCCATCGGGGCGCACCCACAGCAAGCGGTTGCGGTAGTGCCCATCAGCCCGCAGCAGCACGCTGCCCGTCACCACGGCCTCGTAGCGCGCGGCCTGCTCCTGCATCCAGGCCAGGGTGGGGCCGGGGTACATTTCCGCCTGGGTTTCCGCCTCCATGCTAAAGCCGGTGCTGAACATCTCGGGCAGAATGATGAGGTCCGTGAGGCCGGGCCCCGTCAGGGCCGAGGTCAGCAGGCTGGCTAGTAGCTCGCGGTTAGCGGCCGGGTCGTGCCAGTGAATAGTAGTTTGGACTAAGGATACAGTTAAATCATTCATCGTACTCTTCGATTAATTAAAACCGGCCGGCGGCCGGCAACTCACCCTAAGCTGCACCAGCTTAGAAAAACACAAAGATGTCATGTGGAGGCTTTAGCTGCAACCGGGAGTGGAGCCTGGGCCAGCCGCCCGGTGGCCGCCCGCAGCGTCTCGTCGTTTTTGGCGAAGCAAAAGCGCACCAGCCCTGCATCGTAGCCATCGTGGTAGAAGGCCGATACCGGCACCACCGCTACCCCCCAGGTGCGGGCCAGCTCCTCGGCAAAGGCCCGGTCGCTTTTCTGCGAAAAAGCCGCGTAGCCGGCCAGCTGAAAGTAGCCGCCCGGCACCGGCAGCAGCGCCCAGCCGCTGCCCGCCAGCCCGGCCGTGAAGGCATCGCGCTTGGCCTGGTAAAAGGTGGCCAGCCCGCGGGCGTGGGCATCGGTGGGGTCGGTTTCGAGCGCATCGGCCAGCGCGTGCTGGGTCGGCGTGCTCACCGAAAACGTCACGAACTGGTGCACCCGCCGCAGCTCCGCGCTCAGGGCGGGCGGGGCCAGGCAGTAGCCCACCTTCCAGCCGGTAGCATGGTATGTTTTACCAAACGAGGAGAGCACGAAGCAGCGCGCCCGCAGCGCCGGGTGCTGGCGCGCGCTGCGCGGCCCTACCCTCTCAAATACCAGGTGCTCATACACTTCATCGGACAAAACCAGGATGTCGGTGCCCGCCGTGAGGTCGGCCAGTTCGTCCCAGTCGGCCGCGCTAAACACGGCCCCGCTGGGATTATGCGGCGAGTTGATGAGGAGGAGCCGGGTGCGCTCGCTCAGGGCCGCCCGCACCGCCGCCCAGTCGGGCCGAAAGTGCGGGGCCGGCAGGCGCACGTAGCGCGGCACGCCGCCCTGTAGCCGCACGGCCGGCCCGTAGAGGTCGTAGGCCGGCTCCAGGATTATCACCTCGTCGCCGGGGCGCACCACGGCCGCCAATACCCCGTACAGCGCCTCGGTGGCCCCGGCCGTGATGGTTACTTCCAGGTCCGCGTCGGGCGCGGGCGCGTCGGGCTGCAGGCGGCCCACCTGCGCCGCAATGGCTTGGCGCAGGCGCGGCAAGCCCGGCATGGGCGCGTACTGGTGGCTGCCGGCCGCCAGCGCGTGCCGGGCCAGCGCCTCGCGCAGGGCCAGCGGCGGGTCGTAGTCGGGGAAGCCTTGGGCCAGGTTTAGCGCGCCCGTTTCCTGGGCCAGCAGCGTCATCTGGCTGAAAATACTCACGCCCACGTCGGGCAGCTTGGAAGAAAGCATGGGGGTAGGCAGCGGGTCTTTTTTTTCAGAGGCCGAAAATACACTACCGCGCCGAAGAGGAGAGCTTTTCAAAGGCAAGCCGCGGGGCGCAGGAATGGAAAAGGCCAAAAAAGCCCCGTCGGCGCGGGGCCGGCGGGGCTTCAGTCAAAAGCAGGGGGGTAGGCCCCCGGCTTATAAATTAGGCAGATTCGCCTTCAAGTCCTTCGGAAACAGCGTGCGCACGCGCTCCACTTTGTGGGCCGATACCGCCATAATGTACGGGTTATCGGGGTGCAGGCGGAAATAGCCCTGGTGGTAGGCTTCGGCATCCCAGAACTTGCTAAATGGAGCCACCTGCGTCACGATTTTGCTGTCATATTCCTTCGAAGCATTGACCTTAGCGATAGTCTGCTCCACAATTTTCTTCTCCTCCGGCGTGCGGTAAAAGATGGCCGAGCGGTACTCGGGGCCGGAGTCCGGGCCCTGGCGGTTTAGCTCGGTAGGGTTGTGGCTGGCCGTGAGAAAGATGTCTACCAGGTTCTGGTAGCTTATCACCTTGGGGTCGTAGTAGATATTGACCGTCTCAGTGTGGCCGGTCTGCTGGCCGCACACATCCTCGTACGTCGGGTTGGGCACGGTGCCGCCGGCGTAGCCGCTCACCACTTGCTTCACCCCCTTGATTTGCTCAAACGCCTCTTCCTGCGCCCAGAAGCAGCCGCCCGCGAAAGTCGCCTGCGCCAGCCCGGTTAGGTTTTTGGGCGCGAAGCCCGCCGTCGAGGCCGGCGGGTCGCCGCCATTGCCGCCGTCGAGGGTTTTGGCCTGGGCCGGCTGTTCGGAGCCGCAGGCCGTGAGGGCCAACAGGCCGAGGCCGCAAGCAGCCGTTAAGAACGTAGTCATCATGGTAGTAGGAAAGAATGGAGCAGGTAGGCTTTGGACTGGCAGACGCGCCCCCGGCAGCTTCCTTACAACGCCGGGCGGCGGTGGCGGGTTCAGCCGGCCCTACCCTACCAGCCGGACCGGTAGGATAGGGCCAGGTGGCTGGCAGTCAGCCAAAATTTCTTTTGGCTTTTTTCTGAACAATCGTTCAGGTAAGGGGCTTTCAATCGTCACAAAGCTGAACGATTGTTCAGTTATCCTTAAAAACCTTGTTTATGAATCGTTTGCAGCATAAAGTGGCCGTAGTGACCGGGGCCAACAGTGGCATTGGCTACGCCACGGCCCAGGAATTTATCGCCGAAGGCGCGCAGGTCGTCATCACCGGCCGCAACGAGGCCGCCGTGCAGGAAGCCGTGGCTGCCCTGGGCGACCAGGCCCGCGGCGTGGTGTCGGACGCCGGCCAGATGGCCGACGTGCACCGGCTCGCCGACCAGGTGCGCGCCCTGCACCCGCGCATCGACGTGCTGTTCGTGAATGCCGGGGTGGGGGTTTTTATGCCCATCGGGCAGGTAGACGAAGCCCAGTTTGACCAGCAGTTCAACATCAATGTGAAGGGCCTCTATTTCACCGTGCAGGCGCTATTGCCGCTGCTCAACGACGGCGGCTCGATTATCCTCAATTCTTCGACCGCCGCCAGCAGCGGCATGGCCAACATGTCAGTTTACTCGGCCACCAAAGCGGCCGTGGTGTCGCTGGCCCGCACGCTCTCAGCCGACCTGCTGGAGCGTCGCATCCGAGTCAACGCTATCAGCCCCGGCCCGATTGAGACCCCCGCTTACGGCAAGCTCGGGCTGTCGCCCGAAGACATCCAATCGTATGCCCAGATGGTGCCGCTGAAGCGTCTGGGCCAGCCGGAGGAAATCGCCAAAATTGCCACGTTCTTCGCCTCCGACGACTCGTCATTCGTGCTCGGCGAGGAGTTGATTGCCGGCGGCGGCGTGGGCCGGCTGTAAGGCTAGGGTGAGGTAACGGGGCCGGTGGCAGCCATGTGGCAGCTATGATTCGAAACGACTTGCCTCCGCGGGTTGTTGGAGCATAGCCGCCGCGTGGTGGCCGCCGGCTCCGTTACTTTTTTTTATTTATTACCCGCTCATGGCTCGTCCGAAAGCATTTGACGAAGAAGCCGCGCTGCAAAAGGCCCTCGATACGTTCTGGCTCCGGGGCTACGCCGCCACGTCGATGCAGGAGCTGGTCGAGCGCATGGGCATCAACCGGTTCAGCCTATACGCCACCTTTGGCGACAAACACCAGCTCTACGTGCGGACGTTGCGTCACTACCAGCAGCAGAACAGCCAGCGCCTGCTGGCGCTGGCGATAGCCAACGCCGGCCAGCCCGCCCCGGTGCGTGTCCGGCAGATGCTGGAGCTGATGCTCCTCCCCGACCCGGCCAGCCCCGCGCCCAACTGCTGCTTTCTGGTGAACGCCACCACCGAGCGCCTGCCCCACGATGCCGACATCGCCGCCCTGGTTCGCCAAAATCAGCAGTTTCTGGAAACGCTGCTGACGGAAATACTGGCCCAGGGCCAAGTCCGCGGCGAAACCGGCCGCGCGGCTACGCCCCTGGCCCAGGCCCAGCTGCTCATTAGCGTCCTGAACGGGATGCGGATAATGGCCCAGGCCAACCCCGACTCCCAGGTGCTGCGCAACGTGGTGGAAACCGTCCTGCTGGGGCTGGCGGCGGGGTAGGGTAGCGCAAAAGCCGTTTGTCATTGCGAGCGCAGCGCGGCAATGACAAACGGCTTTTGCGCTACCCTACCCCGCCGCCAGCCCTTTAAGCTCCTGCAATTTCAGCAGCGCCTCAATGGGCGTGAGGGTATTAATATCCAGTCCGGCCAGCAACTCGCGCAGTCGCTCCAACGCCGGGTCGCTCGGCTCAAACATGCTGAGCTGCACCTTGGGCGCGGTACCCACGGCGGCAGTGGCGCGCGGCTTCGGGATTCCTGGTTCCTGGTTCCTGGTTAATTGTTGGTTGGCCGCATCCAGGCCGGCGAGCACGTCGTCAAATTCGGTGGGGGTAGTAGGGTCATCGGCGTCCACCAGGCCGGCGCTGGCGCGCTCCTGCTCCAGGTGGTGCATAATTTCGTTGGCCCGCACCACCACGGTGGGCGGCATGCCGGCCAGGCGCGCCACGTGGATGCCGAACGAGTGCTCGGAGCCACCCGGCCGCAGCTTGCGCAGAAACAGCACCCGGCCGTCGGCCTCCTGCACGGCCACGTGGTAGTTGCGCACGCGGGGGCAGTCGTCGGCCAGCTGGTTCAGCTCGTGGTAGTGGGTAGCAAACAGCGTTTTAGCCCGCGCCTTGGGGTTATTATGCAAATGCTCCACGATGGCCCAGGCGATGCTGATACCATCGTAGGTGCTGGTGCCGCGCCCGATTTCATCCATTAAAACCAGGCTGCGTTCCGAAAGATTGTTCAGAATGGAAGCCGTTTCGGTCATCTCCACCATAAAGGTGCTCTCGCCCTTGCTCAGATTGTCCGAAGCCCCCACGCGGGTAAAAATCTTGTCAATAATGCCAATCGTGGCCGCCTCGGCCGGCACGAACGAGCCGATTTGCGCCAGCAAAACGATTAATGCCGTTTGGCGCAGCAGGGCCGACTTGCCGGCCATGTTCGGGCCGGTTATCACCACTATTTGCTGGTCGTCCTGGCTCAGACACAAGTCATTAGGAATGTAGCTTTCCCCTGGCGGCAGCTGCCGCTCAATCACTGGGTGCCGCCCGCCGGTAATGTCGAGGGTAGGGCCGTCGTTCACTACCGGCCGGGCGTAGCGGTGCTGCCGCGCCGTAGCCGCGAACGAGCCCAGGCAGTCCAACACCCCGATGGCGCGGGCGTTTTGCTGCACCTGGCTCACAAAATCGAGCGCCGCCAGCGTCACCTCCTGGTAAATGCGGCTCTCGATGACGAATAATTGCTCCTCCGCGTTCAGGATTTTCTCCTCATAAGTCTTTAGCTCCTCCGTCACGTAGCGCTCAGCGTTCACCAGCGTTTGCTTCCGAATCCACTGCGGCGGCACCTTGTCCTTGTGCGCGTTGCTGACTTCGAGGTAGTAGCCAAACACCTTATTATAAGCTACTTTCAGGGACGAGATACCCGTCTTGCCCTGCTCGCGCTGCTGCAATTTGAGAAGGTAGTCCTTGCCCGAAAATGCCAGCGCCCGCAGTTCGTCCAGCTCCGCATCTACCCCGTCCTGAATAACGTGGCCCTGGTTGGTGAGCAGCGGCGCGTCGGGCCGGATTTTAGCCTGAATCTCGGTGCGTAGCGTGGTGCAAGGGTTGAGCTGCTCGGCCAGCTTTTCGAGGGCGCGCACGCCCGAAGCGGCCAGCTTCTCGCGCAGCGGCGCGATGCTTTCCAGCGCCCGCGCCAGCTGCAACAGCTCGCGGGGATTCACGCGGCGCACCGCTACCTTCGAGATAAGGCGCTCTAAATCAGTGATGGCGCGCAGGTGGGTTTGCGCTTCTTCCAGCAGCTCGGGGTCGGCCACGAGGGCAGCCACGGTGTCGAGCCGACGCTGAATCTGGCTCACTTCCTTCAGGGGCAGCACTACCCACTTGCGCAGCAGGCGCGCGCCCATCGGCGTCAGGGTCTGGTCGAGGATGTCAATCAAGGGCACGCCGCCGGGGTGCTGCGCCTGCACCAGCTCCAGGTTGCGCACCGTGAAGCGGTCGAGCCACACGTATTTGTCTTCCTCTAGCCGACCCAGGCTGGCAATATGTTGCAGGTCAGCGTGTTTAGTCTCGGCCAGGTAGTGCAGCACGCAGCCGGCCGCGATGACGCCTTCCTTGAGATTATCGACTCCGAAACCCTTGAGCGAGGTGGTGCGGAAGTGCCGCGTGAGCGTGTCGTGGGCATAATCGGTGCCGAACACCCACTCATCGAGCGCGAAGGTGCAGAAATCGGGGCCAAAATGAGTTTCAAACTCGGCCCGGCTGCGTTTGCAAAACAGCACCTCGGCGGGCCGGAAGTTTTGCAGCAGCTTGCCGAGGTAATCGATGGTGCCCTGCGCGGCCAAAAACTCGCCGGTGCTGATGTCCAGAAACGAGATGCCGGCCTCCGTTTTGCCGAAGTGCACGGCGGCCAGGTAGTTGTTCTGGCGGCGCTCCAGGGTGTTGTCGTGCAGGCTCACGCCGGGCGTTACCAGCTCGGTTATCCCTCTCTTCACCAAGCCCTTGGCCTGCTTGGGGTCTTCGAGCTGGTCGCAGATGGCCACGCGCTGGCCGGCGCGCACCAGCTTGGGCAAATACGTGTCGAGGGAGTGGTGCGGGAAGCCGGCCAGCGCCACTTCCGAGATGCTACCCGCCCCGCGCTTGGTGAGCGTAATATCGAGGATGCGCGCCGCCGTCACGGCATCTTCGCCGAAGGTTTCGTAGAAGTCGCCCACCCGAAACAGCAGCACCGCCCCCGGATACTGCTGCTTGAGCTGGTAGTACTGCTTCATCAGCGGCGTATCGTAGGCCGGAATGGGGGCGATGTGCTCGGGCCCCAGGGCTTTGATGGCGAACTGCTTTTTTGGTTCGGGAGTCAAGAGTGTAGGGTAAGCTTTAGCTTGCCGGATAATTAAATAAAGTCAATTCCAAACGCCCCGGCCGGCGCGTTGCGTTCCGGGCAGCCCTACCCCCCCGGCGGGCGGCAAGCTAAAGCTACCCCTACTTCCATGCGCAAACTCACGATGCCGGAGCTGAACCGCCTGCCGGTGGCCGATTTCAAAGCTACTCCTAAAAGCCCGGTGGTGCTGGTGCTCGACAACGTGCGCAGCCTGCACAACGTGGGGGCTGTCTTCCGCACCGCCGACGCGTTTGCGCTCGAAAAAATCTACCTCTGCGGCGTTACGGGCCGCCCGCCGCACCGCGAAATTACCAAAACTGCCCTCGGCAGCACCGAGTCGGTGGCCTGGGAATACGTCCCTACCACTCTCGAAGCCGCCCAGGCCTTGAAGGCGCAGGGCTACCAGCTGGTGGCCGTGGAGCAAACTACGGCCTCGGTGCCGCTGCCGCAGTTTCGGCCCGCGCCGGGCCGGCCGCTGGCGCTGGTGCTTGGCAATGAGGTGTTCGGGGTGGACGATGAGGTGTTGGCCCTGTGCGAGGTAGCGGTGGAGATTCCGCAGCTCGGCACCAAGCACTCGCTCAACGTGGGCGTGGCGGCGGGGGTCGTGCTGTGGGATGTGCTGAGCAAGCTTGGAATTTTCAGCTAAAAATCAGAAAGAAACGCGGTTCGATTGGCCGGTTAGCTTATTTGAGTGCCGGGCGTTGGAAGGGGTAGAATGGGGGGTTATCTTTGGAATCTTAGGGCCCAAAATTTCTACTTTTCCACGGTTAGTTCATGAAGCAACTAGTTACCTTTGCGGGCTGCCGCACCCTGGCGCTGGCCGCCGCACTGGCGCTGCCCGGCGTGGCGCGGGCCCAGACGGCGCTACCGGCCAGCGCGCTGGCCGCCTTCGCCACCAGGGCGAAAGCGCAAGGCCTGAGCGCCACCGATGTGGCCGACCCGCTCATCACGGATTCGTACCAGGATGCCAGTACGGGCCTCACCCACACGTACTTGCAGCAGCGCGTCAACGGCCTGCTCATCTTCAACGCCACCGGGGCCATACACACCGACGCCACGGGCAAGGTGGTGCTGACTACTCAGAATTTCGTGGCGGGCGCGGCGGCCAAAGCAGCCAGCCCGAGTCCCGCCCTCACGCCCGAGCAGGCCGTGACGGCCGCCGCCGTAGGTCTGGGCCTACCCCGCCCCGTGGCCCTGCAAACCGTAACCGAGGCGCGCGTGGCCGATGGGATGGTGTTCAACAACGGCGGCATCTCGCGCGAGGACATTCCGGTGCGCCTGCTATATACTCGCGTGGGGGATAAGCTGGTGCTGGTCTGGAACGTGACCATCGCCCAGCTCGACCAGCAGCACCACTGGAGCGCCCGCGTGGATGCCCAAACCGGCCGCCTGGTGGAACAAAACGACTACGTAGTGAGCGAGGCTACAACGTTCAATCAGTTGGGGCAGCGCCGGTTAGCTGGCCCAATGGTGGCGGCCCCTACCCCCCTTGCGCCGGCCAATGCCCCGCGCCAGGTGCTGAGCCCCGCCGCCGCCGGCAGCCTCACCGTGTACCCCGTGCCGCTGGAGTCGCCCAACACCGGCAGCCGGCAGGTCGTGCCGCTGAGCAGTGCCAACCCCACCTACTCGCCCTACGGCTGGCAGGCGAGCCTGGCCCCAAGCGGTACTTTTCCCGATACCTACTCGCTGGCCTCGAGCGGCAAGTTTTTGACGCGCGGCAACAACGTGGCCGCCTACGACGACAACAGTAATACTGTCAGCGGCCCCGGCAACGCGAACTATAACTCCTCGACCAGCTCGCCCGATGGCGGCTCGACGCTGAACTTCGACTTCCCCTTCGTGCAGACCACCGGCCCGCGTGCCAACCTCAACGCCGCCACTACTAACCTGTTTTATTGGAACAACATGGTGCACGACATCATGATGGCGCACGGCTTTAGTGAGGCGGCGGGCAACTTTCAGTATAAAAACGCCACCGGCGCGGGCGCGGGCGGCGACCCCGTGCGGGCCGAGGCGCAGGATGGCAGCGGGCGCAACAATGCCAACTTCGGCACGCCGCCCGATGGCAGCAGCGGCACCATGCAGATGTATTTGTGGGACAATTCGGTTAATACGCTTACCATTACGGCTCCGAGTGCCATCGCGGGCTCCTACCGATTTGGTACGGCGTCCTTTGGGCCGGCCATCTCGAAGCTGGCCAATTCCAATGGCCTGTGTGGCAACATCGTACCCGTCAACGACGGGGTGTCGCCCGATGGGGGCATCCACTCCTGCGCGCCACCCATAAACGCGGCGGCGCTGGCCGGCAACATCGCCCTGATTCAGCGCCGGGGCTGCGTAGCTCCCGCCTCCAACAACTTCACTGATAAAGTGAAATTTGCGCAGCAGGCCGGGGCCATCGGGGCCATCATCTTCGACTCCGACCTGACCACGACCACGCCCCTTTCGCCGGGCGGCACCGATTCTACCGTGACTATTCCGGTTATCGGGCTGAGCGGGGTAGTGGGGGCTCGGTTTCAGGCGGCCCTCACGGGCGGGGTAGTGGGGGTAGGCTGCGCCAAAACGGTAGTAGGAGCCGACTGGGACGGCGCGTTCGACAACGGGGTAGTAAGCCACGAGTATGGCCACGGCATCAGCAACCGCCTCACCGGCGGCCCCACTAACGCCAGCTGCGTCATTCAGACCGTGACGACCGGCACTGGGGCCGCCGCCGTTACCGTTACCACCCAGTCAATGGGCGAGGGCTGGAGCGACTTTTTTGGCCTCTGGATGACTACCCAGCCTGGCGATATTGGCAGCACCCCGCGCTATATCGCTAGCTATTTGGTCAATGGCACCTCGGCGGCGGGCCCCGGCATCCGTACCTACCCGTACTCTACTAATTTGGCTGTCAACCCCTTAACCTACGGCCAGGTAGGCACCGCAAACTACAGCGAAACCCACGCGCTGGGCGAAGTCTGGACCTCGGTGCTCTGGGATTTGAACTGGCAGTTCATCTACAAAAATGGCTACGCCGCCGACATGTTTGCCGCCACTACGGGGGGTAATAACAAGATGCTCAAGCTGGTGCTCGATGCCTGCAAGATTCAGGTCTGCAACCCCGGCTTTCTGGATGGCCGCGATGCCTTGCTGCGGGCCGACACGCTCACCAACCGCGCCGCCAACGCCGACCTCATCTGGAACGTGTTTGCCCGCCGCGGCATGGGCTACGCCGCCGTGCAGGGCGACCGCGTGAGCGGCACGCCCCGCCTCACCGGCATTAAGGAGGATTTTTCCCTACCCCCCACGACCAAGGTAGTGGCCCTTTCCAGCCAGCAGGGGGCCACTGTCAGCAGCGCCCTCGAAGCCTACCCCAACCCCGCCCAGGACCGGCTCACGGTGCGCACGCAACTAGCCAGCGCCGCCCCCATGCAGCTAGTGATGCTCGACCTGCTGGGCCAGCCCGTGCTGCAAGCCACCGCCCCCGCCACCCAAATGCAACAGGCTGGTGTTGAGCTGAATACTAGTCGATTAGCCCCCGGCCTCTACATAGTGCGCGTGACCACAACCGAAGGTAGCTTCACAGTCAAGGTCACCATTCAGCACTAAATAAGGCTAAATTTTGTATGTCTGAAAAGTCTGGCTTCGGCCGGGCTTTTTTGGCTTACGTATTCGTTTTGATGATGTCCCCCCGCTCTGCTCCTCTTCTCCGCCCCACTACAACGCTGCTGGCACTGCGTCCCGTTATTGCTGGCCAGCCCGCCGCCATTCCTACCCCCACCACGGTGGCCGACTTCCAGCACTTGGTGTTGCGCCCGCTGCTCAAGCTCCAGCACGCGCTGCTACTAGCCGTCGTCGCCGATTTTGCGGCCGACTATCGCCTGCCGCTGGCCACCGCCGACGCTACCCAAACCGGACGGGTACTCGCCGAGCTCCTGACCCGCAACACGCGCCTGCGGGCTACTGTGGTGGGCTTGGTAATGGGCCACTTCACCACCGAGGAGCTAGCTTTCTACCGCCAGCACCGCGCCGAGCTAAACCGCCGCCTGCTCGACTTGGCCCACCAACGGGTCATGAGCAACGGGTGGTAGAGAAATAGGCAATAGGTAATGGAACTGACTTTTTGAATCAGCCTACGAGAAGCCGTTTGCTTCTGCGCCCTCTGCGTCTCTGCGGGCTAAAAGCGCCTGGTTCTGTATACTAATTTAACCTGTGCGTTCAGGTGATGGGTACTATTGTTCTGTTACAGAACGATAGTACCCATCACCTACTACCCATTACCAATTACTCAACGCTGGCCTTGCTTTTTTTGCGTAGGCGCATGTTAAGCACCTCCACCGCCAGGGCGAAGGCCATTGCGAAGTAGAGGTAGCCCTTTTCGACCTCCTTGTGGGTAGCTTCCATCACCAGCATGAAGCCAATCATGACGAGAAATGCCAGCGCCAGTATCTTGATGGAAGGGTTACGGTTCACAAAATCGGCGATAAAGCCGCTAAAAATCACCATGAGCCCCATTGCTACGATAACGGCTGCAATCATCACCAGCACGTTATTCACCAGTCCTACCGCCGTTAGGATGGAATCGAAGCTGAACACGATATCAATGATGATAATCTGGAGAATAATGGCCGACAGCCGGGCGGGCTGTTGGCTCGCGTGGGCATCTTCTTCCTCTCCTTGCAGCTTATTGTAAATCTCGACGACGCTCTTATAAATTAAAAATAAGCCCCCGGACAGTAGAATCAGGTCGCGCCCGCTCACGCCAAAGTCGCTGACGACGCCCGGAATATGGAGCGTAAACAGCGCCGCTCGCAGGCCCACAATCCAGGAGATACTCAGCAGCAGCCCCACCCGAAAGAGCAGCGCCAGCAGCAAGCCGATGGTGCGCCCTCGTGCCTGCTCATTCGGAGCTAGCCGGTTGACAGTGATGGAGATAAAGATAATATTATCAATGCCCAGCACAATCTCCATAATAGTGAGCGTAAGTAGGCTAACCCAGGTCTGAAGCTGCGCGAAGGCTGCGAAATGCTCGGAAGAAAAGGCCGCGAAAGGTGACAAATTATGGTTGATTAAGAATGTAGAATGAGGAAGTAAGAATTAAAAAGGAGAGGTTACAGGAGTAGTCTCCTCTGCCTTGTTCCGAACTCTTCATTCAAGCTAGCTTTTCATGTTCACGAATTGCAGCGGCTGGCCATTATCGGTGTGGCGCAACAGGGCTATAACGGCCTGCAAGTCATCTATCTTCTTGGCCGATATCCGAATCTGGTCGTCCTGCATCTGGGCCTCTACCTTAATTTTGCTGTCCTTAATGGCTTTGATAATTTTGCGACCCGCGTCTTTATCTACCCCGGCGCGCACCTTCACCGTTTTTTTGATGAGCGCGCCGCTGGGCTGCTCCTCGGCCGTGAAGTCGAGAGCCGTGCCATCGATGCCCTGCTTCACAATGCGGGTGAGCAGGATATCTTCGAGGGCCTTGATGCGCATCGAATTCTCGGAACTGAGCAGGATAGTATTCCCTTTTTTATCCAGTTCCATGCCGCCCTTGGTATCGCGCAGGTCGTAGCGCGTCGCCAACTCCTTTTTGGCGGTGTTGATGGCGTTTTCCAGCGTTTGGGGGTCTACTTTGCTCACGATGTCGAAGGAAGGCATAAGCTGTTTCGGGGGGTTAGTTTTAAGTCTGATAGCTGGGGGCAGGATTACCTTACGGTAGCAGGCTGCCAATTGATGTGGCACGCGTGAAGCACTGCAAAGGTAGGCGCGCATCCGCCGCATCTTTGTGGCCCCGGCCGCCCCAAAGGGCTAACCCCTCAATCGCTCCCGAAGCATGACTCTCCCCGACTGGCCCGTTCTGGTGGCCCACTACAACCACATTAACCACTACGGCCAGGCCAATGGCATGGTATTGACCGTGCCTACCCCCGGCCACGCCGAGTACCGCATGACTATTCAGGAAGCGCATCTCTCCTCGCCGGGCACGGCTCATGGGGGCGTGCTCGCCGGCCTCATGGACGCAGTACTGGGCGCGGCGGCCCTCACACAGGCCTTCCCGGCGGGCGAACTAGTTTCGACTATCGAGTTTAAAATCAATTACCTGCGGCCAGTGCTGCTCGGCGATGAGCTGCACGCCGTGGCACGGGTCGAGCACGAGGGTAAGTCCACGGTAGTGGTGAGCGGCACCATCTACCGGGCCCACGCCGAGGCCACCCAAGCTGTAGCGCAGGGCCTGGGTACTTTCAATCGCTACCCGGCCACTAAAAGGGAATTGGGAATTAGGAATGAAGAATGAGAAAGTGAGATGTAGCAAAAAACCCGTTCGTTCTCTCTGCACTAGGCAGCAAGAACGAACGGGTATCTTTTCTCAGAATGAGGAATTGTACTTCTCTACTTATTCATGCTCAATTCCTTTAAAGTACTGCGCCGATGGGCTGGCTCACCGTGCTGGGCTCATAGTCGCCGTCTTCATCGCCGGTTAGGTTGGGGGCGGCTACTTTGCGCACATTGCGGGCGCAGTCTTCGTCGCGGTGGTTGCGGCCCACCGTAAACTCCACCCAATCGCCCTCGCGCAGGTCGTTGAAGTCGCCTTCCGATAAGTCGGCATAGCTGAAAAACAGGTTGTTAGGAGGCATTATTACGAAACCGAAGCCATTCTTCAGATTTTTAATAGTGCTCATGCCAATCGTGCCCACCGGGCCGGCTGCCGTAGGGCCGGTCGGACGCACTGCGCTGCGGGGCAGGCTGGCCGCGGCAGCGGCGGAGGCCGCCGGGGCCGCGTGGCCGTTGGCGGCGGGGGTAGGCAGGGTGGCAAAGGCGGCCGGCTCGCTCTGCGTCACGAACATATTCTCCACCACCTCATCTTGCTCCTGCAAGCCGCGGTCAATAACAGAATGCATGGCCACCGGGTAGGTTGCCTGTTCCAGCAGGTGCTGCGAAGCGCGCGTCACGCGGGTTTCGCCCTTAAAATCTTCGTACTTGAAGTCCCAATTGAGCAGCATCACGCGGGTGCCCACCGTGTTGAGCTTGCGGATGAGGGGCACGTAGTCAGAATCGCCGGCGATGAGCACTACCACGTCGAGCGTTTTATGGAGCGCCATTTCCAGGGCTTCGAGGCTGAGCCACACGTCGATGCCTTTTTCCTGCAAGCGGCCGTCGCGGGTTTTGAGGGGCATGTAGTGCGTGCACACGCCCAGGTTCATCAGGATATCGTCGAGCAGGCGGTCATGAAAAAGCCGGTCTTTGTCGCGGGCCTCAGTGGCCGATAGCCGGCCCCGGAAGAAGTGGGAGGTCGTAATCTGCGCCAGGCGCACGTCAACATCTTCCTCCTCCGCTACCTGGTGCCGGACAAATTCGTGTAGACCTTCGAGGCTGATACGGGCTTTGCGCTCGTGCTGAAAATAGTAATAATCACTGATTTTTAAAAAATAATTGCCGTCGTAGAAAACGCCGACCCGGATGAGCGGACTATTCATCTGGTTCATAAAAACTGGAATGTTAGTGGGGTAAAAATTGAAAGTTGGTATCGGTCAAAATAACGCCTATTAAATAGGAATTTAACAAGCTAACCCGTTAAAGGTCAGCGTAGGGACGGGGTGCAAGACAGCCAGCCAAACGTGCTGCTATAATTCGCGTTGGCATATTTTACTGCGTTGCGGCTACTCACGCCGACGCGAAGCTAAGGCCGGGCGGTTACATCCACAACTAATTCATCTTAAAACCCAACCTTGCCTATCACTAAACCAAGCACCAGCAACCCGTAGCCCAGGCAGATAGTGGCCTCCAGCACGTTGCCCGACTTAGTGCCCGTGCTAAGTATTGGCACCTTGAAGCTAAAATCGGTGAGGGGTAGCAGCCAGCGCACCCCCGATTTGGTAAGTGTATCAGCCAGCAGGTGTGAGGCGTAGCCCGCCCCGGCGTAGTGCGCAATGCCGCGCCAGCCCAGGCTGTGGTTAGCCAAGTAGCCGATGTAGGTCCAGAAGATAGTGGCCCAGATGGTGTGCGTCCAGGAGCGGTGCGAGGTGAACGGCGCCAGCGCGATAAACGCGCCCAATAAGCTGAGCCATAAGTAGTGCGCATATAAGCCGGCCAGCACCGTACCCAGTCCTGTGAAGAGCAGCGCCAGCCGCCGGGCCGAGCCACCGTGCAAGGCTACGCCCAGCAGCCCGAAGGCCAGGGCCGCCACGTAGCTCAGGCGCTGGTCGGGGCCGGGGTGTAGCAGCAGGTAGGCGTAGGCCGCCAGCCCCAGCGCGGCCCCGCCGAAGGCCCAGCGCACGTAGCCCTGCGCGAAGCCCAGCCGCTGGCTAAGCCGGCTTTCGGGGTGGTCGAGGTCGGGGGCGAGGGCCGAGAAGCCCGCCAGCGCAATGCCGGCCAGCGAAAACGGCACGCCGGGCACCAGGCCCGCTACCGCCACGCCCGTAATGAGGCCGATGGCCAGGTGAGCAGAACCGCGCAACGTACTTAGGACGTGGGGTTTTCGAGCGTATTTAGGTGCTTCTCGTAGCTCAGCACCCGGTCAATAAGCGGAGCCATGCTCTTTGAAAAGGCATCAATCATACAGTCGGTATTCTGGCGGTTTTCCTCGCGCATTAGTTTGAGTTCTGTTTCGACGCCTTCTATGCGGTGTTCCAGCCGGTTGAGGCGGCCGTTAATAGCTTTCATCTCCGAGCGCACTTCGTGCATTTCAATAAGCAGCTCGGCTACTACTTCGGGCAGGTCGCGGGGGTTCATAATGTATAATAATGGTTAATCCAGCTGGCTAAGGTACCGTGCCGGGGGCGGGCAGTGGCACGGGAGTTGGCGGGGGGTAGAGAATGGGCGGGTCAAACAGCTGGGCGTAGCGTGACAGCCTATTTTCAATTACCGTCATCATCCCAAAGCTAAAGCGGAGTTCCTCTGGAAATACTTGCTCGATTTCTGCTATGGCGGCACTGCGGTCGGGTCATCGGGGGCAGAGATTAAATGTCCCAAGCTACAACTGGAAACTTTCGGCCCCTGGCGGCGGTATTGGCTGGGTACGTAGCCCGACCGGAATCATTCCCGGCCGGGCTGGCCGCTTTTATTTAATGCGCTAATGTGGAAAAAGTAGAAATGTAAAAACGTGTTGATGTAAGGCAAACCTTTAGCCAATGAATCAGCACCTTTTCACAGCAGCCTGTTTTCCGCATTTCCGCATTCTCCACTTAGTAGATTCACTAGCTTGCAAGTAGCTGATTTTCTCCGCCTCTACCGCCTCGATGCCGAGCTGCAAACCCTGAGTGCCCGCCTGCTGGGCGCGGCCCAGCCCGCTGACCCCGGCCGCCCGGCCGACGACGCGGCCCGCGGCGGCGAGGTGCGCGTGCACCTGCGCGGCCTCGTGGGCTCGCAGGATGCGGTGGTGGCGGCCGCCGCCGCGCACTTCGCGCATCCCAACGTGTTCATTTTGCACGATAAGGACGAGGCCGCCCTGTTTATGGCTGACCTGCGGCACCTGCTGCCTGACGGGCCAGAGGCTCTACTATTCCCGTCATCGTACAAGCGGCCGTATGACTTTGATGAGACCGAAAACGCCAACGTGCTGATGCGCGCCGAGGTACTGAACCAGCTCAATGCCAGCCGGCAGGCCAGCGTAGCGACGCTGGGTAAGGCTCCGCTCATCGTTACCTATCCAGAGGCGCTTAGCGAAAAAGTGATAAACCGGCAGAGCCTGGTAAAGAATACATTTTCGGCAATGGTGGGTGATAAGCTGGACGTGAGTTTTCTGGGAGAGTTGCTGGCGCAATATGACTTTGAGAAGTCGGATTTCGTGTACGAGGCTGGGCAGTACGCGGTGCGCGGCGGCATCGTGGACGTGTTCAGCTACGCCAATGAGCTGCCCTACCGGCTGGAATTATTCGGGGATGAAATTGAGAGCATTCGGACGTTTAATCCCGAAACGCAGCTCTCGGTGGAGCCGCGCCCCTCGGTGAGTATTATCCCGAACGTGCAAACCAAGCTGCTACAAGAGCGACGCGAGTCATTTCTGGAATTCCTGCCGCGCACCAGCTGCCTGTGGGTCAAGGATATGCGCCAGACGCTGGATGTGGTGACGGAGCTGTTCGACAAGGCCGAGAACAATTTCAAGCGCCTACTGGAGGAGGCTAGCGGGATGCAAATCGTGTCCAAGCCAGTTGACCTGTTTGAGGGGGGTAGGGGCCTGAAAAAATGCCTGGACGAGTTCGCGGTGGTGGAATTCGGCAAGCGATTTTACTTTAAAAACGCGCAGGAATTCCAGTTTACGGCCAAGCCGCAGCCGAGCTTCAACAAAGATTTTGACCGGCTACTGAAGAATATCCGGGAGAACAAGGTGCGCGAATTCACCACGATAATCGCGGCCGACTCCGTGCGGCAGGCCGACCGGCTGCGCACGATTTTTGACGAGCTGGACCCTAACGTGCAGTTTCAGCACCTGCTCATTGCCCTGCGCGAAGGCTACATTGATGAACAGTTGGGCCTGGCAGTTTATACTGACCATCAGCTCTTTGAGCGCTACTACCGGGCGCAGGAAACCAAGAAGTTTTCCAAGAAAAAGGCCCTGACGCTGCGCGAGCTGAAGACCTTGCAGCCTGGCGACTACGTGACGCACCAGGACTACGGCATCGCGCGCTTCGCGGGGCTCACGCAGGTGGAGATAAACGGGCACGTGCAGGAAGCGATTCGGCTGATTTACCGGGATGACGATGTGCTGACGGTTAGCATTCACTCCCTGCACAAGATTGCCAAGTACAGTGGCGCGGAGGGCTCGCCGCCCACCATGAGTAAGCTCGGCTCGGCGGAGTGGGAGAACAAGAAAAAGTCGGTTAAGAAGAAGGTCAAGGACATTGCGGCCGACCTTATCCGCCTGTATGCCAAGCGGAAGAGCGCGCCGGGCTTCGCCTTCTCGCGGGATGGTTTTATGCAGGCCGAGCTGGAATCGAGCTTCATTTGGGAGGATACGCCCGACCAGGCCAAGGCTACCGAAGACGTGAAGCAGGATATGCAGCAGCCCCACCCGATGGACCGGTTGGTGTGCGGCGACGTGGGCTTCGGCAAGACCGAAGTGGCCATTCGGGCGGCCTTCAAGGCGGCGGCCGATGGTAAGCAAGTGGCTGTCTTAGTGCCGACTACGATTTTGGCGATGCAGCACTACAAGACCTTTCGCGACCGGCTGGCCAACCTGCCGGTGACGGTGGAGTACATCAACCGCTTCAAAACGACCAAGCAGATAAAGGAGACGATGGAGCGCGTGGCGGCGGGCAAGACGGATATTCTCATTGGTACTCACGCCTTGACCAATAAAAAGCTGCAATTCAAGGATTTGGGTTTGCTCATTATTGACGAGGAGCAGAAATTTGGGGTGAAAACCAAGGACAAGCTCAAGGAAATCAAGGTGAACGTGGACACGCTCACGCTCTCGGCCACGCCGATACCGCGGACGTTGCACTTTTCGCTGATGGGCGCGCGCGATTTGAGCGTCATTGCTACCCCCCCGCCCAACCGCCAGCCGGTGCAAACCGAGCTGCACGTGTTTGAGGAAACCCTCATCCGCGACGCCATTGCGCGGGAGCTGAAGCGGGGTGGGCAGGCGTTTTTCGTGCATAACCGCGTCAGCGACATCGTGGAGATGGCGGCTACCATCGTGCGGCTGGTGCCCGATGCCCGCGTGACCGTGGCGCACGGCCAGATGGAGGGCGGGGAGCTGGAAAAGCGCATGATGAAGTTCGTGGAGGGCGAGTACGACGTACTGGTTTCGACCAACATTATCGAGAGCGGGCTGGATATTTCCAACGCTAACACCATCATTATCAACCGGGCGCACCTTACGGGCCTCTCCGACCTGCACCAGATGCGGGGCCGGGTAGGGCGCTCGAACCGCAAGGCGTACTGCTACCTGCTGACACCGCCCGTGGCTAACCTGCCTTCTGATGCCCGCAAGCGCTTGAATACCTTGGAGGAATTTTCGGACCTGGGCGCGGGCTTCAACGTGGCCATGCGCGATTTAGACATTCGGGGGGCGGGTAATTTGCTGGGCGGTGAGCAGTCGGGCTTCATCAACGACTTGGGCTACGAAGCCTACCACCAGGTGCTGGACGAGGCGGTGCAGGAATTGAAGGAAACCGAGTTTCGGGACCTGTTTCTGGGCGAAGGCGCGGACGGCACCAGCCAGCAGCGCTTGCAGATGGCGGCCGGCGCGCTCAGTGCCCCGCGCGAAACGCAGATTGAAACCGACCTGCCGGTCTTAATTCCGGATACTTACGTCAATAACGTGTCGGAACGCTTGCAGCTTTACGCCAAGCTCGACCGGGCGCAGAAACCTGAGGAGCTAAGTAAGCTGGTGGCCAGCATGGTTGACCGCTTCGGCCCGCTACCCGAGCAGGTGCAGCAGCTCGTGGACATTGTGAAGCTGCGCTGGCAGGCCAGCCGCCTGGGCCTGGATAAGCTGACGCTCAAGAAGGAAACCTTGCGCGCCTACCTGCCCGCCGGGGCCGGGCACGAGGCATACTTCCAGGGTGAGGATTTTGGGCGCATCCTCAACTTCGTGCAGACTCATCCGCGCACGGCCCGCATGAAGGACCAGAAGGACAAGCTGCAAGTGACCTTCGACGGTATTCGGGGGGTAGGGATGGCGCAACGGCTGCTGGCCGAGCTGGGAGCCGCCGAAATGGCGCTGGCGTAGTTTCGATTTATCTTGCCGAAAAAAAGCTATGGATATTGACAAGCGTTTCGACCAACTCGAAAGCCTGCTTGTGGACCTGGCCCGCAAGCAGGACCAGCAGGCCGGGCAGATTGCCCAAATTATTAAGGAGCTTAACCGTCAGGGCGAGGCCATTGACGGGCTGCGTGAAGCCTTTGCCCGCCAGGAAGTGCGGCTGGATAATCTCGGCGAGCAGATTGACAGCATTATTAACATTCTGAAGCTATCGGAGGCCCGCCACGCGGAAGCGGAGCGGCGGCAGGATGCGATGATGGCCGAGATTCAGCAGCAAAGCAAGCGCCAGGACGTGGCCGTGGATGCGCTGAAAATCCTGCTCAAACGCCAGCAAACTACCGATACCCGCCTCGACGACCTGGTGCAGACCGAGCTGCAAATGCTCCAGCTCATGCGCCGCGACTCCGAAAAGCTGGAAGGCCACGAGCCGCGCATCAAGCGCCTGGAAGACGAGTTTTTGCGACCGGCGAGCTAACGGCCCTACCCCCATGTAAAAGCCCGGCTCGCCGCATTGCGGCGCGCTGGGCTTTTGTTTATAACGCACTGGTTTATCGGCCTTTAGGCGCTACGTAGATGGTGCTGCTGCCGCGGCTAGGCGTGCCTTCTAGAGTGATGCCTTCGGTCGAAATCTGGAAGTTGCCGCTGCCATCGGCGGTGTAAAACAGGAACTCAGTCTGGCCGTTGGGGCCGGTACTGACCTGCGGGTCCCAGAAAAGGGTAAGGCGGCGCGCGTCCATTGTAGGGGCATTCATCACCGGCGCGCCGTAGCGGGGCTGGTAAAATTCCTGGGCGCGGTAGTAGGCCGGCACCCGTATCGTAATAAGGCCGGGGGTAGGGGTTTTGCTGTCGTCGCCCTTATAGTTTTTATTGCCCCGCTTAGTGTAAATGGCAATAACGCCGCCGCTGGACCCAGCGCCGAAAATAGCCGCTTCGGGTCCTTTGAATACTTCTACGGCTTCTACCTGATTGGCCTGCAAAGTATTAATAAACTCTGCGTCGGTGCGCTGGCCATCCAAAATAAAGAGCGGCGTGCCGCTGTTGCGAATCTGGATGCTCATGTTGGGCGGGCTGCCGCTGATGGTGAGGCCCGCCACCCGGCCCTGCAATATTTGCAGGGCGCTCATGCCCGACTGCGCCGCCGGGATGTCCGTAAAATCAACCAGCGTATTGGCCACCACGCCGGGGTAAAGGCGGCGCGTGTCGTTGGCCGGAATAACTTCCTTCTTGCCCGTCACGGCTACGTTGCCGAGCTTGATATTGCGAGCGATATCGCCTTCGGGGCGGTTCTGGCGCTCCTGCACCTGCTGCTGGCGGCTGCGGCGCAGGTAGTCGGCCACGCCGGCTGGGGCGGCGCTTAGAGGCGGCAGGGGGGGTAGGGGCGCGCCAAAAGTGGGCGGCCCCAGGTCGGGCCGAATCACTACGTTGCTGGCCCCCGAGGCCCGCCGCGCCTGCAAGGTTATCACGGCCGTATCCCTGCCCGGAAAGCCGGTGAACCGGAAGCGGCCATTGGTTTCGGTGCTGGCCGTGAGCACGCTGCGGTTGGGCTTGCTCTGGATGAAGGTAAGCTGGGCGTTGGCCAAGCCCTGGTGGCCCGCGCCCGTTACCTGTCCGGCCAGCGTAATGCCCTGCTCGGCCCCGTAGACCAGCGGCGGGGGGGTAGGACTCAGCACCTCCTTCCACACGTAGCGCCGCCAGCCCTGGGTCAGCAGCAGGTTGTCGAGGGCCAGGGTAATTTCGGGGGTAGGGGTTTGAAAGTAATAGCCGGGGTTTTCGACGTAGCCCGCCAGGTCGGAGGTCAGCAGCAGGCTAGTGGCCACGTTGCCGCCGTTGGGGTCGAGGGCGGCGGCCCCGGCCTCGGCCACCGTCACGGAGAGGTGGGCGGCGGCGGGCTGGCCGGTGGCATCGGTCACCTGCACCTTCACGTGCACCGGGTCGTGGGGGGCGTAGGCGGCCTTATCAGGCGTTAGAGTTACGCGCAACGCGGGCAGCCCATTCAACACGAAAGCCAGGCGCTGGGCCTGGGCTGTGCTCTGGGCATCAAACAGCGTAATATGCAGAATGCCATTGGGATAGCGCGACTTCACCAACTTCCAAGTCACGGGCGCGCCGTCGTCCGTAATGGGCCGGGGCACCAGCCCCACGATGTAGCCGCGCACCTCGGTCAGCAGCATTACGGGGCCGGGTACGGGCGCGCCGGGCGTACCCTGGTAGCGGGCCTCCACGGTGTAGCTGTCGCCGGCATCGAGCACGCGCAGGCCGTAGCCGGTGGGCTGCGCGGCGGGCAGGGGGAAGTCGGTGCTGCTGCCGTCGGGCAGCTTCACGCGGGCGTGGTAGTGGTGGCCGGCGGCGGGCGTAAAGCTTAGCCGCCCCATGCCCCCGTGCTGGCTGCTGAAGGCCGCTCCCACGGACTTATTTTGCTCATCAAATAGCTGCCCGCTGACGGCTATGCTGCGCCCACTGGCTGCCTGCGCCTTAAAGCCCACTGTGGCCGGCAGCCCCGCTACCAGGTTGCCGCCCTCCGCGAAAAACTGCACGTCTGGCTTGCCCACCGGGGTTTTGGGAGCCGTGCGGGAGATGGCCAGGGCTGGGCCGGCGTCCGGTGCGTCGGGCTGGTTGGGGGCGGCGGGCCACACTTGCAGCTGCCGCTCGAAGAAATACTCGCCGTTGCCCGCGTTGCGCATCCAATCGGTGTAGGCGCGCAGCAGGTAGGTGCCGGCGGCCAGGGTATCGCCCAGCTCGATATCGCCGTAGCCGCGGCCACCCGCCAGGCGCAGCGTGCGGCGGGCCACTACCAGGCGCTGGGGCGAGAGCAAATCCACGTGCAGCACCTTACTGAGCGTGTCGGGCTGGTGGCGCAGGGCATCCACTACGTAGGCGCTGAACCAGATGGTTTCGCCGGTGCCGTAGGCCGGGCGGTCAAGGTGCAGGTAGGCTTTCTCGGGCCGCAGCGTGATATAATAGGCGCTTAGCTTCTCGGCCAGCACCTGCACCGGGTTGCCGTCGGCGGGGTTGCGAAAGGCTAGTAGGCCCAGCGCTCCGGCCAGGCCCAACGCCCCGATTATCTTCTCCTTACCCTTGAATTTCACTCTCATATACTAAGCCTGGTCGCGGTGCCAAAGGGCGAAAGTAAGCAAGCTACCCTTGCTAACGCGGCGAAGCAACGCCAAATTATCTATTGCCCGCTACTTATAATTCATTACCTCACTCGCAGCCGTCCGGGCCGCAGGCGGGGCCGTCAGCCAATACCGTAGGGTGTGCCTGCGGGTGATTCTCGGCCCATACCTTCTCCAGCACCTCGGCAAAGACCGCGCTTGGCTGCGCCCCCGATACGGCGTATTTGTCTTCAAACACGAAGAACGGCACGCCCCGCACCCCGATTTGCTGCGCCTCGTACTCATCGCGCCGCACCTCGTTGGCGTAGGTGCCGGCCAGCAGCGCCTGGCGCGCGGCGTCGGCATCAAGGCCGATTTCGGCGGCCAGGTTTACCAGCGTGTCTAAGTTGTTGAGGTCGCGGCCCTCCTGATAGTAGGCGGCCATGAGGCGCTCCTTGGCGGCATCCTGGCGGCCGTGGTGCGCCCCGAAGTGGATGAGCTGGTGCGCCAGAAAAGTATTGGCCGGCACGGCGCGGTCAAAGTCGTAGGCCAGGCCCACTTCCTGGGCTACCAGCGCCATGTGGTCGTTCATGCGGCGGCCTTCGGCCTCCGATACGCCTTTTTTCTGGGCCAGCGAAGCGTGGATGCTTTCGCCGGGGACGGGCGCAAAATCGGGGTTTAGCTGGAAGCTTTTCCACTGTACCTGCACATCGGCACGGTGGGCAAACTCGCCCAGGGCGTGTTCCAGCCGGCGCTTGCCGATGTAGCAGAACGGGCACACGACATCGGACCAAATTTCAATTTTCATACAATTTCTAGGATTTATAAAACAGCATTGATAGAACGAAGCAATGCCAGGGGATAAAAGTTTGGAATAGCCTCGATTTGGCTTTAAGAGGAGATTTTTGACCTATTTCCAGGCGGGGTTTTTAGGGATGAGGCGAAAATTTGGCTTTACGCGGAATCCTTGGCATAATACCATTGGTAGCTAGTTTTTTACGAAATTCCTCGTTCTATTTGCGAGTAGTTCCGCTTCCGATTACTTCCCGCTATGCTATTTCTCCTCACGCTTACGCACGCCGCCAGGGCCGCCCCCTTGCTCCCTACCCCCCGCTACCGGCGGGGGCTGCCGCTGGCCTGCTGCTACTTATCACTACCCCCCGCTGGCGCGTCAATTATAGGTTGATTATCACTACGCATTTGAGGAATTATCTGGCTGGGCCGTGTCCGCACGCTGGCCGCGCTATCCACTGATTTTTAGTCCGTTTATTTTTATGCACTATCTCTATTCATTACAGGGCTTGCGCCAGCGGGCCTGGTTATTAGGTTTATTTGCAGTGGCTACCCCCATTGCGCAGGCGGCCAGCAGCCCCGGCACGGCTGCCGTTCGCCCACCCGCGGCACTGGGCACGGCCCCGGTGCTCACCGGCAGCGCGGGCCCGGTGGCGGCCCCCGAGCGGGTTGCCACCGTGGTAGATGCTGGCCTGACGCTGACAGCGGCGGGCGCGCCACTGACTTCAGCCACAGTGCAGGTGGCAGGCAGCTTTATTAGCGCGGAAGACGCGCTAGTTTTCAACCCCGGCACCGCCCCAGTGGGCCCCATCGAGGGGAGCTATGCGGCGGCTACCGGCACGCTCTCGCTCACAGTGGCGGTGGGGCGCGTGGCCACGGCGGCTCAGTGGCAGGCGGCCCTGCGCGCCGTGGCGTACTACAATGCCTCGCACGCGCCCAGCACGGCGTTTCGCACGGTCAGCTTCGTGGTGAGCGATGGTAGCCAGGTGAGCCAGCCGGCCAGCCGCACGGTAGCCGTAACGGCCGTTAACGACGCGCCCATCAACACGGCCCCGGCCGTGCTCACGACCGGTTCGGGCGCGGCGCTGGCCCTGGGCAATACCCTGGCGGTGGTCGATGCCGATGCCGGCACGGCGGTCATCCAGGTGTCGCTCATGGCCACCAACGGCACGCTGACCCTGGGCAACGACCAAGCCAATAGTACTCTCACGCTCAGCGGGCCGCTTACGGCGCTCAACGCGGCGCTGGGTAGCCTGCGGTTTCTGCCTACCCCCGGCTTTCAGGGGCAGGCCGGGCTGACGCTGGTGAGCAACGACCTGGGCAACACCGGCACCGGCGGGCCACTGATGGCCACCAGCACGGTGGCCATCACGGTGCTGCCGGTGGCCCCCACCGACCTGCCGGCGGGCATGTACGGCTCGGCTTACAGCCAGGGGGTAGGGGTGGCGGGCAGCCCACAGCCCTGCACCTACGCTATTACGGCGGGCACGCTGCCGGTGGGCCTGCGCCTGCTGCCGGCCACGGGCGTGCTCATGGGGATGCCCAAGGCCATTGGCTCGTTTGGCTTCACGGTCACGGCCCAATCGACACCGGGCCGCACCGCGGCGGCGGCTTCGCAGACGTATGCCCTGCGCGTGCTGCCGCCCACCAGCACCACCTGGACCGGCGACGCGCTGACCAGCGACTGGTTTGATGATAACAACTGGAGCGCGGGCGCGCCGGGAGCGAGCATGAGCGTCGTGATTCCTGAAACCACCCAGCCCTACCCCGTGCTGGGTAATGGCACGGCCACGGCCCTGAACCTGACGCTTGCCGCCAATGCGCGCCTCACCCAGCAGGATGGCACGCTCACTCTGGGGGGAGATTTCAACAACGCGGGCACTTTCGTGGCCAGCGGCGGTACGGTGGCCCTGAGCGGGGCCGCCAGCCAGGCCGCTGGCGGTCCCGGCCTCACCCGCTTCTGGAGCCTGAGTGTGGGTAGTGCCAACGCCACGCTTGCCGGCCCGGTGGCCGTGCAGCAGGTGCTGACCCTGGCCGGCAACCTGACTACCAACGGCCAGCCGCTGACTCTGGAATCGACCCCCGCCGCCACGGCACTGGTAGTAAACACCAGCGGCATAGTGGTGGGCGATGCCACCGTGCAGCGCGCCATTGATGGCAGCCTGAACGCTGGCCTGGGCTACCGCCACTACGCCGCGCCGGTGCGCGGGGCCACCGTGGCCAGCCTGGCCACGAGCGGCTTCGCGCCCGTCGTGAACGATGCCTACAACACCGCGGCGACGCCCACGGCCATTACGCCCTTTCCCACGGTGTATGGCTACGACCAGCGCCGGCTGGCGCTGGTTAATAAGCTGGCGGCCTTTGACAAAGGCTGGTTTTCGCCGGCTGGCCTGAATGAGCCGCTGGCGCTGGGCCAGGGCTACAGCGTGAACATGGATGCCGGCCAGGTGGTGAGCTTCGTGGGCGCGCTGCACAGCGGCGACCTCACCCTACCCCTGGCCCGCGCCGATGATGCCACGGCCGCCGACGCGGGCTGGCAGTTCCTGGGCAACCCCTACCCCGCCCCGCTCGACTTTAGCCTGGTGGCCCCCGCCGACCGCCCCGGCCTCGACGCGGCCCTGTACGTGTACGCCAGCACCAGCCAGTACGCGGGGCAGTACCGCAGCTACGTCAATGGCGTGGGTGGCAACCCCGTGGTGCCCGTGGGCCAGGGCTTTCTAGTGCGCGTGAGCCAGGGCCAGACCAGTGCCGCGCTCACCTTCCGCAACAGCCAGCGCCTGACTACCCCCGACGCGACCCCCGTGCAGCGCACCGCCGAAACCCGGCCCCTGGTGCAGCTGACACTACGCACTGCGGCCGGAGCCACCGATGAAGCGTATCTCTACTTCGAGGCCGGCGCTACCCCCGGCTTCGATTCCCAGTACGATGCCCTGAAGCTGCCCAACACCACCGGTCTCAACCTGAGCACGCTGCCCACCGCCGGCGCAGCCCTGGCCATCGACGGCCGGCCGCTGCCCACCGGAGCGCTCACGGTGCCGCTGCGCGTGGCCGTGCCCGCCGCCGGCACCTACGTGCTCGAAGCCGCCGCCCTGCTCAACCTGGGCGGCCTGCGCCCCTACCTGCGCGACGCGCAGCTCGGCACTCTCACCGACCTCACCCAGCAGTCCAGTTACTCGTTCAGCCAGGCCGCGGGCGCGGTGGGCGCGCGCTTCGAGCTGGTGTTTGGGCCGGCCCAGGCGCTGGCCGCGCAGCCCGCGGCCGGTAGCCCGCAGGTGGCGCTTTACCCCAACCCGGCTCAGGCGGTGGCCTTCGTGGAGCTAACCGCCGACCTCGGCCGCCAGGCCGTGGCCGCTACGCTGATTGATGGCCTGGGCCGCGCCGTGCGCACCACCACCCTACCCCCCCAGGGCGCGGCGGCCCACCAGCTGAGCCTAACCGGTCTGGCTAGCGGCGTGTACGCGCTGCGCCTCGCCACCAGCGCCGGCGTGGTTACCAAGCGCCTTGTGGTGGAGTAGAAGGAAATTAGCTCGTAAAGCAGCGTAGGTTATTTGCTTATTTCCCAACCTATTACTCTTTTTAATTCCTGCTGGTTTGTAACCCTGGTGCCGGCCGGGGGGTAGGAAAGGTCAGTATTTTACCTGACTTTTTACCAGACTAGAAATGGATTATCAACAAGTAGGCTCCTCCGAGGTGCGCATGTCGCGCATTACGTTTGGCAGCTGGGCGGCCGGCGGCTGGATGTGGGGCGGCACCGAGCAGAACGATGCCGTGGGGGCCATCCACGCGGCCTACGACCTGGGCGTAACCAGTATCGACACCGCGCCGGTGTACGGCATGGGCCTGAGCGAGCAAATCGTGGGCGAAGCCATTAAGGGCCTGCCGCGCGATAAGGTGCAAATTCTGACTAAGTTCGGGATGCGCTGGGACGAGGCCAAGGGCGACTTCGCCATGAAAACCAAGGACAACCAGGGCCGCGACCTCGACGTGTACAAGTACGCCAGCCGCGACAGCGTTATCCGAGAGTGCGAAGAAAGCCTGAAGCGCCTGGGCACCGATTACATCGACCTCTACCAGCAGCACTGGCCCGACGTGACTACCCCCATCAGCGAGACGATGGAGGCCGTGCAGCGCCTAATGGAACAGGGCAAGGTGCGGGCGGCGGGCGTCAGCAACTACTCGGTGGCCCAAATGGAAGAGGCCGGGAAAACGCTGAAGCTGGCTTCCAACCAGGTGCCCTTCAGTATGTTGCGCCGCGATATTGAAAAGGAGGTAGTGCCTTATACGCAGCAGCACGACCTGGGCATTTTGGTGTACAGCCCCATGCAGCTGGGCCTGCTGACCGGAAAAATCAAGCCCGGCCAGCACTTCGATGCCAGCGACCTGCGCAGCACTAACCGCCTGTTCAAGCCCGAGGCGGTGACCAAAGTCAACGCATTTCTGCAGAAAATCCGGCCCCTGGCCGAAACCAAAAACGCTACCCTCGGCCAGCTCGTGCTGGCCTGGACGCTGGCGCAGCCCGGCATCACGGTGGCGCTGGTGGGTGCCCGCAACCCCGAGCAAGCCGCCCAAAACGCCAAGGCGATAGACGTGAAGCTCAGCGCCGAAGAGGTTGATTTTATCAATAAGCAACTGGCGCAGGTGCAGCTGGGGTAAGTAGTAATGGTTAATAAAGACCGTCATGCTAAGCTTGTCGAGGCATAACGGTCTTTTTTAATCGCTTTGCTACCCCCCTACTTTTGCGCTATGCCGCTACCCTACCGTCGCCTCGTTGTCAAAATCGGTTCCAATGTGCTCACGCAGCCCAACGGCCTGCCCGATGAGGCGCGCATGGCCCAGCTGGTGAGCCAGATAGTGGCCCTCAAGCGCCAGGGCCGGGAAATTATCCTGGTATCGTCGGGGGCGGTGGCGGCGGGGCGCAGCCTCATCACCCTACCCCCCCGCGCCGATGCCGTGCGCAGCCGCCAGCTGCTGGCTGCCGTGGGCCAGGTAAAATTGCTGAGCCTGTATGCCGCGCTGCTGGCCCCGCACGGCCTACTGGGCGCGCAGGTGCTGGTGACCAAGGAAGATTTTCGCGACCGCCAGCACTACCTGAACATGCGCAACTGCTTTCAGGAATTGCTCCAGCAAAACGTCATTCCCATTGTGAATGAGAACGATGTGATTTCGGTGACGGAGCTGATGTTTACTGACAACGACGAGCTGGCCGGCCTGGTCGCCAGTATGCTCGATGCCGACGCGCTGCTGATTCTGAGCAACGTGGACGGCATTTTCGACGGCGACCCCAGCCGGCCCGAGGCGCGGGTGATTCGCCATATCGCGCCGCACGACACGGGCTTCGCGGAGTTTATCACGGCCACGCGCTCGCAGTTTGGGCGCGGGGGCATGCTCACCAAATGCTCCATTGCCCACAAGGTGGCCGGGCTGGGCATCAGCGTGCACATCGCCAATGGCAAAACGCCCGATATTCTGCCCAACATCTTGAATGAGAGCGCGGTGAATACCTGGTTTCAGCCCAGCAAAAAGGCATCGGGCACCAAGAAGTGGCTAGCCCACGCCCAGGCCGCGCAGGCCACGGTACACGTAAACGCCGGGGCGCGGGCGGCGCTGCTGGCCCCCGGCCAGGCCACCAGCCTGCTGCCGGTGGGGGTCGTGCGCATCGAAGGCGAGTTCCAGAAAGGTGACCTCGTGCGCCTCGTGGATGAGGCCGGCCACACCTTAGGCCTGGGCCTGGCCGAGTACGGCGCGGATAAGGCCCGTGAGCGCTTAGGCCAACACGGCCAGCGCCCACTGGTGCACTATGATTATCTGTTTCTGACGGAGAATGTGGGGTAAGCTTTAGCTTGCCGTTTTAGCACCCTCATTTACGCCCGGTAAGCTAAAGCTTCCCCTGCATTTTATGATTGACCTTTTCCGAGCCGCACAACAGGCCAGCCGCGCGCTGGCCGCGGTGCCCGCCGCCACTACCGATGCCCTGCTGCGTGACCTGGCCGACGCGCTAATTGCCCATACTGACTTTCTTATCAGCGCCAACGCCCAGGACCTGGCCCGGATGCCCGCCGCCGACCCGCGCCACGACCGCCTGCGCCTCACGCCCGCGCGCCTGGCCAGCATGGCCGATGACCTGCGCGCCGTGGCCGCCCTACCCTCCCCGCTGGGCGCGAAGCTGAGCGAGAAGACCCTGCCCAACGGCCTGCTGCTGAGTAAAGTGCGCGTGCCGCTGGGCGTGGTGGGCATCATCTACGAGGCGCGGCCCAACGTGACCATCGACAGCCTGGCGCTGTGCCTGAAAACCGGCAATGCCTGCCTGCTCAAGGGCGGCTCCGACGCGGCGGCCTCCAACGCGGCGCTTATCGAGGTGGCCGGGCCGGTGCTGCTGCGCCACGGCCTGCCGCTGGCCGCCGCCACCCTGCTACCCCCCGAGCGCGCCGCTACCGAAGCGCTGCTGCGGGCCGTGGGCCTGGTTGATGTGGTGATTCCGCGGGGTAGCCAGGGCTTGATAAACTACGTGCGGGAAAATGCCCGCGTGCCCGTTATCGAAACCGGGGCCGGCGTGGTGCACACGTATTTCGACGAAACCGGCCATCTGGCCCAGGGTGCGGCCATCATCGCCAATGCCAAGACGCGCCGCGTGAGCGTTTGCAATTCGCTTGATTGTCTGTTAATTAACGAAAGCCGACTGGCTGACCTGCCCGCCTTAGTTGCGCCGCTGGCCGCCGCCCAGGTGCAGCTATTCGCCGACGCGCCGGCCCTGGCGGCGCTGGCCGGGGCCTACCCCCCCGAATTGCTGGCACCGGCCACCGACGAGCACTTCGGCACCGAGTTTCTGGATTATAAATTGGCCATCAAGACCGTGACCGACCTCGATGCAGCCCTCGACCACATTGCCCGCTACGGCTCGCGCCACAGCGAAGCCATTATTTCGGAAAACCAAGCTCACATTGATACCTTTTTGCAAAGTGTGGATGCGGCGGCCGTGTATGCCAACGCCTCCACGGCCTTCACCGACGGGGGGCAGTTTGGGCTGGGGGCCGAAATTGGCATCAGCACTCAGAAGCTGCACGCCCGCGGCCCGATGGGCCTCGAAGAGCTAACCAGCTACAAGTGGCTGGTGCGCGGCAACGGGCAGGTGCGAGGGGGGTAGTGTAGGGTAGCTTTAGCTTGCCGGGCCGCAGCTGCATGTGCCGCGGCCGGCAAAAATGACGTATTCCTGAAAACGGCAAGCTAAAGCTTACCCTACCTTACTGCTTATGATATACGGCATGTGCTTCGATGGAAGCGTAGTGCGCGGCTGGGGCGACGATGACCGCTACCTGCACTTTTCCAATACCCGCGCCACCGGCCACGTCGAAAACCTGGAGTTTCACTACCAGCGTGCCCGCGAAATGGGCCTGACCCGCTTCCGCGATACGGTACTCTGGGACGAAGCCCGGCACCAGCCCGACTACGCCTGGCTCGACCGGCTGGCGGCCGTGAGCGAGGGCCAGCTGGAGTTGGTGCTCAACCACTACGCCCTGCCCGAATGGATTACGGAAGAGATGTTCTGGACCGACGGCGCGGCCGCTGCCATGCGCGAGCTGGCCCGCGAAATCGCCCAGCGTTACCGGGGCGCGTTTCGCAGCTATAACCTGGGGGCCGAGCTGGGTATCTGGACTGACTGGATTGCGGCCCCGCTGAGCCGGCAGTGGCCCTTCGGCGGCCGCGACTGGTGGGCCGTGTACCGCCAGACCAGCTCCATTACCATCGCCATTGCGCAGGGCCTGAAGGCCGGCGACCCCGCCGCACTCACCGCCATGAGCGAGCCCTGGGGCTGGGGGCCCATGCCCTGGCCCGACCAGGCCCGGCCCTTCGCCACCATCCTGGGCCGGTCCGACCCGGTGGCGGAAGCAAACAACTGCCACACCTGGCAGCAGGGTAGCCCGGACTTGCTCGATATTGTGGGCCTGAATATTTATTTTGATAATGATATTCCGGCCATGCTGGCGGCGGCCCGCGGCCTGTTCCCAGACCAGCAGGTAGTGGTGGCCGAAACTGCCAACACCCTGCGGCCCGACTGCCACCCGCCCGCCCTGTGGTGGGCTAAGTTTGAAGCCCTCGGCGAGCCCGACCTGGCCGTGAGCTGGAGCCCCGGCCTCACCATGCTTACCCACGAGTTGGGCGAGCCCATGTGCGGCAACCTACTCAACCCTGACGGCCACCAGCACTGGCACCGGCCCGCCGTAGGGCACCCGGTACGGGCTTAAAAGTCGTTCCAAGTGGTGATAGTTACTACTTGGCCGGGGCCCTCTACCAAAAATTTGCACTGCTGAAAGTTGGGGGCGGAGAAGCGGGGCTTCACGTTGTTGGAAAACGCGAACGGCTCGGTGGGAATACCCAGGAAGTTTTTGTCGAGCTTGTCGTTGTTGTTGAGGTCCTGGCTCAGGGCCACGGCCCACTCGCCGGGCGTCAGCTCCACCGAAATTGAGAGTTCCTTCCGGCCCTCGGGCTTCACGAACATCCGGAGGGCCATCTGGCCATCCTTGAGAAATTTTTCGGGCGAGTTATAAAAATTGAGCTTCACCAAGGCCTGGGTCGAGGCCAGCTCCGACACCACAATCGTGACGGTTTGGGTAGCCGGAGCGGGCCGCGGGGGCGGCCCGGCACTGAGTACGGAGCTACCCAGAAGCAGCGCGGCTAGGGATAAAACGTTCATGGAGCGGTGGAAAAGCAGAGGTCGAACTACCACCGCAAACTTACGAAGCGGCCAGAATCGTTCCGGCCGCGGGGTAGATGGCGGGGCCGGCCGGGCCGTTTACCTTCGCGCCGCCCACCCTACCCCTCGCTCCCCATGCAAGCCTACTTCCGTCAGTTTCAGCGCCTGGCCGAGGCGGGTGCCTACCACGAGCTGGCCGGGCAGCCCCTTCCGAAACCCGAGTTCTTCAACTGGACCACCGAGATTCTGGAGGGCCTGCACCTGGCCGAGCGCCCCCACCAGCCCGCCCTGGTATTGGCCGATGATGCGGGCAGCCAGGTCATTACCTACGCCGAGCTGGCGGTCCGCGCCAACCAACTGCTTCACTACTGGCGCGGGGCCGGCGTGCAGCCAGGCCAGGCCGTGCTGCTGATGGTGCCCGTGTGCGCCGAGTTATGGCACACCTACGTGGCCGGCATCAAGGGCGGGCAGCTGCTAATTCCGGCGGCCAGTATTCTCACGGTCAGCGACCTAGAATACCGCTTCGGCCGCCTGCTACCCGCCGTGGTCATCGCCGACGCCGAAAACGCCGCCAAAATTGACGCCGCCGAGCAGGCGCTGGGTCAGCGCATCGGCCTCAAGATGCTGGTAGGCGGGCCCGCCGCGCAGCGGCCGGGCTGGGTAGGGTTTGAAGTGTTGGATGGCTTGCCCGAACAGGCCGCAGCTGCCCCGACCCGCGCCGACGACCCGCTGTTCTTGTTCTTCACCTCGGGCACTACCGGCCTGCCCAAAGTGGTGACGCACACGCACTTTTCCTACCCCGTGGGCCACCTCAGCACCGCCGCCTGGATTGGGCTGCGACCCGCTGACCGGCACTGCAACATCGCGCAAGCGGGCTGGGCCAAGTTTGCCTGGAGCAGCTTTTTTGCGCCCTTGAGCGTGGGGGCCACGCTGGTGGCTTACCAGGGCGGCGGGCGCTTTGCGGGCGGGCCGCTGCTGGCGGCGCTGGCCCGCGAGCGGGTAAGCACGTTTTGCGCGCCGCCCACGGTGTTGCGGCTGCTCATTCTGGAAGACCTGGCCGCCTACCCCCTCCACCTGCGCGAGTGCGTGAGCGCCGGCGAACCGCTTAACCCCGAGGTGATTGAAGCCTGGCAACGCGGTACGGGCCAGCTCATCCGTGACGGCTACGGGCAGTCGGAAAGCACGGCCATGATATACAACCTGCCCGGCAGCGCCGTGCGCCTGGGCAGCATGGGCCGGCCGTCGTTCATGTACGACATCGTGATTGCCGACGACGAGGGCTGCGAGCTGCCCAACCTGGCCGAGGGCCACATCGCGGTGCGCACCGACACCGGCCGGCCCAACGGCCTGTTCAGCGGCTACTTCGGCGAGCCCGCGCGGGCGGCCAGCGTGTTTCGCCACGGCCTCTACTACACCGGCGACAAGGCTTACCGCGACCCCGATGGCTACCTCTGGTTCGTGGGCCGCGACGACGACGTGATAAAATCGAGCGACTACCGCGTGGGTCCCTTCGAGGTCGAGAGCGTGCTCGTAGAGCACCCGGCCGTGGTGGAGGCCGCCGTGGTGGGCGTGCCGCATCCCATCAAAGGCCACGAAATCAAGGCGTTCGTGCTGCTCACGCCGGGCACGGCCCCTACCCCCGCCCTGGCCCGCGAGCTGCTGGCCTACGGCCGCACGCACCTCGCGCCCTACAAAATGCCGCGCATCCTGGAGTTCGTAACGGAGCTACCCAAAACCATCAGCGGCAAAATCCGGCGCGTGGAGCTGCGCGCCCGGCCCAGCGGCGCAGGGGGGGTAGGGGAGTTTTTCTACGAAAAAGCCGCGGAGTAGCTACCGCAGCGCCGCCAGCCCCGCGCAGAAATACCGGAAGCTGGCCGAGGCGTTGCGCGCCGGGTCGAGGTGCCGGCTGATATCGGCGGCCCAGCGCTGCTTCTGCTTGCCGGCCCGGTAGTGGCCCCCAGCTTGCAGCACCCGCCACAGCGTTTCCCAGGCATCCGGAATAGCATCGGGGTCGCGGTTAAGGCCAGCAAAATGGGTAGGGCGCACCCCCGGATAAGCTGCTTGCATGGCCGCTGGGTCACCAAGAAACCAAGCTTCCAGTTCCGCAACCGCCAAGCGCGTCAGCACTTGAAATGGCCGCCCGGCCGCCTGCGTCTTGCTGACCAAATGCGCGTCGGCTACCAGTTTTTCCAGCGCCAGCTTGGCTTGGCGACAGTTGGCATCGGCATCCATTAGAATGACGACGCGTAAATCGGGGGTGTGCAGCAACTGGCGGGCATAGGTTTTAAGGCGGCCCGGCAAGCGGGCCAACAGGTCGTGCTTGCCCCGGTGTGGGTGGCATTGCCAGGTAGCATCGGGTAATAAGCGGGGTAGTAATTCTTTTAGCGCCGCCTCAGCCGAAGGTTCTTCCAGCAAAAACTCAACGTGCATCAGGCAGCGGGGTAAGAGGATTGCCAACTACCAGGCTATTGCTTGACCAGAGGTAACCTAATGGCGAGCCATCTTCTACCAGTTCGGGCACGCCGGGAATGTCCGCCGCCCGCGTGGCCTGGGTGTAGCCATCGGCCCCACGGTGCAAAATCCAGACTTGCTCCGGCTCCAAAGCATCGAGCAAAAAGGGCGAATGCGTGGCCACCAACAATTGCCGGTCCTCAGAAGCCGCAATCAGCTCTTCCGCCAGCTGCGGCAGTAGCTGCGGGTGCAGCTCGTTTTCGGGCTCCTCGATGCCCAGCAGGCCCGCCGCGCCCGGCTCGTAGAGCAGCGTGAGCAGGGCCGCCAGCCGCATGGTGCCGCCCGACATATACTGCGCCGGCAGCGGCTTCTCAAACGGCCCGTCCTTGAAGCGCAGCAGCAGGCGCTCGTCGCTGGTTATCTCCGGTACCACGTCGGCCAGGCCCGGCACCCAGCGCCGCAGCTGCGCCGTGATGCGGGCCAGGGTTTCGGGGTGCCGCTCGTGCAGGTAGTACAGCACGTTGGGCAGATTGTCGCCGTTGGGCGACAGCTTCTCGCGCGGGCCGGCGTCGGAATAGCCTTTTAGGTGGTCGTCGGTGAGGTTGAAAAGGCGGTAGGAGGAAAGTGTATTCCGAACTAAAGTCAATTCTCTTTTGACGAGAGTTGATAAAGCTGTAAGCAGTGGTAGCACGGATTCATCTGAACCACCATCACTTTCAACCAAAAGCTGCCCCGTGGCACGCCAGTCCGGTTTGTCATCTTGATAATCCCTCGAAGATTCTAATTCTGATGTCGCTGGAATTTCAACTTTTACATAACCATTGCTTGAGGGCGAAGATGACATGAGCAATTCATTAGCTCGTTTCAATTCTTCGCTTACAGCCAATTTTTTCGAATCTATTTCTGAAATCATCAACTTGTACTGAATAGGGAATGACAATAGGTCAGTTGTCATCCCCACTTCAAACTCAATATTCCCCTCACTTCCCCGGGTCCGCATTCCCCGAAACCTACCCCGCTTCTCCCACGCCCCCACCAAATTCCCCCGCACCGCCTCGGCCAGAAAATTCAGCGCATCCAGCACCGTGCTTTTCCCGCTGCCATTCGGCCCGATGAGCACCGTGAGGGGCGTGAGGTCCCGAAACTCCACGTCGCGGAGGGCGCGGTAGTTCTTGATGCGCAGGTAGGTGAGGCGGGGTACGGCCGGGGTAGGGGGGGTAGGCATGCGCGGGGCGGGCTTAGGCTGCAAAGTAAGCCCGTTTTGGAGGGGTAGGGGGCCAGCGACTTTTGCCAGGTTCTGAAAAATTAGCCAGTGGAGGTGCTTAGCCTGCCGCCGGTAAGCAAGCTCCGCCAGATTTTTTCGGGGGAAAAGGAAGCAAACAAGTCGCCGCCGGGTTTACCCTAGCGCATAAGCAATTACTGGTTTTGACCGGGACTGGTTATGTCGGACTTAATTTTGAAAAGGGCTTCAACGCCCGGCCCGCCGAGGCCGTATGCAGGGGCGGCGGGTGGCTTGCAGCTTAGACATTTATGGAAGGACTTACGAAAATCGAAGACCTGGGCAAGCCCCGCGTGGTGATTGTGGGCGGGGGCTTTGGGGGGCTGGCGCTGGCCAAGTCGCTGGCCAACGCGCCGGTGCAGGTAGTGCTCATCGACAAGCAGAACTACCACGGATTCTGGCCTTTGCTCTACCAGGTGGCTACGGCGGGCCTCAACCCGGACAGTATTGTGTCGCCGTTTCGCAAGATTCTGGCGGCGCAGGAAAACTTCTACTTTCGGCTGGCCGAGGTGCTGTCGGTAGATGCCACGGCGCAGGTCGTGGAAACCAGTATTGGGCTGCTGCGCTACGACTACCTGGTGCTGGCTACGGGCACTGCCTCCAACTACTTCGGCGACGCGGCGATGGAGCGTAACTCCATCAGCCTGAAGTCGGTGCCCGATGCTATTGAGCTGCGCAACACGGTGCTCTCCAACTTCGAGCAGGCCCTGCAAATCGGCGATGTGGAGCAGCTCAACAGCCTGCTCGACTTCGTCATCGTGGGTGGTGGCCCCACCGGCGTAGAAATGGCCGGCGCGCTGAGCGAGCTGCGCGCCAAGGTGTTTCCGCGCGACTACCGCGAGCTGGATTTCAAGCAGATGGACATTCACTTGGTGCAGAGCGGGCCGGTGCTGCTCAAGGGCATGTCGGCCGAAGCCTCGGCGGCGGCGCTCAAGTACCTCACCGACCTGGACGTGAAAGTGTGGCTCAACGACCGGGTAAAATCCTACGATGGCTACACGGCAACCCTTAAATCGGGCCAGCAGCTCATCACGCGCACGCTCATTTGGGCAGCGGGCGTCACGGGTGCTACCATTGCCGGCCTCGACCCGGCCGCGCTGCTACCCTCCAATCGCTACCAGGTCAATGAGTTCAACCAGGTGGCGGGCTACACCAGCGTGTTTGCCATCGGCGACATTGCCCAGATGGCCGCCGCCGACTACCCCGAGGGCCACCCGCAGGTGGCGCAGCCGGCCATTCAGCAGGGCGAGTGGCTGGGCGAAAATATCCAGCTGGCCATGCGAGGCCAGGTCATGCGGCCCTTTACCTACCACGACAAGGGTACGATGGCCACCATCGGGCGGCACCGCGCCGTGGGCGACATCAAGCTCTTTGGCAAAGAGCTGCATGTGACGGGCTGGCTGGGCTGGGTAGCCTGGAGCCTGGTGCACGTGCTGGCCCTGGTCAGTTTCCGCAACCGCCTTACCGTGTTCCTGACCTGGGCCTGGAACTACGTGAGCCAGGACAAAGGGATGCGCTACATCATCGGCCGCACCAAGTCGCATATTCAGGAGAAAGATGTCGATGTGAAAGCCATCGTGTAGGGGGTAGGACTGGTGGCGCTACCCGCGCCCGTCAGAGTTCCGAAACGGCTCCAACGCCAAAACCGGCCCGCGCGCCGGCTGAGAAAATTACGCCCGGCCGGGGAATTTTGGGCGTCTTGGCCGTGGCCCTGTAGCGCCGGCTGGGGCCTTGGGAGGGTGAGGTAAGGAGGCAAGCAAAATTCTGGCTTTATTGCAATCGCAAACTGCTCTGGCAAACCCAACTCTCCCTCTTACCCCCCCTTAAACCCTGGTTTTTTCGCTATGGATGCACCTGCTGTTTCCGCCGTGCGGCGCAATAACGTGACTATCACGGGCGCGGCCGGCGACGCGCCCGTGATTATTTTTTTGCACGGCCTGGGCTCCGACCAAAGCAGCTGGCGGCGGCTGGCCCCGGCTTTTGAGGACCGCTACCGGGTGGTGTGCCTCGACCTGGTGGGCGCGGGCAAATCGGAGGCGGCGGCCTACGACTACGCCCACTACGGCTCGCTGCGTGCCCACGCCGCCGACCTGCTGGCCGTGCTGCGCGAGCTAGGGCTCTACAACGTGGCATTCGTGGGGCACTCGGTGAGCGCCATTATCGGGGTGCTGGCGGCCGTGGCGGAGCCTGCACGGTTTAGCCGGCTGGTGCTGCTGGCCCCTTCGCCGCGCTTCGTAAACGCGGAAGGCTACGCCGGCGGCTTCGAGCAAAAAGACATCAGCGAGCTGCTCGCGGCAATGGAGCAGGACTATCAAGGCTGGTCGCGGGGCATTGCCCCGGTGATGATGGGGCCCAACAACCACGAGCTGATTATGGAGCTGACCAACAGCTTCTTCCAAACCAACCCGGCCATTGCGCAGCATTTTGCGCGCGTCACGTTTCTGGCCGACCACCGCGCCGACCTGCCCCTGCTCACTACCCCCTGCCTGATACTGCAATGCGCCCACGATGTGATTGCGCCGCTCTCGGTGGGCATTTATCTCCACGAGCACTTAGCCAATAGCCAGCTGGTCGTCATTGATACGCCCGGCCACTGCGCCCACCTCACGGCCCCCGCCCAAACCCTGAACGAGATAGAAGACTTTCTGGAAACCGCCGCCGCGTATGCGTAGCCACCAGCGAAGAGCTAACTGCTTATAAACTATGTCTACCCTCTCCGGCACGCTCACTATTCTGTCGGCAATGTTCACGCCGGCCATCCTGGTGTCGGCGTGCGGCTCGCTCATTATGGCTACTTCGCAGCGGCTGAGCCGCAGCCTCGACCGGCAGCGCGAGGTGGCCCAGCGCCTGCGCCAGAACCAGCAGCCAGTGGCCCCGCCCGCTACCCCCGACCTGGCCGAGCGCATTCACCTCACGCAGCAGCTGCTGTTTGCCATTCGGCGGGCGCGCCTCCTGCAGCAGGCCATGACCAGCCTGCACCTCACGCTGAGCATCTTCATTGGCAGCATTTTCACCATCGGCATTTTTGAGCTTTTTAATAGCTCCAAAGCCTGGATTATTGCTCTGCTGAGCGTGGCGGGCGCATTAATGCTGCTATTTGCCAGCGTGTTACTTATCCGCGAGTCGAGCCTGGCCCGCTCCGACGTGGACGAGGAAACCGCCTACCTCACCCAGTTTACCCGCGCCGACCAGGAGCATCTTTCCGGTACAAGCTGAAGGCTGGACGCGTAGTAAACTGCGATGAGGAGTAGATTTAAGCCATGAAATACTTATTTTTAAGTTTGCTACTCTGGCTGATTGCCAGCGCCCCAGCGGGCGCCCAGCGCATTGCCAAGCCGTCTGCAAGACTGAACCCGCCGCTCAAACAAGAGCTGGACAGTATGTACGTGCAAGACCAGATTTTCCGGGAAGCCCTCATAGACCCGGCCAAAACCAAGCAGCGGGATTCGCTGGCCCAGCGCTACCAACTGCCAGCCAATAATGTGCAGGGCGGCCTGATGAGCCGCATGATACGCACAGATTCGAGCAACCTTCAGCGGGTGCGGGCGATAATTAAGCGCTTCGGCTACCCCGGCAAAAGCCTCGTGGGCACGCCCACCAACGAAGCGGCTTTCTACGTTATTCAGCATTCGAGCCGCATCCCGGAATATTTGCCGCTCATCAAGCAGGCTGCCGAGCAGGGTGAACTGCCCTTCCGCCTCTACGCCATGATGCTCGACCGGCAGCTGATGTACGCCGGCCAGCCGCAGGTGTACGGTACGCAGGGCCGCAGCTTCCCTAATCCTAACCCTACTGAAAAGCAACAGTATTTCATCTGGCCAATCGCCGACCCAGCCCATGTGAATGAGCGCCGCCGCCAAGCTGGCTTTGACCAAACGGTGGAAGAAAACGCGGCCCGCCTAAATATTCCCTACCAAGTACTGACGATAGAGGAGGTAGAAAAAATGCCGGGCTACAAGAAGTAGGGTGCGGGGCTTGCCCCCGCCCGGCGTTGAACGATTTTACAAGCGCACGTTGAACGCCAGCGGCTGCACCACCCACCGGTTCAGGTAGTTGCTGTATGCTACCCGCACGCCCGCCTCGATGGGTGTGCGCAGGTGCAGCACGTTGAACAAAACCAGCAAGTCTGCGCCGTAGTTGGCGTAGCTGGTGGTGAGGCGGGTAGGGACCGGCGGGCCGTCCGGCCCGCGTAGCGGCACCACGCTGCTACCTTGGGCCAGGTCGGTGAACACGTCGGCCCGCAGGCGCTGCACGTACAGCACCCGCCCCACCGACCAGTGCGGAAAGGCCAGCGGCAGGTTGTAATCGGCGCTACCCACCACTAGCCGGTCGAAGCTCACGTAGCTCGTTTCGGCCCTGGGGAAGGAGATGGCCGCCGCAAAATTGTACTGCTGTTGCTGCTGGTACTGAAAGCCGCCCCGCAGCCGCAGCGCGTGGTGCTTGCCCAGGCCCGGCAAGTAAATAGCCGCCTGTGCGCCGAACTGGCTGGCTTGCAACTGGGTGCTGAAGGGCGTGGTGCGGTAGGTCGCCAGCAGGGTAGCGCCCCCCCGCGGGGCCACGTCGCGGGCGCTTTGCTTGAGCTGACTGGCGTAGCTCAGAGAGGTTTGCACGGCGTGCAGCGGGGCGGTGGGGCCGGGCTCGCTGAGGTTGCGGAAGGTGGGCTGGTAGTTGAAAACCTGCTCGTGCAGGTAATACGCCCCCACGGTCAGGGCTTGCAGGTATTTGGAACGCGTGAGCACTAGCGGCAGGCGCACGCCGGCCAGCAGGCGGGCATACTGCCAGCGGGTGCCGCGCAGGCTATCGAGCGGGGCGGCCCGGTCGAAGTAGCGGGTGGCGTTGCGCCCGCCGTAGGTGGCTTCCACGTCGAGCACCGGGTAGCGGCCCTGGTAGCTGAGCGCGGCCGTGGCGGCCACGGTGCGCTCGGTCTGGTCGTAGCTCAGGCCGGTAAAGAATTGGGTCGTGCTCAAAAAATCCTGCGAGCGCAGCCCTACCCCCACCGAATTGCCGGCTGGGCTCTGCACCACCCCGTAGCTGAACACCCGGAAGGCGTGGGCCAGCGGCCGGTAGCGCCGTACCCCGTAGCGCAGCCCGCTCGAATCGGGCGAGGCCAGTAGTGCCGTAATGCGCGCCGCCCCCGGCTCGCCGGCCGCCAGCGCCGCCACGTAGGGCGCGGGCGCGTCGTCGCGGGCGGGGTGGGGTAGGGCCAACCAGATGGCGGAGTCCAGAGGTATTTCTACCACCCGCGCCCCAGTGGCTTGGTAATCGTGGAAAGCCAGGTGCCGCCCATCGGGGCTCACGGCGGCGTGGTAGGCTCCGAAGGGCCGGTTCGTCACCTGGTACGTCTGGCCCGAAGCCACCCGCACCGCGAAAATATTATCCACCCCCGTTTGGGGCGAGTTGTAGAGCACGTAGTCGCCCCAGGGCTGCGGGTTGGCCAGGTTCACGTTGGCCACCGGCAGCAGGTTGGTGGCGCGGCCGGTGGCCGGGTCCAGCCGTTGCAGGGTTTTGCCAGCAGCGCTCAGCGCTACGGCCACCACCTGGCGGCCGTCGGGCATCCAGCGCGGCTGCTGGTAGAAGTCGTTGCGCGGGTTGGGTAGGGTTTGCAGAATGTCGCCCGATTTCGCATCCAGCACCACTAGCGCGTGGTGGTAGGCTGCATCGGTCCGCACGGCCACTACGCGCGTGCCGTCGGGCGTGAGCGCGGCGGCCGCGTAGCGCTGCTTTTTACCAATTCTCCGTAGCTTTCCGGTCGTCAAATCCAGGATTTTCAGTTCCGAATATACCCGTTGCCCCCAGCGCGGGTCCTGCCGAAACTCGGGCCACAATATCCTACCCCCGCCCACCGACAGCAGCTGCGGAATATTTTGCAAACCCAGCGTAAACACCCGCTGCTCACGTCCGTGGCGGCCCAGCCGCACCAGCTGCGCAATGTCACCCAGCCCGCTTTTCAGCGCTACCACGGTGCTATCGTCCACGTACTGCGGAAATTGGTATTGGGTGAACACCAGTGTGTCGGCCTGTCCGCTCAGCTGGCGCACGGGGGTAGGGGCGGGGCGCGCTGCCCGCTCCGCCCGCCAGGTCGAGTCCAGCTCGCGCATGGTGCGGGCGTAGAGGTCTTCCACGCGCAGGCCGGTGGTGCGCCGCAGGCTCCGCGAAAAAGAGAAGGGGTAGAAGGGAAAGCGGTAGTACTCCTCCAGCACGCGCCGCCACACATCGGGCCCGTAGTGGACTTTGGCCGAAGACGCTAGGTAGTAGCCCAGCACGTACCAGTCGGGTACGTTGTCGCGCAAGGAGCCGCTCACCGCCTTTTGGTAATCGTAGAGCCGGCCGCTCAATAAATTGGCGCGCAGGCCCAGACCGAAATACGGAATGCGCCCGCGCCCACTGCGCGTAAGGGCCGTTTCGGAGCCTACCGCGTCGCCCTCAAAAAACCACTGCGGCACGCCTACCGCCGCCACGCCCAGGCCGCCGTCGCCCAGCAGCGGCACCACCACCCGCCCTACCCCCTCCCGCGCCTTGTCAAACTGATTAACGTGCCGAAACTCGTGCACCACCAGCCCGTCGAGCCAGTCCACGGTGCCCAGGCCCTGCCCCTGGTCGGGGGTCGTAAAAAACTCGGCGTGGCGCGGCAAAAACGTCACGAAGCCGTTGCTGATGGTCGTCTGGTTTTGCAGCACCACCGCAATGGGGTGGGCCTGCACGCCCAGTGTAGTCCCGTCGGGCCCGTGCACGGCCTCCAGCCGCCCGGCCGTGCGCTGCGCCGCTGAGTCGAGCCCCGCCGGAAACAGCACCCGAAAGTGCGGGCTGCTTAGCTCCCGCCAGCGCAAATCGGGCGGGTTCTGGCTGATGATGGGTAGGGATTGGGCGGCTATGCGGGCGGCGCTTAGCAGCAGGAAGAGCGCGAGAAGCAGGCGGCACATGGCGAGCAAGTTACGCCGGGAGGGTCATGCAAAAACAAATAATGTTGATACATGATTTAGAAAAATAAACGCTATCTTTATTCTGCGTTTCACTTTCTCGTTTTCCTTATGTCCACTACCACCGCCACCAAGTGGGTCCTCGACCCCACGCATTCCGAAGTGCATTTCAAAATCAAGCACTTGGTCATCTCCACCGTCACGGGTTCGTTCAAAACCTTCGCGGGCACCATGCAAAGCGCGGGCGACTCGTTTGAGAACGCTCAAGTGGAGCTGACGCTCAACGTGGATAGTATTGACACGAACAACGCGCAGCGCGACGAGCACTTGCGTAGCGAATTATTCTTTGAGGCTCCCCAGTTTCCGCAAATCAAGTTTGCCTCCACGTCCTTTACCAAAAGTGGCGAGGGTGAGTATCAGCTCATCGGCGAGCTCACCATTAGAAATACCACTAAGTCCGTGACGCTCAGCGTAGAGCACGGTGGCACGGCCGTTGATTTCTCCAGCAAAACCAGAGCAGGCTTCGAGGCCGCTGGTAAAATCAACCGCAAGGAATACGGCCTAACGTGGGGTGGCGTCACTGAAGCCGGGGCCATCGTACTCGGCGACGAGGTAAAGCTGGCCCTCAACGTGCAGTTTATTAAACAAGTTGATTAGCAGCTTTCGGCTTTTACACCTTAAAAAAGGCGGCCCCATCAAGAGCCGCCTTTTTTAAAGTAATCGCCCTAAAACTACTTAGAGCGATTTTCAGACAGTTAAACCACTGATTTCGCAGCCCGCTGCTCTTGGCGCAGCCACTGCCGCGCCTCATCCAGATTCCCAAAAATGCGCATCTGAAAGCTGTCGCCCACCTTGGTCACCATTGCCTCGGCCGAGAGGGCGGCGAACGACTCGGGGCTCACGACGTGGGCGAAGTGCGTGAGGCCCTCCACGATGGCGCGGGGCGTCCAGTCCTCGGCAATCCAGGCCACGGCGTGGTCCCAGGGGCCGGTCACGTTCGTGTTGTCGTTGAGCAGGTAGGGGCAGCGGTGGCGCGCTAGCTCTTGCAAACAGGCATTGGCCCCGGTTATGATGCTTTCCAGCGTCTGATAGCCCCGCCAGTTGTTGTACAGCAGCTTTTGCTGCGCATCGTATTCTACGCTCAGAAAAACTTTGCCAAAGGCGTTGGTGAGGTCCTTCTTCATGGGAATAAGTAGACAGTAGGGGGCAGCAAAAATAGCTCCTACGCCGTGCGCTTCAGTCCGATAATGCCCACCAGAATGCAGCCGATATAGAAGACGTGCGCCCACTGAAAAGCCTCTTTCAGCACCAGTGTGTCCACTATTTTGATGCCCACCAGCGCCATGCCCATCCAAATGGCAAACGCGGTGGAGGCCGGAATGACATTCAGCGCCTTGGAGAAAAAGAACACGTTGCCCACGCCAAATACCACGTAGCAAATGGCCGGCACCAACGTCACGATGCCCGCCGAACCCGCGAAAAAATGCGACCAGTCAATCGCCTTTATCTTGGCGACGCTCGTGTACTTGAGGCTGTAGTTCCAGCACACCTCCATCACGGAAGCAAGCAGCAGGTACAGCCAGGCGGGATTAAAGCTTAAAGTCAAGATGCGACGGCAGCAACAGGGCGGGAAGAATCGGCTGGGGTAGCGTTGGGCTGATTAGGGGGGGTAGGGCCGGTGGGGTGGCCGCCGGGGCGCAGGGCCGCCACCGTTTCGGTAGTATCCTCGGGCACTTCCCACCCTTGCAGCACTTTGGCGGGGGGTAGGCGCTCGCCCAGCCAAGTAAGGGCGCGCCAGCGGGTGCCGTGGTAAAACCGGAACAGCGTTGAGCGCTCGGCCAGTGCTTTCTCATCGAAGCGATACACCGAAAACGCATGCTGCGCGAAGTAATCTTTCGGGAAAGCGTAGGGCAGGCCCCAGCGCTCGGGCTTGCGGTTTTCGGGCAGGTAGGCGGTGCCGAAGAGCCAGTCCCAGACCGCAAACTTGGTCGAGAAATTGGCGAAATACACTTCCTCATGGTCGGCGTGGTGCCAGAGGTGCATTTCGGGGCCGTTGATAACGTATTGCAGCTTACCCGATTTCACATTGATATTGGCGTGAATATACATACCCCACACCGCATCAATCAATGCCTTTATCGGCACCACAATGGGGTTGGCCCCCAGCAGAATAATGGGCGCGAACTCGATAGTCTGGTTGATGATAATCTCCACAATGTGCGAGCGCGAGCCAGCCAGCCAGTCCACTTGCTTGCCCGAGTGATGCGCCTCGTGGGTGCGCCAGAAGAACGCGTTGTTGTGCTGAAAGCGGTGAAACCAGTAGATGTAGAAGTCGTGGGTCAGCACAAAAAAGCCCACCTGCGTCGCCACCGGCCAGTCGCTCACTAGGTGAAACCGCGCCCCAAAATGCGCCGCAAGCGGCGCGATGATGAATCCAAAAATCAGGATTTGCAGGAAGTAGCTCTGCACCAGCGTGTACCAGAAAAGGTCCACAAACAGCCCTTCGCGGAAAAACGGCAGGCCCTTGCGATACGGATACTTGCGCTCCAGCACCAGTAATACTACCACCGCCAACAGTAGTATCGGCGTGGTAATCAGCGTGGTGCGGCCCACGGGATTCAGGCCGTGGTAAAACTGACTTATCGTCTCTAGCATAATAGGTAATGACTAGTTGGCTTCCCTAACCCGGCCCGGCGGCCGAATGTTCGGCTTGTAGCTGACCAGGATTTACTTATACGCAAAACAAGAACGTCATGCTGAGCCTGCAAAGCATCTCGCGTGGGATAGTAACTCAATCGCTCATCGGTTTTGATTACTACCCCACGCGAGATGCTTCGCAGGCTCAGCATGACGTTCTTTTAGTGCTAGTTAACCAACACGCATTACGCGGCCGTTACCTCGCGACGCAGGCGGCGCAGGGGCTCCTTTTCACTCTCGTACACCACCTTCACGCCGTCGCCGAGGCCGGCTTCGGTATCGCGGATGTCGCGCACCATCTTGGCCAGGCCGCCGGGCTCCACGCTAGCCGCGTGGTCGCTACCCCACATGGCGCGGTCGAGGGTAAAGTGGCGCTCCACAAAGTTGGCGCCCAGGGCCACAGCCGTGACGGTGGTGCTCAGGCCGGTTTCGTGGCCCGAGTAGCCGATGGGCGTGCCCGGAAACTGGGCTTGCAGGGTCTGAATCATGCGCAGGTTCAGCTCCTGCGGGGGGCAGGGGTAGGCCGACGTGCTGTGCGCAATCATCAGGTTGTCAAGGCCTACGTACTTTACGGCATCCGTAATTTCCTGCTGGGTGCTCATGCCGGTGCTCAGCATGAGGGGGCGGCCGGTGGCACGCACGCGGTCGAGCAGGGGCTTGTCGGTGAGCGAGGCCGAGGCCATCTTGTACATCACCGGGCTGAACTGCTCCATGAAATCGACGGAGGGCTCATCCCAGCACGAGGCAAACCAGTCGATACCGCGCGCCTTGCAGTAGTCGTCGATAGCCGTGTATTCTTCGAGGCCAAACTCCGTTTTGCGCTTGTAGTCGATGTAGCTCATGCGGCCCCAGGGGGTGTCGCGCATTTTTTCCCACTGGTCCTTAGGCACGCACAACTCGGGGGTGCGCTTCTGAAACTTCACGGCGTCGGCGCCGGCTGTCACAGCCGCGTCGATGAGCTGCTTGGCAATGTCGAGCGAACCGTTGTGGTTGATGCCGATTTCGGCAATAATATAGCACGGCTGGCCGAGGCCAATGGCGCGGTTCTTCTTGATTTGAACTACCGACATAAGAGAGAAGGTGGTGGGCGAAAAGTTAAAGCCGAAGCCTATAGAAAAAGCAACCTAACAACGCGGCAGCTGGGTAGATTTTGCTTCCCGCTGGCTATGACGCTGCCACTCAAATTATATTTTAACAGCCTGCTATTCCGGGCCTTCATCCACAGAGGCCCTACCCCCCTGGCAGCTGATAATCAGCTCGGCTACCTCGCGGAAAGCGCCGTGGCCGCCCCGCGCCCGGCAGCGGTAGTCGGCCGCCTCGCGGGCAAAAACGGTGGCATCGCCGGGGCAGGCAGCCAACCCCACCAGCCCCAGAATAGGCACGTCGTTGGTATCATCGCCGATAAAGGCCACCTGCTTGGCCGTGAGGCCGGTGCGGGCTAGAATCTCAGCCAGCAGCGACGCCTTGTCTTTAATACCGAGGTGCAACTCGCTGATTTTGAGTTTTTCGGCGCGCTTCTGCACCGAAGGCGAGCGCTCGCCGGTGACGATACCTGTTTCGACACCCACGGCCCGTAGACGCTCTACGCCCATGCCATCGCGAATATTGAAGCGCTTAAGCACTTCGCCGCTTTCGCCGTAATACACGCCGCCGTCGGTCAGCACGCCATCGCAATCGGTGAGGACGAGCTTGATGCGGCGGGCTTTAGCGGCTAGTTCAGCGTGCTTCATGTAAGGATTTGGTGAAATTCTATCTGAAATTAATACGAAATCGGCAGTAGCTTGGACTTTGCGGTCTGCGCATGACGGCGTTAGGCCGTGACACGACATGCGACCTCGCAGCGGTTATGCTGCTAAATGGCCGTCCAGCCGCCGTCAACCACCAGGTTGGCACCCGTCATATAAGCCGAAGCGTCGGAGGCCAGGAACACTACCGCGCCCTGATAGTCGGTGGGCGCGGCCATGCGACCAAGCGGCGTTTTGGCGCTGTACTGCTTCACAAAAAAGGCGTCCTGGCTATTCTCTACCCCCCCTGGCGAGAGCGTATTTACGCGCACGCCCTTGGCACCCCAGTAGGCCGCCAGGTAGCGGGTGAAGTTCACGACCGCGCCCTTCGTGGTGGGGTAGGACGGTGATTTATAGAAGGTTTGCTCGCCGGCCTCGTTGCGGTAAATGCTCTGGTCGGGCCCCACGAGGCCGTAAGTGCTGGCCACATTAATAATAGAGCCGTGGCCCTGCTCGGCCATCGGCGTGCCGAAAACCTGGGCGGCCAGAAACACGCCCGTCACGTTCACCTCCAACACCTGCCGAAACGTGGCCACCGGAAAATTCTCAAACTTGCTGAGGTCGGCGGCCATCGCCGGGTTCTCAAACATGTCGTTGATGGCGGCATTATTCACCAAAATATCGATGTGACCGAATTGCCTGATAATGGTATCGCGCGCAGTAGTCAGCGACTCGGGCAAGGTCACGTCTACGGCGAGGGGTAGGTGCACGGCGCCGGGTAGGCTAGCGGCCACCTCGCGAGCCTTGTCGAGGTGCAGGTCGGCTACTACTACGTTGGCGCCGGCCAGGGCCAGGGCTTCGCAGTGCTTCTGGCCAATGAGGCCGCACGCGCCGGTTACGATGGCGGTTTTGTTGGTTAGGTCGAAGAAATTCACCTAATTAATTCTTTAATAAAATTAAACTGTTGTTCAGGAGAGTCTAAGGCCTCTGCCACGGCTTTTACCTGTTGGTAATACTGCTCGGTTATTGAGATGCTGTACTCATACAACTGCACCACCAAAATATCGAAAGCACATTCATGCTCAGCATACTCAAGCATGTCGTTAACATTCGCTATGTCCCTGTTTGGCAAGCCAAACGCTTGTGCTTCATCGACCAATACCTTTAGTGCTAGGTCAAGATTCAAGCGTTTGGCTCGCCTTTCAAAGCCAAGCCAGCTTAATAAACCCATTATTTCACCTTTACCGGCGCGGCATTGGTCACCTTGCGGAACACGGCTTCCAGCGGCTCGCCTTCCAGGCGGGTGCTCACGTCGCCTTTCTCGATGGCGTCTTTGAGGAGGGGTAGGACCTCGCCGTAGGCGGCCAGGGTTTTGGCCACATCCTCGTCGGTGTGCGAGAAGCTCATGTTGTGGAAACCACCCCACAGAATGCCGCGCTTGAATAGCTCCTGCTGCACGTACGCCTTGGTTTTCAGGGGGTTGCCGGCGCTGGCATCGAAGGTGACGATGCTGCGGCAGTCGTAGCCGTAGCACTTGGTATACTGGCTCAGGCCAAGGTCGGCGGCGATTTTGTTGTAGCCTTCCTTCAGCTTGTTGCCCTGGCTGGCCAGGAACGCGGGCACGTTTTTCTCGCGCATCTCGCTGATGGTAGCGATGGTAGCCGCTAAGCTCAGCGCTTCGCCGCCAAAGGTGGTGAAGAAAAACACGTCCTGCTCAAACAGCTGCATCACGTCCTTACGGCCCGTGAGCAGCGCGATGGGCATGCCGTTGGCGCAGGCTTTGGAGTACACCGCCAGGTCGGGCTTGATGCCAAAATACTCCTGCGCGCCGCCGAGGGCGATGCGGAAGCCGGTCCACATCTCGTCAAAAATCAGCAGCGTGCCGTTTTCCTTGCAGAGGCGGGCCACTTCGTGCAGGAAGTTGTCCTTGGGCGCATCAAAAATGAACGGCTCCAGGATGACGCAGGCCACATCGGGCGTCAGCATTTCCTTGAACGAGTCGAGGTTGTTATACTCGAAAGCGCTCACTAAGTCCTTGCTTTCCTGCGGAATACCCTTGTCGCGGCTCGTGGTACCAATGTACCAATCGTGCCAGCCGTGGTAGCCGCAACACAGCACGTCCTTGCGGCCCGTGAAGGCGCGGGCCACGCGCACCGCCGCCGAGCACACGTCGGCCCCGGTCTTACTGATGCGGATGCTCTCGGCGTTCGGGATAATCTCGTGAATCAGCTCGGCCACCTGCACTTCCAGCTCGTGCATCATCGAAAACGTGATGCCATCTTCGAGTTGCGCCCGAATGGCGTCGTCCACGCGGGGGTAGGCGTAGCCGAGGCTCAGCGGGCCAATACCCATCTGGTAGTCAATGTATTCGTTGCCATCAACGTCCCACACGTGCGAGCCCTTGCCGCGCTTCACGTACTTGGGTGCGGCACCTTTGGTGTACTGGCCCGGCCCCTTAGCGAGGGTTTGGGTGACGGGGGTCATGATTTTCTGCGCACGAGCGTAGAGGTCGTCGGATTTCTGGAAATTCATAAGACTGGATAGGCAATCAGAAATTAAAAAAGAACGTCATGCAGACCAAAGGGAAGCATCTCGCATGCTAGCGTTAGGAACCCAACGGGGCGGGCGAGATGCTTCTCTTCGGTCTGCATGACGTTCACTCAAAACTACTCGGCAAATACGTTTTCGACCACCTTGGTTTTGGCGCCGAAGGTGTGCTCCCCATCGCCCAGCCGCTCGCCGATGCGGCGGGCAATGTGCTGGCCGGTAAAGCCTTCGTATTCGAGCACTTCGCTCAGCAGGCCGGGCTTGTACCAGCGCTCTTTTAGGGCCAGCGGCAGCACTTTGGCGGTGAGTTCATTAGCTAATAATAGCTCGGCCAGGATGGAGTAGAGGCCGCCGGTCTGAAAGTGGTCCTCCACCGTTACGACGAGGCTACCCCCCTTCACTACCTTGAGCACAGCCGCTTCGTCTAGCGGCTTGAGGCTGCGCAGGTTCACAAGGCCCACCGAGTAGCCGGCTTCGGTGAGCAAGTCCCTGGCAATCAAGGTTTGCTCGAAGAGCATCCCGTAAGTGAGGATAGTAACGTCAGTGCCTTCGGCCACGATTTCGGCTTTGCCCATTTCATACGGCGCGTGCTCGTAGGTGGCCGGGCGGGTGTTCACGCGTAGGTAGGCGGGGTCGGGCGAGGCCCAGATGGCGGGCAGCATGACCAGCATATCCTGCTCGTCGGCGGGCGCGAAAACCGTCATGCCCGGAATGCCGCGCATGAGCGATACGTCCTCGATAGCCTGGTGGGTAGGGCCGTTGCCATCCGACAAAAAGCCGGGCACGAAGGCGCTGATTTTCACCGGCAAGTGCGGAATGCCCACGTCGGTGCGGATAAACTCAAATGCCCGCAGCGTGAGGAACGTTGCCAGCGCGTGTACCACCGGCACGCGGCCGCGCAGGGCCAGGCCGGCGGCAGCGCCAATCATGGTTTGCTCCGTGATGCCGGTGTCGATGAAGCGCGGGCCCAGCGGGCCGGGCAGGTTGCGGATAAGGGCGCGGTTTTCGGCCGTCATCACCAGCAGGCGCTCATCGGCCAAGGCGGTTTCGTGGATAAGCTGTTCGTAATTCATTTCTTAATGACGTAAGAGCTGTTTGTCCTTACGAGCGCAACGCAGTGGAGCGCGGCAATCTTTCCTGGTCGTTCGCTTCAACTAGTTTACTAACCCAACGTGAAGGAAAGATTGCCGCGCTGCGCTCGCAAGAACAGACGAATTAATTATCTAACAGTGAGCGTTTCGCTGGTGAGTATGGTGGCTTCCTGGCTGTGCAACTCTTTTAGCAGTTCTATCACCTCGTCGCTGCTGAAGTTGCAGAACCAGCGGTCGGCGCGGCGCTCGATGCTGGGTAGGCCGCGGCCGCGCACCGTGTCGCAAATAATGACGGAAGGCTTGTCCTGGCTGAAGGGTAGGGCGGTGAACGCGGCTTCTAGCGCGGCGAAATCGTGGCCGTCAATGCGCTTCACGACCGCGCCGAACGCCTCGAACTTGGGCGCTAAGGGCTCCAGCGGAATGAGGTCTTCGGTGGCAATGTTAGCTTGGAAGTGGTTGCGGTCCACCACGATAGTGAGGTTATTTACTTTATGGGCACTGGCTACCAGCAGGGCTTCCCAGCAGGTGCCCTCGTTGAGCTCGCCGTCGCCGGTTATCACGATGACTTTCTGGTTTTGGCCGCGCATGCGCGCATCGAGGGCCACGCCCAGCGCCACGCTCGGCAGGTGGCCCAGCGAGCCCGAATGAAACTCGACGCCCGGCACGCTGCGATTGGGATGCCAATAGATGGAGTCGTTGGATTTCAGGTGGTTGGCCAGCCGTTCCTTAGGCATGAAACCCAGCTCGGCGAAGGTGCCGTAGAGGGCTGGCACGTCATGGCCTTTGCTGAGGAAGAGGTAGTCGCGCTCGGGGTCCGTGAGGTTGCCGGGGTGCACATTGAGGAAGTCGGCGTAGAGGTACACCAGCAGGTCGGCGCAGCTCAGCGAGGCACCGGTGAAGCAGCCGCCATCGGTGCTCAGGCGCACAATGTGCTCGCGCACGCGCAGGGCGAGGGCCTTTAGTTCGTCTTGTTTTTCGGAGGTCATAAAATCGTTGTCATGCAGAGCGCAGCGAAGCATCTCGCGTGCAGCAGTAAACTCAATTGGTAACCAACGAGGCAGGCGAGATGCTTCGTCGCTGCTTGATGCGCAGAATGCTCTGCATGACGTTCTCTTTACTACTTACTACAATTGCTTTGTGCTGCCCGCGTCCACGGTTTTCAATTCGTTCAGGTGATTGCGGTACCAGTTCACGCCGGCCAGGTTAGCATTTAAGGCGTAAATGTCCGGCCTTTGTTTTAATAATGTCAGCACATCGGTCAGCCCAAAATAAGGATTAGCGGGATAAAGTGCTTCGTACACGGCTTTTATAAACTCATAATCAGCCGGATAGTCGATGGTGAAGCGGTGCGACATCGAGTAGTCCAGGCCCGTTTCCCAAGTCACGTTGGCCAGTCGGAAGCGGTCGGGATTCTCCCAGAAGAAGGGGGTAGTGTGCTCGCGCTCTAAGGGGCGGCGGGCCTCGCGCCAGGCCGTTTCGAGGGCCGCGAAGGTCATGGCCTCCACGTCGTTGCCGTCGGGGTAGGTGGCGGAGTGCAGGTTGCTCACGAAGTCGTACTGGCCCTTAGTTTCGGCAAAAAAGCCCAGGACTTTATCAATGATGGCCGGGTCGATGAGCGGGCAGTCGCTGGGAATTTTCACTACCCCCTCCGTTTCGCCGAAGTGCCGCGCGGCCTGATAGTGGCGGTCGAGTAGGTCAAGGGCGCTGCCGCGAAATACTTCAATACCATACTGTTGGCACATAGCGGCCAGGGTATCATCGCTAGGGTCGTCGGTGGTGATGACGGCCACGCGGCCGGCCAGCCGCGCTCGCTGCACGCGCTCGACCTGGCGCACCAGCAGCGGCCGGCCTACGAGGTCGAGGCTGACTTTATCGGGGAGTCGCGAGGAGCCGCGCCGGGCCTGAATGAGGGTGAGCATATTGGCTATCAATCGTTGGTATGCTTTGGTTGGTATCCGCTTGCCGACGCATCCCGCTCGCATACTCTTGGGCAGTAGTTAAGGAAAATACGTGCTACCCCACGCGGCTTCGCGGGACGGGCACCGGATGAGCATGATGTTCCTTTTTGATTTCGGCAAGTTGATACTGCTTCAAAAAAGCCGGCCCGGACCCCTTAAACCGGCCAAACTGCAGGCAAATATCGGCGATGCGCTCGGCGCTGATGCCGCCGTTCTGGACGGGCAGCTTGCGCTTCAGGTCCTCCACATCGAAGTACGAGTGCACCGGAATGCCCAGCGTCAGGCCCACATAAGCTACTGTGCTGTACTGCGTTACTAATTCCACCGAGTTGGCAATCATTTCCTCCGTGTTGCCGCTGGTGTAGATGAGCGTGCCGGGCGGGGCGTAGCGCCGCACCTCGGCAGTGGCGCGGGCCATATCCTCATTGGGGTGAAACTTGAAAATCATGGGCCGGCCGGCCGCGATGCGCGTGGCGTGGCGAATAAACTTCGGGCGGTTGTCGCGCCGGAAGGTTTCGCGCATGTCAGTGGTGGCCACCAGCACATAGCCACGGTGCGGAAAGTCATTATTTCGCAGCTTCTCAATATCGTCGAAATTAGGAATGCCCGTGACGATAATCTTCTCCTTATTAACCCCTATTTTGTTGAAGTGCTCGGCATAGCCGGGCGAGGCCACGCAATAAATGTCGCAGCAGTTGTTCATGCCATTGAGGGCGGTGCTGATGGTGAGGATGGGGAAATTGGTGAAGCGCTTCACCAGCCGCGCCCACAGGTTAAGCGGGTCGGTCATGCCCTCCTGCACGAATACCGACTTGGTGGTTTTCAGTAGAGTCCAAGGTACCACAATATCGGAGCAGCACACGATGAGGTCGTATTTGTGGCGCAGCTCGCGGTTTTCGAAGTCGCGGCGCAGCTGGTGCAGCTCGATGTAGCGGTCGGCTTTCTCTTTTATCAGGCCCTGCACGATGGTCTTGTCCAGGATGTTGTGGCGCAGCAGCCACTCGTAAAAGCCGCGCATCCAGCCATCGTAGTACAGCTGGCTAAAGTAGGGTTCGTATTCCTCTTCGAGTAGCTGCGCCACCCGGTGCATCTGGGTAGTCTGGTTGGGCGAGCCGATGAGGTACAGCGCTTTTTTCACTGGCGGAAAGTAGGTATGCCTACAAAAATACAACGGCGGCCGGATGGTAGGCGGCCAGGTGGCACGGGCATGCCCTACCCCCGGTTTTTTCCTAACACAATCGATTGCATAGCCCAGCTAGCAGATATTTTCCCTACTTTCGTTGCTCATTCGTTTTTCCCGCCCTATGCACAAGCTGGCTACGCTCGATTACATCGTCTTTTTCGTCTACTTTCTGATAGTTGCCGGCTACGGCATCTGGATTTATAACCGCAAGACGGGCCATGACGGTACTATAGAGGGCGATTCCAAAGATTACTTTCTGGCCGAGGGCTCGCTCACGTGGTGGGCTATCGGCTCGTCGCTAATTGCCAGCAACATCTCGGCCGAGCAATTTGTGGCCATGTCGGGCTCAGGCTTCAAGATGGGCCTGGCCATTGCGGCCTACGAGTGGATGGCAGCCGTGACGCTCGTCATTGTGGCCGTGTTTTTTATCCCGGTGTACCTCAAGAATCGCATCTTCACGATGCCGCAGTTTCTGCACCAGCGCTACAATGGTACGGTAGCCATGATTATGGCCGTGTTCTGGCTGCTGCTCTACATCATTGTTAACCTGACTTCGATTCTCTACCTCGGGGCCATCGCGGCCAGCACGGTATCGGGCCTCAACCTCAATTTTTGCATGTATGGAATGGCGTTTTTCGCCATTATCATCACGCTGGGCGGCATGAAAGTGATTGGCTTCACAGACGTTATCCAGGTGTTCTTCCTGATTATGGGCGGCTTGGCTACCACGTACTTAGCCATCAACCTGGTATCGACCCACTACGGCACCACGGGCGTGTTCAACGGCCTGCACCTGATGTACAGCCAGGCTAACGACCACTTTCACATGATTTTGCACCGCGACAACCCGAGCTACATCGACCTGCCGGGCATGACAGTATTGCTCGGCGGCCTCTGGATTGTGAACCTCAACTACTGGGGCTGTAACCAGTATATCACGCAGCGCGCCCTGGGGGCCGACCTACCTACCGCCCGTAGCGGCATTCTGTTCGCGGCATTTCTGAAGCTGCTGATGCCCGTGATTGTGGTGCTGCCGGGCATTGCAGCCTACATTCTCTACAAGCAAAACGTGTTTGGCAGCGGCGAGTTCTTGCAGGGCGGCGAGCTAAACCCCGACCGGGCCTACCCCGTGCTACTCAACATCTTGCCGGTGGGTCTCAAGGGGTTGTCATTCGCGGCGCTCACGGCGGCCGTGGTGGCCTCGCTGGCCGGCAAGGCCAACTCCATTGCCACCATTTTTACGCTCGATATTTATAAGAAGGCCATCAACCCGAATGCTTCGGAGAAGACGCTGGTGACGACCGGTAAAATCGCGGTGGTGGTGGCCATGCTGTTAGGCGTAGTGATTGCCCCGCACCTGGGCATCGACAAGAAGGGCGGCTTCACCTACATTCAGGAGTACACGGGCTTCGTGTCGCCGGGCATTTTTGCCATGTTCATCCTGGGCTTTTTCTGGAAAAAAGCCACGTCGAGCGCGGCGCTGTTTGCCACCATCGGCGGCTTCCTGATGTCGGTGGTGCTTAAGTTTTTGCCCGGTTACGCCAACCTCTCTTGGCTAGCGCCCTTCGGCTTCGCGGTGCCCGTCAATGGCGTGTATGAGATTCCGTTTCTCGACCGCATGGGCTTCGTGTTCGTGTTCTGCATCTTAGGTATGGTCATTATCAGCCTCATCGAGCACGCCCGCGGCGTGAAAACTAATGGCCTGGAAATCGACTCGTCGATGTTCCGGCCCAATAAGACGTTCACGGCTGGTGCGGTGCTCATTCTGGGCGTTGTGGTGGCGCTATACTCGATATTCTGGTAGGCCCACGCCACGGACTGAGAAACAAAAAGCACCCACTACAGCGGGTGCTTTTTGTTTCTCTACGAATGCTTTCAACAAGGTTAATATGGAAACGAAGAATGCCCGCCGATAAGGGCGGGCATTCTAAGCTTTAGCGCTCCCTCCTGGGAACTAAATTAATGCCAAATCAGCCTGAAAACGCTGTTTTTACCTATTTCGCCCTGGTTTCCGCCCTGCCGAAATAAATAACAGTCTAAGCTAAAAATTTCTCCCTTACTCCACCCTACCTCGGATAATATCGATGACTTTCCACAGCCCGCGAATGTCCTCCCCGGCTATTGTCAGGCTGCCGGCTTTGGGGTTATCAGAATGAAGCGTAAGCTGCCGCTTCGTCAGCAGGTCGTTATCCTTAATCCGTTTCACGGTTAGCTGGTTGGCGAAGGCCACTACGTACACGCCACTCACGGCGTACTTCACATCGGCTATCTGAACCGGCACTACTGCTACCTGCATACCCGGCCGTAGCTGCGGCTCCATCGAGTCGCCGTCAATCTCGAATGCCAGCGCGTCACCCTTGCTTATCTCAGCGCTGGGGTTATAAATGCGTACCGTCTGGTAATGCCCGTAGTCGCTCTGGCTGCCTATCATATCCAGAAATCCCGCCCGCGCCGGCACTGGTATCAGCGGGCAGTCGATGTAGTCAACGTCCAGTAGCGGGCGCAACATCCGGGTGTCGCCGCCTACCGGGCTCGTCTCCTCCATCGGGCCTGTCCCAAACCACAGCCAGTCACGGCTCACCTCCAGCTTCCGAATAATAGTTTCCAGCACCTCATTGCTGGGCTGATGGCGGCCCCCTTCCAGCTGCGCCACCGTGGGCCGCGCAATCTCAAGCAGGTCGGCCATATTCTGCTGAGTAAGACCGCGTAGACGCCGAACCGTTTTCAAACGCTCACTCATACTCAGGTGAGGTACCGGCGTAGTCAGAATGGTTTTTTGGGGTTCAACGATATTCATTTTGCAACTTTTAGTTTGTTTTACCTACATTTGGTGTGTACTTCATACTCAAAGGTAACAGAGCAAAACTAAAATGCAACCACTTGAAACCAATTCCTCCCTGGCTGACCTGCGGGCCCTATTACCGCACGGGGCCATCTCGACCATCGCCCGGTCGCTGAATATGTCCCACGCGGCCGTGTCGAAGGCCCTGCAAAAGGCCAGGCCCGCTCACCCGGCCGTAGCCGAGGCCGTGCGGCTCATCAAGGCCGCGGGCAGCCAATCGGTACAGCACGACCTCAACCAACTGGCCAGCGCAGCTACCCCCACCCACTAGGTATGCCGCTTAATCTACACGAGGCCCCGCACGAAGCCACGGCCGCCCTCGACGCCGCGCTACTCAACTGCCCGCGCCCTACCCATTTCGGCGAGTACAGATTCGCTACTCCCCGGCAGCAGGAGGAAATCTACAAGCACCTGGGCACCCATTACCTGACAGAGTTAGAATACAAGTGGTTGCTCTTCAAAATCGTGGAGTTCAATACCGAAGTAGCCGACGAGGTAATCTGCCAACTGGCCCGCATCATCGATTACCGCCGGGCCCTGGGCCCGCTCCCAACACCACCCAGCCGCTACTACCCCGAGCAGCTACCCAAATTCGAAAAGCTTCGCACCTCCCGGCCATGACTGAGCTGACCACTACCACCGCCGACGGCCTGCACATCACCGTGCGGATGCCCGATAACCACGTATGGGTGCGTGAGTCGCTGGAAAGAGCCTGCGCCGCCGAGGCCCGCCGCCAGCTCGAAGCCGCCCCTACCCCCGACCCGGCCTACGCCGTGCCCCGCGCCGCCGCGCTGCTCGACCTGCACCCCGAAACCCTGCGCGACTACATGCGCCTGCCCGACGCCCACCCGCGCCGCCTGCACTACCTGCCCGGCGAGAGCAGCCGCGGCGACCGGGTGCTACTCTCCCAAATCCACGACTGGCAGCGCCGCAACCGCACCGACGCCGAGCCAGCGGCCGCCGCTGCCCCGCGCCGCCGGGGCCGCCCCCGCGGCTAGCCGCCGGGCCCCATCTCAGACCTATCACCACCACCCGGCAGCCTGCCCAGGCCGCCCGAATCCCTGTTTCCAAAATGTCCCAGCTACTCCCCATCGTGGGCCCCGACAGCCCGGCCAATTCCATTATCGCCATCCTGCGGGCCAAGGTCAAAGACCAGCACCTGACCTGCGAGTTCACCGAGCAGCGCGGCGAGGACGCGCCCGCCCGCAGCTTCGCCCTCACCTGCCAGGAACAGGTACACCCCGACCTGCCGCACGCCATTTCCCGGCTCACCCCGCACCTTTGCCTGCTTACCGAGCAGTTGGACGAAACGCCCGATTTCTGGCCCAGCGACGACGAGGAGCTACCCGCCCGCTTCGAGTCCTTTACCGTCACCGGCTTTGCGATGGGCAAAAACCAGGGCGGCGTTACCCTCGTCGGCCAGCGCGAGCTGACCGGCGGCCGGGTGCTCAATCTGGTCACGCCCTACCAGTCGTTCGACGACGAGCAAAGCAGCTACCCTTACGCCGGCCTGCTCGAAGCGACCCTGGCCACCGTCCTGGCCGAGGTCGAAGCGGCCCTGCGAGGCAAGTGCACCGATTACCGCCAGCTTGACCTGTTCGGGCCCGCTGCTACGGCCCCGGTGCCGGTGCTGCCCGTTTCCCCGATGGCATGAAGTCGCCCGCGTTCCAGCTCTATACCGGCGACTTCCTTAGCTCGCCCGACGTGCAGCTCATGGAAGCCCATGAGGTGGGCGCGTACTGTCTGCTGCTGTTCAATTCCTGGCAGTCCGACCGCCCCGGCTTCCTGCCCGACGACGAAAACCGCCTGCGCCGCACCGCCCGCCTCAACGCCCAGCAGTGGGCCGAAAGCCGCGACCTGCTGCTGGGCAAGTTCCCGCTGGCCCCCGACGACCCTACCCGCCGCTACAATCCGCGCCTGGCACAAGAGGCTGCAAAGCAAGCCGCTAAGCGTGAGCGCCTGGCTGCCAACGGCCGCAAGGGTGGCCGCCCCGCAAACCAATTGCTTTCCCAGGAAAACCAACTGGTTTACCAAAGTCCACCCGCCGCGCCCGAAAATCCACCCGTAAAGCAAAAGCTTTCACCGGCTAAGCAAAAGCTTTCCGGCAAAAAGCAATTGCCCCCAAAAGAGAAAGCAAATGAAAAGGCTTTCAACTTCAATTTCACTACTTCTAACGAAGTAGAGGGAGAGGCTGACGCCCCTACTCCCGCCCCCAAATCAGAGAAAAAGAAGGCTACCCCACCCACGCTGGCCGAGGTGCAGGCCTACGCCGCCGACCAGCACCCCGGCAGCGCCGATGCCCCGGCCGAGGCCGCCGCCTTCGTGGACCACTACGCCAGCAACGGCTGGCGCGTGAGCGGCAAAACCCAGATGGTCGACTGGCGCGCCGCCTTCCGCAACTGGATGCGCCGCCGCCCGCAATTCCAAACCGCCCGGCCCGGCGGCAGCCAGGCTACCCCAACCCGCGCCCGCACCGCCCCCAAATCCACCGACCCCACCCGCTGGAGCTAACTTCCTATGACCTCACCCAACCAAACCCGCCGGGTAGCCGAGCCCGCCCGCCGCGCTACCGTCTCCATTCCCACCGCCGGCCACCTGCCGCCCCAGGCCCTCGACTTGGAAGCCGCCGTGCTCGGCGCGGCCCTGCTCGAGGCCCCCGCCCAGTTCACCCTGCTGGCCACGCTCACCACCGAGGAAGTATTTTACCTGGCTGCCCATCAGCAGGTGTACCTGGCCATCCGCGACCTGGTGCAGGCCGGCCAGCACGCCGACCTGCTTACCGTAGTGGCCCAGCTACGCCACCGCGGCACCCTCGAACGCACCGGGGGCCCCGGCTTCGTAGCCGGGCTGACTACCAAAATCAACTCGGCTGCCCACCTCGAAACGCACTGCCGCCTGCTCCAGGAGCAGCACGCCCGCCGCGTCATCATCCGCGCCGGCACCGGGCTGGCCACCTACGGCTACGACGATACCCGCGACCCGCTGGAGCTGCTGGCCGACGCCCAAACCCACCTCACCACCCTGCACCGCACCCTCGAAACCCGCCCCGGCCAGACCGCCGCCGCCGCCTTCGCGCCCACCTTTGACCGCCTGGCCCAGGCTGTGCAGCAAAAAGGCCTGACCGGCATCCCTACCGGCCTCACCCAACTCGATGGCCTGACGGGTGGCTGGCAGCCCGGCGACCTCATCATCCTGGCGGCCCGCCCCGCGATGGGTAAAACCGCTGCCCTGCTTCACTTCGCCCGCACCGCCGCCCTCGACCACAACCAGCACGCGGCCATTTTCAGCCTCGAAATGCCCACGCTGCAGCTCATGCAGCGCATGATTGCCAGCGAGGTACCCGGCTACTCCAACTCCGACCTGCGCCGCGGCAACCTCCCCGGCGGCCTCGACCAGGTAGCCAGCATCCGCGACCAGGCCCAGCGCCTGCGCACCCACGGCCACCAACTGCACATCGATGACACGCCCGGCCTGAGCATTCAGCAGCTGCGCGCCAAGTGCGCCCGCCTCCACGCCCAGCACCCGCTGGGCCTGGTATTGGTCGACTACATCCAACTCATGCGCGGCGATACCAAAGGCAACCGTGAGCAGGAAGTAGGCAGCATCAGCCGGGGCCTCAAGGAACTAGCCAAAGAGCTAAACGCCCCTGTCATCGCTCTCAGCCAACTCTCCCGCGACGTAGAAAAGCGCGGCGGCGAGAAGCGCCCCCTCCTCAGTGACCTACGCGAAAGCGGCAGCCTGGAGCAGGACGCCGACTGCATCGTTTTCATGTGGCGCGGCGAGTATTACAACATTACAGAGTATGAAGACGGCACTGCTACTGCTGATACCGTGCTGTTCGACATAGCCAAACACCGTAATGGGGCCACTGACGAGGTAGTTGCTACTTGCTCGATGCGACGGGGCGTATTTAACGACTTACTACCAATCAGCAATTCAACGCAATAGACTTCTTTGGACGGAGAATTAAGTTTCAGCTATGGGCAATCTATTGAATTGTGGAATGCACAATCCTTGTCATCAGAAAAGTACTGCTCTGTGCCATTCGGTCCAACACAACAATATGTACGCCTAGGAGCAACCTTTATCAAGGCATTTTTTGAGGATGAACTAAGCGAAAAAGAATCTATCTGCAGGCCTGACAAATCAGGATGGCTTGATATAAAGGCTTCCATTACCTTCGTAAGGGCCTTTATTGCTTTGTGTTTGGCGCCTTGTTTTCTTTTCATTATTGAAAGACCTTAGGTAAAATAATGGTTAGACAGCAGCTATCTTTTATATAAAAAGACAGTTGTACTAGCAGTTGGGTCTGGAGCCCCAGGATTGGCTGTTGTAGCGGTAATCGTTAAGTCTCCTTGGTAATTGACCCCGCCAGGTGAATAACGGATACGTGCTATACCGTTTGCATCACTGCTTGCCTGCCGAATATTATTTACGAATGCTCCCGCAAGTGTAAGGGGTCCGGCAGGGTTACTGGGATAATACACGTTAAATATGATAGGTGTACCGACACTTGGCTTGCGACCGTTATCAAGCTTTACTGTAGCGGTAATTATGAGTTCGCTATTAATCCTGTTAGAGATAGCGAAAGAATCGACAGTAACAGTGATACTATTTGGATACGCGCGCTGAAAGGACACTAACGCCTTGTCCTTCGCGGTGATGCCATAAGCCTTTGCAGAAACAATAGCAGTCCCGACTGTGGTGCTGGTTAACTCTGCTGTAGCAGTAAAATTGTCGCTGGCCTCGCGGAGCACACTGTCCCCCTTGCCCTCTTTAAAGGAACCCAAAGTAGTTTTAAATACAACGGTTCGCTTTGCCCTTGTCGCATCGGAAGAGATGTGCGCTTTGATTTCAGTCGGTGTACTGCCATCAGCCGCGCCTGATACTGTAATATTATCCAGTGTAAGTAAGCTTGGGTCAGGATTATTGTATTTATCTGCTCTGTAGCACGTAGTAATGACCATGCATAGCAAAAGACCAAGTAGAAGAGAACGATGGATTTTCATAGCTTGAACAATGCACTTATGCCCCCAAAAAGGTCTTTAAGGTCGAGGTCAAGCGAAACTCCAATAAATGCAGACGCTGTTACAGGGCGACTGTCAGATAAAGGATTTGGGTCAACCTCCTTAAATAAAACGCTACCAGCCGTAATTCTTAAGTAGTTATTAAGCCGATACCCCAAGCCTATCAATAAGCTTGTTTTGCCAAAAAAATCTTCCCGTTGGTTCGTTATTGCCAACGATTTCAAAGTTAGCCCAGACATAAAAGATAAGTGATGACGTAAGCTCTTATGCTGAATCATACGCCATGGAATGTTTTTATCCATAGCGCGGAAGCCAATATTAAAACCAAGGTATGGTGACAGGTCCTTAGGGCCAAAAGACTTACTAAATGGCTCTTGACGGTCGAATATCGCGATGAAGCCAAAGTCCGGCATAATGCGAAGTTTGCTTTCGCTAACAAGATTAAGAATGGAACTAGACCCGACAGCAGCCAGCCTAACATCTGGTCCAATTAATTTCTTCTCTAACCTAGTTTTCGACGCCGCTTCTGCTTCAGCTATGGAATGTATATTCTGGGAAACAGTACTCAGGCCCAGTTTATAGGCCTCGATTTGTAGAATAAGCGCACCGATATCAGTGCTAAGCGCAGGTGTAAGAATTTGCACCTTTTTAATGAATTCAAGTGCGGTGTTTAAGCTGGCAATACTGGATTTTATATTGGCTTGTTGAAGTAGATATTCAGTAGGCTTAACAGTCTCAGGCAGGTTGGCTATAGAAGAAAGTCCCGCTGCAACTGCCTGCCGCCGCTTGTTGTCAGTTTCACCTAAAAATACAAGAGTATTAAGTAATTGCTCACGAACGGTTAAATCCTTTATGCCCTTATCCTCGCAGGGGCAAGCAATTGCACTTTGCATACAGTAGGTTAAGGGGCCATTTTTAAAACTAACCGCGTCTTGGGAAGTAAGAGCATTTGTTATCAACTGTTGCTTTACTTGAATGAGCGCGTAGTTTCCCATCACGCTGTTGTCAGCATCCAACCACTTACCATCGTATGCTTTCGCATCTGGCAATGCCACTACTTGGGTACCATGCTGCGAAAAGGTTAACTTACCCACATCCACCATTCCTAGAAAATTCGCTGGTTTTTGGGAGTCATATGCTAAAACTTGTACCAAATATGTCCCATCAGACGCCAAATCAATGCTGTTGCCTTTGGTGTCGAGTGTATTGAGAGTCAAGTGTTGGCCATCAGTGCTAATACGCGGCAAAATGTCGGCAACAACCAGCGTACTATTAGGTTTGTCAGGGTCGTATTTATTAGTAAAGGGTAAATTACCAAGTATACTCTGATAACGACGAGGTGAAGAAGCTGAAGGCGGAGCGGATAAAGCCTTCAAATCATTTGAGTTAGGAGGTGGTGAAGCGACGGGCGAGAAAAATAATTTGTATTCAGGAACAATCTGTGGCCGACTAACATCAATTTGGTAACTTACATGATTATTGTAGGCATCAAAATGTATTTGAAAAGAGTAAAGAGCATTAACAAAATCATCAAATGATTCATAATCATTTGATGTTAGTAAATTTTTGAGGAACAGTTTATTTGGATTTTGGTATCTATTAATAATATTTCGACGATGCAATAAAGCGGCCTCATCAAGCGAACCCATTCTGGTAACAGCATTAGGCGCAGCAGTCTGTATTACAAAAATAAGCTGTCCTATTTCTAATAGTGTTTGGGCATCTTCACCGTTGGGCGTCAAAAGTAGAATTTTATATTCTCGTCCTGGCTCAAGAGGAGGAACGTCGAGCGTAATTTCAGTATGGTTTCCCTTTATTATTGTCGTAACTCTCTCAGATTGTTGAGCAATCAGACCATTGCCTTTTTTGAAATCTTTATAAGGAAGACTTTTGCGCTCTTTTCTACGCTCCTTCCAAGTTTGTTTATTGTGCAAGTAAGAATAATAGTCTCGTCGCTTAACTTTTAAATTGCCTTGAGCATCAACTGGAATGACAACAAATCTATCAACTTCAACGCGTCCAGGCAGAATGCATTTCAAGTAAAAGCATTGGTCAAATGGCATTGGCTGGTTTGCAGAGAAGGAAATAGTATCGCTATCAATCCGGCTGCTTCGGGGACATGGTGCGCCCACAGGCACTATAACGTACTGTGCCTTCGCTGTGAAAGCAAGTGCACTGAAAACGCATAGTAATACTGAGAGGCTGGTGAAGTATTTATTTAGATTCATGCTATATAAACAAGTTGTCAGAAGCACGCTACTTATCAGGATTGTAACACCTAGTATCGCTTTTGCAGACGCTTCGGCTGAATAATTACCATACTGCTGCAGTTTAGGCAAAACAAGTGTTTTACCTCTGTATTCGCATCAGTGTCAGCACTGAATTTGTCTCAGAACATTTATTCTAGCCTATGCCAATGGCGCTGTATCTTGGCTGCTAAGTACCCGTGGTTAATTAGTTTATGTTAAATTTTGAGAAATTTATTCTCCATAAATTTCCTACTTGCGCTAAGCAACGATTAACTGCGTAGAAAAGAGTATCCTTATTAAAGTAGTCACCTGGGTCAAGCTGTTCTTTCTTTAATTTACGCCAAAGTGTTTCCGCAATATTGAGGTGTGGCGAATAAGTAGGTAAATAAAATATACGTAATCCGCGGGCTTCCCAAAAAGGTAATTGCTGCTGGATTAGCTGCGCTTTGTGGATACTTGCATTATCTACCACAATTACTGTTGGCTTTCGAATCTTAAAAGATAATTCTTCTAGTTGTGTAAAGATAAAATTTGCGCTAATAATCGTTTCCGTTGTTAACCAATGGGTTTGATTGCGTCGGCTAATAAGTCCCCAAATATTGATTTTATAGCCTTTCTCAACTGGTATGAAAACTTCTTCTCCTAGGAACTGCCACCCGTAGGGCACGTAGCCCGTACTGCACACATGGCTTTCATCTCCGTAAAATAAGTTTAGAAAACCTTGCTCGCAAAGTATCTCTAATTCAGTTAATTGCGCCTTCTTTAAGGCATATAAATCCGGGCAGGGCTTGCCTTTACAGCGCCTTCTTATTCGCTTATATCGTCCGTCAAGACTTTTAAAAAAGATTTAAAGGTGCTCAAGCTAACCGATTTGTTAGTTTCCTGTTCCCATTCCGCTTTAGCCGTTTCAATACGTTGTCTATTTGCTTTGATAGCTTGCAAAACAGACTCTTTATCCTCCACTACGCTTACTACTGCTTTGCGCCCGCGTCCAGTCTTTGTTTGTAGTCCCTCAATACCCTCCTCTTGATAGCGTTTTGTCCACCCATTAACACTTACATAAGTCATAGCCGTAAACTTGGCTACTTGCTCTGAGGTGAGCCCGATAGCTTTTAATAAAATCACTTCGCATCTAGCACGAAAACAGGGCGTCTTTCCCGTTCTAGCTCCTTGTTCTAAGGCTGACTTTTCAGATTTACTCAGTAAGGGGGTATTAACTCTTGACATGATGCAAAGCTAATCATTATAATATAAACTAATTAGCAACGAGTACTTATGGCAGATTCCACGCTTTCTACCCTAGCCGAGCGCATCGGCTTCCTGCACGAGCGCACCCAGCAGGCTGCCGCGCAGCAGGTCAACTACTGGCTTACGCTGCGCAACTGGCTTATCGGCTGGTACATCACTGAGTACGAGCAGCAGGGGGCCGACCGCGCCGCCTACGGCACCCGCCTCATGCCCGAGCTGGCCCGCCGCCTGCAGGCCGTGCGCGGCCTCTCCGCCCAGCAACTTTACCGCTGCGTAGACTTCTACCGTACCTACCCCGCAATTCTCTCAACAGTGTCGAGAGAATTGCCCGCGCTAGGTTTGCCAGCCTTACCCGCCGCCGCCGCTGCGGCCCCCACCCCCTCCAACGGCTTGGCCCCCGGGTTGCTGCTCAGCCGGTTCAGCTTCTCCCACTTCTTGGAGCTGCTACCCCTTACCAACCCGCTGCAGCGGGCTTTCTACGAAGTACAGGCCGTCAAAAACAGCTGGTCCGTGCGCGAGCTAAAGCGAGCCGTTGACTCGATGCTTTACGAGCGTACCGGCCTCTCCACCGACAAGGCCGGCGTGCTCGCCGGCCACGCCGGCACCCAGCCCCTGGCCGTGGCCGATGTGGTAAAAAACCCCTATGTCCTGGAATTCCTGGGCCTGGAGGAGCGCCCCAGCTACAGCGAAAGCGACCTGGAAACGGCCATCATTGCCCACCTCCAAACCTTCCTCGTGGAGCTGGGCCGCGGCTTCTGCTTCGAGGCCCGCCAAAAGCGCCTCACCTTCGACAACGAGCACTACTTCATCGACCTCGTTTTCTACCACCGCATCCTAAAGTGCCACGTCCTGGTCGACCTCAAAATCGGGGCATTCAGCCACGCCGACGCCGGCCAGATGAACGTCTACCTCAACTACTACCGCGAGAACGAGATGACGCCCGGCGACAACCCGCCCGTGGGCCTCATCCTCTGCGCCCAGAAAAACGATACGCTGGTGCGCTACGCCACCTCCGGCCTCTCCGAGCAGCTGTTCGTCAGCAAGTATCGCCTCAACCTACCCTCCGAAGCAGAATTGCAGGCCATCATTCAGGAGCAGCAGGCCCGACTATCTGAATAGGAGCATGGTAATTGCTCCAACTTTTATTTATAAAAATGGCCGTAGCAAGAATAAAAAGCTGTTTCCTCTTTCAAAAGGCTTCTGAACACATCTGGTACGGGCTGGCCGACCGCCACGAATATAGTGTTGGTATTGACGAGCGAGGCATTACCGATACCCTCGTGTATTGGCTGATAAAATACCATAGCTCCCACATTGGTAGTCAGATGATAGTCCGCAAGGCCAAGAACGAGCCAACGGAAGGAAATGACCTGGATTTATACATACGCAATGGGTCGGGTGGCTTCAATCGGTTTGCTTTACAAGCCAAAGTATTGTCACCAACAAAAGCCAAATCCAGCGTCAAAAAAGGCGTCCGTAGCGTAACTCATCCGCCGAAGGTTTACGACGGTATCCAGAACCGCAGAGGCGCCCGCGGCTACCAATGGAATATGTTAAATAAAGGCGAAAAGGCGGGACTGTTCAAAGGCTATTATTTGCTCTACAATGGCTATAGCAATAGCCAACTCAGCATTTGCGGCTTAGCGGGCAAAGCCAGTACAAGTCCGTACCTGGGCTGCTCGCTCGTGAAGCCCATGGACGTGGAGCGTGCAACACGTTCCACAGCCAGGGTCAGAAAAGGCCGCCGAATACCACGTACAGCACCTGGATACGAGGCATTTCATGACTTAGCTGCCCCGCTTGCCCGGCCATGGCACGACTTGGTATGTAGCACGGAGTTTTCTTCAGGCTATGACGGTAAAAGCTACGGGCTGGCTGAAATCTTAAACAACCCAAGGTTCTTCACCTTACAACCCATAGCCAGCCAAGTCGACCAGCGTGGAACCGCAGACGACACCGGAACACAATCATCGGACAGAGTGCTTCCCGACTTAATAAAGTCGGATTTTGGCCCTCGCTATCAGGTGATACTTGACCTTGAATAAGGTACACCATCAACTGCTAAGCCAATAGCTTAGTAAGCACTTGCTGCCCGAACAAGCCGGCTTTTATCTGAAAGCCTCTATCACTTTAAGCACCGTAAGCACGATTCCCAGGCACGCCCCCACCTTCATCACAACATTCCAGAAGTCTTTCCAGAAAAGCCGCCAACGCTCATACTTCCTCCACACCTCAAAATACGCCCAGCTCTCCCCGCAGCCTGCGAAGTCCAGGATGCCGTAGCTGCGCATTTCATTCAACTCGAAGTGTGATGGCAGATGACCACCAGAGTGCATTTTTCTAATACCTCCTTCTATGCTGTGCAACGCCTGCTTTTTGTTATTTTTAATTGCACGCTGAAGTTCTTTCAGTTTAGCTAAACGCCCATCGTGCATTTCCTGTACCTCGCTTTTGGTGTAGTCGTTTTCGGCCAGATTCCGACGCACGAAGTAGGCGTAGTCGTAACGGCAGTACAAACGGCGGGTAGCGTCATCTAACGCTATGATATCCAAACTTGCCATGCAGCAGCTTACTGAGTAGTTTAAAAACTGACGACAGCTTAAATAGGCTTGTCAGGCCTCAATCCAAGTGAGGCAATAATTAGTAACACCAGCAGAACCACGCTCATCGCATCGGCATTGTAAGCACTCGGGCTCAGGAAGGCATGGGCTATGTTGTTTCGCAGGTTCCAGCCTGTTTTGGTCAGCACAAACCGGAGCATATACAAGGAATCTTCATCTGCGTACTCTCCCAGCTGGTCAAGCAGGTCCTCGATATACTTTTCCCGCATATCGCCATCCCGGCCCAGCTCGTTCGTGGGCAGGTCAACCTGCCGGCAGAAGTCCCGCAGCATCTGCTCAAACTTCAGCACCAGCGAGTCCATGCAGAGCATCATTTCGGGCTGGTACTCCTCCTGCTCGGCTTTCTTGGTCAGTTCTGCAAAGCAGTAGCGCAGCGCCGGACTGATAAGCTCTACCCAGCTATACTGTTGCTCTTCCTCCGCCTGCGAGTCCACCAGCGTTTTTTGCCCCAGCCACGTTTCCGTATTCAGATGCTCGACCAGTGTGTCGTAGGTTATCTGGCCGCTAAGGATGCCCTGTCGTATTGTTTCACGCATTTTTGCTTTGGTAAATGCCAGGCTCCAACTGTAGTTGAATAAATCCGGTCCTTCCTGTGCCTTTGCTCCGGTGTGCCGGGTGCTCACATTACGGTTTATGTCGAAATTAACCTTGCGCATGAATTGCGAAAAGTCAGTCACCATTCCTTTTCGCCCACGCGACGCTGCTACAGACGGAAGTACGTGGCCGCTAAGCAGCATTCGCCAGAAAGGGTTGCCGCCCTCTGCCAGTAGCATTTTTGGTACGGCCTGCATATAAGCCGTTGTCATCTTGCCCACATCCCCATCTATTGTCTTGTCCAGCCGTACCCGTGGCATCCGCACCAGATGCTTTGTTTTGGATATCAGGGCACCAATTTCAGCTATGCGTTGGGCATCACCAGCCCGCCGGTATTCTTTCAGCGCGTCGTCAAACAGCGTTTGTACAATGAAGCTTTCCGGCTCCTTTTCCAGCCGTTTAATTCCTTCCGCCTTTATATCGTCGCCTTTTCTGGCAAACCATTCCTGGGGTTGAGCACTTGCCCGCCCGGCCAGCGCAGCCCCGGCGTCGCAAATCATGCCCAGCGAAAAGGCATTGTCGCCTTTCACACGGGATTTCTCATGAAATAGCACGCAAGCTGTATCCAACTCCGCGCAGGCCTCGCGGGTGAGCTTACGGGCCTGCTCAGCAAAAAACCGCAACATCCAATGCTGGAGGCTATCAGGTAGCTTTCCCGCAACCAGCGGAGCAAATAGCGCCAGCCTGACTTCTTCTGCTTTGTATTTGTATTGCTGGCTTATCAGAAAGGCACTTGTAGCACAGTCATGGTAAGTTGTTTCAGACTCATCATCACCCATCTGCTCCTGCCAGCTATTTACTATAGCAAGCAGCGTATAGATAAGCTCCTTGGCCAGTTTCCCGGTATGACGTCCTTTGAATGAGAGAAGCACAACGAGGCCATACCGAAGCTTAACCACTGGATTCACAGCCTCCTCATAACGCCCGAGCAAGTAGCTGCAAACCTCATTTTCAGGCGCGTCCCAATTCACAGGATGCTGTATCTGCCCCTCATTGATGTACGCCAGATGGCATTGCCGCTCAATGTTCAACATTGCCACAAGCTCATGCTGCCCAAGCTGCTCAGCAGCCTGCTGAGTCTTGTAGAAGTCCGCCGCGTAGTGCGTGCGGTTCAGTTGGCGTGCTTCAGACTCCAATCGACGCTTTAGCTCGTCAAAGTCCACCACTTCTTCTTTTGCGGTAAGAGCAGGACGCATTGTATCTGCTTTTATTACCCGGTTACGACCAGCACCGCCCCCCGCAATACCGTGTCCTCATCCTCCGAATCAAACGCTACCCCCGACACGGCGGCCACCGCAACCATAGCCGCCGGGTTCGCCGGCCCCTCGCAGTCGAACACTGAGTAGGCCACGTACCCCGGCCCGCTGGCCAGCACGTCCACCAGCTCCGGCGCGCAGTCCAGCAGTACCGGTACCCGTTCGGGCACCCGTGCAAATCCGGTAGCCGGGTCCGGCATACTCAGCCCTTCGACAGGCACTGCCTGGGGTGGCTGCTGGGGTAAGTAAAGCGTGTCGTGCATAGCTGCGGCAAGTAGGTTCACCTGGTAAAGTTCGCTGATTATCGTGGCCCGGGGCCGGTTCTGGCCGCCGGATAAAGCTTTAATAAAAATGTAAGCATCTCATCGTGGCTCATCCTGCGAAGCTCCCGGTGCGTGGTGCGCCCCTCAAAAACTGCTTGGTCTTTCAGTTGCGCGACATGTGGCCCCAGCTGAAAGTCACCCAGTACGACATGCACGGTCACTTTATCGTCAGCGTACTCGTAGTCCACATTGTGTACATACTTGTCGCCACTCCCGGCGACCGCACACAGGAAGGCAAACCCAACCTTCTCACCCACCCTGGGCGTTACCGGCAGCCGGCAGCGAAACTCAATGCATTCCGGGCTGTGGAACGTGTGGATATATACTATATGCTCCACCCGCTCAAAAGTCAGTAGCTCCCCATCCGTCTTTATCGCGCTTAGAAAGTCGGTGTGCAGCGCCTCCAGCCACCGCCGGTACACAGCGGCCGAAATCCCCAACTGCTGCTGTAGGTGCCGAAGCAGCGGTAGCGGCTTGTCAGGGTCCAGTGCCACTAGGGCCGCTACCAGCGGCGCGTAGCTGGCGGGCTGCTTTTGCTGCATCTTCAGCAGGGCCGGCCGGGCCGCCAGCAGGCCGCACAGCATCTGGTCGGTGCTCAATGACTCGTGCGCTGGCTCGACTTGACGCTTAGGCATGGCAAAAGGGGCCTCGCTCAGCCCGGTAGGTGTGTTTGGCTAAATTACATCCTACAGCCAACCTACAGAGTGCTCTTTTTCAGAATACCAGCGCCTGCCCGCCGCGCTGACTGCTCCCCCTACCCCTTAGCTGTCTTAAAAGCGGGCCATGCCAGTGAGCGGGTGGAGCCTGAAGCCGAAATGCTTTTTCGTCCCGGCCTCATCAGGCACATCCGCACCAGCGACAGCCCCGACGTGCACCACGGGGCCGTGCAGGGCTACAGTGGTACTGCTCTTTGAGTTTCGCATTCCATTTCTAAAAGATGTTATTTCTAACAACTTTTAGAAATGAACTACCAGGCTGTTCGCTCCCGCTTTGCCGCCCAGGGCCTCGTTTCCAGCCACGAGATACGCCAGGCCTTTCCTCGCCTGGCTACGGCTGGAATGCCCGACCCCGCTCCAGCCTTTCAGCCGCTTCGTCCTGCGCGGATATCCCCAGCACAAGCTGCTATCAACCCCACCCAATAAGCTTCGCCTGGCTACTGGCTGGCCTGAACTTGTGCGGGGCAGCTGGGTTATGGTCAAGGTTTTCGGTGGCGGCTATGGGGCTGTGCTACTAGAAAAACGTGCTACTACCACTTACTCAACCGGCAGACAACCGATGAAATCTATCCTCCTCACGGCCGCGCTGGCGGCTTTTGCGCTGCAAGCCCCGGCCCAGACTACCCCTACCGCAGCTACCACCACGCAGCGTGCGGCCCCCGACCAGATTCCCACCAGCAAAGGCCCGCTCACCGTGCAGCCCATTACCCACGGCAGCGTGGTATTTACCTGGAACGGCAAGACCATTTACGTAGACCCCTACGGCGGGGCCGCGGGCTACACCGGTCTGGCTGCGCCCGATGTTGTTCTCATCACCGACATCCACGGCGACCACCTGGACCCCAAAACGCTGGCGGGCCTCTCCGTGGGCAAGGCCCTAATGATAGTGCCCCAGGCGGTGGCCGAGAAGCTGCCTGTCGAGTACAAGCCGCAGGTACGTATCCTGCGCAACGGCCAGCGCCTCGACACGCTGGGTATGACGGTTTCGGCCATTCCGATGTACAACCTGCCCGAAGCGGCAGACGCGCCGCATACCAAGGGCCGGGGCAACGGCTACGTGCTGAACATGGGCGGCAAGAACGTGTACCTGTCCGGCGACACCGAAGACATTCCCGAAATGCGCGCCCTGAAAAATATCGACGTGGCGTTCGTGTGCATGAACCTGCCCTACACCATGGACGTGAACCAGGCCGCGCAGGGCGTGCTGGCATTCAAGCCGGGCATTGTGTACCCCTACCACTACCGGGGCCAAAACGGCCTGAGCGACGTGGCCGCCTTCAAAAAAACTGTGAACGCGGCCAACAAGAAAATCGACGTGCGGCTGCGCAACTGGTACCCGGCCGCCCAGTAAGTTGCCTGAACGCTTGCGCCCCTGCTGCCGAGCACTGGCCGGGGCTTCTTGTGAAAATCCTCCTTCCGGTAAATGACTTTGCCATAACGAAGCACCCTATCAACCGAAGGGCTACTAAACGAGACGAGCGGACCAGTCGGCCCGCTCGTCTCGTTTCTATCCTACACCTCGAAGTGCGGCCGGTCCTTAAACCCCGGCCAGTCGCCGCCCCAGCGCACCCGCGCATCGGCCGCCTTCATCAGCCGCGCGAACTTGCTCAGCAGCAGCCCCGACCAGGATACCGACTGGTCAGGCAGCACAAAAGCCACGTCCAGGGCCGGGGCCGGCAGTCGGTTATGCTTCGACTCGCCCCCGCGCTTGTAGGTCACGATGGGCCCCGGCGTGCTCCTGCCCTGCTTGTACAGCTCATCCTGACGCTCCGGCGACCGGTAGCACTCCGTGATAATGGGGAGCCCCACCAGCCGCAGCACCGGGTCGCCCAGCCACCGGGCCAGCGCCTGCGAGTAGGCCGCCGCCAGGCTGGGCACCGCCTGGGCCAGCCGCGCCGCCTGAATCTTTTGCTGCACACCACTCAGCTGCGGCACAGCCCGAACCGGGCTCACCATCGGCTTACTCGGTGACATCGCCAGCAGAAACAGCCGTGGAAGAATCCGTGGCGAGCGGCGCGGCCACCACGCCCACTACCGGAGCCTTTACCACATTCTCAGGCTTTTGCAGTGCCTTGCGCACCGTCGCCCAGATAGTAACCACCGCCACGAGCGCCTGAATGATAAGGTGCCCGTAGTTCTCAATCTTGCTGGGGTCCGGCGGTACCAGCCCCTGGCCAGCCGCCTGCCCGAGCAGAGAGGTGGCAATGATGTGGGCCATATGCCCTGTTTTCGTGCTGCTGAACATGATGTTTAGAATTGTTACGTTTAGTTAAATTTCGAACAAATTTAAGTAGCATTTACAAACATTACACGCGCCGGCTATTATTTTGTGTTTGGTATTTATTTGGGCGGTCCCTTCGGGCCGGGCTATCCGCCACTCCGCTACGCTACGGCCCTGCGGGCAGCCTCCCGCTGGTCGGCTTGGCTACTATCCCTACCGCTGGCCATGCCGCCCGGGCGGGGTAGGGGGCAAGCACCTGCTGCACCAGCCCCCGCGGCTTACCCCCTACCCCGCCCGGCCGCCGGCATTCAGAGCATCAACCAAGGCCAGCACACGCAGCCAGACGCCAGCCCCCGCACGGCCAGCCGTTGCCAATCCGCAAGGTCGCCGCCTCCCGCTGGTCGGCATCTCCCATGCGGGGCCCCGGCGGCCTTCCCACACGGCCCGGACGCTCCGCCTGCCCGCCGCCAGCCGTGCCGCCCGCCCTACGGGACGGGCCGCCCGTCCGCCCCCCCCAGCCCACCGCCCCGGCCCGGCCCTTCCACTCCACCCAGCGCACAAGCCAACGCTCCGTTTCGCTACAGGCCCCGGCCTCTTCCTGCCGCACAGCTGCTGCTGCTGGGGCCACATTATCAGCAGATTCCCACTAACGCCAGCCTGCCGCACTGCCGCCACGCAGCCCGGCCCCCGACGACATAACCTGCCCACGCCAGGCAGCGCGGCGGCCCCGCCCGAGCCAGCCGCCCCGGTGCCGGCCGCCGCTTCCACTCCCTACGCTTCCTCCGCGACGCTGCGCTACGCTCGTTCGTCGCTCCGTACCTCCGCTCCTCTCTCCCTACGCTTGCTGCGCTCCGGGCGCTCTGGTCGTTCCAGCGGCGGCCCGCTCCTCTGCCAGCCGCACAATAAGGCCCGCTTCGCGGAGTGTCTATTGGGGGCGGCCCCCCAAACCCCCTGCCATCATGCCCCGGCTGGCGCCGTGTCATCCTCCTCGGGCCCTCCCGCACACCCCACCGCGCCGCCCTCATAAGGAGCCCTTCGGGCAGTGTCTATCGGGGGCCTCAGCCCGGCCCCCAAACCCCCTGGGCAAGGCTTTCAAGGTGTCTGGTCGGGTGGCCCGGCAGGGGGCAGCAGCCACAAAATGGCACTTTACCCATACCAGCGCCGAACGAAACATCCCTAACAAATGGTTGCGTTATGTTTGTTTTACAAACATTTTGTTTGTATCTTTGGGTAGCAAGCTGGGAAAGGCCCGGCTGCCCGCCCCACCGGAGGCCTACGGCGCGGGGCACCTCACGGCTAACCTCTACAGCCATGCTTACCTCCGTTCAGTTTTCCCAGCTTGCCCAGGCCGCTTGGTCGGGCACTACCTTCTTCGCCTCCATCGTCAGCTACCGCAGCGCCACCGGCTACGCGGCCACCAGCTACCGCGTCAGCTACCACCCCGGCGAGGCGGGCAGCCCCTGCTTCCAGGAAGAGCGCCCGTGCCCCTTTGCCGCCGTGCTCGCCGCCGTGCAGGCCGCCGCAGCCGCTGGCCTGGTCGTGTGCGTGTCCACCGCTGGCGCAGTGGTGGCCCAGGCCGAGTACCTGTTTGCCGGTGCGCCGGCCCCGACCGCCGTGGTGTGCGCCACTTGTGGCGAAGGCCGCGACCTGCTGGGCGGGTGCGGCTGCTCCTACGTTCCGGTTTCTGCTTCCCGCTACTTCCATGAGTAGCGCCGCCACGCCGGCCGCTCCCGCGCAGGGGGCGGCCCAGCCGGAAGCCACGGCCGGGCAGCCTGCGCAGTCCCCGGAACTGCCGGCCCGCCCCGCTGTGCAGGCTGCCGCCCCGCCCCGGCGCCCTTACCGCATAGCCCCGCCCCGCTTTGATGACCCGCTAAGCGACCCGGCCACCGACCCTTGCCGCTGGCAAGGATTCCTCTAGCCATCCGGCCCGCGCCGCTCTTAGTCGGCGCGGGCCGCCCTAGCCCCTTCGCCATGATTGTTCGCCTCAGCCCCAGCTTTTCGCAGCTGGCCGCCGCCTGCTTTCCCCTGCCCGGCTGCGCGGTGCGCGGCTACGCCAGCGCCCGCGGCACCCGCTACGCCCTCACCATCAGCACCCCGCCCGGCTCGGGCTGCCCCGGCCAGTACCACGGCACCGGGGCCACCTGCTACGAGGCCCTGGCCGCCGCCGTGCAGCTTTTCCTTGACAGCGCCCACGCCTACCCCGCCGCCCGGCCCCTGGCCGTCGCCGGCAGCTTCGACGGAGCCGCCAGCCCCGCCAACCCCTTCTAGCCACCCAGGGGCCGGCCGCCGCGTCGGCCCCGCTTTTCCTGCCCCATGCCTAAAACTGCTACTACCTACCAGCCTCATCTACTCGACCCGCACAGCGCCGAGCCCCAGCCCGTCAGTCCCGCCAACGGCCGCAGCTTCAGGCTGGCCGAGCTGTACCAGCTGCTCGATTGCCGCACCGTCGACGTGGTGCGCCTCACCGATGAGTTGATTCTGATAATCGACGACGAGGGCAAGTTCCGCAACCCCTGCTACCTCAACCTGCTGGCTACCTACCTCTGGTACCAGCACCAGCCCGCGGCCCGCAACGTCGATTCCATTGTCGGCCGCGCCATTCTCTGTCACGACAAGCAATTCCGATAATCAACCAGGGGCTGGCTCCGGCTGGCCCCGCCTTTCCCTCAATCCCAGATGAAAACCAAGCTATTCCAAGCCTACGGCTACGAAAAGGAAAGCCCCTCTAAAGTCGCCGTGCGCCTAACCGAGCGGTCCGTCAGCCTTGCAAAAGCGAAGGCATTGTTTCGCAAATACTACGTGCTGACCTCGCCAGTCACGGAGGCCAGTTAACTCTCAACGGCGTAGGGGCCAACCTCCAACAGGCCCCACCTTTTCATTTACAACCCCCAGCCATTTCCCGTTATGTCTACCAAAGTAAAAGCCCAGCGCAGCGCCGACACCGAAGCCACGGCCGCCCCAGTTACCGCCACCCCGTTCGCCATCGAAAAGCCCGCCCGCGCCTACCTCATCGACAAGGTAGACGAGGCTACCGGCGAGGTGGCCAAAGTCTCGCGCTTCCGCTACCTGCCCGGCCACCCGCGCCAGGTGCGCTTCGATGCCAAAGCCGGCCAGTTCAACATCGGCGGCACGGTGCCGCTGGGCAGCTCGCTTTCCTTCATTCCGCTGGCCTGGCGCATCTTCCAGGATGACATTCTGAACATGGGCCGCAAGCTGTGGGCCGAGCTGTTCTACGCCGACGACAAGGGCGCTGTCTGCGCCGTGCTCTTCCACGGCTACAGCGTCGAAAACCTGTACCGCCTCATCGAGCCGCTTTTCTACGACGACCTGACCCTGGCCGACGTGGTAGTAAAGGTGCAGGCCGAGAAGAAGGAAACGACCAAGGAAGGCAAAAAGGCCACCTACTATATTGCCCAGTTCAGCTACGAGCCGGCCCCGGCCGGGGAGGTAGCCGCCCGCCGCGACTACGCCCGCGACCTGCCCATCTGGCGGGCCGAGACCTACACCGGCGCGGCCGATATGCGCATTCAACACGGCTACACCGTGCCCGCCGAAGGCGACGACCCGCACGGCCTTGAAGCGGAGGCCCCGGCCGCTCTGCCTGCCGCCTAGCCCTTGCGCCGGCCGCCTGCCCCACGGGTAGGCGGCCTTACGGCCATCATCTCCATTATTCACTTGCCAGCATTCAAAATCATGTTTCACAATCTGCAAGCCTACCCCGGCCTGACCCAGGCCCAGCACCGTGCCCTGCCCCACGTCTCCAATACCGACCTCTCGGAGCTAAAAGCCCAGGTGCTCGGCCAGCTGCGCCAGCCCAACCCGCAGGCCCTGGCCTTCGGCGCGCACTTTCACGCCGCTACGCTGGAGCCCGCTACCTACGCCCGCACCGAAGAAAAATGCCCCTGGCCGCAGCTGGAGCAGCTGGCCCGCCAGGTACGCCGCCACCGCTACTGCCGCGACCTGCTATACCGCGGCACCGCCGAGCTGACCCACACCGCTACCCACACCGCCACCGGCGTGCATGTCAAAATCCGCCCCGACCTGCTGGTAGTAAGCCCCGCCGGCCGCCGCACCACGCTGATAGATTTCAAAACCACCAGCTGCCCCGACTTCCCGCGCTTCCTGGCCAGCGCCGGGCAGTACGACTACGACCGCCAGGCTGCCTTCTACCTCGATGCACTGAACGCAGACCGCTTCCTGATTATCGGCGTGCAGAAAAAGGCCCCGCACGAGGTCTGGGTTTTCAACGCTACAACTGCCGCCGGTTTTATTGCGCAGGGCCGCAAGAAATACGCGGCGCTATTGCGCCGCCACGCGGCTAGTATTATAACTCCAGCATCAGCCAATTATGTTGAAGAGGCTATTTAGCAGTTGAAACATACTATTTTTGAGCGCCGGGCCGTGTTAGCATGCTGCCTGGCGTACTCATTTTTACTAATGCGCTATTACATCTACTGCGACGAGTCCGTTTTACGAGGCCGGCTTTTTTCGGATTTCTACGGAGGACTCATCGTTGATAGTCGAATAGCGGGGCTGCTCATTCCGTTACTGCGGGACAAATTCCACGAGTTGGGGCTGACTGGAGAGGTAAAGTGGACGAAAACCAACGAGTTTCTGCTGCCCGCCTATAAGGAGCTGATGGACTACTTCTTTGATTTCGTGGCCGCTGGCCATATCAAAGTCCGCATCATGTTTACCCAGAATCTGCACGCCCCCGGCGCAAGTCTCACCACCTATCAGCGGCAACATCAATACCATCTGCTGTATTATCAATTCCTCAAACATGCCTTTGGCCTACAGTACCTTCCAGTACCCACGGACGGCACCAATCACCTGGAACTATTTTTCGATAAGCTGCCGGATAAGGAAGAGAAGAATCAACTCTTCAAAAATTACCTGCTTCGCCTGCCTCAGCAGCCCGAATTTAAGAGTGCAGGCATCCAATTAGCCGCTGACGCAATTGGCGAAGTGGATTCTGCTCAGCACCCGCTCCTACAGTGCTTGGATGTGGTACTAGGGGCAATGGCCTTTCGCCTCAATAAGCAGCATCTTGAGAAACCACCAGGCCAACGCCTGCGTGGTAAGCGCACCATTGCTAAAGAAAAGCTCTACAAGCATATTCATCAGCGCATTGTAGCCCTGTACCCGCGCTTCAACATTGGAGCCAGCACCGGCCGGCCTACCCCAGAGGTCAGTTGGGAACACCCATATCGTCATTGGAATTTTCAGCGGCAAACCCCCGTTGAGCAGCACACCGAGCAAGAAGACGCCTCATAAAGAAAGCCCCCGCACCACCTACGACGACTCTCGCGTGCAACGCAAGGCTTCGGTGAATACAGAGGCTTCTTTCATGTACAAGTACATGTACAACGCAAATGTAGTACATATTCTGACTATGAAAAGTTTTGGCCCTAAATAGCTGGTACAGCAACTTCACAAGCAGACGGCTATGAGTTAGTGCCACAATTTTGAACACAGCATTAACTACCGCACTTAATATGGAAGCTGTTTAGGAAGTAGGCGGGGCAATTTTGCGCAGTAGTAGTACGGTAAAGGCTAGCCAGTGCAGAGCCAGCCAGTTTTGCAAGCTGGTTTCGTAGCGCACAAGCAGGGCCTTAAAGCCGTCGAGCCAGGCGTTGAGGCGTTCAATGACCAGGCGGCGGCGGTAGAGTTCCGGGTCCAGGGGGGTGTCGTCATCGGTCTGCCAGTCGGCTGAGCGCCGGTTGCGTGGGATGTTGGCTTCGATGCCGCGCCGCGCACAGGCTTGGCGCAAGCTACTGACATCAAAGGCTTTGTCGGCATTCAAAAACAAGCCTTCCAAGCGCAGCTCGGCGGCTTCGAGTAAGTCGCACAACTCGGCAAACACCCGTTCCAACTCGAACGTATCGTGCTGGTTACCGGCCTGGGGCGTGGCCACAGCCAGCGGCAGGCCCTGGTTGTCGGCCAGGAACAGGGCGTTGGTGGTGCGGCCCGCCTTGCGGCCTTGGTAGCCGATAGCGGCCCCGCCATTCTTGGCCAGCGTATGGCTGCCATCGAGTTGGACGCTGGATAAGTCGAGGCGGCGTCGATGCAGGCGCAAGCTGGTGAGCCACAGATTTTTCCAGGCTCCTTGCTTGCCCCAGGCGTTAAAGTGGTAGTACACCCCCTGCCAGCTTAATGGCGGCCCCGTGAACAGGCTTCTGACGGGCAGCCACCGCCACTGGCAGCCAGTTTTGAGCTTGTAGCAGATGGCTCCAACGACCTCGGCCGGGTCAGCAGCCGGCCGCCGGCCACCCGTGCGGGTGGGCAAATGAGGCAGTATCCAGCGGATAATCATATCTTTGGTCAGGACTTCCATGAAGGAGAGAAAGGAGATGGGTCGCACCTCAAATTTCTCGCTTTTGTGGGAGTTTTTGCGTTTTGCTCGCCGCTACCTCCTTCCTAAACAGGTTCATGTATTAATCTGTCATAGCAACGTTGATTGTACAGACTGGGTGTGGCTACACTAGGTCAAGTAGTGCCGACGCATTAATCTCAAACCCACAATACTCTGCTGCGAGCCGAGCCACCGTTCTTGCTACGCCAAAAGCCATAGGGACTGGCACTCCGTTTCCAATCATCTTAAATTTAGTGCCCAAAGGTTGACCTGGTGGTAGAACGTAGCTTTCGTCAACCCCCTGAATTCGTAGTACCTCACGGACAGATAAGCGCTGAGGTAGCCAAGGATGCAGATGCACTTCATTGTTGCCATAGCAGGCAGTGGGACTAAAACGGTACCGGTGCAGGCGCTTAAAGCAGCGGTTGCCAACCATTCCTTCGGGAGTACTAATTGCCTTTTTAGAGCGAAGATTGAATCTGTCAGTAGCGTTAGCTATAGTCGCCTCTTCTTCAGAAGCCACCAGACAATCATTCACACTGAGCGCCAGAATCGTTTTGCATGTTGGTACGTTGGGCAGAACGTCAGGAAGTTCAACTGTTGGCCACTTACACCGTTTTCTGGCCCCACGATGCATCAGGTCCTGTTCAGTGCTCCAACCAGCCCAACTCTCTGTCGGCACTGTTTTCTTCTGGTCGTCGGTGAGAGCTTTAGTAACTAAATCACGCCGCAGCCCTATCAGAAACAACCGCTCGCGGCTTTGAGGCACGGCATAATCAAGTGAGTTTAGTTTGGCATAATCCGTTAGATAATCAAGACCAAGACTTTCTCTGAGCTTTTCAAAGCTTGCACGATGATTTTTCTGCAAAAGGCCAGTTACGTTTTCCATTACGAAGAAGGCCGGACGCATTTCAATAATGTGTCTGCAGTAATCGTGTGTGACACTGCCACGGGTCCCATCAAATCCCGCACGTAAACCTGCGATGCTGAAATCCTGGCACGGAGGCCCACCAATCATTCCGAATAGCTTCGGTGTGCCGTTGGGAAAGGCATGTTTTAGGACCGCAGCAGAGCCACCTAAGTCTCCTAGTCGGATGGGCGCTTTGATTTTAGCTTCCGGTTGAGCAATGCCTCTGTCCCGCCGCCACTCAGTCATGCCATGCTCGTAAAATTTTACGAACCCCAGGTTCATTTCATTGGTCCATTCGATGGAATAACCAGCCTTTTCAAAGCCCATGTCCAGAAACCCACCGCCAGTAAAAAAGGAGAGGACCGGCAAGTCCTCTAGCCTGGTGGTTGTAAGCGGTTGGTTCATAGAATAAACTAGGTAGAATATGCCAGAATGGGCATCGCACTTGAGGTATCGGTTGCTGTAAAAGTAAGGACGTTAGCTGTGCCCTTCACATTGCAAACCAGGATTTCCTGGCCCGTCAGCTTTGCTATTTGTGCGTGCAACCGGGTGCTTGCTGGTCCGTTTGCCAGAAGCTGCCTCCTAGTACCTCCAAGTTCCAGCAGCAGCTGTAGACGGCCATTATGCACCGTAAACGACACAACAGCTCCTAGCACATCCGTAGTAGTCTCCGGGAATGCTTGCCGCACCTCATTTACATAGACAGGGCACAGCGGCCGGGCCTGACAACGGCTGCACCGTATTGTATCAGGCGAAGCCAGTTGTTCTACCTCGCCCGCGCCTATGCGTTGGTTGATGGCAACTAGCAGCTGTTGAGCCTCCAACAATAGAATTGAGCATTCTGCAGCCGTGAATGGCACATCTAACTCTTCGCCTGCTGCGTTTTCTAATACCAGCCTAACCGGCCACTCACCGTGCTTCTGCTCACATAGCGCAGCATATAATTTAAGCTGTAGCGCATACTCTGGCTTCGCTTGGCCCGTGACTGGGTCGTGCATCATGCCTGTCTTGAAATCTTTTATCACCCATCCGGCTGAGGTATGCAGCAATAGGTCAGCCTTCCCCGCTACAACATGCTTGGCATCAGTCAGAAACTGCTCAGCGCCTCCTTTACTGTCTTCGCCGCTCTTCCAGTTTTTTACAACGGGCCTGTATTTCCAAGTACGTAGGAATAGAGCCTTCCGAACCGCAAAATTGGGGATGGAGTACCGTAATGGGACCAGAAGGGCTGTCGCCTCATATTGCTGAAGTTGTGCTTCGAATTTGACTGTTTCGTTTTGCCAGATAAGCGCCAGTTCCTCTGCATTAGATGGTGCTTCTAGAAAGGCACGCTCCGCAATGCGGTGCACCAGTGACCCAGCTAACATGTATACCGTGGGCGGGAGAACTCCTTGCGGAAAAGACTTTTCCAATACCACTTGCAAGGCACACCCCCGAAGGGCATCAAAGCGGCTCGGTGATATCGTTTTCAGCGGTGCCAGTATCATAGCTGGCACTTCCCTTTAGTGAGCCACTCGTAGCAGCGGCCTTGACGACGGTGCAGATTGAACGTGTCTGCATAAAATGCAACACCGTTCAATTTGCCAGCCATAAATTTCGCTTCCGCTACAATATCAGCTAACCACCCATCCTCTTTATTGTCTAGCACATTCCAGAATGGATGCACTAGCAGAAGCACCCCTGCCTCAAACTCAACACCAGGCAAGCCTATACCGGCTTGAGGCTGAATGGTTATTGCTTTAGCATTGTCGAAAGTGACACAAAACAAGTCTCGCAGCTTGTGAGCTTGGGCCAGCCAGTCCTGCATTTCCGGTGATTCAAATTTTCCATCGGCACCGGCAGCAAAGTCCCCTTCGTGCATAAGCCGAAGTAAACTTAGGCCAAGCCGCCAATCGAGAAGAGCATGGTAGTTCATGTTGCGGTAGCCCTTCAAACAATCATAGCAGGCATCCTGACAACTGGCTCGATGCCCAGCCGCTAAAAAAGTATCTGGATAGGCGGGCCCCTCGTCAGGATTTATCTCGCGCTTGTACAGCACTTGCTTGAGCGGATTGGTGTCGTCTTCTTTGAGTAGCAGGTTGTATAGTTCTGCTACAAAGCCAGACCCGTTGGGCAAACTGTCACATAAAATCAGCTCACCGACTTGACGGCCAAGCATGTCATTAGACAAATCAATACGATTAAGACCAGCTACTTCAATTTCAACCGGGTCAACGTCAAGCTTATCGGCTATTAGCCTTTGCAAGAGAAAGGCCGCTGTATAATAAGCTGCTTTCACACCATCGGCTAGGTGGCCGCGGTGTGGATTTTGTGGATTCGGGTCAAGGCTAAGAATTCCAGCTAATGACTCTGGGCTAAGCCGTAAAATTTCAGTGGTTCGGTGTGCGGCCAGTGCCAGACTCTCCAGAGCCGTGCCGGCTATCGGCGGTTGCCGAACGGAAATTTTATGTTCATACTGCCAAGAATCTGGCCCGTTCCAAAGATTCTCTGGCTCGGCCAGCCATTGCAGCGGCGCATCAAGCCACTGGGACGCCCCGCCTTTGGATGGAAACTCGTTATGAATGCGTTGGTACAATCGTCCTTTAAACAGCTGTTCCCGTGGCCCGCGGTTAAGTCGCCACGCCGCATCCGAATCAGCTAATTCTACACGCATCTTACCAACAATGTCCGTTTTAGGGTCTTTTTCTCCTCGCTCAGCAACCAACGGTGGGCGGGCAAAAAAGCCCTCCGTTTGGCTGCGTTCATCTCTTCCCCCAGTATAAGCAGTGCGAAATGCGGCTGGCGTGCAAATGCGGAACAATGCCGGTGGTAATACGCCGTCTCCCTCTTCAGCCAGTGCGCTGCTGCAATGAGGATTTGGACATAGTACTTGCAACGATACTGGGTCCGCAGCGGGTTTGTCAGGATAAGTTTTGCAGCACAAACACACAGGGCAGTTGCTCATCCACAAATCCAACTCAAAAGGCTTCCCATCTAAAGAAGGGTCCAGGGGGTCCGGTGCCGTAGATGGCTTGAAATACTGCCTGTCCGGCTTCTCAAACAGCGGGGCGGTGAAGCCAATAGCCAGATGCACCGTTTTGTCTTTGAGCTTTTGCGCACCCGGAGCAAACTCATAAATAGCCATGTCAAGAGCTCGGTCGATGCATGGGAATTCCCAATGCCTTCCATCACTATCTGCTCTCTTAACATCAAGGTGCAGATTTCGAACATCTGCTGGCATTCCGAACATTGGCAGAATGCCACCCCTAGCCAGTTTTTCTGCTGGGTCAGCTCCTGGTACCGTTGTGGACGTAGCCGTATTGTTCACTTGAACGGCCATTCCACCATCCGCCACACTCAGCACCCAGCCCAGCAATCCCTGCCGTCGGCCCGCTGCTTTCAGTGAATTGCCAGGGATTAACTGTTCCAGTAGTTTTTCAGTCCGCTGCTGGCCGTTAGGGCCGTGCAGCCAGCGTTGCGCCTGCTGCCAATTGCTAACCCATTCGCCTAAAGGGCCGAATGAACCCAGCATACTATTTCCGGTAATTCCAATTTCCTGAAATGCTTCCAGAAGCAAAGCTTTAGCTAAAACCCGGCGTACAATCCGGTCCTGGTCCATTGCCAGGAAGGGAATGGGGGGCGGGTCACCTGTAATCCGCTCAGGATGCGAGAAATAAAATTCGTCGTGGCTGCGGCCCCGGCAAAAGGTGAGGGTGACTGCGAATGCTTGCCCACGGCGGCCAGCTCTACCAACCCGCTGTTGATAGTTAAAGCGTTGAGGCGGCATATTGGCCATCATCACAGCTTGTAAGTCGCCAATGTCAACTCCAACTTCTAGCGTTGTCGTAACGCTCAGCAAATCTATCCGCCTCACCTTACTAGGCCCTTCATCTGGCAATACCACGTTTCGGAAGTGCCTCTGCCGCTCAAACTGATTATCGGTTTGACCGGTGAGTTCTTCGCAGTGCATACGGATGGGCGCCCGGTGCCCAATAGCCGCGTGGTAGGCTAGGTAGTTGCCCCTCCAGAGTTGCTCGCATGTTGTTTCGTGGCTGGCGGTCAGGGGCCGACGGCAATTGGTGCAAACGTCGGCAGCTCGGTGCAGGTGGGGCCGCTGGCAGTTGCCACACACCCAGGCAGGACTGCTGGCCTCCATACCCTGCAACCAGAGTCGGTTGATAACTACATGCGCCCTAGCATCAAGCACATTACGTGGTGAGCCTGCGTCTTGGTTGGCAGGACGAAGCGCATCAAATAAAGCTGTGCCCAACTCGTGCTCAGTCAGGTGGTGCCTATCTGCTACTGCTCTTAAGTATTTTTTGACTTTCGCTGGCAGGTCGGTCCATGCAGGAATAGGAGCATCTTTCTCGTATTCGCCAGGCGTATACATGTAACTGTCGCCCAAAACCCGCAGGAACGCGGCAGCTACTTCTTCTTCCCGTCCAGCCAGTGTAGTCCCTTGTAGAACGCTAGTAAGCGGCAACAACTGTCCCGATGGTGGGACAGCTAAGCCTAATCCAGACGCTTCAAGGGCATAAAATAACCGCTTGAACAACAATTCGCCTACTGTCTGCTCAAGTCCTTTCGCCAGGGTAAATTCAGTACTGGTGTAGTCAGTACGCCAGTAGGGCACGTCATTTTCGCCAAATTCAACTGCCTGGTACCATGGTGCCGACTGTCCACCCCCATTGGGTTCCGTGCGCCGTCGGCGTAAAGCGTACCCCCCAGGATTTACCCCAAGTTGCAGCAGGCCTCGTAACAGAAACCCTTTTCCTGATTGCTCCAAACCAGAAATCAAGGCTGTAACCGACGTGAGGCGCAGGCGTACCCATTCAAGTTCCTGCTTAGCGCGGCGCTTGTCCTCAGTTACTGGGCTGCGACTATCATATAGCAGCTTAGCCATGTACTTGTAGGCCGCTGCCAATTCAGGAGTTTGCTGCTGCATCAGGTCCTGGTCGTCTTCGCTTAGGTCGTCGAGCTTATCTAGCAGCGAAGCAGATTTTGGATACAATGCGGCTAGTTGGGCATGACCGACGCTATCTAACTTTCCATCTATTGCCTGACGCAACAACCATAGAGCAGGTAATTCCCGCATCAAGTAATCAGCGAGCACCTCCCGAGTTAGGTCACTGTAGTGCGTCTTCTCTATTCCATCAGCCACCCGCGCCGCATCTTCGCGGCTATCTGAAAACACCACCAACTTGCGTTTTTTCTCGTTGGTGGTCAGCTGTAGCATCAACTCCTTCGCATACGTCTGACTCGTCTGGGCAAAACCAGTTCTAAACCCCCGTACTGGGCTCATTCGGCCTGTAAACGTGGCAGCAATTGGGCCAGATATAACATGGTTAGCTCCACAACCCGGGCACACGCCTGGTAAACCTCGTAATTGGCTTTCCTGCTCCGGCGTCATCTGGCCACCATCTCCCTTGGCTTTAAAAACGCGGCCAGGAATCCAACCGGTTTCCCCCATTTTGTCTGGACCTTCCACAACCCGGCCAGAACGGCTATCAACGCAAGCCAATTGCCAAACAGATGTATTGTTCCAAGTTTGGCCAACTCCTGCTTCATTCTTGGGCTGCCTCCACCATGGAGGGGTAGTGCCCCAAGTTCCGTTGTTGGTACGGTCATGCTGGATGTAGTCCTGGCCTGACTCAGGCCAGAACACTACATAGTCATGGTATGAACGACGCTCAACCGAACTATCAGCCCCCTTCTCTGGAATCCCCTCTATTTCAGGACTTACAGCCAGCATCTGCACTCCTTGCCCATCAGGCAGTTTCAGCCGGCTACCTCCAAAAAAGGTAGTACCACACTTCTCACAATATAGCAGCTCTAAAATGTGCTTTCCGTCAGGAGTTCGCAGGTCGGCTTGCGGCAGCAACCGTGCTACTGGGCTGCTAGTCTTTGCGTCAGGTTGCTGCAGTCCAGCCCACAACCCTTCAATATTGCGGAAGAAATAGTGGAATCGAAAACGTGGCAAGTCAACATCGCCCAACCATCCTCGCGCAATGAATAATCCACGCACCGCCTGCCGTAATTGGTCAGGGGTTGCATCCGACTCGCTACCAAAGAGGCTAACGGTCAAGGGCGGCAGGGCATCAGTATAACCCGGCCCTGGCCGAGGCGGGGCCGAAACAGGCATTGCACGGTGCCCACCCGTTGAATTACGGCACGCTTCATAAAGCCGTTCGCGTAATTGACAATGCTGCAAAGCACTGAGCAAATGGCCATCTCCTGCAGGGTGGAGCTTAGCAGCCAAGGCAGTGGTTAATGAAGTTGGCACCCCTTCTTTCCAATCTTTTGCGAACTGCTCGAAAGGCTCCCAAGGCAGTGGGATAGTCGATGCCGGCAACTCTTCGATTGCCTTCGTCTTTCCAGTGATAATTGAGAACTGGTCTTGCAAATCTGCCACACCAAAGAAGTCACGCAGGAACTGAGTGCTTTTTCCTTCATCGTCACCTGGCGCGTCCGGCTCCAGGGAAGCACTGCTAGCTAATATCCGCAACTGTGGATGCGTTGGATGCAGGCCAAGCCGGTCCAATACCAATCGTAACAAGCAAGCTACCTCGGTGCCAGCTGTGCCGCGGTACAGGTGCAACTCATCAACCACGAGGTGAAAAACACGCTTGTCGAGTTCTGTCTGTTTCGCTTCAACTGGCATTTCGCCCAGGTCGACGCCATGCAGCCACTCCTTGGTTTTCTTGAAAATTGGCTCATCAACTTCCCGCATCAACATGATGCCAAGCATAGAGAAGTTGGTAATTAGAATATCCGGGGGTGCTTCTTGCATATCAAACCGGCTGCGCATTTCCGCACCGTCCGGCTTAGGAAAGAAAGCCAGCAGGTCCCGCTGCTCACCAGCTGTTAACTCATCTTTTTTTGCATATTCTTTAATATAACTTTTAACTCGTCGCTCATTCTCGGACAGCTGCTGCATACGCTCACGCAGCTTATTAACCTTAGCCATGTTAGTCTCAGGCCCATTAATGCCTTCCTTCAGCAGCTCGCCGGCGACTGGCGTTTCTCCTGTATAACGTCCAAATGTTATGCGGTTACCCTTTGCTGGACTATCAGCTTTAGTCAGCCATTTGACTACTTCCTCTGAGTCGAGAGCTAAGCGTAAGCGGGTAAGCTGGTCTTCTACCAGCGCATTCATGGGGTACAGTAGCAACGCCCGCACAGCGGCTGGCCGTGTCTCATGCCCACGTTGTTGATACTCCTTTTTTAAACCTGTATGCGAAGCTCCCGCTTCCACAACATTTTCACTTCGTACCCCACCGCCAACCTGCCACCAAGTATTAGCCTCTGGGAACGTTTTATTCGGTTTCGGCCAGCTAACTAGCTCCCGGCATAGTTGCGCCAACATCGGCAACAAAAACGATTCTGTTTTACCCGAGCCGGTGCCGGAGGTAATAACGCACCGCTCTCCTGCCAATCCCCGGCGCAGCATTTCAGCCTGGTGCTCATACAGCTCCCGGCGTTTACCAGGGGACTCCGGCATCAACCCAACTTTAATCAAGTCTTTGAACGCTTGTAGTTCAATAGGACCCATTACGTCAGCTAGGTCCGAGCTCACCAATTCTGAGACTTGTTTGCCGCTTGGTTGGTATTCTGGCATGGGCTCAGCCCATGGCTCACGATACATCACTCGGTCCTGCAGCAACAGGTTTTCGCGGTCCTTCTCCAGATGCGCAAATTTGGTGCGGAAGGCGGTTTGAACGTAAAGAATGAAATTATTACGAATAGCATCAAATGCACCAATCGGGTCAATCAAATCAGTATTTGTAGACATATAGAATAAGCAAAGGGTGCCTTTTGCACAAAAACGGCAGGTGCTCCCAGCCAGCTTTGAGGAGGTGTTATCTTACAAGCACTGGCCGCTGACCTAGTTTGTCAAACAGTTCATTGTTAATTAGGGCGTAGGCCCCATCAGCCGGATATTGAAGCTGTTTAGGAAGTAGGCGGGGCAATTTTGCGCAGTAGTAGTACGGTAAAGGCTAGCCAGTGCAGAGCCAGCCAGTTTTGCAAGCTGGTTTCGTAGCGCACAAGCAGGGCCTTAAAGCCGTCGAGCCAGGCGTTGAGGCGTTCAATGACCAGGCGGCGGCGGTAGAGTTCCGGGTCCAGGGGGGTGTCGTCATCGGTCTGCCAGTCGGCTGAGCGCCGGTTGCGTGGGATGTTGGCTTCGATGCCGCGCCGCGCACAGGCTTGGCGCAAGCTACTGACATCAAAGGCTTTGTCGGCATTCAAAAACAAGCCTTCCAAGCGCAGCTCGGCGGCTTCGAGTAAGTCGCACAACTCGGCAAACACCCGTTCCAACTCGAACGTATCGTGCTGGTTACCGGCCTGGGGCGTGGCCACAGCCAGCGGCAGGCCCTGGTTGTCGGCCAGGAACAGGGCGTTGGTGGTGCGGCCCGCCTTGCGGCCTTGGTAGCCGATAGCGGCCCCGCCATTCTTGGCCAGCGTATGGCTGCCATCGAGTTGGACGCTGGATAAGTCGAGGCGGCGTCGATGCAGGCGCAAGCTGGTGAGCCACAGATTTTTCCAGGCTCCTTGCTTGCCCCAGGCGTTAAAGTGGTAGTACACCCCCTGCCAGCTTAATGGCGGCCCCGTGAACAGGCTTCTGACGGGCAGCCACCGCCACTGGCAGCCAGTTTTGAGCTTGTAGCAGATGGCTCCAACGACCTCGGCCGGGTCAGCAGCCGGCCGCCGGCCACCCGTGCGGGTGGGCAAATGAGGCAGTATCCAGCGGATAATCATATCTTTGGTCAGGACTTCCATGAAGGAGAGAAAGGAGATGGGTCGCACCTCAAATTTCTCGCTTTTGTGGGAGTTTTTGCGTTTTGCTCGCCGCTACCTCCTTCCTAAACAGGTTCATTGATAGTAACCTTTACCATCAATATTGCGCCAGTCAGGTACCCTTCCATCGAGCAAGCTAGCAGCTAACCCAATACCACCCGGTAGACTTGCTCCCCCCGGTACTAACAGCTTACCGTCACGCACTTGTAATACTTGACGCTTGTGGCGTTGAAGCACTATATAACGACCCCAGGAAGGCTCCACCACGTAGGCAACGTCATCCAGCCAAAGTCTGAACCGCTCTTGTCCTCGGCGCATATCATATGATACCAGCGCCCCTTTGATTCGGCAATAAGGCAATGACCCATCAGTTCCGGCGTATGCCGGCCTCATAGCCAAAGCATCCAAGTCAAAGTATTGATGCGGCCAAGTGGGCGGTGGCAACATGCTGACATCAGCTTTCACCAAGGTGCGCTGATACTGGGTTAAGCTGCCACCTAACAGCAGCCACTGCGCTGTGGTAGGCATCCAATCCTGATACCGAAACTGAAAGGCCGCTGCCAAGGCCTGGATATCTGATGACGAAGCCAATGTTTCTACGATAGCAGCATCTGGCAGTAAATAGCGGTGGTTAGCTGAATGTTGCGCTACTACGCAAACCTTAATTTTAGCTGGTTTCCACTCTGCTATTTCTTTAAGCATACCCGGCAGCCGCATTCCAGTCAATAGAAACCGGCGGCCACCGCTACTACGGTCGGGCAGCAACGAGAGTGTTGGGGGTAACACGGTGAGCACATCCCGGCCGCGCTCATACTGGTATGCTGCATGACCCAACTGTCCAAACCACCGCATTGCGAAGCGCCATTCTGTGCCAGCTTCTGGCCGAAAACCTCCAAAAGCCTCACGAAAGCTCTCCCGGTCTAGTTTGCCACGGGCAGATAGCAGATATAATAGTTGGTCAGCTTGTGCATAATTAGGCTGGGATTGGACTTCAGTTGCCTGAGGTATTAAACCTGCAATTTCCCCAGCTCCCTTGAAATATTGCTTATAGAGTATGCTATACCGTTGAGCTACTTTAGCTTTTTCTGCTTCCGGTGCCTCAATTGCAAGGCTCCGAACGAAGCTGACGGCCTCGCCAGAAGCTTTGCAATCTTCCAGCAGCAGCCCTTGGAGTACGTCGGGGCACTGACCTACTACAGGCAGCAACGAGCGCAACGCTCGTAATGGGCGCGAGGCAGCGGTGCCATCGGCCGTTTCAACGCGAAACATTACATCAAGCCGTAGGTCGGGGGGCAGGTTCCAGAATCCAGTTTTGCCCTCCATCGGCCGCAAAAACTGCTTCTCGCCGTCAGCCTGATATACTACTTGCAAACTCTCATCGGGGGCCATACTACTCGCTTTAAATTGAGGCATGGCGTCAGCTAAGTAGTCCCCACGGCCTACTGACAATCCTCCCAGCGGCTCAATACTTTTATCCACCTTTACAGATACTGGCAGGGCACTTGGAGAAGCAGTCAACCGCTCAAAATGCACTTTAAAAAAGTGTACGCCCATTGCAGGTCCTGTTACCAGTGCACCGTCCTGCAGCACGTTCCCACAATTAGCAGCCCACTGCCGTAATCTCTCAGCGTATTCAGGCTGACATAATACTAGCAACTCTCCCAATTCGGGCCCACTTACAGCTATGTAATCAGGAAGGCCGACCCGGTCACTTGCTAAGGCAAAAAATTGGATTTCCTCCAAACGGGCAACTGCCTTCCATTTTCGTTGGCTGTCCTCCAATACCACTGCGTCGGTTTGTATGGGGATATTTTCGATTGGAGTCGACCAGACAGCGCCAATCTTACAACTATAGTCTACACCCTGGTGCGTCAATTGCAACTCGGTATCTGCCTCTGCTTGTGGTTGTAGCCGATGATAGAAAGTAGGCCTGCCGAAGCTGAGTTTGATAAATGGGACTAGCTCTCCAATAGCGCCATCTAAAATGTCCCCCGTTTTTGGCTGTCCCAAAACTCCTTGGCCAAAAGGCCGCTCAATTTTTACAAGCCCATTGTAAATCTGTAGTCGGCCGCGTGCCTGTTCCACAACCGCCTTACACACCTCCGGCGGGCTATTGTTTAATAGAATATCCCTAGTTCGCATGGGTAAAGCCGTGCCTGCGTCTAAAAGACAAGCCTTTAAAGCGTCTTCCGTGATACGAAGCGCAGCTTGAGCTGTAAAGCCAAACTTATAAAACTGTCGGGCCAGACGCCGTAAGCAGAGGGGCGGCAGCAAACACTGCGATAGTGGTAATCCAACGTACTTCCAAGTAGGATTGGCAAATTGCCGGGCTACCAGCACTCCACGCTCACCACCTAAGTCCTCCTGACTCCAGCGTTCAACCTCTTTCCACATGGACGCCCAAACGCCGATGCCGAGTCCGCTCAATACCTGAGTCGAAACAGTAGCTCCTTGTTTGAGCAAACTGCGGGGAGGGCCAAAAAAGCTATTCCATGTATCGTAATGGCTGCTATGCGCATTTACGGTATCTGGCGAGCTAAAAGAAAACGTGAAGCTCGCAAGGTACAGCAGATGCAATGGCGCATTGATAGCAATCCTGCCTGCTCGGTATTGCACTGACCTGGACCCCACAACTTTTGTGCTGAGCCGGGCCCGAGACCAATCCTCCCAGGCATATTTTGCTAGCTCAGCTGGGTGTCGGGGCGTAGGCCGCTGAATCCAGTCAGTAATATTGTTCCCAATTATAAACGAGTGGGTTCCATTCGAAAGCGTGTCCCAAAATATGGGTCCCTGCCGAAGTGCCTTCCAAAAATCGCATATTATACCACCAGCATTTTGATTAGCTAAGCTTTGGATAATCATGTCTTGTGGTGCCGAGTCTGCTTTAGCCAGAACTATCCGCACCAAATCGTCCTCTGTTAAACAAAGGAACACTTCCTGGCCACGCCGGGAAGGTTTAAACAGGTGGTCAGCCACCAGATTATTCCAACGGATATAATCCATAGAGACTCATATGCCCTTCGAGCGGAATCGTTACCACTCAGGTAGTCTTTGGGCACTGGCAAATATCGGATGATTAATCATATCCGCAACTGCTACTCTAAGCTATATTCTCCCAAAATTCAGGGCTGTCTACATCGAGGCACACCTCCGCTTTCAACTGCTTCATCAGATTGTGCAGGGTCTCTAAGCGCCGGGCAGGTTTTAACTCACATTCCCAAACCACAATTACCCTCCATCCAAGCAATTCAAGTTCACGCTGGTGCTGCCAGTCACGAGCCTTATTATACCCTAGCTTGCGCTGCCACCATTCAGTGCGTGAGGATGGCACCTTGAAGCATGGGTGTCCCTCATGTCCATGCCAAAAGCATCCATGCACCATTACCACCGCCTGATAGCGGGGCAGAACTATATCAGGCTTGCCAGGCAGGTCGTCACGATGTATTCTAAACCGTATTCCATGGCTGTGCAGCCATTGCCTCACAAGAATTTCTGGCTTAGTATCCTTACTGCGGATACGCGACATATTGTAGCTGCGGCGCTGCGGCGTAATCTTGTCGGCCATACTACTACAACGGCCTGTCTTCCCACGTCGTTCCAGACACTGCTCTAGTCAAACGCTTATGCCTCTTGCCTATACATCGTTCGACCTCATTCCGCAGCAGGTTTATACTCGCCAGGACTTGCGCGACAAATTCAACATTATTGATAAGACCCTCGACACCGGTGTATTTAAGCCGCGTGGCACGCGTTCAGTCTGGCTATTTGTCACTGAAGAGAAAGAGCAGGACCAGACTCAATATCAAGACCAACTAGACGGCGATATGCTACGATGGCAGGGGCAGATGAGCGGCCGAACAGACAAACTCATCTTAACTCATCAGGCAGAAGGCACTGAGCTACTAGTTTTCTACCGGAAGAATAAGGCTGAGCATCCAGGTGCAGGCTTCCGATACCTCGGCCGCTTTTTGTATGAAAGTCATCATGCTAGCCATCCAACATCATTTGTCCTAATAGCTGAAAGCGAAGGCTAAGTTATTCCAAGCACATAGCCAAGCAGTCTATAAAAAAAGCCGGCTCTCACCCAAGGGAGCCGGCTTTTTTGGTTGGCGAAGCTGCTTAAAGCGCAGCTTACTCGCCCACCGTGAACGTGTGCACCAGCCGCGCACCCGAGGGTGCTACGGCGGTAAGCGTAACAACCTGCCCGGCCGACACGCCCGGCACCGACAGGCTGATACCATCCCCTATTGCCAGCTTGTAAGAGTAGGCCCCCGGCGAGTCGAAAACCAGCAGGTACTCTTTATCTGTCGCATCCGGCGAAAATACTTGCAGGGTAATGTTGTCGTAGCCATTTGAAGGACTGTGTATAAAGCTGTTCAGCGTGAGGGCCCCGGCGGCTGTAGAAGTAGCGGCTGTGAGGGCCGCCCCCGGCAAGTCAAAGCCCAGCTTGGCAGCATCCAGGATGTACACCCCGTCCTGCTTCAGCTCACTGAGCGAGTTGAACTGGCTGGCCGGCTTGAACACCTGGTAGCCGCTGCCGTCGGCGTTGAAGCCGTACACGGCCCGCACGTTACCCTTCCAGGGGGCCGAGGCCAGCGCCAGCGCGGCCCCGTTAAAAATAAAGCCCGAAAGCTGTTTGCTGATGGTACTCATAAAGCTGAAATGCTGAGAAGTGAATAAAAAAAGCCGGCCCCGGCATTGCTACCAGGGCCGGCTGAAAACTTACTTCCAGGGGGTTAGCCTAGAAGTTTACCGTAGCGGCAAATGCGCCCGTATGAGCCACGCCCGCGTGGGTAAAGCTGAACGGCTTGCCCGTGTAGCGGTCGAGGTAGGCCACGCTGGCCACCTGCGTACCCCCGATGTTGATGTCCATGCTGGCCGGGGCCGAGCCGCCGGTAGTCAGCTCATCAAAGTCGAAGCCATCGCCGGCCGAGGCGGCCAGCGTCACGCCGGCACCCGAGCCGTTCGGGCCGGCCAGGTGCGTGCCGTAGGTAGTGCCCGCGCCGCCACCGCCTGCCAGGGGCTTGGCGCTGGTGTACTCCACGGCCAGCGGGTTGCTGGCGTTGTTGTTCAGGGGGTAGTACTGCCCGTTGAGCTGCTGGTAGTAGTTCATGCCCACCACGGCCAGCACCAGCTCATCTGCAGTCGGAGCCGCCGGCAGAGTAGCCGTGATGCTCACGCTCGTTTTGGCCGGGCTGGTCAGCGCCAGGATGCCCAGCGCCGAAGCTACCGTAGCGGCTTTGTAGGTCTTGTCGGTGAAGTTCACCGAGGCCACCCCGTACAGCAGCTCGTAGTGCGTCGCCCCCTGCGGGGCCCGCACGTCAATCTGTGAGTCCAGCCGCGGAATCGACAGCGTAACGTCCGCACCGCTGGCCACCACGCTGTAGGGCGAGAACAGCGACTGCCCCAGGCCCGCGCCCAGGTTGAAGTTGAAGCCGAGCAGCTGCGCGGCATTCGAGGCCTGCACCACGCGCTGACCGCGGGCACTGGTCGTATCCAGCGAGATAATGGCGCGCATGGCCTGCGTCAGACGCGAAATCATCTTGCTGTCGCTGGCTGCCTGAATCTGCGAGCGCAGCGCATCGCGCACCACCTTGCCCGCCTGAGCCGCCGTCCCAAACTCTGAGGCGTTTTCGCGGGTACGGGCCATGCTGGCCGCCCCCATGAACTTTGACTTATTGGAAGCCTGCTTCTGGCGCACGCTCCCATCCTTGGCGAACACCAGGCCCCCTACGGTACCCTTGATGCCCAAAATACCCGTTTGCTGGGCCATGATGAAAAAGAATTAAGTGAGAAGATATATCCGGCTGCTTTCGTTAGCGGCTCCGTCTACCAGGTGCAGCCACCCCGGTAGCGCCGCTTTATTTCTGCTTTGAAGCCCCGCCACACATGCGGAGGCACCACGCCGCCCACGCCGCATTTCCACAGCCCCCGGCCCGCCCGCTGGGCGCTGGCCTGCTCGGCCACGCGGCCCGCTACCCGGCGCGTCGGGTCCCAGGCCCACGCCCAGCCGCGCACCACCAGCAGCGAATCCAAGGCCACGCCGCCCGGCCGCGCCGGCGTCACTACCCGCAGCCCGGCCAGCGTGCGCCCGTAGAGGTCGATGCCCTGCCGCGTCAGCCACACCTGCTGCCCGCGCAGCAAGAGCGTCACCGAGTCGGCCGCCTCCCGCCCGAAGGGCTGGCTTAGCTCGGGCGCATCCACGCCCCGCAGGCGCACCCGCACCGGCTGGCCACCGGTCAGCACCTCGTAGGTGTCGCCATCCAGCACCCGCACCACCCGGCCCGGCTCAGCAGCCAGCGGCGTACCCCCCAGAGCAGTATTTCCACCGCTGGCCGGTGAAGTGTATTCCAATCCGAAACCAGATGCAACTACTAGCAACCACCCACTGACATACAATGCTTTAGCTTTCATGGCACGAACCTACCAGCCGCTTTGCGGCGTTGTATATTCGTCTGTCTCAACCGCCCCAACCAGTCCCAGAATGCCCCAGATTTGCATCTACCCCAAGGAGGCTGCCCAGCTTACCGGCACCGGCTACGACGCGGGCAAGCGCCTCCTGCAGCGCATCCGCACCCAACTCCGCAAGCCCGCCCGCGCCTACGTTTCCGTCACCGAGTTCTGCGCCTACACCCGCCTGCCCGAGGCCGAGGTTCAAGCCGCCTTGAACCGTAGCTAAAGGCACCCTAAAGCCACTCTCAAAGCACCCTCAGTCAGTCACTCCACGCCTGTTACTTTCGTTGAATCTTGTTTTCAGGCCAGAATCCGTCCTCACATTCTTTGTCACAGAATTACCCATTGTCTAAAAACAGAATCCGGTTCATGTGCTACCCGCAGACTGAACCACCCGCGCATTTTGTCACGGAGATTGTCTCTGTATTTCAGAAGCATCTTGATGCAGTAGGCACGCTTGATTTGGAAAAAGGCCTTTCCAGCGATGCTGTGCTTGCCGTACTGCGTGAGGATTTAGTACTACTGGGTTTTGCAGTTGAAGCAAGCAAACGCTCAACAGACAAAATTGCACGTCCGGTATTTTTTGGGGAAAACGGTGTTCCCAGCCTACGCTATGAGATTGATGCTTTTCACAGTGGCTGGCGGTGTGGCCTGGAGATTGAAGCTGGACGGGCATGGATGGGTAACGCCGTTTATCGGGACCTTATCCAAGCTTTGGTAATGGTCGAAGTAGACACACTGGTATTGGCCGTACCCAACGCATACCGCTATAGTACTGGTGGAAAGAACGTTGTAAGCAAGGACTACGAAAATACCGTATCGGTGGCAAGTGCTTTATACGGCCACTCCCGTATGCGCCTACCATACAACCTGGTAGTAATTGGTTACTAAACCATTACCAGCTATGCCGGCTCGCTGTCGTACCACTCACCAAGTATTTTCTGCCAGGCATCCAGCACCGCCGGGGCCAGTAGCCGGGCCTTGTCCTTGGCGTAGCGGTCGGTCACGTCTTCCTCGGCGTGCCCGAGCACCAGCTTGGCCAGCGCCTTGTTGCCGCTACTCACCTGCTTGAGCAGCGTGCCCGCTGTATGCCGCGCCGTGTGGGTGCCGATAACCTGCCAGATAGGCCGCCAGTTGTGGACCACTTTACCACCCGTAATCAGCCGGTCGTCCCATTCCCGCGTGAGGCCCGCCGACTGCGCAATCTCTTTAATCCAGTCGCCGCGCTGCTGCCAGGTACGGGCCGGAAACCGCCAGCCGCGCCGTTCCCCGATTTTTACCGCGATGGGCGGGAGCGGTACTGCCGCGTCATTGCCCGTTTTTCCCTGCGCGTGGAGCAGCGCGGGCACCTGGCTACCATCCGCCAGGGTAAGGGTAATCCGCTCGCGCACGTCGAACTTTTCAAGGTCCTCATACCGCCGCCCGCTGAATAGTTGAAACAGCCACCGGTCCCGCTCCTCCGCCAGGCCCTCCGAAGTCGGCCGCCACTGAATAAGCTTGCGCACCTCCTCAATTTCCAGGTCCAGCTGCGGTGCGTTCTTGGCCGAGTATTGCAGCCACGGCATATCCGCCTTCTCACCCAGCTGCTCGAAGCATTTGCGCAGCCCGGTAAAATGCACCTTGATGGTTGCGTCCGACTTCTGCAGGTCCAGCAGGTGCTGCAAGTATTCCTTGGCCACCTTCTGCGTCACCTGCTCCGGCCGCAGGTCGGGTTGCCAGCTTTCCATCATCGTGGCCAGCTGGTCGTACTTGCGCAACGAGTCCTTGCCCAAGTTGCGGTTCTCGGCCTTCCACTCGTCCAGCACCTCCCGGAAGGTGCGGCTGGTCACCACCGGCGCAGGGGCCACAATTTTAGCTTTCGCATCAGGGAACAGCGCCGCCAGTAGGGCTGCCTTCTCTACCTTCTGAAAGGGAGTTAGGTCGAAGAGCCGGTAGAACGCATCGGTAATGTCCTTCTCCCAATCGCTCAGCCGGGAATTGATGTTCACGTAGTCCTCGTGCCCCCGCAGCACCCGCCCGGTGCCGACGTGCCACAGTTCCTCAGGCTCACCATTTTTGCCAATGCGCTGGGGCAATACCCGCTCCCCGGTAGGCTCCTGAATCTCCTGCCCGTGCCAGCGGGCCGTAAGCCGCAGCGGGCAAAAGCCCTGCTTATCCGCCTCCGCCAGCCGCGGATGCAGGCGCACACTGATTTTCCGCTTGAAAGAAGTCGTCCGGTTCATACGTCAGGCTTTGCAGCGTCGCCCTGGCTTTCGCCTCGGTTTCCGCCCTGGTTTAGAACCAAAGATAGCCGACGACAACCGAACTACCAACCCAGAATATGCCCTTACAGCCTGGAAACGAAGAATGCCCATCGGTTATCGATGGGCATTCCAGGTAAAGCGCTCCCTCCTGGGCTCGAACCAGGGACCCTCTGATTAACAGTCAGATGCTCTAACCGGCTGAGCTAAGGAAGCTAATTCATCCGAAACCGGCGCTTTCGGGCTGCAAAGATAGAAAGAGTATTTTTGAAATACCAATTTTTCGCGGAGAATTTGCCGCTTTTTTAGCGGTGGCAAGTGCTTAGTTCGTGATTGATAGTAGGCTGCCGTTCAAATTAGTACTATACTGCCGGAGCGGGCGCGGGGCGGGGCCGCCCGTTATCTGCCCCTGGAGGCTGAATTGCGAGGTGCAGCAACTGTCCTTAAAGAACAGGTGTGAGCTACGGTCGAGCGTGACTGTAGCGCAACTGCTGAGCGGCTGGTAAGGGCAGTTGCGCTCAAAAGCCAGGTAGGTAGAAGCGTTCTGGCGCACTACGTAAATGCCCTTGATACCGCCCTGCCCGTTGGCGCTGCCGGGCGGGATGGTCACTACCCCGTTATCAAAGCGCAGGGCCTTGTTTTGCTGGTCCAGCAAATCGAGTTGCACGTTGACGGGCACCGTGGGAATGAGCTGGTTATTAGGAGAAGCCGGGGACGACGAGTTGCAGGCGGCCAGCAGCCCGCCGCCCAGTAAGCCCAACAGAACGAAGCGCATCATAAAAAGAAAGGCAATAGTGGCTGGCGGAACGCCCAGCGACCAGTCATTAGTTTACCCGGCCGCCGTTTTTTTGCGCAACGCTACTTTTTGAACAGAGAATTGACGAACGTGTGGCGGTCGAAAAGCTGCAAGTCCGTCATTTTTTCGCCTACCCCAATGTAACGCACTGGGATGCTGAACTGGTCCGAAATGCCAATCACTACCCCCCCCTTGGCCGTGCCATCGAGCTTGGTAATAGCCAAGGCCGATACCTCGGTGGCGCGGGTAAATTCCTTGGCCTGCAAAAAAGCATTCTGACCCGTGCTGCCGTCGAGTACCAGCAGCACCTCATGTGGCGCTTCGGGGATGACCTTCTGCATCACGCGCTTGATTTTGGTTAGCTCATTCATCAGGTTCACCTTGTTGTGCAGGCGGCCGGCCGTGTCAATGATAACCACGTCGGCCCCCGTCTCCACCCCCTGCTTCACGGCATCGTAAGCCACGGAGGCGGGGTCGGTGTTCATGCCGTGCGAGACGACGGGTACGCCCACCCGCTGGCCCCACACAATGAGCTGGTCCACGGCGGCAGCCCGAAACGTATCGGCCGCGCCGAGTACTACCTTCTTGCCGGCACTGTGGAAGCGGTGCGCCAGCTTGCCGATGGTCGTGGTTTTGCCTACCCCATTCACGCCCACCACCATAATCACAAACGGGTGATCGGGACTATCGGGCCGGTCCAAGATGGCCCTGGAGCCGGTGCTGTCGCCGTGCGCATCGAGCAAGCCCACAATCTCCTCGCGCAGAATGCGGTCCAGCTCATTGGTGCTCACGTACTTGTCGCGGGCCACGCGCTGCTCGATGCGGTTAATGACTTTCACCGTGGTATCGATACCCACATCGGCGTGCACGAGCAGCGTTTCGAGGTCGTCGAGCACGGCCTCGTCCACGGTGCTTTTACCCACCACGGCCTTGCTGAGCTGGTCGAAGAAGCTGGTCTTGGTCTTCTGCAAGCCCGCGTCGAGCGCCTGCTGCTGCTCCTTATTTTCCTTGTCTTTCTTAAAAAAGTCGAAGAGGCCCATGAGGGTAGGGTAGGGGGGTAGGGGGTAGGAATGAAGAATGTAGAATCCCCTGGAACGGTCACGCTGAGCTTGTCGAAGCATCTCTACCGCTTCATCTATATCGTTGAATAGCTCATATGAGGCGGTAGAGATGCTTCGACAAGCTCAGCGTGACCGTTCTGGTAAATCAATCAGCCATTCTATAAACACGAAAAAAGTCCCACGAAGGTGGGACTTTTTTGCTTCATCAGCGGTGAGGCAGCTTATTTGTTACCGGCCAGCGCTTCCTGCACTTTATCCACGGGCACCATTTCCTCCTTGAAGGTATAGGCCCCGGTCTTCTCCGAGCGCACGGCGCGAATGATTTTCGCCCAGTCTTTACCGGTCGCCGTTTTCAGCGTTGCTACTACTTTCTTAGCCATGACTCAGGTTATTTAATTTCCTTGTGAACAGTCATTTTGCGCAGAATCGGGTTGAATTTCTTCAGCTCGATGCGCTCGGGGGTGTTCTTCCGGTTCTTGGTGGTGATGTAACGTGAGGTGCCCGGCATACCTGAGTTTTTATGCTCGGTGCACTCCATGATAACCTGCACCCGGTTTCCTTTCTTGGCCATCGTGACGGGAGGGGGATTAGTTTTTGATTTTAGGACTGCAAAGGTACGGCTTTTTTCCTGAAGTGTACAAGCCAGCCACACGCTACCGCGCTAAAAGCCAGCCCGGCAGCGCCATGCGCCGAGTCAGAAAAACGGGCCCGCGGCTTTGCGTGGCAGTTAGTAGGAGATGAAGCCCTGTTCCTTGGCCTTCTTCAAGGTGGCCATAATGCCATTCTTGTTGATGGTGCGGATGGTAGAGGTCGCTACTTTCAGGGTTACCCAGGCATCCTGCTCGGGGATGTAAAAGCGCTTTTTCTGCAAGTTGGGGTAGAACTTACGCTTGGTCTTGTTATTGGCGTGCGATACGTTGTTACCAACGCGGGTGCGCTTGCCGGTCAAATCACAAACTCGGGCCATGATATCGAAGGGTTAGATGATGCTATTCCGAAACGGGCCGCAAATATCGGCAAAATTCAGCTAAATACCAAATTAGCTGAGAATGAGGGAGGACAACGGGCTTTGTGCGAATTCCTCCTCCCTAACCCTCCGATTTCCGCCACGGGCAGTGACGACAGCCGCTGCCGCAGCAAAAGCCGCGGCGGCGGTGGTACTGCTCGGTGAAAACCATATATCCCTCGGGGGTGAGATAGTAGTCGCCGGGCAGCAGGGGTAGGGCCGCAAAAGTGGCCAATCGCGGGTCATCGGCCATCGGGCAGGGCGGCGATGCACTCGATTTCGACCAGCGCTTCCAGCGGCAGCCGCGAGACCTCCACGGTGGTGCGGGCCGGCCGGTGCGCGCCAAATACCTCGGCATACACGGCATTCATGCGGGCAAAATCGGCGAAGTTTTTCAGGAAGACGGTAGTTTTTACCACGTCGGCCAGGCTCAACTGACGGCTGGCGAGCACCGTGTTCAGGTTGTACAGCACCTGGCGGGTCTGCTCCTCAATGGTGGTGGCCTCGATGCGCATGGTGGCCGGCACGAGGGGCGTCTGGCCCGAGCAGAAGACGAAGCCGCCCGCCGCAATGGCTTGGGCGTAGGGGCCTACGGCCTGCGGCGCGTCGGGGTGGTGAAGCGTTTGCATAGGGCGTAAAGATAAAAGCCGGCCGCCGCCCGACCCGAAACGACCCGTGCGTTGTTCGTAACTTTGACTCACCCACTTACCTATCCTGCCCATGCTAGCCCCTACCCCCACCCTGACCCGCGCCGCAGAGCTAATGCAGCTCGAAGACCAGTACGGTGCCCACAACTACCACCCGCTACCCGTGGTGCTGAGCCGGGGCCGGGGCGTGCACCTCTGGGACGTGGCCGGCCGGCAGTATTTCGATTTCCTATCCGCTTACTCGGCCGTGAACCAAGGCCACTGCCACCCGCGCATTATCGCGGCGCTTACCGAGCAGGCCCAGCAGCTGACGCTCACCTCGCGGGCCTTTTTCAACGACCGCCTGGGGCCGGCCGAAAAGCAGCTCTGCGAGCTGTTTGGCTACGATAAAGCCTTGCTGATGAACTCGGGGGCTGAGGCCGTAGAAACGGCGATTAAGCTGGCCCGCAAGTGGGGCTACCAGGAAAAAGGCATTGCCCCCAACCAGGCGCGCATCGTGGTGGCCGAGCATAATTTTCATGGCCGCACCACGGGCATCATCTCCTTCAGCACCGACCCCGACAGCACCGGCAGCTTCGGCCCCTTCGTGCCCGGCTACCAGGTAGTGCCCTACGATGATGCCGAAGCCCTGGCCGCCGCCCTGGCCGACCCGCACGTGTGCGGCTTCCTGGTGGAGCCCATTCAGGGCGAAGCCGGCGTGGTGGTGCCCCGCGAAGGCTACCTGACGCGGGCCGCCGAGCTGTGCCGCCAGTACAATGTGCTGCTCATCACCGACGAGATTCAGACCGGCCTGGGCCGCACCGGTAAGCTGCTGGCCACTGATTATGAAGAAGTGCGGGGCGACATTCTCATCCTGGGCAAAGCCCTGAGCGGCGGCGTGCTGCCCGTATCGGCGGTGCTGGCCGACGACGTGGTAATGCTCGCCATCCGGCCCGGTCAGCACGGCTCCACCTTTGGCGGCAACCCGCTGGCCTGCGCCGTGATGCAGGCCGCGCTCGATGTGCTGCTCGACGAAAAGCTGGTCGATAACGCCTATCGCCTGGGCGAAATATTTCGGGCCGAAATGCGCGCCTTGCAGCACGAGTGCCCCAATGTGGTAACGCTGGTGCGCGGCCGCGGCCTACTCAACGCCGTGGTTATCAAGCCCGCCGCCGATGGCCGCACCGCCTGGGACGTGTGCGTGCGCCTCATGGAGCGCGGCCTGCTGGCCAAGCCCACCCACGGCGATATCATCCGCTTCGCCCCGCCGCTGGTCATCACGGAAGGCGAATTGCGCACGGCCTGCGCCCTCATTGCCGACGTTATCCGGGCTTTTTGAGTATAAGGCTTCATGAGGAAAATTGTATGGCTGGTGCCGGCCCTGCTGCTGGCCGGCTGCCGCAGCGAGCAAGTCGCGTTTCAGTTTCGGCCGGCTGCGGCTCCGTTGGCGGTTTCGGGGGGGGTAGGGGCTGTGGCGGTAGCCCCGCCTGCGCCGGCGGCTACGCCCACGCCCTACCCCGCTATAGAGGCGGAGGCTATGGTAGTAGCCCCCGCCACGCCAGTGCCACCGGCCGCGCCGCGCCGCCCGGCGCTGGCGGCCCGGCTGGCGCGGGTGGCCGTAATGCCAGTAATGCAGACCCAGCGACTGGCCCGGCACCTGGGCCGCCGGCACGCTACCGAAGGCGCGGCCGAAAGTGGCTTGGGCGGCATTGCGCTGTTTTTTATTGGAATAGCGCTGGCGGTAGTGGTGGGCCTGGGGGCGTTGGTAAACGTAATTTTCAGCGTGGGCTTTTTCACCGGCGTGGGCTACGCGGCGGCGGGGCTGGTAGTGCTGGCGCTGCTTTACTCGCTGCTGAGCGGCGGTAAGAAATAACGTTTGCGGCCAAACAGGATAGCGCTACTGCACAGGTATTGCGGCGCTGCCAACTTGTACGGCGAGGGTATCAGTTCCAATGACTTTCGAGGCAATGGTCTCATTTAACTCATTGAATGAAAACCCAGCGGACCAACCAGGTGACAGCCTATCAGTTCTTATCCAATAATATTGGAGGTAAGATAGCTGCATATGTTTGCTATCGCCATAGCCAACTCGTACCTCTTGGGTTGCATAATCATAGTTTAAAAAGGCTGGCACTGCCACTTTCGGAGTTGTATACTTGAGCATATCTCTGATTAGCTGATACTTGTTAAAACCTTGAAATACTGTCGGCGAATAAAATAGATATTGGTTATCCCTTTTAACTATCGAATACCGAAATGTAGAGCTTCCAAATAAGACGGTGTCAGGCGTTAGAAAAGTGATTTTATCAGTGGGGCCAACCGGCGACTCGGTTAAATATTTGCCGGCCGAGTGCTTTAAAAAAATTGCTTTCACCGTAGCATCCGTTATTTCCATCTGATTGGTGAAGAGGTGGAAACCTGGCGTTTCTGGCGCAGGGTCCTTCTTATCACAAGAAGTGAATAAGCTGCCTGCGGATAGTACTAATACTAGGCTGCTAGCCCTCTGAATAGATGTTAACATACAGTAATAATACGCAGGCTTGACGTTAGGTAAGCAGATGTACCAGTAGTAATCTTTTTGGCTGACCAATCGGTTACCCTTGTTTACTAGCCCTGCCAGCTATAATTTATATGATACCCACCCACCGCCCCCGCCGCAACCGTAAATCGCAGGTAATCCGCGATATGGTGCAGGAAACGCGCCTCACCGCCCACGACTTCATCTACCCCGTTTTTATTATCGAAGGCCAGAACCAGCGCCTCGAAGTGAAGTCGATGCCCGGTGTATATCGCTTCTCAGCCGAACGCATTATCGACGAAATCGGCGCGGCTGTGGAACTGGGTATCAATTCCTTCGCGCCGTTTCCGGGGTTGAATGACGCGCGGAAAGACCCGCTGGCCCGCGAATCGACCAATGTGGACGGGCTGTACCTGAAAACGGTGGCCGACATCAAGCGGCAATTTCCCGACGTGGTGCTGATGACCGACGTGGCAATGGACCCGTACTCCTCCGATGGCCACGATGGGGTAGTGAACCAGGAAACCGGCGAGATTCTCAACGATGCCTCGCTCGAAATACTGGGCCAGATGGCGCTGGCGCAGGCCCGCGCCGGGGCCGACATCATCGGGCCGAGCGACATGATGGACGGGCGCGTGGCCTGGATTCGGGACGTGCTCGACCGCAACGCGTTCTCGCACGTCAGCATCATGAGCTATACGGCCAAGTACGCGTCGGCCTTCTACGGTCCGTTTCGCGACGCCCTAGATTCGGCCCCTAAAAAGGGGGATAAGAAGAGCTACCAGATGAACCCGGCCAACCGCCTCGAAGCTCTGCGTGAGCTTCAATTAGATGAGGCCGAAGGCGCTGATATGGTGATGATTAAGCCCGCTTTGAGCTACCTCGACATCATCCGGGAAGTGAAAAACCACACCAACCTGCCCGTGACGGCCTACAACGTGAGCGGCGAGTACGCGATGGTAAAAGCCGCCGCCCAAAACGGCTGGGTCGATGGTGAAAAAACCATGATGGAAGTGCTGCTGAGCATCAAGCGCGCCGGGGCCGATGCCATCCTAACCTACTTCGCCAAGGATGCGGCTGAAGTGCTGCGGCGGGGGTAGGAGCAACTTGTTTTAAAGAACGTCATGCTGAGCTTGCCGAAGAATCTCGCCCGCGTCGTTGAACGACACCCAAACGACGCAGACGAGATTCTTCGGCAAGCTCAGCATGACGTTCTTTTAAGGCATATTTTCCTCGCAAGTTTGGGCGAAGGATAATCGATAAGCGATATATGACCCAAGACCTGACCATTCGCCGCGCCGCGCTGGCCGACCTGCCGGCCGTGCTGGCGCTGATACGCGCCGTGGTGCCCGTAATGAATGCCGCTGGTAACTACCAGTGGACCAATGATTACCCCAACGAGGAAGTTTTCCGGCAGGATATTGCCAAGCAGCAGCTCTGGGTGGCCGAGCGCCTGGGCGAAATGGAGGGGGTAGCCGCCCTCACCCAGGACCAGGACCCCGAATACGCCGACGCCGACTGGGATGCCGCCGAGCCAGCCCTGGTAACGCATCGGCTGGCCGTGGCCCCCGCCACCCAGGGCCGGGGCGTGGCCGCCGCGCTGCTGCGCCAAGCCGAGCACGAAGCCGCCGTGCAAGGCCTGCGCACGCTGCGCGTCGATACTAACTCGGAAAACGCGGCTACCCAGCGGCTTTTCCCGAAGTTGGGCTACCGCTTTGCGGGCGAGATACGGCTAGCGTTTCGGCCGGGGCTGCGGTTCTTCTGCTACGAGAAGCGACTGGGCTAAACACGTTGCTGCTATGACTGATTTGCTCCGCTTTGGCCTTGTGGTAGTGTTGCTCGGTTTGGGTATGGGGTACAGCGCGCGGGCGGGCAAGCTCACCACGGCCGCCTTGTGGACGGGCGGCGCGCTGGGACTGCTCATCTTTTTGGGCAGCGGCTTTGCGGGGCTGGCGCTGCTGGCCCTGTTTTTTGGCCTGGGCACCGCCGCCTCCAGCTGGCGCGTGGCCGACAAGCGCCGCCTGGGGCTGGCCGAGGAAAACCGGGGCCGCCGCACAGCCGGCCAGGTAGTGGCCAATGCCGGCGTGGCGGGCCTGCTGGGCCTGCTGGCCTGGCTCCTACCCCCCGCCGCGCCGCTGGCCCACCTGATGCTGGCCGGCAGCTTCGCTGCCGCCACTGCCGACACGCTGGCCTCGGAGCTGGGCAACGTGTATGGCCGGCGCTACTACCATATCCTCACCCTGCGGCCCGATACGCGCGGCCTCAACGGCGTGGTGAGCCTCGAAGGCACGGCCCTGGGGCTGGCGGGCACCGCCGGGCTGGCGGCCGCTTACTGCCTGGGTGCTGGCTGGGGGCCGGCCTTTGGGTGGCTGCTGGTGGCGGGCACGGCCGGCAACCTGGCCGATTCGGTGCTGGGTGCCACGCTGGAACGGCGCGGCTACCTCAGCAACAACGCGGTCAACTTCCTCAACACGCTCACCGGTGCGCTGGTAGCGGGCGGGCTAATGCGCTGGCTGGGCTAACTTCTGAGCGTACTGACAGCGTGGCTTTTACCTGGCAAACGGCCACTTGGCCTCGCGGCGGCTCCAGAGCAAAAACGCCACCGTGCCCAGGGCCATCATGCCCAGCGCGGCTACCTGAAAGTAGAGCCGGAAGTGCAGGCCGCCCCAGTTGACCTCGACCGGCGCGATGCCCGCGAACACGGCCAGCCACACGATAACCACTACAATAACGGGCAGCGGGTAGAGCGGCATTTTGAAGGGTAGGGACGCCGTGCCGCGCCGACGGCGCAACAGCACGAGCCCCACCGCTTGGCCCACAAACTGCACCAGAATGCGCATGGCCAAGATGGCCGAAATCACCTCCCCCAATCGAAACAATAGGCTGAACACAAACCCTACCCCCCCCAGCAGCAGCAACGACACGTAGGGGAACTGCTTGGTAGGGTGCAACTTGCCAAACACGGGTAGAAACTCGCCATCGGCTGCCGCCGCGTAGGGGATGCGTGAGTAGCCCAGCAGCACCGCAAACAGCGACGCGAACGCCACCAGCAGCACCATGCCGGTGGCAATAGTGGCCGCCGTGTGCCCATACAGCCGCTCCATAAACACGCTGATAATGAACTGCGACTTGTCGCTGGCCCCGGCCTGCCAGCTCTGCACCTCCTGCCACGGAATGACGGTGCCCACGCTCCAATTCAGCAGTAAATAGAGCACCGCGATGCCCAGAATACTCAAAAAAATGCTGCGCGGGATGACCTTTTCGGGCCGCACGATTTCGGCCCCGAGGTGGCACACGTTGTAGTAGCCGAGGTAGGAATAGATGGTTTTGACGGCCGCCTGGCCCATCGCCACCGAAATGAGTAAGCCCGGCAATTTCCCTACCCCCCCCGCCGGCAGCCAGGCCACCGGGTGGTTGGCGTGGGTGAGGCCGCCGAAAATCAGCCAGCCCATGAGGCTCAGCACCGCTACCCACAGGGCCACGCCCAGCTTGCCAATGTCCTCGATGCGGCGGTAGAGCAGCGCCACCAGCAATAAAACCACCGAGCCGGCCACCAGCTTGGGCTGCCACCAGAGGGGTAGGGGCACGAGGTAGCCAAAATATTGGGCGAAGCCAATGGCCCCCGACGCCAGCACCAGCGGCGATTGAATGAGCGTTTGCCAGACGTAGAGAAACGACATGAACCGCCCCCACTTCTGCTCGCCGTAGGCCAGCTTGAGGAAGCGGTACGAGCCGCCCGCCTCGGGGTAGGCCGCGCCCAGCTCGCTCCAGATGAGGCCGTCCACGGCGGCCAGCGCCGCACCTACCAGCCAGGCCAGCAGAAAGTTGGGCCCCATAAACCCCATCACCAGCGGCAGGGTGACAAAGGGGCCGATGCCCACCATGTCAATCATGTTGAGGGCGGTGGCTTGCACCAGGCCCAGGCGGCGCTGTAGAGAGAGTTGCATTTTTGGGCGGATAGCGGCGGGCTCTTCACCCGCAGGAAGCAATAGAGGGCAAAGCTAGCAGCCGATGGCCTTCAGCTTGCCGCTGAAAAGCGCTTTCCTAAGCTGTTGCGCTCGCGGCAGCGCAGCTCCTGGCAGCTGCCAAGCGTGATAAGCTGCTGCCTGCCAGCGGGCCCTTGCTCCCAGGCCCCGCGCCGCGGCTACCTGCCCGGCCGAGCCAGCGTTAGCAAGGCAATGCCCATCGCCGCCAAAGTCGAAGGTAAGGGAGTATGGAAGTCGCTTACTATTTTTAAACTCTTATTTCTTAGCACTTACCTTTTTCTGATGGCTCATTCAGCAACCCTTTACCTGGAAGACAGCTCCCTTGGGGTGCAGGAGTTTCACTGGGGCATTGTGCAGCCTACCGACGAGCAGGGCCGGCCGCAAGCCGGCATCCTGGCCGGTAAAATCAGCCTGGTGCTGGATACGCTCCAGCACCCCCTAATCGATGCCTGGATGGCCGACGCACGCAAGCGCCTGAGCGGCATGGTGGTAGTGGCCGGTGCCGATGGCATGGGGGCTACGCGCACCGTGCGCTTCGTGGATGGGCTCTGCGTAAACCAGGGCCTCACCTTCGTGGCCGATAGCCCCAGCGCGTTCGCGGGGAGCATGTCGGTCGTCATCACCGCCCGCGAGCTACACCTCGACGAGGGCCTGACTATTGATAACCACTGGCCGGAGTAGGGGCCGGCCGGTATTTTCAATAATTTTCCGCCCCTGTTACTTGCTTTATGAACTCCTCTGCCGCCACTTTCTGGGTGCAGGACACGGGCTATCCCGTGCGCAGCCTCACCCAGCACGCCCACCAGGCCACCGCCGACAATGGCACCGTCACGGCCCGCCCTATTAGCGGCGAGCTGAGCCTGGTGCTCGACGTGCGCCCCCGCGACTTGCTGCTGCCCACCTGGGCCTACTCGCCCCACCTGGCCCTGCCGGCCCGCGTGGTGTTCAATGCCCTCGACGGGGTTTCCACCTCCCTGACCCTGACGCTGGAAGAAGCCTACTGCGTGGGCTATGAGGAACACTTTGAGCATAATCCCGCCGCCGGGCAGCCCTCGTTCTACTGCCTGGTGCGGGTGGTGGCCCGCCAGCTGCTGAAGCAGGGCGTAGCGTATACCAACGCCTGGCCCGAAAAGGGCCAGTAACCTTCTTTCGCTCCTGTTCGCATGAACCTTCCCTCCCGCCCCGGCCCGCGGCCGCTTCACCCCACGCCCGGCCCGCGGGCTGGCCACGACCCGTTTGCAGGCCAACGCTTGGTGCGCGCCGCCGCCCTTGAGCGCTACGACCTCGGGGTTTTGCGCCTGGGCGGCCTTGCCCCGCCTACCCTGCTCAGGGGCGCGCACACCACCGCCCGCGACGGGGACCTGGCCCGCGTGGAGGCCCAGCAGCGCTACGCCCGCCAGCTCATCACCCGCCAGCAGCATGCAGCCAGCCGCAGCGGCTGGGCGGCGCTGCAAGCCGGGCAGCCGGCCCCCGAGCCCGCCTACGCGGTGGGGCCAGCCGGCCCCCGCTCCACCGTGGGCCGGGAACTAGCGCTCCAGCGGAAAATTGACGGGAACCTAGCTCAACTGGCCGCCGACCACCCGCTGGAAGCCACCGTGGGCCAGGGCGTAGTCATCGGCGGGACCATCGTGACGAGTACGGCCGTCTCGGAGGTAGTCCTGCTGCGCCTGGCCGGGGGCTTGCGCTGGGTGGGGGCCACCCGCGCGGCGGCGGTGGCCCGCAGCCTGACGTTGGAAGGGGCCGCGCACACGGCCGAGGCGGCGCGTAGCCTGACGTGGGCAGGAGCCGAAAAGGGGCTCTTTGGCGTGCGCGCCGGCTGGCAGGGCTTGCGCGAGGCACCCATGCTGGCGGTTAGACGAGGTGGGATTGATTTTGCTGGACAAGGTATAATAAGTTATTCGGGGTCTAATGAATCCGGACTAAGGCGTATTATTGATGCAACACAGGGCATAAACGTCACAGAACTAGGACTCTCAGCCTATGGGATGCGTCCTTTTGGCGCATCTCTTTTTTCAGCCGGTTTTCAGTATAGCATCAATGATGGCTACCGCTCCGTATTCAACCATCGCGTTAGCACTCGTACGTTTCTAGCGCAGACGGCCATCGGCGCGGGGGTTGGCTACGCGGGCGAGTTCGGGGGGCGGGTGTTTGGCCGCCACCTGGCTTACAGTCTCTACCGGGGGGTAGCCGAGCGGGCGGGCGACGGCTTGGGCTATCCCGTCTGGCTGGGCAGCAAGTATGCGTTTCAGTACGGGCTGCCTACCGGCTTCGGCACTTTAGCCGGCTATGGTCAAGCCTGGGCCGACCACAAGTGGCCGGGCCTTCCAGAGACGCCGCCGCCCGCTCCGCCCAAGCCCTAACCCTGCTCATCATGAACCACTTGACCTTTTGGCAATACATTCACCAGCAGGGGGTAGAGACCCCTACTATCGTGTTCGGTCTCCTGAGCCTTGGCGTGCTTGGTTGCAGCCTTTTTCTAGCCCGTAAGCTTTGGTTAGATTTTCGGCAGCGTAAGCCGCTAACCTATGGCGATGTCTTTTCCCCTTTGATAAGCTTGTTTTTAAGCGCTGGCTTTTTTATAATGGCTTATTTCCCCCCCCATGACAGATACCTGTTGCGTGAAGGCGCTTCTCGTTATACGACAGCAAAAGTATTTAAGTATGGATACCAGCGGGGAAACAAAGTTTTTGTGTACGAGTACTACGTGGCCGGCCAGCGTTACCAAAGTTCTCACGAATGCGGGCCGGAGGACTGGCGCGACTTCACGTGCCCTGACTTGGGCGTGCGCTTGTACGTGCGTTTCTCGCCCGAAGACCCGAGCACGGACGTTGTTACCAATACCCTGGTCCCGGACTCGGTGCGCACGATTCCGCCCCTGGGCTGGGCCAAGCTGCCCCGCTGGAAGCCAGCGTGGGTCAGGGAGTAGTCATCGGCGGGACCATCGTAGCGAGTACGGCCGTCTCGGAAATGACCCTTTTGCGCCTGGCCGGGTGCCTGCGCTGGGCGGGGGCCACGCGGGCGGCGGCGGTGGCCCGCAGCCTGACCTTAAGCGGGGCCACGCGCACGGCTGAGGTCGTAAAAAATGCTACGTGGGCCAGCGCTGCTGAAGAAACCTTCGGTGTACAGGCTTCGCTGAAGCAATATGGTTCACTACCTTGGAAAGAAAGTGTTATCGCAACCAGAAACCGGTTTGGATTAGACTTCGCCGGGCAGGGCATTGCTAATTATTACGGTTCCAAGGAAGAAGACCGGTGGGCCAGAGTTTGGGACGCGGGTATTAGCGTGAACCTAGTAGAATCTGTATTAGCTGGCTTCAACGTCCGGCCCTTGGGTTTGGGCACAACCTCGGCAATGTTTCAGTTTAGCGTGAAAAGCGGCTTTCGAACGCCGCTTAACGGGAGTGTTTCCTGGCAGGCATTTGGCGTACAGACGGCGGCTGGCGTTGGGATGGGATACGCTGGGATAGGGGTAGGTAATTTATTGAGCAAGCGGCTAGCTTATAGACTGTACAACGGAGCGGCGTTACGCCTGGGCTACGATATGGCCTACCCGGTTTGGTTAGGAAGCGCTCACTTATTTCGCACGGTTATTCCCATCGGCTTAGGCGGCGCGACCACAATTGGTCAGAATAAAGCGGATGAGTTTTGGCCAGCTTCGCCTCAGTCAGTGTTACCAGTGCCCGGCTCTTCTAAACCATGATGAGCGTTGAATTATGGCATTTTGTGCGTGCGCACGGAGTTACGGCTGGTGAGGTAGCAGCAGCAATTTTAGGCGTCTTACTCCTTGCCTTGGAAGGCTGGCTCGTGCCCACAGTCTGGCGCAAACCAGCAGACCGTAGAACCTACGGCGATGTGCTGGGGCCAGTACTGGCTATCGCAATCGGCCTCTTTCTAGTAGTGGCTAGTTGGCGGTTGGTGCATAAGCGCTATCTGTTGCGCCCGGAAGCAGGACGCTATACCGTGGCTACGGTAGTTGAGCAGGATAGCTGGCGTGGGAATCCTCGTTTCACGTATGTATACTATGTAGCTGGTCAGCGCCACCAAACGGCCCAGGAATGTGGTACCATCGCTGGTCAAGACCTGCCTTGCCCCCCTCTGCACGCTCGCTTCTATGTGCATTTTGCCCCCGAATCTCCTACTGCCGTTGAAATGACACGGCGGTCTGTACCCGACTCGATACGCATCATTCCGCCCCTGGGCTGGGCTAAGCTGCCTTGAGTTGCGCCCCGAAACCTTTGCAACCCAAGTAGCCATCGGTGCGGTAGTCGGCTACGGGGGTGAGTTCGGGGGGCGGGTGTTTGGCCGTCACCTGGCTTACAGTCTCTACCGGGGGGTAGCCGAGCGGGCAGGCTACGATTTTGGGTATCCCGTTTGGCTGGGCAGCAAGTATGGGTTTCAGTACGGGCTGCCCACCGGCTTCGGAGCACTAGCCGGCTATGGTCAAGCCTGGGCCGATAAGCAGTGGCCCGGCCTGCCAGAGACGCCGCCGCCCGCTCTGCCCAAGCCCTAAGCCTACTCATTATGGACCACTTAACCTTTTGGCAATTTGTGCGGCAGCAGGGGGTAGAGACCCCTACTATTGTATTCGCCCTTCTAAGCCTTGGCGTGCTTGGTTGCAGCCTTTTTATCGCCTGTAAGATTTGGCGAGACTTTCGCCTGCGTAAGCCGCTGACCTATGGTGATGTTCTCTCACCTTTGATGGGCGTGTTTCTAAGCGCTGGGTTTTTTATAATGGCCTACTACACCCCCCATGATAAATACTTATTGCGTGAAGGCGCTTCTCATTATACGACAGCAAAGGTATTTAAGTATGGATACCAGCGGGGCTACCACGTTTTTGTGTACGAGTACTACGTGGCGGGTACCCGCTACCAAAGCTCTCGGGAGTGCGGTGTTAAAGAGTGGCAAGCCCTACCCTGCCCCGACCTGGGCACGCGCTACTACATCCGGTTTTCCTTAGAAGACCCGCAGGTCGAGCAGGTCACCAAGCAGATAGTCCCAGACTCGGTGCGCACGATTCCGCCCCTGGGCTGGGCCAAGCTGCCCTAACCGTGGCCGCCGGCCCCCGAAACTCTTCGCAGCGCAGGCGGCCATTGGCACGGGGGGCGGCTACGCGGGCAAATAAGGCTGCCAGCGCCGCGCCTATTAGTCAGGCAAACAGGAAGTTAGATTCCATAAATCTCATCACCAGTAGCAGTGTAACAAAGGGCCTATTGCCTACCATAATAGTCATATGGATGGCAATGACTTGCACCAAGCCCAGGGGGCGCAACAAAGACGGTTGCGACGTAGGTAGCGCGGACTCGCCGCGGCCGCGTGCCAACCCCTAGCGCACGCCCACGTCTTTGCTGGCCGGGGCGAGACCTTCGGCCAATTGGATGAGCCGCACCAGCTCGGCGCGGTAGCCTTCGGCATCGGGGCCGCGGCCGGCCTGGGCCAGCTGGTCGGCGCTGGCGTAGGTGGCGGTGCCGCGCTGCTCGCTCTGGCGCAGCAGCATTCCAAACTCGGCCACGGCGGCGGCAAACTGCTGGTCGGCCGAGGCCTGGGCGAGGGGTAGGGCTGCCCCGGCCAGGGGCTGGGCCAGCAGCCGGCTGGTGTTGCCCTGCGGCTCCTTGTAGCGCAGCTTCACGGTGAGTAGCTCGGTGGTGAGGCCGGCCGACTTGGCCAGCACATCCTGGCCGGGCTGGTAGGTAGCGGGCTGATATTTCAGCTTATCAATCAGCGGGTTGCTGGAATTGACGGGCACGATTTCGTAGAGGGCCGTCACGGTGTGGCTCGCGCCCAGCTCGCCGGCGTCTTTGCGGTCGTTGTTGAAATCTTCGTTGGCCAGCAGGCGGTTTTCGTAGCCAATGAGGCGGTAGCCGGCCACGCGGGCGGGGTTGAACTCGACTTGCAGCTTCACATCTTTGGCCACCGTGAAGAGCGTGCCGCCAAACTGCGCCACCAGCGTGCGGCGTGCCTCGTCGAGGTTGTCGAGGTAGGCGTAGTTGCCGTTGCCTTTGTCGGCCAGCAGCTCCATGCGGCTGTCGCGCAGGTTGCCGCGCCCCACGCCCAGCACGGTCAGAAATACGCCCGTTTCGCGCTGATTAACAATCAATTGCTCCATTGCCGCATCCGAGCTTTCGCCCACGTTAAAATCGCCGTCGCTCGCCAGAATCACGCGGTTGTTGCCTTCTTTCTTAAAATATTGCTGCGCAGTGGAATACGCCAGGCGCAGGCCCGCGCCGCCGGCCGTGGAGCCGCCCGCTTCGAGCCGGTCGATGGCTTCCAGAATGGTGTTTTGCTGCGAGCCGGGGGTAGGCGGCAGCACCAGGCCGGCCGCGCCGGCGTAGGCTACCAGCGCCACGTGGTCCTGGGGCCGCAGCTGGCGCACCAGTAGCCGCAAGCCGCTGCGGATGAGGGGTAGGCGGTCGTCGCCCATCATCGAGCCCGACACATCCACCAGAAACACCAGGTTGGCGGGGGGTAGGCTGGCCGTTTCCACCTTTTTGGCCTGAATACCGATGCGGGCCAGCTGGTGGCCGGCGGCCCAGGGGCAGTCACTCAGCTCGGCGCTGATGCGCACCGGGTCGGGGCTGCTGGCAGCGGGCGCGGGCAACGCGTAGTGAAAGTAATTGAGCATTTCCTCCACCCGCACGGCATCGCGCGGGGGCAGCTGGCCCTCATTCAGGAAGCGCCGCACGTTGGTGTAGCTGGCGTTGTCCACATCGAGCGAAAACGTGCTCAGCGGCTCTTTACTAACGGGATGAAAGGCGTTCTCCTGAATTTTGGCGTAGGTATCGCCCGCGCCGGCCTCGGCGCGGACGGGGTAAGCAGCGGGGGTAGGGGAGCCGTATGTATAAACTTTATTTTCAACTACTTCCTGCATTACCTTGTTACCCTCGCCATTCAGGCCAGATATATCGGGGGCGTTGACATCGCCCCGTACCATTTCAGGGCCTACTGGCTTACGCGGACGCATCTGGCGGCTGGGCCGGCCGGCCGAGTGCGCAACCACTACTTCACTCGGGCTTTTATGGTTGGCGCGCAGCACCACGTTCAGTGGCGCGGAGCCGGCGGGCACGCCCACTTCCTGAGTAGTAAAGCCCACGAAGCTGAACACTAGGCGCGCGCCTTGCGCCGGCAGGCCGGCCAGCACGTAGTAGCCGCTGGCATCGGTGCTGACGCCCGTGCGGGTGCCTTTAAGCAGTACTGTAACACCGGGTAGGCCCTGGCCTTTCGAGTCAGTGACGCGGCCGCTCAGGGTGCGGGTAGCCGCGCTAACGGGGGCAGCCGGCTGCGGCTTTTGCGCCCCAGCGGGCGGGCAAACGGCCAGCAGCCCAAGCGGCAGCAGCAACGCAGGAAGAAGCTTTTTCATGGCAACAGCGGGGTTTAAGTGAAAACTCAACCACCTGATGCCGAGGCATTGCTAATTGCACAAAGTGCCGGCTTGCTACCTGCATTTTTGCGCAAGCCTCATAGCGCAGTAGCCTATGAAATAAAGCGAATTCTTCTCTGCTATCACGCCGTTGGCAGTAGCGCGATTTACAAAAACCGCGCTACTGCTAACTTAGCCAAAACCTGGCGTAACGTCAGCTACCTCACCCGCCACACGGCCCACATCAGCAGTGGCTGCAATGGCAGCCGCGCCCACAGCACCCAGGCCGGAATGTGCAGCGCATCAGCCAGCCCCACCATGTACACATTGGCCGGAAACACGGCCACCAGCAGCGCCAGCAGGCCCCAGGCGGCCCAGCGCCGGGTGGCGGGCAGCAGCAGGCCCAGGCCGCCGGCCACCTCGGCCGCGCCACTCAGCAGCACCAGCAGCCGGGGCGCGGGCAGGGCCGGCGGCACAATGCGCAAGAAGGTTTCGGGCTGAATAAAGTGCAGCGCGCCCGCGCCCACGAACAGCAGCGCCAGCCCGAAGCGCAGCCAGCGGCGGCCGGGGGGGTAGGGGCCGGCCACGCTAGCGGCGGCCGGCCCGGTAGGCGGCCAGCCCGCCGTCCAGGAAGCGCACGAAGTTGTCGGGGTCGTAGTTTGCGCCCTGCGGGGTAGCGAGCACCTTTTCCGTGGTCGGGTCGAGCTGCACGTAGAAGGGCTGCGAGTTGGCGTTGTAGCGGCTGGCCTGAAAATCGCTCCACTCGTTGCCGATAGACTTGATTTTCTTGCCACTGAATTTCGACACCCGTTGCTCGGCTTCGGGCAGCGCGGTTTTGTCGTCCACGTAGAGCTGCACCAGCACGAAGTCGTTGCGCAGGCGTTGCAGCACGCGCGGGTCGGGCCACACGGTGGCCTCCATCTTGCGGCAGTTCACGCAGGCATTGCCGGTGAAGTCGATAAGAATTGGCTTGTTCACTTTCTGGGCGTAGGCGCGGGCCTCGGCATAATCAAAATACGCATCGAGCCCCAGCGGCGCGTGGAAAAGGTCGCCGTACCTGTGCTGCTCATGGGGCGCGGCGGCTGGCCCAGCTCCTACCCCCCCGCCCAGCGTGGGCGTGTAGAGGTCGAAGTCCTGCGTGTGCTGGGGGGGTAGGAAGCCCGCCACGGCTTGCAGCGGCGCGCCCCACAGGCCCGGCACCAGGTAGGTAGTGAAAGCCAGCACAATGATGGCCATAAATAGCCGGGGTAGCGATACGTACTCCACCGGGCTGTCGTGCGAAAACCGGATTTTGCCCAGCAAGTAGAAACCCAGCAGCGCGAAAATAATAATCCAGAGCGAGAGAAATACCTCGCGGTCGAACCACTGCCAGTGGTAAGCTAAATCCACGTTCGACAAAAATTTCAGCGCCAGCGCCAGCTCCAGAAAGCCCAGCACCACCTTCACCGAGTTCAGCCAGCCGCCCGACTTGGGCAGCGCCTTCAGCCCCGACGGAAACAGCGCAAACAGCGTGAATGGCAGCGCCAGCGCCAGCGAGAAGCCAAACATGCCCACCGCCGGCCCCAGCAGCTGCCCCGTGGCCGCGGCCTGCACCAGCAGCGTGCCGATGATGGGCCCGGTGCACGAAAATGACACCAGCGCCAGCGTGGCCGCCATGAAGAAGATGCCCACCAGGCCGCCCTTATCAGCCTGCGTATCGGTTTTATTAATCCACGAGCTGGGCAAGGTCAACTCAAACGCCCCCAAAAATGAGGCCGCGAATACCAGCAGCAAGGCAAAGAAAACCAGATTAAAGGCCCCGCTCGTGGCCAGGTCATTGAGCGCATCGGCCCCGAAAAGAACGGTTACCAGCAGCCCCAGCGCCACGTAGATAAAAATGATGCTCAGGCCGTAAAACGCCGCCCGGCCCACCGCCCCGGCCCGCGAGTGGTTGCCTTTCGTGAAGTAGCTGACCGTGAATGGCAACAGCGGGAAAATGCACGGCATAAGTAGCGCCGCCAGCCCGCCTAGGAAGCCCGCCAGAAAAATCGCCCACATCGATTGGCTATTCGCCGGGGCGGCCACCGCCGCCGCCGTAGCTTTCGGCACCGCGGGTGCGGCGGCCGTAGCAGAATCAGCGACAACGGGCGCGAGCATCGGCGCGGGGCCGGCTTCGGGCCGGAAAACCGCCGTATCGGCCGGGGCCGGAGGGGTAGGAGCCGGCTTTGTTGGCGCGGCGGCGCGGGTTTTGGTGGCTGCTACCGCCGTTGCTGCTGCGGGCGCGGCCTTGGCCGGCGTGGGGGGGGTAGGGGCCGCTTTGGCGGCCGGTGCGGCCGCGCCCTTTGCGTCAATGCTGAAATCCAGGTCGTCGGGCGGCAGGCACTTCTCGTCGTTGCACACCATGAACGTCACGGTGCCCTTCACGGTAGTTTGCGGGGCTTTGAGGCGAATTTTCTGACTAAATACCGCCCGCTTGGGGAAGTAGGCGATGGTCATATTGAAGGCTTTCTCAAACGCCTTCACCGGCACGGGGCTCTCCGCCACCTTGCCCACCAGCTCGTAGTCGGGCGAAGGCGTGAATGCGAAGCTCGTCGCTACCGGCCCGCCATCCTCGATAAACTGTGAGTAGATGTGCCAGTTACCCGCGATGGTGGCCGTGGCGGTGAGGGTAGCCTCGCCCGCCGCGCCCGGCTTGGCCGCGAAGGTCCAGGTCACGGGCCGCTCAATTTGGGCCGCCGCGGGGGTAGCCAGGCTGAGTAGCAAACCCAGCAAAGGCCAAAATAACAACCAGTTACGGCCAGGTAGGCCGCCGAAAATACTTCTCATACGCACGAAAAAAGGACGAACCGCCAGAAAGCGGTGCCACCAGCCACAAAGTTGCGACGGCTCAGTGATAAGAGCCACGAATTGGCTCCTACCCCCACGTCCGCTCACCAAACAGGCGGGGCCGAACGTTTGATTAGACGCCCGGCTCCGCTCGTCCTTACGCCCAGGCCTCTGGCTTAGCGGCCGAAGTCGTCCTGCACCCGCACGATATCGTCCTCGTCCGAAGGCTGGCCGGCATCAGTATGCTGCCAGATTTCGGCGATGACGCCCCAGCCGTTGAGGCCCACCAAGCGGTGGCGCTCGCCTTGCTGAAGAATGATGCGCTCCCCTGGCTGGTACGATTTCACCTCCGTCTGCTCGTCGGTATCGCTAATGGCCACGCCCACCGGGCCTTCCACTACCTGCCAGATTTCGGCGCGCCGGTGGTGGTACTGCCAGCTCAGGCGCTGGTGCGGCGCTACCAGCAATATCTTGGGGCTCAGCTGCCCCGAAATGCGCAGCTTATCTACTTCTAAGCCATTGAAATAAATATCGGCAAACTGCTGGGCCTGGCTTTCATCGAGCACAAAAAAGCCGCCCCAGGGCCGGCTGGGGTCCTGGCGCTCCACGCGCAGGCCCTGCTCGCGCAGGCCCTGGCCGATGCGCTGAAAAAGCTGTTCCTTCTGGGGGTTGTCGGGGGTAGGCATGGGTAAAAAGGGGAAATGAGGACGGCCGCAAAGCTACTCGCAGACAGCAAGCGAATCAATCTTCCCGCGTCCTACCCCTCGGTCAGCACCGCAAATTCCAGCTTCAGCGGCTTGAATGCCGCCACCAGCTGCCCGATAAAGTCCGGGTTATTCAGCCAGATGCTCAGCACATTATCGGTGCGCTCCTGCAAGCCACCGTCGGGGAAGAGCTTGTCTTTGAGGGTAGTAAGCTGATTATAAGCAGTTTCGTGCTTCGCCTCGGCAGCTTTGCTCAGGCGCTTTTCGAGGCTGGCGAGGCTGCCGGCTGCTTTTTGCGCCTCGGCGGCCACGGTCTTCACCAGCGTGGGGTCGAGGCGCTGCGCCAGCGTCTGCACTTGCTCAAAAGCTGCCGCCAGCGCCTGCTGCTGCGCCGCCAGGCTCACCTCTTCCTGCCCCAGCTGCGCGCCCACCTGCTTTTTCAGCTCGGCCAGCGGCTTGAAAATATCGAGGGCCGTGAGGCCCAATTTAGCCAGCTTGCCCGCGTTGGCGCGGCTCAGGTACAGGGCCGAGTTGCGGGGCAGCACGAGGGGGTAGGGCACGCCCAGCGCCGCAAACACGTCCTTCAGCTGAAACCAATACGCCACCTCCGCCCCGCCGCCGATGTAGGCCACATTGGGCAGCAAAATCTCTTGGTACACGGGCCGCAGCACCACGTTGGGACTAAAGCGCGCGGGCTCGGCTTCGGCCAGGGCCAGCAGGCCGGCCAGGGCCTGGGCACCGGGTTCCAGGCGCTCGCGCTGGCCCTCATCGGTGATGAAAAACAGGTTGAGCGGCCGCGAATACACCTGCGGCTTGTAGCCGGCGGCCACCAGGCGGGCATCGGTGGCCTGCACGGCCTGGTTGGAAAACTGCTCCGTCAATTCCTTCACCAGCAGCGGCTTGAGGGCCTGCTTGAGCGCCGGCCGGTCGGCATCGAGGCACACCAAGCCGTACTCTCCAAAGAGGCTGGTAGCCAGCCGACGGGTTGCCTCGCTCAGGTTCCGGCTGCTGGCATACGCCTCGCGGAAGGCGGCCGGCACCTCGGCCGGCAGCTGACTTAGCAGCTCTTCCTCAAGCCCTTGCAAGCCCAGGCGGCCCACCGGCCCGCCCAGGCCAGCCGCGCCGCCGGGGCCGGCCCAGCTGTAGGTTTTTCCAAAGAGCGGAAAGCTGTTGATTTCGGCAAAATCGTGGTCCTCCGTCGCCAGCCAGTACACTGGCACGAAGTCGTACTGGGGGTAGGCAGCTTTCAGCTCCTGGCTCAGCTTGATGGCCGTAACCAGCTTATACACAAAGTACAGCGGCCCGGTGAGCAGGTTGAGCTGGTGCCCCGTGGTGATGGTAAATGTGGTGTCGCGGGCCAGCAAATCGAGGTTGGCGGCCACGGCGGGCGGTATTTCACCGCCCAGCTCGGCGTACTGGGCGCGCAGGTCGGCCACTAAACGTTGGCGCATTTCGGGGGGGTAGGCGGCCTGCTTTTCGGCAATCTGGGCCGGAAAAGCCGCCAGCTCGGGCCGGCGACCATAGAAGGAAGCCAGGGCCGGCGCGCCGGCGATATAATCGGTAAGCAGGCTGGAAAACGCGCCGGTGGCGGCGTAAGAAATTGTCTGAACCACGGATTCGGCAGATTTTTCGGATTGGTCGGATTTCGTAGGCGGCGCGTTGCTGCCCGGTCCTTTCGCTCGGCAAAGGTCGGCAGTAAACAAAAAAGGCAGCCGCTCAGCTGCCTTTTGTTTGCATCAGTAGTTTAAACCCCGATGACCTCGCCGTACAAATCGAAGTCCGAAGCTCCCGTGATGTGCACATTGGCGAAGCTGCCCTGCGGAATATGCAAGTCGTTGGTAGCCAGCACCAGCACCTCATTATCCACTTCCGGCGAGTCAAACTCGGTGCGGCCCACGTAGTAGCCGCCTTCGAGCCGGTCGAAGAGCACCTTATACGTCTGGCCCACGCGCGACTCATTGTAATCCAGCGATAGCTGCTGCTGAATTTCCATAATGCGGTCGGCGCGCTCCTGCTTTACTTCGGCCGGCACATCGTCCACGAGGGTGTGCGAGTGCGTGTTTTCCTCGTGCGAGTAGGTGAAGATGCCCAGGCGCTCAAACTTCGCTTCCTGCACAAATTCGCACAGCTCCTCAAAATCGGCTTCCGTCTCGCCGGGGTGGCCCGCAATGAGTGTGGTGCGCAACGCAATGCCCGGCACACGGTCGCGAATTTCGCGCACCAGCTCTTTAGTGCGGCGGCCCGTGATGCCCCGGCGCATGGTTTTCAGCATGTTATCCGAAATATGCTGCAACGGCATATCCAGGTAGCGGCACACGTTGTCGCGCTCGCGCATCACGTCCAGCGCCGCCAGCGGAAATTGCGAGGGGTAGGCGTATTGCAGGCGCAGCCACTCCACGCCGGCCACGTCGCTGAGGCGCTCCAGCAGCTCGGGCAGCTTGCGCTCGCCGTAGGCTTGCAGACCGTAGTAAGTGAGGTCCTGGGCAATGAGAATCAGCTCCTTAGTACCCATACTCACGAGGCGTTTGGCCTCGGTTACGAGGTCCTGCATGGGCCGGTCCACGTGCTTGCCGCGCATCAGCGGAATGGCGCAGAACGAGCACGGCCGGTTGCAGCCTTCCGCTATTTTAAAGTAGGCGTAGTGCTTGGGGGTCGTGAGCAGGCGCTCGCCCACCAGCTCCTTTTTGTAGTCGGCTTCCAGCACTTTCAGCATCTGGGGCAGCTCCAGGGTACCAAAAAACGCATCGACCTGCGGAATTTCGACTTCCAGCTCGTCTTTGTAGCGCTGGGAGAGGCAGCCCGTTACGTAAAGCTTCTCCAGCTTGCCATTCTCCTTTTCCTCTGCATAGCGCAGAATGGTATCAATACTCTCCTGCTTGGCATTGTCAATAAAGCCGCAGGTGTTGATAATCACAATGTTGGCATCCGACTTCTTGGCCTCGTGCGTCACCAGAAAGTCGTTGGCCTGGAGCTGGCCCATCAGCACCTCGCTATCAACAAGATTCTTGGAACAGCCCAGCGTTATAACGTTGACTTTGTTTTGTTTAAGGGTTCTAACTTTCATGGGAGGTAAAGTGGAACGTCATGCTGAACGCAGGGAAGCATCTCGCTCGCATTGTTGGGTCGGTAGTTCACCGATGCGAGCAAGATGCTTCCCTGCGTTCAGCATGACGTTTTATTAATTATTTTCAGCGTAATGAGCTTAAAGCGAAGCAGAAGCCGGGTAACATGGCGGCGCTGCTTACAGTTTCGCCGGGGGTAGCGCCCTACCCCCTACAGCGCCTCGAACTGGCGCAAGAAGCGCACATCGTTCTCGGTAAACAGGCGCAGGTCCTTTACCTGGTACTTAAGCATGGTGATGCGCTCGATGCCCATGCCCCAGGCGTAGCCCGAGTACTTTTCTGAGTCGATGCCGCAGTTTTCGAGCACGGCGGGGTCTACCATGCCGCTGCCGCCGATTTCGACCCAGCCAGTGCCTTTGCAGATGTTGCAGCCCGCGCCCTTGCAAATGAGGCAGGTGATATCAATCTCGGCGCTGGGCTCGGTGAAGGGGAAGTAGCTGGGCCGGAACCGGATGTTAATATCCTCGCCAAATAGCTCACGCACAAAGTAGTAGATAGTCTGCTTGAGGTCAGCGAAGCTCACGTTTTCGTCAATATACAAGCCCTCTACCTGGTGAAAGAGCATGTGCGCCCGCGCCGAAATGGCCTCGTTGCGATACACCCGGCCGGGCATAACGCGGCGGATGGGCAGCGGCTCGTTTTCCATCACCCGCACCTGCACGGTGCTGGTGTGGGTGCGCAGCAGGTTGGGCTGGTCGCCAGCTGCCACGGCGGGCACAAAAAACGTGTCCTGCATGTCGCGCGCCGGGTGGTTTTCGGGGAAGTTGAGGGCCGTGAAGTTGTGCCAGTCGTCCTCAATCTCAGGCCCTTCGGCCACCGCGAAGCCGATGCGGCTGAAGATGCGCAGCATTTGCTCGCGCACCAGGCTCAGCGGGTGGCGCGTGCCCAGCACGTGCGGCACGGGGGGTAGGGTGTAGTCAAAGGCAGCGTCGGCGGGCTGGTTGGCGCTCGCTTCTTCCAGGGCTTGCTGGGCCTCGTCGAAGCGGGCCTGGGCCTGCTGCTTGAGACCGTTAAGCTGCTGGCCAAGGGCGCGGCGGTCCTCGGCGGGCACGGTTTTGAGTTGGTCGAAGAGGTCGGCCAGGCGGCCCTTGCGGCCGAGGTAGAGGAGGCGAAACTGGTCGAGGGCGGCGGCGCTGCTAACGGCGGCGGCGGCCACCTCGGCGGCCAGGCCCGAAATAGATTCCTGCATAATACCCACAAAGGTACGGCGGCCCTCACCTGGATATAGGCTGGCACGCGGCGTACTAAAACCCGGCACGCCGCAGTTAGCCAGCATATTTATTTCCCATTGTTCCTCTCAAAAAGTTGGCATTGCCTTTGCAAAAGCCTTTTCAACCTTAGAATTCTCTCACTCCTTTTCCTCTTTCTCATGGTGCGCCGCTTTCTCCTCCCGCTGTTGGCCCTGGCCTTCTTCGCTACCGAAGCCGCTTCGGCCCAAACCCTACCCCCCGCTCAGGCGTCCGCGAAGCCTCAGGCCCGCCGCACCCTCACGGCCCGCGAAAAGCGCGCTGCCGCCGCCCTTGCCAAAGCGGAAGCTACCGCCGCCGCTACTACCATTCCAGCCCCGGATGCCGTGGCCAGCGCCGGTTGGAGCGGCTGGAGCAACGACCCGCTGCCCCAGGCCACGGACATCGGCAACGGCCAGCATCGCCCGGTTACCAACGTGTCGGTGGCACCAGGCATGCCCCTCAACCAAGTGGGCCACGGCGTGAGCACCGACTACAACGGCCGCCCCCTGTACCGCACCACAGCCAGCACTACGCTGGCCCCCGGCCGCTAACCTTCGCTTTTCTCACTCTTTTTCTGCCTGCGTTGCCGCGGCCCCGGAAGCCAGCCTTTCGGGGCCGCTTTGCGTAAAGTACCCAGCCGCCCGCGAGGCGATGATTTTCTCCTGGCTTTCTTACTCGCTAATGACTATTTTCCGCACTTTCGGCCTGCCCGCCGCCGGCCTGCTGCTGGCCCTGGCCGCCGCCGCCCAAACGCCCACTACCCACCTGCCAACCCACCGCGTGAAGCGGATGCCCACCACCGCGCCGCGCACGGTACCCAGCACCTCGCCCGCCGCCCGCGCCGCCGACCCGCTACGGGGCACCAACCCCAACGGCCGGGGCAACAACGTGTACGCCGCCCCCGGCGAGCCAGTCAACGTGACGGACAACGGCAAAAACACCCCGCCCTACGATGGCCCCGCCGCTGGCCACGCCGCCAAAGCCGCCGCGGCGGCCAAGGCTGATAAATCAACGACTATTCCCCGCTAACAGTAGCCGGCCCGCCACTACCGCAGCCGTAGCCGCATCGCCCAGGTGATGCGGCTACGGCTGCGGCTTTTTGGAGACGTACAGAACACCATTATGTTCTCCGCAAAAAGCGAAGTTCTCGCGCGTGCCGCACAGAGCCGCCGAGGCCGATACGTAAAGCCGCGATTGCTTATCAAAATACAGGCTCTTGATTTGGTGGTCGTGCGGCAGCGTGAGGCGGCGGCCGGTCTGGTCTTTGATGCCGGTAGTTTCGAGATAAGCGGTGCTGGAGCCGGGGCTGACCGGCGTCTGGCGCACAGTGATGCTGTATTCGGTGCCGGCCGGATTTTTTAATCGGTTCAGGGGTACTAAAATGTCGAAGGCGAGATGGTTGTGGTTGGGTTGCCAAGTAGCGCCCCGGTCGAAGCTGACAGAGCTGCCGTTGGTGGCGAAGGCGATAGCAGTTGAATCGCCAGTGTTGTTCAGGCCAGCCGTTAGCGCTAGCAGCGAGTCGCCGCCTTGGGCAAACCCGACTATGCCCAAATTATCTTTGTAACTACCCGGCTGCCAGGTTTTGCCCCGGTCAGTGGTGCGGTAGATATTGGCACCTGTCGTGATAATCAGCGTGCCGTCTATATCCCCAATCGCGGCCTGGATGGCCCGGTCGTCGGGCGCGCGCAGGGCGTACCAGTCGGGGTAGTCGGGTGCCACGGGCTCATCAGCGCCGTGGTGGCAGGCCACCAGTAAAAGGAGGGGTAGGGCGGCAAGCAGGAAGCGCATCGGACAGCGAATGAAGGGTAGATGTGCAAATATGTAACAAACAAATAAAAAACTACCAGAGAACGTCCTGCTGACATAGGAAGCAGGACGTTCTCTGGTAGTCTTTACCCCTTACCCCTGTGCCTGATAGTACAGCGTGCTACAATTCTCCGGGCGCAATACCAGCTCGGCGGCGGCGCGCAGGTCGGCGGGCGTCACGGCTTGCAGCTGGGCGGGCTCCTCGTTCACGAGGTTGGCGTTGCCCAGCAGCTTGCCGATGGCCAGGGCCAGCGCCCGGTTCAGCAACTCGATTTCGCCGAAAACCAAGCCCGCTTCGGCCTGGTTTTTTACTTTTTGCAGCTCGTCGGCGGGCACCTCGGCGCGCAGCAGCTCGGCCACGACGGCTTCCACGGCGTGGTCGGCTTCTTCGAGGGCCACGCCGGCATTGAGCTTGCCGCTGACTACGAACAGGCCGGGGTCGAGGGCACCCGTTACCGACGACGAGATGTTATTAAACAGTTGAAGGTCCTTCACTAAGCGCTGGTGCAGGCGGCTCGATTTGCCCCGGCCCAGCAGGTCGCCGAGCAGGTCCAGGGCGTGGTAGCGCGGGTCGAGGCGGGCGGGCATGTGGTAGGCTTTATAGAGAGCACTCAGCGGCACCGGGGCGGTGGCGGTAGCGTGGCGGGCTTCGGTTTGCACCGGCTCCTGGGGCAGCTCGCGCGGCGGGCGCACCCCGCCCGGAATGGGCCCAAACCACTTTTCGGCCAGCCGCCGCACTTCGGCCAGCGAGGCGGCCCCGGCTACTACCAGAATGGCGTTCTGAGGCGCGTAGTGCTGCCGGAAAAACGCCCGCACGTCGACCATCTCTGCTTCCTCAATGTGCCGGATTTCCTTGCCAATGGTGTTCCACTGATACGGGTGGGTAGTGTAGGCCAGGGGCTTAAGCTTCAGCCACACGTCACCGTAGGGCTGGTTGAGGTAGTTCTGCTTGAACTCCTCCACGACCACCTTGCGCTGCACGTCGAGGCCGTTTTCGGAGAAGGCCAGGTCCAGCATCCGGTCGCTTTCGAGCCAGAAGCCGGTTTCGAGGTTGGTGGCCGGCAGCGAGAGGTAGTAATTAGTGATGTCCTGCGAGGTGAAGGCGTTGTTTTCGCCACCCACTTTTTGCAACGGCTCGTCGTAGCTGGGCACGTTTACCGAGCCGCTAAACATGAGGTGCTCAAACAAGTGCGCGAAGCCCGTCTGGTCGGGGCTTTCATCGCGCGAGCCCACATCATACAGGATGTTGAGCACGGCCAGGGGGGTAGTAAAATCTTCGTGCACCAGGCAGCGCAGGCCGTTGGGCAGGGTAAATTCCTGAAAGTGAATCATAGCTTGAGTGGGGAGAATAAAAGGCTGGTAAGCAGACAAATTTAGCGCGCCCGCCGCCAAAAGTAGTGTGCGTGCCGACTATCTTGCCCCATGCTTACTCCCACCACCGACATCCTCATCATCGGGGCCGGGCTGGCCGGCCTGGTGGCCGCCGCCGAAGCCACCGCCGCCGGCAAGCGCGTAGTAGTGCTCGACCAGGAGCCCGCCCAGAACTTGGGCGGCCAGGCCTTTTGGTCGTTCGGGGGCATTTTTTTGGTGAATTCGCCCGAGCAGCGGCGGCTGGGCATCCATGATGGCTTCGACCTGGCTTGGGCCGACTGGCAGGCTACGGCCGGCTTCGACCGGCCCGAGGATGCCTGGCCCCGCCGCTGGGCCGAGGCCTACGTGCAGTGGGCGGCCGGCGAAAAGCGCGCCTGGCTGCGCGCGCGCGGCGTGCGGTTTTTTCCGGTGGTGGGCTGGGCCGAGCGGGGCGGGGCCGGGGCCAGCGCGCCCGGCAACTCGGTGCCGCGCTTCCACGTGACGTGGGGCACCGGGCCGGGGGTAGTAGCCCCCTTCATTGCCCAGGCCCGCGCCGCCGAGGCCAAGGGGTTGCTCGAATTTCGCTTTCGCCACCGCGTGAGCGAGCTGGTGCGCACCAACGGGGCCGTGACGGGCGTGCGCGGCGAGGTGCTGGTGCCCAGCGACGTGCCGCGCGGCGCGCCCAGCAGCCGCGAAAAAACCGGCGACTTTGCGCTAAGCGCCGGGGCCGTTATCGTCACGGCCGGCGGCATTGGGGGCAACCACGAGCTGGTGCGCCGCCACTGGCCCGCCCGCCTGGGCGCGGCCCCCAAAAACATGATTTCGGGCGTGCCGGCGCACGTCGATGGCCGGATGCTGGGCATTACCGAGCAGGCGGGGGGTAGGCTCATCAACCAGGACCGCATGTGGCACTACACCGAGGGTATCCAGAACTGGGACCCCATCTGGCCCATGCACGGCATTCGCATTTTGCCGGGGCCGTCGTCGCTGTGGCTCGATGCGCGCGGGCGGCGGCTGCCCGACCCGCTGTGGCCGGGCTTCGACACGCTGGGCACGCTGGCCCACCTGCGCACCACGGGCCACGACTACTCGTGGTTTGTGCTCACCCAGAAGATTATCGAGAAGGAATTTGCCCTCTCCGGCTCCGAGCAAAACCCCGACCTCACGGGCAAAAGCATCTGGCAAACGCTGGGCCGGGTGCGGGGCGGTGGCACCCCGCCGCTGCGGGCGTTTATGGAAAAAGGCGAAGACTTCGTGGTGAAAAACAACCTGCCCGACCTGGTGGCGGGCATGAACGCCCTCACCCCCGAGCCGCTGCTGGACCTGGCCACCATCCGGGCCGAAATCGAAAACCGCGACCGCCAGCTCACCAACCCCTTTGGCAAAGACGCGCAGCTCACGGCCGTGCGCGGCGCCCGCAAGTACCTCGGCGACCGCCTCATCCGCACGGCCAAGCCCCACCGCCTGCTCGACCCCGCGCAGGGGCCGCTCATCGCGGTGCGCCTGCACCTCATCACCCGCAAAAGCCTCGGCGGCCTGCTCACCAACTTGCAGGGCCAGGTGCTCGATGCTGCCGGCCAGCCCATTGCCGGCCTCTACGCGGCGGGCGAGGTGGCGGGCTTCGGCGGGGGCGGCATGCACGGCTACCGGGCGCTGGAGGGCACGTTTTTGGGTGGCTGCCTCTTCTCGGGCCGGGCGGCGGGTAGGGCGGCGGGGGACGCAAGCTAGGCGGCTACAGGGTAGCCCGCACGCCCAGTAGCCAGGTGCGGGGTAGGGGCACGGCCCCGTAGTCCTGGCCAGCCAGGCCACTGTTGCTGCCGCCACTGCTCACGTTAGGGTCATAGCCGCGGTAGCTGGTTAGCACCAACAGATTCTGCGCGCCCACCCAAAAGCTAAGGTCCTGGGTGGCCGTTTGGCGCAGACGGTAGGCCACGGTGAGTGAGGATAGGCGCACATGGCTACCGTTCTCAAGCAGGCGGTTAGAAATAGTCTCCTGCTGCCCGAAGGAGGTGTTGACATCGCTGCCGGGCGCGGGCACGGTGGTATTCTGGTTGGTGGGCGTCCAGTAGTTTCGCGCCGTGACGACATTGTTGCTGTAGCCGCTGGGCACGTCCAGAAAGGCTAGCTGGTGGTTGAGCACCTGGTAGCCAAACTGGCCATCAAGCTGCATATCGAGGGCCAGCCGGCCGAGCCGCAGCTGCTGGCTGAGGCCCGCCAGCTGGCCCGGAATGCCGCTGCCCAGGTACTGCCGGTCGGCAGTATCGAACCGGCCGTTGCCATTCGCATCGCGGAAGCGGAGCGTGCCATTGGCCGCCAGCCCGTCCTGCTGGTAGCCGTTCACGGCCGCCACCGGGTGGTTGTTATAAGCTGGGTCGGTCCGCACCGCGTACTCGTCGCCTTGCAGGCGGTTGCGGTTGAGACTGGCCACTAGCCGGGTAGTGCCTCGCACGCGGCCTACGTGCCAGGTAGTGCTTCCGGTTAGCTCCAGTCCCTGGTTACGAATGGTGCCTTCATCAAAAAACGAGCTATACCCGTCGCCGGAATTTGAATACACGGCCACTACCGTGTTCAGCAGCACGTGGTGGCTCTGACGCTGGTAGGCCACGAGCTGCCCGCTGAAGCGGCCGCCGGGTGCACCCATGCGCAGGCCCACTTCGAGCTGGTCGGTGCGCAGGGCAGCTTGTTGCCGGTCAGAGCGAGGGGCGAATGGGTTGGTGCTGGAGGGGGTCAGCGACACCGGCCCGAAAGTGCCAAACCCAAAGCCGAGTACACCGGTGCGGGCGGCCCCTAGCCACAGCGTGGGGGCCAGCCGGCCCGCTGCTAGTCGCGGCTGCCAGCTCAGCTGTGCCGCCGGATAAAACTCGGTGTTAGCATCCTGCCTGAAATGGGCATAGCTCAGGCTGACTTCCGCGCGCAAGGTGCTGTCGAGGGCGTAGTGTACGCGGCCCCAGGGCTGGTGCAGCCGGAATTTATTCCCGTACTGCAAGTAGCCGGAGTTGACGCCAACGGCAGGAAACCCGACCGGAACCCCGGCAGTGTAGTAGTAGGTGTACTGGTATGATTTTCTGGCAGCGTAGTCCCTGGCCTGGTACTGGTAGTCGACTTCGACTCCCACCTGATGCCGCCCCAGCTGGCGCTGGTAGTGCAGGGCCAGCCGGCCCGACCACTGGCTGGCCTGCACCGACTGATGCCCATAATGGGGGTCGGCCCGCACCGCAGGGCTATAGGGAAAATCCGGCTGCATGTAGCTGTCGGCATCGAGGAGGGTGCGCTGAAAGTTGGCGCTGGCCTGCACCGTCAGGTGCGGAGCCAACTGGTAGTCGGCGGCTAGCTGGCCCAGCAGGCGGCGCGTATTTGGCGTGCGATACACGTTATCGCTGAGCGCTACGGGATTGGTAAAGCCGAGGCCGTTGGGGTTGCCCTGGTACGGCTCGTCGTAGCTGTAGCCGCCCTGCGGGGTGTAAACGCCGGCTGTAGGCGGGGCCAGCAGCGCCGCGCGCGTAGTTCCCGCCAGGCCGGTAGCGTAGGGTAGGCGCTGGGTAGTTTGGCCCAGCGTAGCGGTGGCGCGCAGGGTCAGGCGCTCGCCCAGCTGGCGGTCAAGGGCCAGGCGCAGGCCGTAGCGCTGCAAGTCTGACCCGTGCCCCACGCCGCTCTGCCGGCGGTAGTCAGTGCTCAGCAGAAAAGCCGTGCGGCCGGCGCGGCCTTCCAGGCTGAGCTGGTGCTGCTGCAAGCCCGCCACGCGGTACGTTTCGGCCTGCCAGTCGGTCCCGGCTCCCAGCTGCGTGCTTGGGTAAGGTAGGGGAAGCGCCCCGCCACGGTTGCTGTAAGCTGCGTTGGCGATGCTGGCATAGGCGCTGGCATCCAGCAAGTCGTAGCGGTGGCGCACCTGCTGCACCCCGCCGTAGGCCGAGTAGCGCACGCGCAGCGGCTGGCCCGCCGCCGCCGCCCGGCGCCGCGTGCGGATGCTGATGACTCCATTGGCCCCCAGCGCCCCGTAGCGTGCCACGGCCGCCGGCCCGGCCAGCACTTCTATGCTCTCAATGCTTTCGGGGGGTAGCAGCTGCAAGGGGTTGGCCCCCGCTTCGGCGTGCTGCTCCGCGATAGTAGTTGTGCCGATAGTACCCGAGGGTGTCAGGGGCGGCGAAGTGCCCAGCGGCTGGTCGGGCGTCAGCTCGTCGTTGAGAGCAGGCAGACCATTGATAATATATAGGGGCTGGCTGGTATCCTGCGCCCGACTGGCCCCCCTGATGCGCACCACCTGGCCGCTGCCGGGGCTACCATCATAGGGCGTCACCTGCACGCCGGCCACCGTGCGCAGCTGGTCCTGGATGGTAAGAAACGGCCGGATGGGCTGTTCCTGCCCTTGCAGCCGAAACGTGCCGCCCGGTGTGGGAGCCGCCGCCAGCGAATCGGGTAATGTGCCCCGAAATGCAGGGCGTAGCGTATCGGCCGGCGCGGGGTGGGGGAGCGCCGCTGTGGCTTGGGCAGCGGCGGGCAGCGTGGCTGATAGTAGGATAAAAGAAAGGTAGTAATTCGTCATACCGTGAATAATAGATAAAAGCGGTTAAAGATACTGCGCGTGCCACTTTTGCCGGAGCCAACCGAATGCATTGCCCACCCCAGCCGTGGGGCCACCGCTTCACGAATATCACACCAAAACTTCATGTAACTACTTAAAAACGTGCTCCGTATAAGCCCAACATTTCCCACCTTTCAACCCCTACGACCATGTCGAAGAAAGCAGCAGACAGCCACAAGAAGGCCGCCGAACACCACACCGAAGCCGCCAAGCACCACACCGAGGCTGCCAAGCACCACGAAGCCGGCAGCCATGAGAAGGCCGCCCATCACGCGCATACCGCCGCCGCCCATAAGGACCACGCCACGGAGCACGCTACTACTGCCCGCAAGGCTCACGCCGAGGAGCACGGCAAGAAGTAGGCCCACCAGCCACTAGTTTAAGCCGGCCCGCTTTCCCGTCAGGGAGGGCGGGCCGGCTTTTTTATACCACCCTGATGCCCGTGCGCAGGATTTCGGCCACGAAGGGGTTCCAGTCGGTGAAGTCTTCGGGCCGGAAGGTATGCGGCTCAATATCGGCGTGGTGGACTAGCGCAGGCGACAGCAGCCGGGCATCTTTCGGGCTAAAACCACTAAATTCCTCCGCTACCACGGCCACATCAATATCGGACCATTCGCGCTGCTCGTTGCGGGCGAAGGAGCCAAAGAGGATGACCCGTTGGGGCCGGACGCCCAGCGTATGCAAATCAGCCACGAAGGCCTGGACTTCGGCTAGGGCAGTGTGCTGAGTAACCATGTGCGAAGGGTAGTTATTTCGGTGAACAGCTGTGTGGTATAAGCGGCCGTTGTTTGGGTTCGCAACTGGCGTACATACTCTGGATAACGGCCCTCCAACTGGTATTTGTTCAGCTCGACCGCTAGCCCCTGCTGGTCGGGCGTTGGCTGCAATTGCGTCGCCTGCCACAGCTTAATGATATTATGCGTGCGCTGTGGGATGTCGTCCGCATTGTCTTTCACCCAGTGCGCTTTACTGAGCTTTTCGATAACTAAGTGGGTGAAGAACAAGCCGTGGATATACACCCCCGCTTGCAGCGTTTTCTGCACGTCGGCTCAATCGTCGGCGGCCGTGTCTTTCCAGTAGGCAATATGTTCGGCCTTAGCTTCACTGACCTCCGGTTGGGCATGTCCGCAAGGTAAGGCAGCGCCTTAAATTACCTTTGCCCGGCACTCTGCCTCCCCGCCCTACCCCCCACCATGACCTTCGACCGCAAAGACTACCCCAACGACCTGCTGCTGCACCTCTACCGCGAGCTGCTGAAGCCGCGCCTGATTGAGGAAAAAATGCTGATTCTGCTGCGCCAGGGCAAGGTGAGCAAGTGGTTTTCGGGCATCGGGCAGGAAGCTATTTCGGTGGGCAGCACGCTGGCGCTGAACGCCGATGAATATATCCTACCCCTGCACCGCAACCTGGGCGTGTTCACGGGGCGCGGGGTGCCGCTGGGGCGGCTGTTTGCGCAGTGGCAGGGCAAGGCCACGGGCTATACCAAGGGCCGTGACCGCTCGTTTCACTTCGGCACCAACGAGCACCACATTGTGGGCATGATTTCGCACCTCGGCCCGCAGCTGGCCGTGGCCGACGGCATCGCGCTGGCCGATTTGCTGGACGAGAAGCCCCGCGTGACGCTCACCTACTCGGGCGACGGCGGGGCCAGTGAGGGCGATTTTCACGAGGCGCTCAACGTGGCGGCGGTGTGGCAGCTGCCGGTTATTTTCCTGGTCGAGAATAACGGCTACGGCCTCAGCACGCCGAGTAATGAGCAGTTTCGGTTTAAGTCCTTCGTGGATAAAGGCCCCGCCTACGGCATGGAGGCCGTGCAGCTTGACGGTAACAATGTGCTCGAAGTCTATGACAAAATCAACACCCTCGCCGAAGACCTGCGCCAAAACCCACGCCCGGTGCTGGTAGAGGCCCTGACCTTTCGGATGCGCGGCCACGAGGAAGCCAGCGGCACCAAGTATGTGCCCGCCGAGCTGCTGCAAGAATGGGCCACTAAAGACCCCGTGGAAACCTACGAAAAGTGGCTGCTGGCCGAGGGCATCCTCAGCGAAACGGCCCGCGTGCAGGTGCGCGAGGGCCTCAAGCAGGAAATCGAGCGGGGGTGGCAGGAGTCGGAAGCGGCCCCTATCCCCCACGCCGACGACCAAGCCGAGCTGGCCGACATGTACGCGCCGGTGGTAGGGAAGAGGGAAGAATCAAGAGTTAAGAATTTGCCGGATGACAAGGAGAATTCCGATAACGAAGAACCCTTACCTCTTACCTCTCAACTCTTAACTCAAAACCTCCGCTTCATCGACGCCATTCAGCAGGGGTTGCGGCAGAGCATGGCGCGCTTTCCCGAGCTGGTGCTCATGGGCCAGGACATTGCCGAGTACGGCGGCGTGTTTAAGATTACCGAGGGCTTCGTGGCCGAGTTTGGAAAGGGTAGGGTGCGCAACACGCCGCTGTGCGAGTCGGCCATCGTGGGGGCGGGGCTGGGCCTGAGCATCCGGGGTAAGAAGTCGATGGTGGAGATGCAGTTTGCCGACTTCGTGACCTGCGGCTTCAATCAGATTGTCAATAATTTAGCTAAGAGCTACTACCGCTGGGGCCAAAACGCCGACGTGGTAATTCGGATGCCGACCGGCGCGGGCTCGGCCGCCGGGCCCTTCCACAGCCAGAGCAACGAGGCGTGGTTTACGCACGTGCCGGGCCTGAAAGTGGTATATCCCAGCAACCCGCACGACGCCAAGGGCCTGCTCTGCGCCGCGTTTGAAGACCCCAACCCGGTCATGTATTTTGAGCACAAAATGCTCTACCGCTCGCTGAGCGGGCCGGTGCCGGAGGCGTACTACACCACGCCCATCGGCCAAGCGGCGTTGGCGCAGGAGGGCAACGAGCTGAGCATCATTACCTACGGCATGGGTGTGCACTGGGCATTGGCCGCGTGTAAGGAGCTGGAAATTCAAGCCGACATCCTCGACCTGCGCACGCTGCTGCCCTGGGATACCGAGGCCGTGGGCCGCTCGGTGCGCAAAACCGGCCGCGTACTCATCCTGCACGAAGACACGCTGACCGGCGGCCTGGGCGGCGAAATCGCGGCCTGGATTGCCGAAAACTGCTTTAGCAGCCTCGACGCGCCGGTGCGCCGCGTGGCCTCGCTCGACACGGCCGTGCCCTTCGCACCGCAGCTTGAGGCAGGGTTTTTGCCTCAGCAGCGGCTGCGCGAACAGCTGCGGGCGTTGCGCGACTATTAGCGCGGCCCAAATTAGCTTTATCTTAAATTATCTAACGTCCTATTTAGTACTTATTGTGAAGGCTTTATCAACGCCGTGGTTGCGGGGGCTGCTGCTGCCCGTGCTGCTGGGGCTGCTGGGCGGCTGCGCGGTGTACGACCGCGTGTTTCATCCGCACCGGCTGCCTACCCCCAACATGACCCCCGAAGCGAAAGCCAAGGCACGAGCCGCTGAAAAAGCGCGCCACAAGGGCTTGTCGCTCAAAGCAGCCGACCCCGATGCCGACGCGGCCGGCACCAACGCCACCGACCCGGCCGCTGCCGACGAGAAGAAGAAACCCGTCTCGTACAGCGACTTGCCCGAAGGCACCCGCATTAAGTACGACAAGCAGGGCTTGGTAAAAACGGGTACGCTGAAGCGCCTGGATATCAACCGCCGCCAGCTGCATCACTACAACCTGCACCCCGACAAGCCGCGCGAAGCCAGCCGCGAAAACCGCGACTTGCGCAAGAAGGGCCGTAAAAACCACGGTAAAGGCAAGGCCGCCGCCGAGCCCCGCGGCAAAGCCGACCCCGCCGATACCGAGCCTATTCCTGCCCCCGCCCCCGCCGCCGCGCCTACCCCCCCGCTCGCCCCCAAAGCTAAGGCCCCCAAGGTGCCAGTGCCTAAGCCCGACCCCACGCAGCCCGCCCCCGGCAACGGCCCCTAGGTAGGGTAGAAGTAAAAGTAAAGGGCACTGATTTTTAAGTAAAAAACTATGCTTCAGTACGTAGCGATTGCCTGGCTGCTGGTGGCTCCGGCTCAGACCGTGCCCACCAGCCCCGCCCGCCAGCGTGCCGCCAACCGCCAGGCCCTGCGCGATGCCCGGCGCGCCGAGGCCCCCTACAAAGCCAGCCACCTCGATGTGACGCGCCAGCAGCTGCGCCGCGGCAGCAGCGCTACCCCCGCCCGCCCCGCCGACGCGCCCCGCTATGGCCGCGATGGCCGCCCGCGTGTGCCCGTGGCCCAGCGTCTGGGCCTGCGCCGCCCCCAAACCGAACCCAACCCCTAACTCCGTAGTTAAGGGGGGCCTGGTACGAAAGCCTGCCCCTTTTTCTTTTTTATAATCCGTTAATTTTTAAAGCACTACCTTTTTATGGCTACTCCCTGGCTTCCCCTCACCGACGCTGCGCAACTGGCGGCTATCGTGCAGGAATCATATGCGCACCCGGTTTTTATCTTCAAGCACAGCACTACCTGCTCCATTAGCGCGGCCGCTAAGGCTAAGGTCGAGCGCCAGTGGCCCGACACCTCGCTGCCCGCCGACGCGGCCATCTACTACCTCGATTTGCTGCGCTACCGTCCCATCTCGGGCCAGATTGCCAGCGAGTTCAGCATCGAGCACCAGTCGCCGCAAATCCTCATGATTCAGGACGGCCAGGTGCGCTACCATGCCTCGCACATGGGTATCCGCCTCAGCGAAGCCGGCGCGGCCCTGGCTGCTAAATAGCCGGGCCCCTACCCCCCTTAGTGCTAAGAGCCCCCGTGCCGGACTGGCACGGGGGCTCTTAGCACTAAGGGGGGTAAGGACGCTATGGGGTTGGCACCGGCTCCAGCGCTGCCTCCGGCTCGAGGGCGGGCTGCCGCAGGGCCAAGTGGGCGCGCAACAGGCGGGCGTGCCGCCGCCGGTGCAGCCACGAAAAAGGTATCACCAGCAGCGCCGTGAACGGAATCAACAATATCCAGATGCCCTGGCTGGGCAGCAGCTGCACCACCAACAGCGCCACCCCAAAGCCCGCTACTGCCACTAGGGGTCGCCAGGTATCGAGGTCGGGGTGCGTGCGGTCTTCGGGTAAGATGAGCTGGTGGGCCGGGTTCAGCAGGTAGCGCAACAGCAGCACCTGTGCCAGGCCAGCGAGCATAATATTGATAGCGTAAATCGTGAAGGCCGCCGCCACCACGGCATAGGAGCTGAACACGCCCGACGAAAAGGGCATTAGCACGATAAACATTAAAAACAAGATATTAAGCCACAAGAGCTTGGTGTCGTAGTTGCGCACGAACCGGAAAATGCGGTGGTGGGCCGTCCAGTACTGCGCAATGATGACAAAGCCTATCAGAAAGCCCATAAATTTGGGTACCAACTCTCCCAGCCCGCGCCAGATGTCGGTATTGCTAGGTAGGCGATGCCCAAATTCGGGAAACCGAATTTCGATGGCCAGTAGCGTGATGGCGATGGCAAACACGGCATCGGTGAACAGGATGAGCCGCTCCAGTTGAAACTCGGTGCGGTCGTGGTGGTCGAGGGCGGTATCGGACTGGCTCATAGCGCGGGCGGTTAGGGGGCTAAATGTAGCCGTTACCACCCAAAAAGAGACCGCCCCGGATTTTCCGAAGCGGCCCCTTAAAGTAGTCAGCTGATATGCCAGGGCATGTAGCCAAGTAGTTGATGGCCAAAGGCCAGCAGCCTAATTAGTTTCTCTGGCATCGGCCTTGGCCATGCCCAGGTGCTGGGTCACCACGGGCAGCGTCTGGGTAATCCAGCTGCTGAGGGCGGCGTTTTTGGTCATTTGCTGGTGCGCGACCAAGGTGTTGGCCGTTATCTGGTGGTCGGCTTCCATTTGCTCCAGGTAGCGGTCCTGCAGGTCCTTACCCGACAGCTGCTGCATATTTTGGGCAATTTCCTTGTGCTGGTCGTCCATGTCGGTGGGTAGGGTCACGCCGGCTTTAGCCGCGATGGGCTGCAGGGCGGCGGTGCTCTTGGTATGGTCGGCTATCATTTTCTCGGCGTAGGTTTTGGTCATGCCCGTTACGCCCTTGGCCAGCGCCAGCTTACTGAGTTGCATCTCATTCTGGTCCGAGTGCGCAGCCGACTGCATAAACTGCGCGTCGTTGGCGTGGGGGGCCGTGGGGCCATTGGGGTCGGGCTGACCCTTGGCGGGGGCCGAGCCGGCAGCTGCGGGCATATCGGTAGGGTTCTGTGCCCCGTCGGGCATCACGGCCGCCGGCTCCTCGGTAGTAGTGCCGGGCTTAGTCGTTTCAGAAAAGCCCTGGCCTTTGGTATCGGTTTTAGAGTTGCAGGCTGGCAGGGCAAGTAGGGCGGCACCCAGTAGGGGTAGGAGAAAGCGATTCATGGGAAAAAGGAAGAAGTGGAGTAAAGTGAGTAAGCCAACTGACTACGAGGCGCTTGGCCAATAAGTTTCCTGAGCTTAGGACTATTAAAGAATTAACTAGTTGATAATTAATGATTAGCTAGGCACCGGCCGCCAGCAGGGCTTCAGCCAGCAATAGGTCCTCGGGAGTCGTAATCTTGAGGTTGCGGTAATCGCCCGCCACCAGCTGCACCGGGTGCAGGTCGTCTACCACGCTGGCATCGTCGGTAAAGGTGGGTAGCTCGGGCAGGCGGTAGGCGCGACGCAGCAGGGCTAGGTCGAAGGTCTGGGGCGTCTGCATCAGGCGCAGGCGGCGGCGGTCGAGCGGCGATGAGCCAGCCGCCCCTAGCAGCCGCACCGAGTCTTTGGGCGGCACGGCCACGGCCGCCGCGCCGTGGGTTGCCGCTACTTGGTAGGCCGCCTCCATCACGCTGGCCGCGATGAGCGGCCGCACGCCATCGTGCACTGCTACCAGCGCGCCCGCCAGCGCGTCGGGGGGTAGGGCGGCCAGCCCGGCCCGCACCGAAGCCCAGCGCGTGGCCCCGCCCGCCACCAGCAGGTGCGGAATGCTAACCGCGTATTCCACCAATACTTGTCGCCAGTAGTCGAGCTGGTCAAACGGTAGCACTACCACCAGCTGCACCACGCCCAGCGCCGGTGCGGCCCAGCGCCGCAGCGTGTGCAGCAGCACCGGCTCACCCCCCAGCAGCAGAAACTGCTTGGGCCGGTCGGACCCCATGCGTAGCCCGTTCCCTCCCGCCACCAGAATAGCGTAACGCGGCGGGGACGGTAAATGAGTAGGTGAGTAAATGAGTAAGTCGTTGGGTGGTGGGGGAGGGGTAGCGGGCATAAGTCAGTAGAAGCGTAGCGCCAGCGAAGGTAGCAAATCCACTAAACGCAAAATGGCCCGGCCACCCCCAGGTAGCCGAGCCACTCCACGTACTCATTTACTCACTTACAGAATGAGCATCGCGTCGCCGAAGGCGAAGAAGCGGTACTTTTCCTTGATGGCTTCCTGGTACGCCTCCATCAGCAGCTTGTAGCCGGCGAAGGCCGAAGCCATCATCACCAAGGTGCTTTCGGGGAGGTGAAAGTTGGTCAGCAGCGAGTTAGCGATTTTGAAATCGTAGGGCGGGTAGATAAACTTGTCGTTCCAGCCCGAGGTCACCTTGATGCGGCTGTTGGCCGAAACCGAGGCATCGAGCGCCCGCATGGTCGTCGTGCCAATGGCGCAGACCTGCTTCTTGGTGTCCATCGACTTGTTCACAATCTGCACCGCCTCGGGGCCCACGAAGAACTGCTCCGAGTCCATCTTGTGCTTGGTGAGGTCCTCCACATCTACGTTGCGGTAGGTGCCCAGGCCCACGTGCAGGGTGATAAACGCCTTCTCTATCCCCTTGATTTCCATGCGCTTCATTACTTCGCGTGAGAAGTGCAGGCCGGCGCTCGGCGCGGCCACGGCCCCAATGTTCTCGGCAAAAATGGTCTGGTAGCGCTCCTTATCAGCGGGCTCGGTTTCGCGCTTAAGCACTTCCTTGGGCACGGGCGTTTCGCCCAGTTCGTGCAAAGATTTGCGAAACTCCTCATCGGTGCCATCAAACAAAAACTTGATGGTGCGGCCCCGCGACGTCGTATTGTCAATGACCTCGGCCACGATATCCGACTCGCCAAAGTACAGCTTATTACCCACCCGGATTTTGCGGGCCGGGTCCACGAGCACGTCCCAGAGGCGGCCTTCCTTGTTCAATTCGCGCAGTAGGAAAACCTCAATCTGCGCGCCAGTGCGCTCTTTCTGGCCATACATGCGGGCCGGAAACACCTTGGTGTCGTTGAAAACAAAAACGTCGCCCTCCACAAAATAATCTAAGATGTCCTTGAACATGCGATGTTCAAACTGGCCGGTAGCGCGGTGAACCACCATCAGGCGCGACTCGTCGCGGTGGCGGGCAGGGTGACTGGCAATCAGCTCTTCGGGGAGTTCAAACTTGAACTCATGCAGTTTCATCGCCATGATGGGCAGTACTAGGGGGAAGTTACCGAAAATTCGGGGTGCAAAGGTACGCTTTTTTTTTGAGGCTGAGCTTTTGCATAGGCTGAGCTTTAGCTTGTCGGGTAAGCGAACGGTAATTTTCCACCAACTTCGCGGTATTAATAGCAAAGTGGCGGTGTTCGCTTGTTCTATTTCTTGGCGGCCCTGCAGTGCCGGCTAAAGACTACCCTACCCCCATCCGGCCCTGCGGTGCTAGCTGAAGCTTACCGCGCATTTAACCAGCTATGTTCCTTACTGTTCGACTCGTACTCGAAAGCTTCGCTTTTGCCTGGCAGGCATTGCGGGCCAATCTGCTGCGCACTGTCTTGTCGCTGCTGGGCGTCACGGTGGGTATTTTCTCCATTATCGCCGTTTTCATGGTCGTCGATTCGCTCGAATCGAACGTGCGCAGCAGCATGAACTTCCTGGGCGATAAAGTAATTTACGTGGGCAAGTGGCCCTGGGTCTTCGAGAGTAATTTTCCGTGGTGGAAGTATTTCAACCGGCCCGTGCCTACACTGCGTGAGTTTCAGCAGCTGCAGCGGATGCTGCCCGCCAACAGTCAGAAGGGGGTGGCCATCTTCGTGCCCAAGGGCGGTAATACACTGAAGGCGGAGAATAACTCGGTGAGCGACTGTGCGTTGCAGGGCGTCAGCTACGATTACCGCCAGATTTCTAGCGTGCCCATTGAGCAGGGCCGCTACTTTACCCAGCAGGAGATGGATGGCGGCCGGCCGGTGGCCATCATCGGGGCTACCATCGCCGAAAACCTCTTTCCGCAGGGCGCGCCGGTGGGGCGGCAGTTCAAGACCCAGGGCCGTTACTTCACAGTTATCGGGGTGATGAAAAAGGAGGGTAAAAACCTGCTTGGCACGCCCAGCAACGATGCCAACTGCCTGATTCCTTTCGGCATGTTTGCCAATATCTTCGCCCTCAACAGCTCCGGGCAGGGCGTGCCCTCGCCCCAAATCGGCGTGAAGGGCCGCGACGACGACCCCGGCCTGCTGAATCTCGAAGCCGAGATGCAGGGCGACATGCGCATCATCCGGGGCCTCAAGCCCCGCGAGGAAGACAACTTCGCCCTCAATCGCCCCGAAATGATTGCCGATACCATCGGTAAGCTATTTAGCATTATCGGCATAGCGGGGGCCATCATTGGCTCATTTGCCATGTTGGTAGGCGGCTTCGGCATTGCCAATATTATGTTCGTATCGGTGCGGGAGCGCACCAATATTATCGGCATCCAAAAATCATTAGGGGCCAAAAATTACTTTATTCTGTTTCAGTTTTTGTTCGAGGCCGTGTTCTTATGCCTGCTGGGCGGGGGGGTAGGGATTTTTCTGGTCTGGCTCATTACTCTCGTGCCGCAGGATAGCCTGGCGCTATCGCTGAGCGCGGGCAACATCTCGCTGGGCCTGCTGGTGTCGGTGGGCATCGGGGTGCTGGCCGGCATCATTCCGGCCGTGATGGCCGCCAATCTGGACCCGGTTATCGCCATTCGGGCCAAGTAGAATGGATATGCTTGGGAGCGCTTGTCATTGCGAGCAACGCGAAGTAATGACAAGCGCTCCCAAGCCTCTTTCCCGCTTATCTTCGCGCCCTTTCTTAATTCCCGCCCCGCTTGCCAGGAGCCGGGGCTTTTTCATTTCCCCACACTGGCTTACTCATGTCTAAACTCAAGAAAACCAGTAAAACCAAGTCGTCCGACGAAACCCTGAACGCGGGCTCGGGCAAGACCATTGTGCAGCCCAACGTCAACGACAACAAGCTCACCAGTATCACGGAGCTGCGGCAGCAAACCGGCGGCCCGGCCAAAAACGGCCAGGACCCCGACGAGCAGCGCATCCGCAAAGCCTTCGTGGATAAAGATTGGAACGAGATAAAAATCGCCGATAGCTGGCAGATTTTCAAGGTGATGGCCGAGTTTGTGGAGGGCTTCGAGAAGATGTCCAAAATTGGCCCCTGCGTGAGCATCTTCGGCTCGGCCCGCACCAAGCCCGACAATCAGTACTACCAGATGGCCGAGGAAATTGCCTCCAAGCTCGTGCGCCACGGCTACGGCGTCATCACCGGGGGCGGCCCCGGCATCATGGAGGCCGGCAACAAGGGCGCGCGTGCCGAGGGCGGCAAGTCGGTGGGCCTCAACATTGAGCTGCCCTTCGAGCAGACCCACAACATCTACATCGACCAGGATAAGTGTATCGATTTCGACTATTTTTTTGTGCGCAAGGTGATGTTTGTGAAGTACGCCCAGGCCTTCGTGGGGATGCCCGGCGGCTTCGGCACCATCGACGAGCTGTTTGAGGCGCTGACCCTGATTCAGACCAAGAAAATCGGGCGTTTCCCCATCGTGCTGGTGGGCTCGGCCTACTGGGGCGGCCTGTTTGAGTGGATTACCAACGTGATGCTGAGCGAGGAGCACAATATTTCGCCCGAAGATATCAACCTGGTGCAGATAGTGGACGATGCCAGCGAAGCCGTTAAGATTATTGACGACTTCTACCATAAGTACTCGCTCTCGCCCAACTTCTAGCCCCGGCGGGGGGTAGGCGGCCGGGCCGGCACCAACTTTTTTGGGGTGGGCCAAGTATAGCCAGTAAACGTATTTCATACCCTCCTCATGGATTCCACCGCCCCTACCCCGCACCCTACCCCCGCCCCCGACGTGCAGCTGCACATCAGCGATGAGCAAAGCTCGGCGCTGCTCACCGATACTCTTAACCTGCTGAGCCAGGCCATGCCCAACGCTGACGGGGCCACCGGCCTGCGCGAGCTGGAGCGCTGGGACACCGTGCTGGCCGCCAGCGACCGCCCCGGTCTGGCCAAGATTAAGCAGGAAATCAACGCCTTGCGCGGCCTGCTCGAAGCCCCCGACACCCAGAGCCACGCGGTAGCCGAAGCTCTAGCCAGCCTCGGGGCCGAAGCCGCCAAAGCCGGCGAGGAAGCCGCCAACGGCTACTCCGACCCGCTGCACAATTTAAGCCGCTTGCTAATTAAGGCTAGCAATCTGCTGTCGCGCTAGCAGCTCAAGCAAAATCAAGCAGGCCCGGCAGATTTCTAAATCTGCCGGGCCTTTTCGTACACGGTGGCTCATAGCGGGTGGAAGGCTGAAGCGGCCCTTGCGCGTCAGCTGGGTAGGGGGAGTCCACGGGCACGTAGCCCCCGCCCGTGCTGGCGTGGTAGACCTGCACCGTGCCCCCACCTACGGGCTGCTTGCTAATGCTCTCCACGATTTGGTCGCTCACTTCCGTGGTGCCCGTTGTCGGGTCTTTCTGGCAGCCGGCCAGTAAGCCAAAGGCGGCCAATGCGAATACCTAGAAAGATTTCATAAGAATTATAGTTTAAGAATTACTAAAAAAGGATACTTAATGGGGCAGCCTGCCACAGCGAGACCGCCCCCATATTGCCTATTGTTCGATGCGAAGCTGCTGCCGGCTCAGGACTTTTTGCCCGCGCAGGATGTGGATGAAGTAGAGGCCGGTGGGCAGCTTGTCGGTTTTGAGGCGCAACACGCGCTCGCCGTGGCTGCGCTGCTCGGCGCGGGGCTGCCCCTGGGCGTCGAAGAGGCGCACCATCACCGGCTCGGCGGGGCTGGCCGCCGCCAAGCTGGCTTCACTCAGGTGCACTTCCACCGCGTCGCGGGCCGGGCTGGGGTAGACGTAAGTAAACTGGCAAAAAGAGTGAAGGAGATAAGTTATTGGTTCTCAGTACCGCACGGAGTCGGATTGCGAACGAAACTAAAAGAAATCAGGTGTAAAGCAATGTTAATAGTTGAAACAATCAGACGTTAATTTCAGTGGTTTCTATTTATAAAATGTTGACTAGCAAAAAAATAAGTAGGAATTATCTGACTTTAGGAATGATTTATAAGAACTTGGCCACTACCTTTTTTCTGGGGCCAACTGCTTTTATCAGCCGGCATTCTCCACGCACTTGGCTAGGGCGTTGCTCTGAGTGGCCCGACCTTTGCGCCCGTCCGCTACCCGCTTTATGATTACCCTCTACGACCCCTTCGAGGGGATGCGCTTCGGCCCCGGCCGCTGCTTCCTGACTGGTGAGCCTGTGGGCCCCAAGGCCACCGTGCCCGTGTTTGGTGACTGGCTGCAAGCCGCTTACGGCTTGGCCGAACGGCCCTTGCGGCTGCTCGACCAGAGCCAAACCACCTTTGGGGCGCTGCGGCTGCCGCTGGCGCCGGCGCTGCGCCCGCGCCTGGCCGCGCTGGAAGCCGAGGTGCAGGCCGCCGCGCTGGCTGGGCCGGCCGCGCTACGGGCCCTACCCCCCGCCCGGCTGTGGCAGTGGCTGGGCAAGATGTTCTACGGCATCTTCGTCACGGAGCTGTTGCAGCAGCAGGAGCCACTCATCAAGCCCGAATACCCGCTGGCCGAAAATGCGCAATTGGTGCGGCGCTTTCAGGCGTTTTTTCAGCTGCTGCAAGGGCTGCGGGTGCCCACCGACTATGCCGACTTCGTGCCGGGTTCGGTGTTCGTGCTCGAAGCCGACGCGGCGTATGAGGCCCCGGCCTTTGAACTGGATGATGACCTAAACACGCTGGTATTTAGCTTGAAATTAGGTTCTGCCGTGCTGGTGGTCACGCTCATCGACGTGGGCCTCATCGGGCAGGCCATGCGCCGGGTGTACGCCGAGGCGCAGCGCCCGCTGCACCCGGCGCAGGTGGCCGAGTTCAAGGCCCGCGCCTACTACGCGGCCTACCTGCTGGCCGTGGTGCCGGACGTGTACCCGCGCCGCCCTACCCCCGCCGATGCTGCCGGTGCCGAGCTGGTGCTTGATGCGCTCGTGGACGACGTGACCGCGGCCGCGTTCAGCCCCTGGGACAATTTGGCCTACGCCCACACCCTGGCCGGCCTCTGGCCCCGCTGGGGCCTTACTGACACGCACATCCTGCACAATCCCTTTCAGCCGCTGAGCCTGCTTTACGGGGCTGAGGGTGCGTCGCAGTCGGCCGCCGTCGCGGCGGCACAGCTGGCAGGGCTGGGAGGTGAGAGTTAAGCTCAACCGAACAGCTACCCCGCGCCGCCCGTATGGAAAAATCCGGCCCAACTAACGAGCCGGGGTTTCCCGCTTTCCATTCTATGCACTCTTTTCCACTTAAAAACTGGGCCAGCCCAGTAGCCGTGGCCGCCGCCAGCCTGCTGCTGACGGCCTGTAATTCCACCCCAACCACTGCCGACCAGCCGCGCGGCACCATGCCCGCCGACTCTACGGCCGCCCACGTGCCTGCCCCCGCGCCGGCCAATTCACCGCTGACCATCGTGGCCGAGTTCAACGCTCCGCAGGTGACGGGCGTAGCTGTAGCTCCGGGGGGTAAGATATTCGCCTTTTCGCCGCGCTGGGATTATAACCCGACTTTCCCGGTGGCGCTGGTGGGGGCCAACAATACCCTCACGCCCTACCCCGATGCCGGCTGGTGCACTTGGAACGACTCGGTAAAGGCCGAGCCCCAGAAGCATTGGATTTGCCCACAGGCCGGTTACGTCGATACCCAGGGGATGCTCTGGATAGTGGACCCCGCCGCGCCCGGCCTCAAATTCACGGTGCCCGGCGGCCCCAAGCTGGTGAAGACGGACCCTAAAACCGGCCAGGTGCTCCAAACCATTCTCTACCCCGAGAGCGTGGCTCCGCGCAAGTCGTACCTCAACGACGTGCGCATCGACCTCCAGAATAAGTACGCCTACCTCACCGACTCGGGCACCGGCGCGCTGGTCGTGACGGATTTGAAGACCGGTAAGTCGCGCCAGCTACTGGCTAAGCAGCCCTCGACGCTACCCGATAAGAACTTCATTACCAAGGCCCAGGGCCACGCCCTTTACGACCCCACGGGCAAGCCCGGCCAGTTCAAAGCCGATGGCATTGCCCTGAGCACGGATAACCAGTACCTCTACTATCGTGCGCTGTCGGGCCACTCGCTCTACCGCATCAAAACCGCCGCGCTGCGCAATGCCGCTCTGAGCCCGGCCCAGGTGCAGGCCGCCGTGGAGAAGCTACCCGATGCGCCCGCCTGCGACGGCATGGAGCTGGACAGCAAGAATAATCTCTACCTAACCAATTTTGAGGAAGGAGCCATTCTTCGCCGCACGCCCGCTGGCAAAACGGAAACTCTCGTGAAAGAGGCCCGCCTCGAATGGCCCGATACCTTTAGCTGGGACCCCGATGGCCAGCACCTCTACTTCACAACCTCGGCTATTCACAAAACACCGTACTGGAATAAGGGGGTAGGGCAGCCCCGCGAGCCGTTCCGCATCTATAAGATGACGCTGGCAAAGTAGTCGGCGCGCTTCGCGGACTTCAGGGCAAAGGGTGGTCGCCGGTGCGGTGGCCGCCCTTTTGCGTAGGCCCGGTTGCTGGCTTGCGCGGTGGCCCGAGTGCCTGCCCGCGGCCGGCGCTGGCTGGCTAGCAGGGGGGTAGCCATTAGCCGTGCCAGTCGAAGCTTTACCCCTTTCGTGAAAATATCGAACTTCTCACTGGGGTGAGTTAGAATATCCAGGCAATGGTGGTGGCGCTTATTCATAGTGTCGTGCACCGTGTAAAGGCCATCAAGCTGTGGTGAAATGCCGCTTACCCATACCTTGTCACCATACTGAAAATTGCCACCCCAACGTGCCAAAAGGTCTTGCGAAAGGGCCATCCAACGGGTTTTGCTGCTGTAATTGGGTTGGATATGCGAATTGTCAGCCGTCACGAATGGCTCATCATCCGTTTGGCCGGCTACGGCCTGGTAGGCAGTAGCCGTTACGGTATAGGTGGGGCCGCTGACCTCGACCAGCGGCTGCCGACGAGTGCGGAGCACTAATCGCTTGCTGCGGCCTTCAGTGGTTAAAAAAGTGCTGCTGCCGGTGCTGGAGCGGGTAACTTTCAATTCGTGGTGCGCAGTACCCAGCGCTGCCGCAGCAAGCAAGATATTAGCAACTAGTTTGACATTATGCATTAAATACTGGGTCAGTTGGCCGTCATTTTTAGCCCGACGGGGTAGGGACAGCTACCGTTTTGGCGGAAGCGCGAAGTCTCTAACAGCTAGTAAGATAATAAGGTTTGGTGCCTTCCTCATTATCCTATTCAATAAGCAGTAGGTAATCAAGCGCCTTAAATCTTACCGAAATAATGCTAATTAATTTGGCTTATAATCTTCGCGTGAACTTGATGCCGTGAGGAGCAGAGTAGTTCAGCAAAAGGCTCCATGAAACCTTCCTGAGCCGTCCAATTATACTTGGGTCCTGCTAATTCTGCCTAAATTGGTCATTCTTGCTAAGTAAACAGCTGCTCAGTCATAAAGTAACTTTGTGAAAAGCAGCTAAATTCGTTTAACCGAATGTGGGTTTTTGCTTTGTTATCAGCTATTTTACCTTTGTCTTGCTCTCTGTAGTATTTTCAATTTCCCACCGTCATGGATACGTACACCTATATCGCCAACGCGGACGCGGCGGCCATCGAAACGCTTTATCAGGCGTACCGCAGCAACCCAGAATCGGTGGATTTTGGCTGGCGTAAGTTCTTTGAAGGCTTCGATTTTTCGCAGCAGTTTCCCGAGGGCGCGCCGATTTTGCCCAGTGCCGAAGGCGTAGCTAACGGCACGGCTGCTAATGGCAACGCGCTGAAAACCAGCGCCGCGCCTACCCCAGGCCCCCGGCCGCAGCCCGACGATTACGGCGTGCTCAACACGTCCGCTTCAACCAACAACGCGCCGCCACTGGCGCAAGGCACCCCGGCCAGCGACAAGGAAACGGCCGTGCGCAACCTCATCCACGCCTTCCGCAGCCGGGGCCACCTGCGCGCCAAAACTAACCCCGTGCGCGAGCGCAAAGACCGCCAGGCCCGCCTGAGTCTCACCGATTTCGGCCTGAGCGACGGTGATTTGGATACGAAATTCCGGCAGGGTGAGGACCTGGGGCTGGGCCAGGGCGCGACGCTGCGCGAAATAGTAGCGGCACTTACCAGCATCTACGCCGGCACGGTGGGCTTCGAGTACACCTACATCCGCGACCCGCAGGTGCTGGAGTGGTTTCAGCAGAAAGTGGAGCACGATGCGCTGGCTTTTAACCCGGATGGGGAATATAAGAAGCGGATTCTCAAGAAGTTGAACGAGGCAGTGGTGTTCGAGAACTTCCTGCACACCAAGTTTCTGGGGCAGAAGCGCTTCTCGCTGGAAGGCGGCGAAACGACCATTCCGGCCCTGGATGCCATCATCAATCGTGCCGCCGAGCTGGGGGTGAAGGAAGTGATGATTGGCATGGCGCACCGCGGCCGCCTGAACGTGCTGGCCAACATCATGGGCAAGACTTACGAGCAGATTTTCTCGGAGTTTGAGGGCACTGCTACCCCCGACCTTACGATGGGCGACGGCGATGTGAAGTATCACATGGGCTACTCATCGGAAGTAGAAGCGCTTAACGGTCAAAGGGTTAACCTAAAGCTCGCGCCTAACCCTTCGCACCTGGAGGCGGTAAATCCGGTAGTAGAAGGCTTCGTGCGGGCCAAGATTGAGCATCAGTATGGCGGCGACTACCACCAGATTCTGCCGATTCTGATTCACGGCGACGCGGCGCTGGCCGGCCAGGGCATCGGCTATGAGGTCACGCAGATGTCGCAGCTCGAAGGCTACAAGACGGGCGGCACCATTCACTTCGTGATTAACAACCAGGTTGGCTTCACGACCGATTTTGAGGATGCGCGCTCGTCCATCTACAGCACTGATTTAGCGAAGATTATCGATGCGCCGGTGATTCACGTGAACGGCGACGACCCGGAGGCGGTGGTGTTTGCGGTGCGGCTGGCCACGGAGTATCGGCAGCAGTTTCACGCCGATATTTTCATCGATATGGTGTGCTACCGCCGCCACGGCCATAATGAGTCGGACGAGCCCAAGTTCACCCAGCCCACGCTCTACAACGTCATCTCGAAGCACCCCAACCCGCGCGAAGTCTACAACGCGACCCTCGTGAAACGTGGCGACGTGGATGCCGAGCTGGCCAGCCAGATGGACCGCGAGTTTCGGGACACGCTGCAAGCCCGGCTCGACCAGGTGAAGCAGCAACCCCTACCCTACAAATATCAGGCACTCGAAAACGAGTGGCGCACGCTGCGCCGCAGCACCAACGCGGATTTCGACCAGTCGCCCGAAACCGGTATCAGCGAGGAGACCGTGGCGCGAGTGGCCGAGGCGCTCACGACGATTCCCGAGAATTTCCGACCCATCAAGCAGATTGACAACTTGTTGAAGGAGCGCCGCAAGATGTTCTACGAAACGCGGGTGCTGAACTGGGCGGCCGGCGAGCTGCTGGCCTACGGCTCGCTGCTAACCGAAAACCATATGGTGCGCGTGAGTGGGCAGGATGTGCAGCGCGGCACGTTTTCGCACCGCCACGCGGTGCTGCACGATGCCGAAACCTCGGCCCCTTACAATTCGCTGAACTACCTGAAGGGCGAGCACCAGCAGCTGAGCATCTACAATTCGCTGCTGAGCGAGTATGCGGTGCTGGGCTTTGAGTTTGGCTACGGCATGGCCAACCCCACGGCGCTGGTGGTGTGGGAGGCGCAGTTTGGCGACTTCGCCAACGGCGCGCAAACCATGATTGACCAGTTTGTGGTGAGCAGCGAAAGCAAGTGGCAGCGCATGAACGGCCTGGTGATGCTGCTGCCCCACGGCTACGAGGGCCAGGGCCCCGAGCACTCCAACGCCCGCCCCGAGCGCTTTTTGCAATTGTCGGCCGAGAATAATATCGTGGTCGCTAACATCACTACCCCCGCTAATTTCTTTCACGCCCTGCGCCGGCAGCTGACCTGGAGCTTCCGCAAGCCGCTGGTCATTATGTCGCCCAAGTCGATGCTGCGCAACCCGCAGTGCGTGTCGTCGGTGGAAGACTTTACCAGCGGCCGCTTCCAGGAAGTGCTGGGCGACGGCTTCGCTGAAGCCAAAAAGGTGAAAAAAGTCCTGCTGTGCTCGGGCAAGGTGTACTACGATTTGCTGGACGAACAGCAGCAGTCCGACCGCCGCGACGTGGCCATCGTGCGCCTGGAGCAGCTGCACCCTTTCCCGCAGAAGCAGCTGGCTGCCGAGCTGGCGAAGTACCCGAAAGCCAAGCTCATTTGGGTGCAGGAAGAGCCCGAAAACATGGGCTATTGGAACTACCTGCTGCGCTTTATGCGCCGCGAGCTGCACGATGTGGTAGCCCGCAAGCCCTCGGCCTCGCCCGCTACCGGCTACAACAAGGTGCATGTGAAAGAGCAAAAAGAAATCGTGGCCCGCGCCTTCGATAAAGCCCAAAATGCCGTGGCCGACGAGCAAATTAAGGAAACGACGGAAGCCGCTAAAAAACTGGACTAACCCACTCCTCCCAAGTAGCAAGGGGCTTCAGCCCTGTATCCGTTCTATCCCTTAAATCCGTTTGAGTCTGCGGTCATGATAACCGAAGCGCAAATCCAGGCTGTTGTGCAGCGCATTGTGGAAGGCTACGCGCCGGACAGGATAATCCTGGTCGGCGCGTATGCCTACGGGGTGCCTACGGGGGATAGTGACCTGGATTTGCTGGTGCTGAAGAGTGGCCTCGGACCCACGCGGAAGGAGCGGGCGCTGGCGGTGCGGCGGCTGGTGCGTAGCACGGGTATTCCGATGGATGTGCTAGTACGCACGCCGGAAGAAGCTCAACAAGCGGCCCGTGCCCGGTTCAGCATCGAAGCACAGGCTTTTAATGAATGGCGGACCCTATATGCAGCCGCTTAGTGCTTCGGACAAGCTGCAGGCAGAAAACTGGTTGGCTATCGCTGACCTGGATTTGCGTGTGGTGGAGCGGATGCACGCGGAGGATGTGGCTTTTTACGGCTATCACGTGCCTTTTGCCTGCCAGCAAGTAGTAGAGAAATATGCCAAAGCCGTACTGATAGCCTACCAACTACTGGTGCGCCGCACCCACGATTTACCCGCGTTGTTACAACATCTTTCTTCAGTCGTTATTTTTTCAGCTAACCAATTGGACCAAGCTGACCTGCTGGCCGACTATGCGGTGGATATTCGTTACCCACCGTACCAGCAACTAGCCCTGCCCCGAAGTGCTGGACGCTTTGGCGATAGCCCGGCATTTTAGTAGCATTTTGCGTCCCCTGGCGCAAGCCTGATTGGTTTAATTTCGAAAATACGCTTTTCTCACCCCCGCCTACCATGCCCACCGAAATCAAAATCCCCGCCGTTGGCGAATCCATTACCGAAGTCACCATCGCCAAGTGGCTTAAGCCCGACGGCGCGGCCGTGAAGCGCGACGAAGTGATTGCCGAGCTGGAATCGGATAAAGCCACCTTCGAGCTACCCGCCGAGGCCGATGGCGTACTAAAAATCCGGGTGGCCGAGGGCGAGACGATAAACATCGGTACCGTCATTGCCGAGCTGGATGGCGCGGCCAGCAGCCGCAACGGCGCGGCCGCCCCGGCCCCTACCCCCCCCGCCGCGGCCGACCCGCTGAATAAGGGCGAGGAGAACGCGCAGGCCAGCGACCAGGCCGGCTACGGCGGTACGCCCGCTGACCGCCCCGACAGCAGCCCCGCTACCCCCGGTGCCGCCGATGCCGCGCCGACGACTGCCAGCAGTGGTAGTGGTAGTACGGTCGAGATGAAAATCCCCCCTGTGGGCGAGTCCATCACCGAAGTGACGGTGGCTAAATGGCTGAAACCCGACGGCGCGCAGGTGAGCCGCGACGAGGTAATTGCCGAGCTGGAATCGGACAAAGCCACCTTCGAGCTGCCTGCCGAGGCGAGCGGCACGTTGCGCCATGCCGTGCAGGAGGGCAAAACCATTAGCATTGGGGCCATTATCGCCCGTATTGAGGGGGGTAGTGGTGCGGCAGCCGCAACGACTCCGGCGGCCAGTGCGCCGGCCGCGCCTACCCCTCCTCCAGCCGCCGCGCAGCCAGCTAACAATGGGGCCAGCACCTACGCCACCGGCGTGCCTTCGCCCGCTGCCGGCAAAATTCTGGGGGAGAAAGGCATTAATTCTACCGATGTGGCCGGCACCGGCCGCGATGGTCGCATCACGAAGGAAGACGCGCAGAGCGCGCAGGCCCAGCCTGCTGCACCGGCCCCTACCCCCGCGCCGCCTGCCCAACCAGTAACCAGCAGCCCGGAACCCGGAACCCGCACGCAGCGCCGCGAGCGCATGAGCAACCTGCGCAAAACGGTAGCCCGCCGCCTAGTAGCGGTGAAAAACGAAACGGCTATGCTCACCACCTTCAACGAGGTGAACATGCAGCCCATCATGGACCTGCGCACCAAGTTCAAGGACAAGTTCAAGGAAAAGAACGGGGTAGGGCTGGGCTTTATGTCCTTCTTCACCAAGGCCGTGTGCGTGGCCTTGCAGGAGTGGCCGGCCGTGAATGCCTTCATCGAAGGCGGCGACCTGGTGTACTCCGATTTCTGCGATATCAGCATTGCCGTGTCAGCCCCCAAGGGCTTGGTGGTGCCGGTTATTCGCAATGCCGAAAAGCTGAGCTTTGAGGGCATTGAGAAGGAAGTGGTGCGCCTGGCCGGCCTGGCCCGCGAAAACAAGCTGACGCTGGAGCAGATGACGGGCGGCACGTTTACCATCACCAACGGCGGCATTTTCGGCTCCATGCTGAGCACGCCGATTATTAATGCGCCGCAGTCGGCCATTCTGGGGATGCACAACATCATTCAACGGCCGGTGGCCGAGAATGGGCAGGTCGTGATTCGGCCCATGATGTACCTGGCCCTGAGCTACGACCACCGCGTGGTGGATGGCCGCGAGTCGGTGTCGTTCCTGGTGCGGGTGAAGGAGCTGCTCGAAGACCCGACGCGCCTGCTGCTGGGCGTATAAACAGCGCGCCTACCCGTAAAAAGCGGTGACTTCCCGGCCGGAAGTCGCCGCTTTTTTATGCATTCCGGGTCAGTTGTTTCGGCGGGCTTCTCGTTACTACTTTGAATTCTTTCCCCGATTCCCACTGCCATGAAATCCAAGCCTGTCCCTACCCCCCGCCGCGCCGCCAAGTTCTGGCCCGCGCTGGGCTTTGCCGCCATCACGGGAGCCCGCGCCACCAGCGGCCCCATGTTTCTGAGCGATTATCTCTCGCACCGGGCGCTGGCCCCCGGCATGGCGGGCTCGCCGCTGCGCTTCCTGGCCCGGCCGGGGGTAGCCGCTACCCTCAAGCTGCTAACCGCCGGCGAACTGGTGGGCGACAAGCTGCCCCAAACCGGCGACCGTATTGAGCCGCAGCAGCTGGGCGCGCGCGCCGCCTCGGGCGCGTTGGTCGGCGCTACGTGGTACAAAAGCCAGGGCGGTAGCGCTTTCAAAGGCGCGCTCGTGGGTGGCCTGGGCGCGGTAGCCGTCACGTTCTTAACGTTTTACCTGCGCAAAAGCATCAGCGAAAAAACGGGTTTCAATACTTCTGCCGTGGGCGCGGGCGAGGACGCGCTGGTGCTGGCTGGTGGGGTAGCCCTCAGCCCCCGGCCCAAGCGGTAGCTTAACCTTGGTCAAAGCGTTTGTCAGTGCGAGCAACGCGCAGCAATGACAAACTTCTTAGCCAGAAACTACCTTTGTAAGAGCTAGCCGATTACTGGCTTTATCCTTGTTTTTGCGATTATGAATCAGTACGATGTGACCGTGGTAGGCTCGGGCCCTGGCGGGTATGTGGCCGCCATTCGCTGCGCGCAATTAGGCCTGAAAACGGCGCTTATTGAGAAATACCCCACGCTGGGCGGCACCTGCCTCAACGTGGGCTGCATCCCGAGCAAGGCGCTGCTCGACTCGTCGGAGCACTACCACAACGCCCACTCGGTGTTTGCGGAGCACGGCATCGGCCTCGACAACCTGACGGTGGACATGAACCGCATGATGGACCGCAAGGCCGGCGTGGTGAAAGCCAACGTGGACGGCATTGCCTACCTCATGAAAAAGAACAAAATTGAGGTGCTGCAAGGCATCGGCGCGTTCGTGGATAAGAACCACCTGAGTATTACGCCCCTGGCCGGCGGCGAGGCGCAGCAGATTGAAACCAAAAACGTTATCATTGCTACCGGCTCTAAGCCGACCGTCCTACCCTTCATTCAGCAGGACAAGCAGCGCATCATCACCAGCACCGAGGCGCTGACCATTCGTGAGGTGCCCAAGCATATGATTGTGATTGGCGGCGGCGTTATCGGGCTCGAAATGGCTTCCGTGTACGCCCGGCTGGGGGCGAAAGTCTCGGTGGTCGAATTCCTCGATTCGCTTATTCCGACGATGGACCGCAGCCTGGGCAAAGAGCTGAAGCGCGTGCTGGGCAAAATTGGGATTGAGTTTTACCTCAGCCACAAAGTGACCAGCGCTACCCGCGCCGGCGACACCGTGACCGTAACCGCCACCAACCCCAAAGGGGAGGAACTGAAGCTGGAAGGCGACTACTGCCTGGTGGCCGTGGGCCGCGCGCCCTACACTGCTGGCCTCAACTTGGAAGCTGCCGGCGTAGCGATGGAAGAGCGCGGCCGCATCAAGGTGGATGAGCACCTGCAAACCAACGTGCCCGGTATTTACGCCATCGGCGACGTAATCCGGGGCGCGATGCTGGCCCACAAGGCCGAGGAAGAAGGCGTGTTCGTAGCCGAAACCATCGCCGGCCAGAAGCCGCACGTCAATTACCTGCTCATCCCCGGCGTGGTCTACACCTGGCCCGAAGTGGCGGGGGTAGGCTACACCGAAGAGCAGCTAAAAGAGCAGGGCAGAGCCTACAAAGTGGGCAGCTTTCCCTTCAAAGCCAGCGGTCGCGCCCGCGCCAGCGGCGACACCGACGGCTTCGTAAAGGTGTTGGCCGACAAAACTACCGACGAAATCCTGGGCGTGCACATGATTGGTCCGCGCATCGCCGACCTCATCGCCGAAGCCGTAACGGCCATGGAATTCCGCGCCTCCGCCGAGGATGTGGCCCGCATGAGCCACTCGCACCCCACCTACGCCGAAGCCATGAAAGAAGCCTGCCTGGCGGCTACGGATAATCGGGCGATTCATATGTAAATTTCATGTTGTCAGCGATAACATGCTACCTGGCTTGCGGGTATCCTGAACCTAACTAATGGGATTTAACTCGCTGAAAATCATGACTAAAAAAGACCATATTGCGCATTGGCTAAACGGAGCTGACCAGAATTGGCAGGAAGTTAGCACCATGTTTACAGCCGGGGCCTACGTGCCCTGTCTGTTTTGGGCACATCTGGCGATTGAGAAACTGGCGAAAGCATTGTGGGTGAAAGACAATGCTGGAGATACGCCGCCATTTACGCACAATATTAGTAAGTTGCTGGCTGATACTTCGTTAGTGTTGACATCAATGCAAGCCCGATTCGTACAGCAATTGAATACTTTTCAACTGGAAGGACGATATGAAAGCTACACCACCAACCTGCGGTAACTAGCGACTAAGACGTTCACCCAGTCCGTATTGCAAGACGTAACCGACCTCCGACTATGCTTACTCAGTCAGTTGCCCTAGCGCGGGCCAAGGCGTTCGCCGAGGCTATTTGCCAACAACATATAGGACTTCGGCAGGTAATTCTATTTGGTTCTTATGCCCGCAACGAGCAGCGCCAATTCTCCGATATTGACGTGGCGTTAGTAGCCGATGAGTTCACAGGCTTCGGCTTCCAGGATGTCGGCTTGCTAGGCGATGCCGCTATTCGGAAGGAGTTTATAGACATCGAACCCCATACCTTCTCCCCCGCACAATTTACCGATTGGAATCCCTTCGTGCAAGAAATCAAGCGCACCGGCATCGTCATCGGCGAGTGGAAATCAGTAACGGAAGAAGCAATACCTCAATCCTGATTTTTCTCGGCCAAAAACCAAAAAAGCGCCGGAAACTCATAGTTTCCGGCGCCTCTCTATAAAAGGGGGTAGGGCGTGCTAAGCGCTCATTTTCACGCGCACGGCGGTCGGGCCTTTCATGCCCGGCTCTACCTCAAACGTGACCTTATTGCCTTCCAGCAGCGTGAGGCCGCCCAGGGCGTTGGCGTGCACAAAAATGCTTTCCTGGCTGGTGCCATCCTTGATGAAGCCGTAACCTTTGGAGGAGTTGAAGAACGTGACGGTGCCGGTGCGGATAACGTCTTCCGGCTCGCGGTCTTCCTGCTTGGGCACGCCGATTTGAATGTCTTCGGCGTTGATTTCCTTCTTCTTGCGGGTTGGGTCGGGCGGCGTGTTCGTAATGTTGCCGTTTTCGTCCACGTAGGCCATCATCTCTTCGAGGCTCGAATCCTTCTTGTTAGCCTGGCGCTCTTCGCGGCGCTCGGACTTTTCTTGCTGCTTCTTCAGCCGCTTTTTCTCGTTTTCTTTCTTGCTGAAACTTTCTTGCGCTCTGGCCATAGGGGGGGTGTAGGGTATTCGGTTGCGGGGCGATGATAGACCGTCGCCGACCGGCAACCGCCTAGGTTATAACCAGCTCGCACCGGAATAAGTCCCGAAGCTACTGGTTATTTTTCAAAAAAGCTCGTTACCTCGCGGCTGGCCCCGGCTGGCAGGCCCGCTAGGTGCACCTCGCCAACCCGCACGCGCACCAGCCGCAGGGTGGGGAAACCCACGGCGGCCGTCATCTTGCGCACCTGCCGGAATTTACCCTCCGTCACCACCAGGGCCACCCAGCTCGTGGGGCCGTGGCGGTCGGACCGGATGGCGCGGCCGCGGGGGGGTAGGGCGGGGGCCTCGGCCAGCAGGCGCGCCTGGCAGGGCAACGTGCGGTACAAGGTGCCGCGCAGGCTGATGTCGACGCCGCCCCGCAGCCGGTCCAGGGCTTCGGGTGTGAGCTGGCCGTCTACCTGGGCGTAGTATTCTTTCTCCACGTGGCGGCCGCGGACCTGCTCGCTCACGCGGCCATCAGTGGTGAGCAGCAGCAGGCCCTCACTGTCTTCATCGAGGCGACCGATGGCCATGGTGCCCGCCGGGAAGTCGCCCAGCTCGCCCAGGAAGCGCTTCTTCTTCACTTCTTTGGCAAACTCGCTGGTGAACTGGCTGAGGTAGCCCCAGGGCTTATGCAGCGCGAAGTGGCGGTGCGCCGGGGGGGTAGGCGGCAAAGTGGAAGCAGGCAGCGGCTCGGGCACGGGCGGGGGGGTAGGGAAGCCGCAAAGAACCAAATTTTTACTTAAAAAAGCGCCGCCGCCAGTAACCCCCGCCGCCGCCGGCCGTTAAGCCAAATCCTTTCCACAACTCCCAACGCATTACCAATCAAATGGCTGACGAACCCACTATCTTCCCGCCCCAGAAACAGGACGCTGGGGCCGGCAAACCCGGTTTAGAATACAAGATGACTCCCGAGCCCGAGCACATTCGGCCCGGCTACAAAGGGGTCGATAAGCTAAAAGACAAGGTGGCCCTCATCACGGGCGGCGACTCGGGCATTGGGCGGGCCGTGGCCGTGCACTTTGCCACCGAGGGGGCCGATGTGGCCATCTGCTACTTCCCTACTGAGCAGCAGGATGCTGAAAAAACCCAGGAGCTGGTGCAGGGCCGCGGCCGCCGCTGCCTGCTACTACCCGGCGACCTTAAACAGCGCGACTTTTGCCGCGAAATTGTGGAGCGCACCGTGGCCGAATACGGCAAGCTGGATGTACTGGTGAACAACGCGGCCGAGCAAAACTGGCACGACACGCTGGAGGAGATTACGGATGATGAGCTGGACAGTATTTTCAACCTCAACATTATCGCCATGTTCCGCATCACGCGGGCGGCGCTCAAGTACCTCAAGGAAGGCGCAGCCATCATCAACACCACCTCGGTGAACGCCTACAAGGGCAACGAGATGCTGCTCGACTACACCTCCACCAAGGGCGCGATTGAGGCATTCACGCGGGCCTTGTCGTTGCAGCTCATTAAGAAAGGCATTCGGGTGAACTCGGTGGCGCCGGGTCCCATCTGGACGCCGTTTATTGTGGGGGTAGGGCTGCTGAAGCTGCCGCTTTTCGGCCACGATACGCCAATGGGCCGCGCCGGCCAGCCTTCGGAAGTGGCCCCGGCCTACGTGTTTCTGGCCTCGGAAGATGCTTCGTACTTCTCGGGCCAGACGTTGCACCCCAACGGCGGCTCAGTGGTCAATGCGTAAGAGTAAATAAGCAATTCTTACGGAGAAATAGCTAGTTGCCAACTTCTTGCATAAGGAGTTGGCAACTATCACTTAGGCCTACCCGTACACAGGGGCTACTTGCGGCCAATGCCGCTACCTCACGCTTTCCAACCTTATGAACACCCGTTTTCTTCTTTTAACGGCTGCGGCCGCTTTCGCTTTCGCCTCCTGCTCGCAGGATACCAAAACCACTGAAACGACCACTACGCCGGCCACTACCAACCAAGTAGCTGCCGTGGACACGCTGGCCTACCGCAACGCCGCCAATACCCTGGCTACCCGCGTGGCCGCCGACCTCAACGCCGCCGATACTACCCTGCCCACCAAGCTGCGGCCCATCTACTACACCCGCGGCCGGGCCATGAGGGCCATTGAGACGCGCTACGCCACCGATACCACCGGCCGCTACGCCGCTATGAAGGCTGCTAACGACCAGACTAGCAGTGCGGTGAAAACTACCGTAACGGAGCCCGAGTATAAGACGTACACCAGCAACGCTGGCCAGTACTATGTAGGCCCTTATACTGCCGCCGTAGCCAAGGCCACCGAAACCAAGCCTAGTCTTGGAGCCCGCGTAGGTCAGGGTTCAGGCATCAAGAAGCTGGAAAACAACGCGGATGATAAAAAAGTAAAATACCAGAATGGCGCGAAAATCAAGCGTAGTGATGACGGCTCGCTCAAGATTAAGCGTGCCGACGGTACGAAAATCAAAATTGACGAGCACGGCCACCGCACGGTGAAGAAAGGTCTGCTCTAGACCTTTTGCTCTATGTAAAAAGGCTCGTTTCTCTTTTGAGGAACGGGCCTTTTTTGGATAATTCGGGGTAGTCGCGCAGCTTGGCTGCGGGCGTGGCCAAGAAGAGAAGTAGTAGGTGTATCTTTCAGCCGCTCAATCAACTAGCGCTTCCTTTTCCTGCTGATGACAACCTCTGCCTACCCCGTCGCCGCGCCGGCCGTGCCCACGCCGCCCACTGCTTACCGCTTCGCCGCCGAGTTTGCGGCCCTGCGGGCGCAGGCCCCGGCCCTGCGGGCCGAGGACGTGGCCGCCCGCCGCCAGCGGCTGGCCCGGCTGGCCGATTGGCTGCTGGCCAACCGGGCCGCCATTCAACAGGCGCTGTACCAGGATTTTCGGAAGCCGCCTGAAGAAACCGACCTCACCGAAATCTGGCCCTCGCTAACTGAGATTCGGCACAGCAGCCGCGAGCTGAAGCGCTGGGCAGCCCGGCGCAAAGTGGGCACGCCACTGGCCCTGGCCGGCACTACGGGCTGGGTGCAGGCCGAGCCCAAAGGCGTGGTGCTCATCATCGCACCCTGGAACTACCCGTTTTACCTGGCCCTCGACCCGTTGGCCTCGGCCATTGCGGCCGGCAACGCAGTGGTCATCAAGCCCGCTGAGCAAACGCCCGCTACCTCGGCCCTGCTGTGCCGAATGGCCGAGGAGCTGTTTCGACCCGAGGAGGTGCTGGTGCTGGAGGGGGGTAGGGAAGTGGCCACTGAGCTACTGCGCCTGCCCTGGGACCATATTTTTTTTACTGGCTCGCCGCAGGTGGGCAAAATCGTGATGCGCGCCGCCGCCGAGCACCTGAGCGGCCTCACGCTAGAGCTGGGCGGCAAGAGCCCGGCCATCGTGGATGAAACAGCCAACCTGCGCGATGCGGCCGAGAAAATAGTGTGGGGTAAGTTTCTCAACGCCGGCCAGACCTGCGTGGCCCCCGACTACCTGCTGGTGCAGGCCGGCGTGCGCGACCCGCTGCTGGCCGAGTTGCGCCGGGCCATCGGGACGTACTATGGGGCCGACAATGAGGCGATTAAGCAGTCTAAATCCTACGCCCGCATCGTGAACGAGCACCATTTCGCCCGCCTGGCCGGGCTGCTCGAAGATGCTCAAACGCGCGGGGCTACCGTGGCCCAGGGCGGCGGCCTCGACGAGCGCCAGTGCTACCTGGAACCCACTATCCTCACCGATGTGCCGGCCGGCGCGGCCGTGCTGGAAGAAGAGATATTTGGCCCGCTGCTGCCCGTGCTCACCTTCCAAAGCTTGCCCGAAACGGCGGCCTACGTCAACGCCCGCCTCAAGCCGCTGGCGCAGTACGTGTTCACCACCAGCGCTGCTAATCGCCGCTACCTGCTCGATACCATCGCGGCCGGCGGCGCGGCCGTGAACGAAACCATCATTCAGCTCGCGCACCCCGCGCTACCCTTCGGCGGGGTTGGCAACAGCGGTTTGGGCAAAGCCCACGGGCACGCCGGTTTCCTGGCTTTCAGCAACGAAAAAGCGGTGCTGCGGCAGCGCGTGGGCCTCACTGGCATCAAGCCCTTCTACCCCCCTTACACCAGCCGCACGCGCCGCCTGCTGGGCTGGCTGCTGAAGTATTTGTAGGGGGTAGGCGGCCATATACTTGGAAAAAACGCGCCGATGGGATAAGCTGAGTTACGGGAGCGTCGCTACGCGCCAGAGGAGTACTTCGCTTTGGAAGGAGCCAGCGAGGTGCGCCATGAGTACGTTAAAGGTGAGGTCTTTGCAATGGCGGGGGCTGGCAAGTCGCATAATCTCTTGGCCCAAAACCTAGCCGCCAGTTTGTGCGGCGCGCTGCGAGGTAAGGGTTATCAAACGTTTATAGAAGATGTTCGCCTTGTGCTAAAGAAGGACGTACATTACGTCTATCCCGATGTGCTGGTAACCTGCCATCAGGCCGACCGACAGGATGCTTACCTGGTGCGCAACCCGGTCTTGATTGCCGAAATTCTATCGCCTTCTACCGCCGACTATGACCGCACGGAGGAATTTGCCAATTACCAGAAGCTGCTCAGCCTGCGGCACTACCTACTGATTTCGCAGACCTAGTGGGTAGTAGAGTGGTTTCAACGCGATGAGGCCGGGTAGTGGATTTATACACTGCTACCCGAGCCGGCCGCCGTGCTCGCCATTCCCGACCTAGACCTGACGCTGCCGCTACGCGAGCTGTACGAAGACACCGACGTAGCGCTGCTGCGGGCAACGCCGCTGACTGGGCAAAATGGAGTAGTGTGAAGGGAAAATTAATGTTTACTAACGTGGAAAAAAACAAGTGTCTGTGAGCTTGGTAATTACTTAATAATAAGGTTGGGATAATGCCAGAACTCGGCAACGAGTCGGCTACGGGTGCGTAAGAATCGGCGCAGCAGAAGTAGCTGCCCACCCAGCCGCTACCATGACTCCAGCTACTCCATCCTCGCCTTCGCGGCTCGCTTCCGAAGCGGCCGATGAAAGCCGGGTGCTACCCATTATTGAGGAGCGCGCCACCATTCGGCGCGAGGTAGTGGAAACCGGCCGGGTAGTAGTAACCAAGCGCGTGCACGAGGCCGACGAGCAGATTGTAGTGCCTGTGCAGCACGACGAAGTGCACTATGAGCGCGTGCCGCTCAACCAGACGCTGCCGGCCGGCGCGGTGGCCCCTGGCCCGCGCCAGGAGGGCGATACGCTCATCATTCCGGTGCTGCGCGAGGTGGCCGTGGTTGAAAAGCGCCTGCTGCTGGTGGAAGAGCTGCGCATAACTAAGCGCCAGGTGACGACTGAGCACACCGAGCCGCTGCACCTGCGGCGTGAGGAGGTGCTGGTCGAGCGCCTACCCCCCCGCGAGCCATCGGCCGCCTCCTAAGGATTCCCATTTTTTTTCACCCTTTTCTTTCCTTTTCCCATGAGTGCTCAAACCGTAGTTGGAATTTTCAATACCGCCGCTGAGGCGCAGCAAGCCGTTCAAAACCTGGAGCAAGCCGGGTTCAAGCTTGATTATGTAGACGTGGCTCACCGCGAAACTGCTAATGTCGGTGTGGGCCGCACCAGCGATGACAGCATCGGCGGCTTCTTTAGCTCTTTGTTTGGGGGCGATGACAACGCCGATGCCCGCAGCTACACCGCAGCCGCCAAAAATGGCTCGTCGGTTGTAACCGTGCACGTTGATTCGGCCGACCAAAGCCAGCGCGCCGCCCGTATCCTCGACGATGCCGGTGCCGTGGATGTGGATGGCGGCATAACGGGCGATAAGCCCCAGAGCTACCAGGCTGGCCAAACCAACCAGAATTACCAGGCCGACAAGACCAACCAAACCGGCGACAACGTGAAGGCCGAAGTTATCGAGGAGAACCTGCAAGTGGGCAAGCGCGTGGAGCAAACCGGTGGCGTGCGCCTGCGCTCGCGCATCGTAGAAAAGCCTGTAGAAGCCAGCGTGCGCCTGCGCGAAGAGCACGTAACGGTGCAGCGCACCCCCGTAGACCGCGTTGCTTCAGAGGCTGACTTTAAAGCCTTCAAGGAAGGTGAGTTGGAAGTGACTGAAAGCGCCGAGCGCGCCGTAGTAGCCAAAGAGGCCCGCGTAGTGGAAGAAGTATCACTGGGCAAGCAGGTAACCGAGCGCGAGCAAACTATCCATGACACCGTGCGCAACACGGAAGTGGACGTGGAGCAAATCCCCGGTAAAACCACCACGACCGATACAACTTACACGGACAAAACCAACAACTAATAACAGTTGGTTTTAAATTAAAAAAGGGGGCTGCCGATATCGGCAACCCCCTTTTTTGCGTTTTAGTGGGAGCGCTCATCATTTCCGCATTTCGGCCTGAATCTGAGCCTGCTTGGTTTGCATTTCGCGGTAAGCAGCGGGGCCCAGCACCTGGCGCAGCTCCTTGTCGGAGGCAAGGTTGATGCGCTTGAGGGCCGTGCCAAGCTCTGGTGAGGAGGCGGGATATTCCTGGCGGGCGGCGTTGGCCTGCCGCACGGTGGAGTTCAGCACTTGGCGCGCCTGGGCGGTTTGCTCGGGAGTGAGGCGCAGCACGGTCGTCATGGCATCGGCGAGGTCGCGGGCGGCGGTGGGAGGGGTAGGGGTGTCCGCTGAGCGCGTGACTGCGACCGGCGGCGGGGCCGGCGCATCGCGGTGGCGGTGAAAGATGGAGCAGCCAGCAGCCAGCAAGCTCAGGGCCAGGGCCGGTAGCGTAAAGCGGGTAGAACTCATAAGGTGGCGGCCGAGGGCCAATGGAAAGAAGTAGGACCAGGATACGCAGAAAATGGCCACCTGGTACAGCTTTCCCCCAAACCGCCTTGGTATAAAGTATGGCCCTACCCCCTATCTGGTCAGTACACGGCTCATCACGCGCTCGGCGTGCAGGTCGCCGGCAATCTGGGCTAGCACGTCGCGCAGTAGCAGCTCCACGGTTTCTACCAGTATGCGCAGCGGCTCCAGGGCGAAGGCCCCGGCCCAGCAGTTGATTTTTTCGACGGGCGGCAGGGCCTGCCAGGCGTTGAGGTGCTGCAGGCTGGGCTTGAGTGTGTGGGCCGTGCTTTTGAGCAGCACCACATCGGCCTCGCGCAGCCCGCGGCGCAGGTCGCGCAGGGCTTCCTGGCAGCTATCTGCGAACGTCTGGAGCATAAAGAGCACGAAGTCCGGGTCGTTCTGCCCGGCTTTGAGCAGGTCGTCGATGCTGTAGAGGCTAGCATCGGGCCGGGCTATCCCCGCTGGCTTGGGGGGGCGTAGGGGCTCCGGCTCGGCGGGGGCGGCCGCCCCCGCCGAGCCCGGCACTATCCATTCGAGCAGCAGCTGAAGCAACTGCGCTTCCTGAAAGGGCTTGGCCAGGTAGCCATTCATGCCGGCCGCCAGGCATTTTTCGCGCTCCCCGCTGATGGCGTTGGCCGTGAGGGCCAGAATGGGGGTAGGCAGGTTTAGCTGCTGGCGCAGCACGGCGGTGGCCGCGTAGCCATCCATCACGGGCATCTGCACGTCCATCAGCACCAGGTCGAAGCGCTGATGCTGGGCCAGCTCCACGGCCTGGGCTCCGTGTTCGGCTTCAGTTACCAGGATATCGGCCTGAGTCATGAACGACTTGGCAATCTGGCGGTTAAATAAATTATCTTCCACCAGCAATACGCGCCGGCCGCGTAGCAAAGCCCGGTGCTGGGCCGTGAGGGGCGGCAGTTTGCGGCGCGGCACGGCCTGCGGCGGCCCCACTGGTAAGTGCAGCACGAAGCGGGTGGTAGTACCCTTATTTTTCTGGCTGCTCACCTGAATCTCGCTGCCCATGAGCCGCACCAGGTCGCGGCAGATGCTCAGGCCCAGCCCCGTGCCCCCAAACTCGCGCGTCACCGACGAGTCGGCCTGGCTGAACTCCGTGAACATGGTCGTCAGGTACGCCGGGTCGATGCCAATGCCGGTGTCCGTCACCCGAAACTCCAGGGCCACAGTATCGGCGGGTACCTCGGGGCTGTTGTTCAGCAGCTGGCACGCCACCGTTACGGACCCTTTATTCGTGAACTTCAAGGCATTATCAGCCAGATTGAGTAGTACTTGCCGGATGCGGGAGGGGTCGCCGAGCAGCACGGGCGGCACCTGCGGCCCCAGCTCTAGCAGCAGGCTCAGGCCCTTTTCGGCGGCCTTGAAGCGTAGCGTCTGCTCTACCTGGGCCAGCAGGTGGGTAGGCGCAAAGCCAATGATTTCGAGCACCAGCTTGCCAGCTTCCAGCTTCGAGAGGTCGAGTACGTCGTTGATGATGACGAGCAGGTTTTCGGCCGAGGTAGCAATGGCCTGCTGGTAGCTCAGCTGGTCGTCGGCGAGCGCGGTTTTGGCCAGCAGCTGGCTCATGCCCAGGATGGCATTCATGGGCGTGCGAATCTCGTGGCTCATATTGGCCAGAAACGTCTCCTTGACCCGCGCCGACTCCTCGGCTACTACCTTGGCCTGGGTTAGTGTCTGCTCGGCCCGCACCCGCTCCGTGATATCGAGCCCGTAGCACACCAGCAGGTGGAGTGCCCCATCAGGATAAAAAACCGGCTGGATGCAGCGCAGCAAATGGCGCGTGCCATCGGGCCGCGCAAACTGCTCCTCGTAGCTCACGGACTGGCGGGTGCGCGCGGCCTGCTCAAAGCGCACGCGCCGCTCCTCGGCCATCGCGCGGGGCCGGTTGGTGCGGGCAAAATACGCAAAATTATCGCGCCCGATAACCCACTCGCGCACGACCGGGTCTTTTATACCGCACTCATTCACAAAAAGATAGTGGTGGCGCGCGTCAAAAACGCCAACGTCGGTCGGCAGTTGATTAAGCACCAGCTCGTAAAAGGCGCGCTGCTCGGCCAGCTGCTGCTCGGCCTGGTAGCGCTTGGTAATATCCACGCCCGATGCCACCATAAAGCGCAGCTCCCCATCGGGCCCAAACAGTGGCTGAAAGCGCCGCACCTGCCGCCGCGGACCGTGCCCGGTAGCCAGGCTTTCTTCCCAGCGTACTTCGGCCCGCGTGCGGCGCGCCTCCTCATAGTAACCCTGGTACGCAGCGGCCAGCTCGGTAGGCAGCTGAATGTGAGTGCAATAGTCCTCATTCGTTTTGCCCAATGCCCACGCCCGCACGGTCGGGTCTCTGATGGCGGCCGAATTGATGAAGCAGAAACGCAGGTCGGCATCGTACACGGCCACGTTCACGGCCAGCGCGTTGAGCACGCCTTCGTAAAACTCCCGCTGCTCCGTTAGCTGCTGCCTGGTAGCGGCCAACTGCCGCTCGGCCGCGGCTAGCGCTTGTCGCAGCTCCGCAAGCTCTGCCTCGGTGCTGGCTGCTTGCCTGGCAGTCGTTCCGAGCTGAGTAAGCGCAACTGGTGAATGGTTAGCGGAAATAAAATCAGGCATATAAGCTGCACATACAAACGGCGTAGTAGCAAATATACAGGTAACACAAGTAGCAAAAGTATTGAGGGTTAGTTTTTTATGTAAAAAAAAATGTAATTATAACAAGTAAAATTACTAATTTTCTTGTTCATCAGCGTTCGCGCTGGCTGCTTGGCCGCAGTCTCACATAGCAGGCCATTGACTACCAATAATTTAAGGTTTGCAATGAAGACGGCCTGGCTAGCTGGGCCGCGTAGCTTTCAGACCCTGGGCTGTATAGTGGGCCAGCGCCATAATGGTGAGCATCGGATTGACGCCGCTGCACGCCGGAAAGGCCGAGCCGTCGGCCACGTAGAGGTTTTTTACCTCCACGGTTTCGCCGCTGGGGCGCAGTGGGTGGGTAGCGCGGCGGCCGCCCAGGCGGCAGGTGCTCATCTGGTGGGCGCTGTAGAGGCCGTAGCGGTTGGGCTGCCAAGGCAGGTGGGGTAGGGCGGCCAGCAGCTCGGGGTTTTGCACTACCCCGTCTTTGGCGCGCAGCGTGGGCAGCGTGCCGTGGGGCAGGTACACGGTGTGCGCCCCGGCTGCCACGTGAATATCAACGGCCGCCCGGATGCCGGCCAGCATGCTCTTCTTGTCGAAGCCAGAGAGCTGATAATCAATGAGCGGCGCGCCCTGCTTGTCTATGCGCACCCGGCCGCCGTCGCGGTCGCGGGTGAGCACGATGAACGAGCCCAGGTGGTCGGCGGCTTGCAGTAATTCGCGGTGCTGCGCGCCCGATTGCCAGGGCAGCACCATGGCCAGCAGGCCGGGGTGGGTGGGCGGCGTTTCGAGCTTGGCCCCGAAGTTGGTGCCGCCCAGCCGCGTAAACGTGTCGTTGACGACGCTCATGCTGGGGCCGTGCCACGAGCGCATGGGCCAGGGGTAGTGCGCCGCCACCGGCACGGTAGGGTGCAAATGCAGGTGCCGGCCCAAATGCGGGTGGCGCAGCCCCGAGCGCAGCAGCAGCGCCGGCGTTTGCACGGCCCCGCCCGCCACCACTACCTGTCCCGCCCGCACCAGAATGCGCACCCGGCGGCCCGCGGCAGTAGTGTGCACAGCCTCGGCCCCGGTGGCCCGGCCGCCCACAATGGTCACGCGCTCCACCCGCGCACCAGCCAGCAGGCGCGCGCCGTGGTCGGCGGCCGTGCGCAGGTAAGTATTCAAAGTGCCCTGTTTAATGCCGTGCGCATCGCCCAAGGACGAGTAGCCCAGCCCCTGAAAGTGCGCGTCGGATTCGCTCAGGCCCTTCTCATTGCGCGGAATGAGGCGCGTTTTTTGGCCCAGCCGGGCCGAGCCGTCCAGCAGGGCCTGGTTCTGGCCGTTGTGGCGGGGGTAGGCGGTGTTCACGCTCAGGGCGGCGGCCACGGCGTCGAGGCTTTGGGTAAAATCGGGGCTGATGAACTGCGGCGCGGCGTGCTCGCGGGCCCATTCTTCCAGCACGTAGTCGGGGGTGCGAAACGCGCCGGCCCAGTTCACGGTAGTGCCGCCGCCCAGGCAGGCCCCGGCCAATATGCCAATACTGCCATCGCGGGTGCTGAGCGCGCCGCGCGCGTCGTAGAGGCGGCCCATCATGTCGGCTTCGCGCTGCGTGAAGTCCGCACCGTGCAGGTAGGGGCCGGCTTCCAGCACCAGCACGTCGTGCCCGGCCTGGGCCAATTCGCCGGCCACTACCCCGCCGCCCGCGCCCGAGCCAATCACCAGCACGTCGCAGCAATACGTGGTGTCGGCCACCGGCGCGAGGGGCTTTAGCGGGCGCTCGGTCGCGCCGGGCGGGCGGGCGTCCACCGGGGGGGTAGGGCCGGGGTAGCCCAGCGCCGCCCAGGCCGGATTGGGGCCGCCGGCCGGCGCATCGCCGTAATATAAAAACGTGCACAGCTTGCGCAGCGCGTGAAAGCCCTTGCGCAGCGGCGGCAGCCGCGAGCCGGCCCAGCTTTGCAACAGCGCCTCGCGCTGGGCGGGCGTAAGGTCCAGAAACGGCCGCAGCGGCCCCCACCAGGTGAGGCCGGCTAGGGGTTTAGCCAATAAATCAAGCAGCTGCTCAAACTCCACTTGCTCGCCCAGCGGCTGCGCGCGCAGGGCCGTCACTAGCTTATCTAGGTCCACCTGGGCCGAACCGGGGGGTAGGCCGTCCGCACCCGGCCCGGCTGGGATAAACGTGTCGGCGATGGCGCGCAGCGTGGCGGCGCGGGTGGGCGTGAGGGCAAACATGGCGGGAAAGGGGGTAGGCAAAGGCGGGAGAAAAGGTAAGCTTTTTTTCTGGAAATACTCGGCATGACGAGTAGTTTGCGAAGGATACGCTGTAGCTTGTCGGACCCGCGCCACTGCGAATCAACTCGTACACTACCCCCTGCCAGACCAGCTACAGCGTATTCTACGCCTCTACCTTTGCCCCATGGCTTCTCTTCTGCGCACGCCCGAAACCCAGCATCGCATTCATTTTCAAGACTGTGATATGCTGGGTCATCTCAATAATGCCCGCTACCTCGACTACTTTCTCAACGCCCGCGAGGACCAGGTGGCCGAGCACTACGCCCTCAACATGGGCGAGCTGGCCCGCGAGCAGCACGCGGCCTGGGTCATCACCAAGCACCAGCTCAGCTACCTCAAGCCGGCGCGGCAGGGCGCGCTGGTACGCATCCGCACCCAGCTCATTCATTTCGACAACTCCAACCTGGTATTGGAAATGCAGATGCGCGCCGCCGACGGCCAGCGCCTGCTGGCGCTGCTGTGGTCCGAAATGGCGTTCGTGCAACTGCCCGCCGGCACCCGCACCGACCACGCCGACGCCCTCATGGACCTGCTCGACGAACTGGACGTGCCCGGCATAGACTACGAGCCCGATGGCTTCGACCAGCGCGTGAAAACCGTGCGCCAGGAGCTGAAAAGGGCCCGGCGGGAGTAGGGTTTTGGTGCTTGGTTGGTGGTTGAGGACGGTTGTCGTTGCCAGCAAAGCGAAGCAATCGCATCCGAGCAATAGGCGAACAACTAGGGCGTGTGCCGGGCGGGTGCGATTGCTTCGCGTTGCTGGCAATGATGAACGACAACCACTAGCCACTGCTAGGCGTACAGCAGAATACTACGGGCGGCACTTTCGCTGCCGCATTCCTTTTCCACAAATCTCATGTCAATTTTCAGCAGCGATAAGCTTAAAGGTAAGCGCATTGCCATCTTGGCCACCGATGGCTTCGAGCAATCCGAACTCCTTAAGCCCCAAAAATTTCTCAAACAAGAAGGCGCGACGGTCGATGTCGTGTCGCTCAAGTCGGGTTCTATCAAAGGCTGGGACCAGAAGGACTGGGGCGATAAGGTAGACGTGGACAAGACCCTGGACGATGCCAAAGCCAGCGACTACGATGCCTTGGTGCTGCCCGGCGGCCAAATGAACCCCGATGTGTTACGCACCGAGCCCAAAGCCGTAAATTTTGTGCGTGATTTCGTGAATGCCGGCAAGCTGGTGGCTGCCGTCTGCCACGGCCCCTGGACGCTGATTGAGGCCGATGCCGTGCGCGGCAAGCACCTGACCAGCTGGCCCAGCCTTCAAACCGACCTGCGCAACGCCGGCGCGCACTGGCAAGACGCTGAGGTGGTCGTGGACGGCAACCTTATCACCAGCCGCAAGCCCGAGGACCTGGACGCTTTTAATCAGAAAATCGAAGAAAAGCTGCTGGCAGGTTCTTAAGTAAAACTATTGTCATTGCGAGCAGAGCGAAGCAATCACACCCGAACGAAATCGTCTGGATGTCATTGCTTCGCTTTGCTCGCAATGATGATGTTATAGAAAAACCCTATAAAAACCACCACATTACCGCATCAAATAGCAGCAGGAACCCGCCTTGCAGCTGCACCGAGCGGCCGTAGCCGTAAAGGCGTTCGGGGCGATTGGCACCGGGGCGGGCGGCGTGGGTGAGCAGCCACAGTCCCACCAGCAGATAGCCCACATCGAGGCCCGCGTTTATTAGAAAAATCTGGCTGGTAGAATGCACGTCGGCCAGGGCAGTTGCGGCCGTAAAGCCGGCTAAAGGCGCGCCAGGATGCGTGCGCAGAATGCCTACTGCCGCTAATATGGCGTTGATGAATGCCCACAGGCAGTTCATGAAGTGAAAATGGTAGAGCCACTCGCGGCGGTCGGTGCGCGGCAGCTGGTAGCCGCTCGCTACCAAATTGAGTAGCGCCCAGACGCCCAGGATGCCCAGGCCCCGGCCCAGCGCCAGCTCGTGGTGCTGGTAGGCCACCAGCCAGGCCGGCCCCGCCGGAAGGGTAGAGAGAAGAAGCATCGCCGCAAAGAACGCCTACCCCCCGCCAAAAGTTGGAAGCCGGATGCGCGCTAATTGACCGGCGGGCGTACTTTTGCGGCCGGCGCGCGAGTCGCGCTGCTAGCCTCGGGGAATTAGCTCAGCTGGTTAGAGCGCTACCTTGACATGGTAGAGGTCACCGGTTCGATTCCGGTATTGCCCACGAAAGCCCGCCCTTCGGCGGGTTTTTTTGTGCCAGGTCGCACCCTTACTTTTGTGGCTTTAGCGCTGTAAATCAATGCCTTGTTGGCTTAAAGCCAGTACTTCTTCCAGCACCTGGCGCGAGTTGGCCAGGCGGGGCACTTTGCGCTGGCCACCCAGGCGGCCACGGCCGCGCAGCCAGGTTTCGAAAGTGCCGGGTGGCACAAAGTGCACGCGGGGCAGGGCCAGGGCCAGGTCGCGGTGGCGCTTGGCATCGTAGTCCGAATTGAGGCGGCGCAGCTCTTGGTCGAGGTGCTGGGCGAAGGCGGCGGCGGCGGGGGGGGGTAGGGGCCCGGCCAACTCCACGGCCCACTCGTGGCCGCCGCGTGAAGTGCCGGTAGCCGCCGCGAAATACACGGGCGCGGCCGTGAAGTCGCACACCGCGCAGCCCGTGGCCAGGGCCGCCGCCGCGATGGCCGCCTCCGCGTTTTCCACCACCACTTCTTCGCCGAAGGCATTGAGAAAGTGCTTAGTACGGCCCGTGATGCGCACCCGGTAGGGCCGCAGCGAGGTGAAGCGTACGGTATCGCCCACGAGGTAGCGCCACAGTCCGGCGTTGCTACTGATAACCAGCGCGTAGCTCGGCCCGATGGTTACGGCTTCGAGCGGCACCGGACGCGGGTCAGGTTGGTCGAACTGCGCGGCCGGCAAAAACTCGTAATAAATGCCGTGGTCGAGCAGTAGCAGCAAATCGGGACTACCGGGCTCATCCTGCAAAGCAAAGTAGCCCTCCGAGGCATTGTAGATTTCCAGAAAGCGTAGCTGTCCGCCCGGCATCAGCTCCTCAAACAGCGGCTGGTAGGGCCCGAAAGCCACCGCGCCGTGCAGGAACAAGCCCAGCCGGGGCCACACTTGGCGCAGGTCATCGGCCCCGGTCAGAGCCAGTACGCGGCGCAGTAGCACGAGCATCCAGGTGGGCACGCCGGCCAGCACGCGCACATCCTGACGCAGCACGTGGCGGGCAATGCGTTCGATTTTTTCCTCCCACTCTTCTAATAGAGCCAGGGGTAGGGGCGGGGTGCGCAGCGTCTGCGCCCAGCCGGGCAGGCTGTGCATCACCAGGGCCGACACGTCGCCGGTGAGCGCGCCGCCGTCGAAGGGGCTGGGGTTGAGGCTGCCGCCCAGGCTCAGGGTTTTGCCTTGCAGCAGGCGCTGGGCAGGGTAGAGGTGGGTGGCCAGGGCCAGCATATCGCGGCCGGCGCGGTAGTGGTTATGGTGTAGCGCCTCGGGCGTGAGGGGCAGGTATTTGCTGCGGGCATTGGTGGTGCCGCTGCTGCGCGCCTGCCAGCGCGGGGCCGGGCCGGGCCACAGCACGTCGGGCTGGCCGCGCAGCACTTTTTCCAGCTCGGGGTATAGCTGCTCGTAAGTGCTCACTGGCACTCGCGCCGCAAACTCGCTGGCGCTTAGGCCCGGTTCGTAGCCGTAGCGCCGGCCCCAGGCCGTGCTGCGCGCCCGGCCCAGCAGGTAGCGCAGCACGGCCGCCTGCGCTGCCTCCGGCTCGTGCCGCACCCGCGCCAGCCGCGGCAGGCTACCAAGCTGAACGGCGCGGGCGATGAGCTGGTCGAGCACTGCGGATTGGGTAAGGGTTAAGAGTCAGGCAAAGGACGTTTGTCATTACGAGCGCAGCGCGGCAATCGCACCCGAATGATACCCGCACGATGGGCGAACGACTGGTGCGAGTGTCGTTCGGATGCGATTGCCGCGCTGCGCTCGTAATGACAATGAGGCTAAACTAACTATCTACTCAAATACTTTGCGCTTGAACTCAAAGTTGCGGCCCAGGTACACGCGGCGCACGGTTTCGTCGGCGGCCAGCTCTTCAGCGGTGCCGGCTTTGAGAAGCTTACCCTCGAAGAGGAGGTAGGCCCGGTCCACGATGCTCAGGGTCGAGTTCACGTCGTGGTCGGTGATGAGGATGCCGATGTTGCGGTGTTTGAGGCGGGCCACGATGCCCTGGATTTCCTCGGTGGCGATGGGGTCCACGCCTGCGAAAGGCTCGTCGAGCAGCACGAACTTGGGGTCTACGGCCAGAGCACGGGCAATTTCGGTGCGTCGCCGCTCGCCGCCGCTTAGCACCTTACCCAGGTTTTTGCGCACGTGGCCCAGGCTGAATTCTTCCAGCAGTTCCTCCACTTTAGCTTTTTGTGCCGGCTTAGACATGCTGGTCATTTCGAGCACCGAGAGGATATTTTCCTCCACGCTCAGGTCCCGAAACACGCTGGCTTCCTGCGCCAGGTAGCCCATGCCGCGCCGCGCCCGCTGGTAGATGGGCAGGCGCGTTACCTCCTCGTCATCCAGAAAAATGCGGCCGCCGTTGGGCTTCACCATGCCCACCATCATGTAGAAGCAGGTAGTTTTGCCGGCCCCGTTGGGCCCCAGCAGCCCCACGATTTCGCCCTGCGCCACGCTCAGTGACATATCGTTGACCACGATGCGGGACTTATACTGTTTGAGCAGGTGCTCGGCGCGAAGAATCATAGGCGGGGCAAAGGTAAAGCCGGGGGCGGGGGGAGGACACAGGAAAAATTAGTGGTAATGGTTGAGAAATTCAGCAAAAGGAAATGGTAATGCAGTAGAGGGGCAAAATTTAGTGCCTCATCGTTGCCCGATAACTTGCTGCGCGGCATCAATAGCTGACAAAAGCACTTCCGATTATAATTTGGCTTAATCCAACGGCACTCTATCTGTAATTATGCCTGAAAACTTTATCAACTTGGGGCCTGAAAACACCAGGATTACCAGTCGTAATCTATTCATCAAGCTGTGGTTGCATCCCAGAGCTACGCTCCGCTTCATCCTGACCAACTCTCCTAATGCACACGTTACCCAGTTGCTGATGCTGGGAGGTGTCGCCAGGGCCGTGGGTCGCATTGATTATGAGCACCCCCGTGCTGCTTCATCTATAAGCAACGCGCTGTTGCTGGCGGTATTGGTGGGAGGATTATTTGGCTGGTTTACCTACTATGCTTACGCCTGGGGCTTAAGCCTAGGCGGCCAGTGGCTGGGCGGACGGGCAACATTCAACATGTGCAGAACGGTTGTTGCCTGGGCCTTGGTGCCGACGATAGTTTCGCTGGTGCCGATGTTTTTGGTAGTTGATATACACAGCACCAATTCATTTCGCCGAGAAGTTATCGACTTACCCTTATCCACCGAAACGTTGACCTATTTGCTTACCGCCTTTGAATTAATTTTGGTGATGTGGGCAATCAGTATCCTCTTGGCTGGTATTCGGTTGGTGCAAGGATTTTCGATGGGCCGGGCCGTAGTGTGTATGCTACTGCCGGGAGTTGCCATACTGCTCTTCGTTGGCAGTATTTCCTTGCGCATGCGGGTATTTGAAATGGCTACCACCTGAGCCATGCTACCCCCACCCACCAAAGCCGCCCTGCGCCGCGCCGCCCTACCCCGCCGCCTGGCCCTAAGCCCCGCCGAGGTGGCCCGCCGCAGTGAGCAGCTCAGCGCGCAGCTTTTTACCCATTTTCCGGTGGCGACGTGGCGCTGGCTGCACGTCTTCCTACCCCTCGCCGCGAAGCACGAGCCCGATACGTGGTGGATAATCCACCGCATCTGGACTGAAAAACTGCTGGTGCGCCTAGCCGCGCCTATGGTGCAGCCCGACGGTATTTCGTTGAAAAACTACGAGTTGACTTCCGCTACGCCACTGCTCACCAACTGCTGGGGTATCCCGGAGCCGGCCGCCGACCCGGCCGCCGAGGTAGCCCCGGCGCGCTTCGACGCAGTGCTGGTGCCGCTGCTGGCCGTGGACGAGCGGGGCCAGCGTGTGGGCTACGGCGGCGGCTTCTACGACCGGCTGCTGGCGCAGTGCCGGCCCGAAACGCAGTTTATTGGCTTGAATATGTTGGCTGATGCGCCGGGGCTGGCCCTGGCCGACGTGCTGCCCACCGACGTGCCGCTGCACGCCTGCGTGGGGCCGGGCGGCGTGTGGAAATTTTAGCGGGCCGGCATCAGGTGGGTAGCGGCTGCCTTCGGTAGCGCCCGGCCGGAGGGCGGGGCGCGGGCAGCTTTTTCCTACCCCCCTCTTCTGCCCCAATGGCTACCATCGACCAACCCGCCCCCAAAGACAGCAAAAAGCCGCGCGCCCGCCCGCACAAGTTTCACCTTGACATGACCCCGATGGTAGACCTGGCGTTTTTGCTGCTTACGTTTTTCATGCTCACTACCACCTTCGCCAAGCCCCGCGTGATGGAGTTAGTTATGCCCGTGAAAAGCCCTATTCTTACACCCATAAAAGAGTCAGGGGCGATGACTATTATCTTGGGTAAGGGGCATCGGGTTTACTATTATCTGGGCCTAAATGCACCCAAAGACCCCTCGGTGCCAGTGCCCGTTTTGCACAGTACTAACTTTGGCCCACATGGTATTCGCCAAACCTTGCTGACTCAGCGAGTATCGCAGCAGCAAAGGCAACTAGGGCCAGTATTTGTGCTCATCAAATCCGGCCTCGGTGCCAAATACGCTGACATGGTGGATATTCTGGACGAGATGAATATCACCGGTCAGTCAAAATACGCTCTCACTGACCTCTCGTTAGCCGACCGCCAACTACTGCCGCCTACCGAGCGATAGTAGCCGGCAACAGCTTCACCTGCTCAATCCGCGCCTGGCCCCACGGCGCGATGCTGACTTGCACGCGCACGGCGGGGCTGGTTTTACCGAGGCGCAGGGGGCTGTCGCCGGGCACGTAGTAGCGCTCCAGGTTGTAGCGCAGGCCTAAGCTGCGGTTGTATACCTCCGTAATCCAGCCGCGTAGTATGGCCTGGCCGGGGCCGGGCTTTTGCTCTTGGGTATAGACACCGGCCACGGTGGCCAGGCTGTCGGGGCCGAGCGTGGTGGTCAGCAGCACATACACGGCTTGGCGACGCTGCGGGGGGGTAGGGCCGCGCCAGGCCGCGAGGGGCGCTTCGGCGGCGAGATAGCGCAGGCACACGAAGCTTTCGTACTGCAGGGCGTGCAAATCAACGGGCGCGGTCGCCAGCCAGATGTGCCGGCCGTAGGCCGTGGTGGCGTAGCCCGCGCCGGCCACGCCCAGCACGTAGAGCACCTGCGCCGCCACGAGCAGCCGCAGCAACAGGCGATGAGAGGGGGTAGGGCGAATCGGCATCGGTTCCTAGTGGCTGGTTTCGGGTTCGTGGTTGGGCGCAGCGATAACCGCCGCCGCGCCGGCCGCCAGGCGTTGCGCATTACGGCGACGTAAATACCAGCTTAAGCTCAGCAATAAAACTCCGCCAATTAAGAAGAACAGTGACTTATCCAGGAAAGCCCAGGTGAGTTTGAAATACGCCACCATCGTGGCCACCACGAACAGCACGGTGCCCAGCGTGAGCTGCTCGGCGTCGGTGGCGCGGTGGGCGCGGGCCAGCACCGAGCCGGCGTGGGCGTACAGCACCACCAGCGTAGCCACGGCCAGCGGCAGCCCGCCCGGCAAGTAAAAGCCTGGTAGCAGCAGCAGCCAGTCGGGCAGCGTGGCCAGCCGGCCCCGCGCCCGCTTGCCGGCCACCGACAGCGCCAGCACCGCCGCCAGCGCGCCCAAGTAGGCCAGTACCGGCGGCCGCAGCAGCCCGGCATACTGGTCGGTTTCGCCAAACAAGGCCAGGCCGAGGGCAAATAAATAAGCCGCCACCAGCGGCGGCCCTTGCAGCGCCCGGCCGGCGGCGCGGTTGGGGTGCCAATCGCCGGCCGCATACACGAGCATGGCCGGCACGAAAAACCAGGTGATTTTGGCGTGCGTGAGCGCCACCCACAGCGCCGCCTGCCACAGCAGCCCAACGGCTAACAGACTGCCCACCAGCGTATCTGGTTGCCGCCACCAGCGCCAGCCGCTGCCCAGCGCCACCAGCCCGATGGTGGCGTAGCTAAACGTGCCCAGCGCCTGCGTGCAGTACGTTTGGACCGCCGCGCCGATGAGGATGGGTAGTAAAACGAGCGTCTGGCTATCGTATAAATAACTCAGCAGCACGCCCGCTACTACCCAGGCCAGCAGGCCGCTCACGTCGTAGCCCACCAGCTGGTAAAGCTGGCTGGTAAGAATAATGCCGGCCCCAAACAGCACCAGGCCCAGCCCCAGCAGCCCATATCCCACGCGCCGGTTGCCGCGCCGCAAAAAATAGTCGCCGCCCGCATAGGCTGCCAGCAGGCTACCCAGCAGCAGCCCCAGCCGCACTACCGGGGGTAGGTTTTGCCAGTTGGCCGCCACCACGCTCAGCGCGCTCAGCCCCACCAAAATGCTGCCCAGCAGCGGCAGCAGGCCCACGGCCCGCACGGTCTCGGAGGGGTAGCGGGCCAGCAGGCGCTCCCGCTGCGCCTCCGTGATGAGGCCCTCGGCGACCCAGGCGGGACTATCGGTTTCGAGAAATTTTCGGGACATAGCGTAGAGTGAGCTTCGGCTGGCCGGGTAGGGAATGTGCGGTAAGCTTTAGCTGGCCGGATGTCGGCTCGGGCTTCATTTTAATGGCAAGCTAAAGCCTACGCCCGTTTTTCTTACTTGGTGGCCCGCGTCATCTCGCGCTTGCCGGGCGGACCGGGCAGCTTCTCGGTGCGCCAGCCGGCGGCCCGCAGGTTGCGCCGAAACTGCCCCTGCGCGCAGTAGCTCACCAGCACCGCGCCCGGCGCGGCCGCCGCGTACAGCTTCGCAAATACGGCTTCGGTCCACAGCTCGGGCTGCTTCTCGGGGGCAAAGGCGTCGAAGTAGATGAGGTCGTAAAAGTCAGCACCTAAGTCAGCCTGCTGTACTGGCTGCTGAATCTTGGTTAGAAAGAGGGTTTCGTCAATTTCCATTACAACACTCCAGGGAGCCGCATGTATCTGCTTAAATACACGAAGGAAGGGGTAATTGGCCCATTGCGAAGCTAGCGCTGCCACAGCCTCGGGGGGCAGAGGATAGGTTTCGTAACCATCGTAAGAAATAAGTGCTCCCATAGCTTCAGCCGCTTCCAGCGTTAGTAGCGCGTTGAGGCCGGTGCCCAGGCCTACTTCTAGTACTTGTAATGGCCGCTCCCTACCCCCGCCCGCCGCCAGCAGCGGCTTTAGTCCCGCCTCAATAAACACGTGCCGCGACTCCTGCCGCGCGCCGTGCCGCGAGTGGTAGCACTCATCCAGCGCCGGCACGTAGAGCGTGGGCGAGCCGTCGGCGGTGGTTCGCACCTCTACTTTTGGCCCGCCTTCCAATTGCTCACTGTTCATTACTAACTGTTCATTGAAAAGATGCCCCGCGTAAAAGTAAGTTTGCCCGCCAGCTTCGGCTTTGCCGTCACGCTGCCCGTCCGCATCACCGACCTCAACTACGGCGCGCACCTCGGCAACGATGCCCTGCTGAGTTTGCTGCACGAGGCGCGGGTGCAGTTTCTGGCCCACCTCGGCGCAGTCGAGTTTGACTCCGCTACCAAGCTGGGTTTTATTATGGTTGATGTGGCCATTGAGTACAAAGCGGAGGCGTTTTACGGCGACGTGCTCACTATCCGGCTGGCCGTCAACGACTTGAATAAGTACGGCTTTGATATAGTGTACTTGGTTGAAAACCAAGCGGGTAGGGAAGTGGCCCGTGCCAAAACCGGCATGCTGTGCTTCGACTACAACACGCGCAAGCTGCGCCCCCTACCCCCCGAGCTGGCCGCCAAGGTCGGCTAAGCCTAGATGAGGCTGGCCGCGCCTAGTTCACCCAGGTAGCCGCAGGCGGGCCAGTACTTCTCCCTTTGCCTAGCATTATCTGGTTCAGGTTAGAAGGGTATCGGCTCAGCCTTGCTCGTGCAAATCACCCCTAAGTCTATGCGGCGAAGGTGGGCGGCGGAAGATGCGTGGCAGCTGAGCCGGGCCGTGTTTGCCGGAATCTTATGCGGCTCCATGATTAACAGCATTCTATACTAGTTTACTTTCTACTGAGATGGTGTGCCTTTATAAAGCATTCATTTTCTTGCTCGTATGAGTTTATTTTTACAAAAACCCCTTCGATTAGTCCTGTTGGGCAGTATTGCTTTTTTCGTTGTTCGACCAGTGGCAGCACAAACTGTTGCTGTACCAGCTAAGGCTGAGACCCAATATGTATACGTGGAGAAACTCCCAGAACTGCCTGGTGGCGGCGGCGAGCATGCCGTAGTTACAGCTATTCAACAGCGTGTGATATACCCACCCGCAGCAATTCGTGAGCAACTGGAAGGCCGCACGAAAGTTTGGTTTGTTGTTAAGGCAGATGGAGGCATTGGGGCAGTGCGTATTACAGAATCTCTGCGGGCCGACTGTGACTCGGCTGTAGTAGAAGCTGTGCGGCAATTACCGCACTTTGAGCCAGGCATTATAGCGGGCAAGCCATCGGCCATTGGTTATACTATACCGATAACGTTTCGGCTGCAAAAAGTCGCCCGTCCGCACCTGGGAGTCGGTTCGGGCAACTAAGTCGCCGTTACCACCCGGAACCTAACCGCTTGGGCAGTTGTATTTTTGTGCTATGCTGTTCGAATTACCCCTAGCCCCCACGCCGTCCGCCAAACGCGACATTCGCAAAACCTCGCCCGACGACCTCAAGGCGTTTATGGTGGAGCACGGCGAAAAGCCGTTTCGTGCCAAGCAGGTGAGCGAATGGCTGTGGAAAAATACGGCCGGCTCGTTTGAGGAAATGAATAACATCTCGCTGGCTACCCGCGAGCTGCTGGCCGCCCACTTCGTGATAAACGGCGTGGCGGTGCAAAACCAGCAGCTCAGCGCCGATGGCACCATCAAGTCGGCCTTTCGGCTGCACGATGGCAACGTGGTGGAAGGCGTGCTCATCCCGCACGATACGCGCATGACGGCCTGCATTTCGAGCCAGGTGGGCTGCTCGCTCACGTGTAAGTTTTGCGCCACCGGCTACATGGACCGTAAGCGCAACCTCGACGCGGCCGAGATTTACGACCAGGTGGTGCGCATCCGCGAGCAGTGCGAGGCCCAGTATGGCACGCCGCTCACCAACATTGTGTACATGGGCATGGGCGAGCCGCTGCTCAATTACGCCAACGTGGTGGAAAGCGTGCGCCGCATCACCGCACCCGATGGCCTGAACATGGCCCCGCGCCGCATCACCATCAGCACCGCCGGCATCGCCAAGATGATAAAAAAGCTGGCCGATGACGACGTGAAAGCCAACCTCGCCCTGAGCCTGCACGCGCCCAACGACACGAAGCGCAACGAGATTATGCCCATCAACGAGGCCAATTCGCTCGCCGCGCTCAAGGAAGCCTTGCAATACTACCACGAGAAAACGGGCCGCAAAGTCACCTACGAATACATTGTGTTCGACGGCTTTAACGACACGCTGCAAGATGCCGCCGAGCTGCACGTCATCAGCAAGTGGCTGCCCTGCAAAATCAATCTTATCGAGTATAATCCCATCGAAAACGCCAGCTACCAGAACGCGGAGGCCGATAAAATCACGGCCTTCCACAAGTACCTGGCCGACCGCGGCGTGCAAACCAACATCCGCCGCTCGCGGGGCAAAGACATTGACGCCGCCTGCGGGCAACTGGCGGGCAAGGAAAAGGCCGCGGCGGCCTGAGCCCTACCCCCTCCGTCCCCGCGAAGCCCCGCGGTCAGCCCAGCCTACCGCAGCTTGATTTTACCAAACCGATACGCTACATCCAGATAAGCCGGATAGATGCCGCTGTTGTTGCGCGAGGTGAAGTAGAGCGCCCCCAGGCTGCCGCTGAAGCGGGGCGAGGCGTAGCGGAAACCGGCCAGGCCGGCAAAATCCCCATTGGTATTGAAATTTGCGATGTACGTTTCGTTGACCAGCGAAAACAGGCGTGATAACCGGACATTAGCCCCGATAACTGCCACCGGCGAGCTGCCAACGCCCTCGCTGCCAAAGCCGTAGCCCAAGCCAAGGGTCACGTTGGTATCGGCTGAGCCGTAGGTGGCCATGCCGTAGCCTACGCCGGCGCTGCCGCTACCCCCGGCAATGCCCGTGGCGAAGCCAAACAGCACTCCCGCTCCCACGTGCAGCTTATCGCTCACCGGCACGCTCAGCTTGGGCGTCAAGGCCAGGGCCGGCACGCCCACAAACGGTATCACGGGCACGAGCAGGCCCAAAGAGATATTATCGGTCAGGCCGTAATTAACTCCCAGCAAAAACACGTCAATCGCCTGCACGTAGCCTTCGCCTTCGTGCAGGCCGCGGGCCGTGGGAGCCAGGAACATGCGCGTGCCGTTGCCCACGTAGTCGAAGCCGCGTCGCGCCTGTTCGGGCGTCTGCGACATCAGCTGCCGCAGGTTGGTCCGCTGCACCGTCACCAGGCCCAACTCCCGGGTTTCAAAGGTCAGCGTCAGGTCGGTGCTGGCTTGCAGCGTGCCACTAAACTGCGTGCCCCCGACGGTTTCCACGCTGTACACCTGCCCGATGACTTCGGGATGGCCGATAACCTCGGCCGATGGCAGCGCGGTCGAGCGCACGGGAGGAACCGGCTGGCTGGCGGGGGTAGGCGGCCCAAGCGGCTGGGCGGGCTGCGGCGCGCCGGGCAACACTGGCCGCTGGGCAAAGGCAGGCCCGGCCAGCAGACTCAACAAACCCAGCAGTGCGAAAGAGAAACGCATTCGTAGGGGCCGCAAGGAAAGTGGCTTGCTACCGCCGTAAAGATGCAGGGTTCCTACCCGGTAGTTGCAACCCTATTTGATTGGCTATCAGACTTTAGCTAGCCTCTTATTATGGGTCCAATAGCCGCGCAGGCACTTGATAATCTATTGATGAAGAATTGATTAAAATAAAAAGGCGATGTATTTTTCTTTCTTTTCAGCTGACTTTAGCCAACTAAAATTTTCCCTACCCCCGCCAGCTGCCGGTGCTCGGCGGCCGGCCGCTAGCCTTCTCGCTTTCCGACTCGCCGGGCGGCACCTCAATCGTTTCGACGCGCACGGCGTGGGCTTTGGGCTGGATGCGCTGCCCGAAGGCATCGGCGAATTCCTGGGTGAACTCGGCCCCGAAAAAGATAATGAGCGAGGAATAGTTAATCCAGACCAGCAGCACAATGGCCGAGCCCGCCGCCCCAAAGGCCGACCCCGGATTTGCCTTAGCTATATAAAAGGAAATCAAGAACTTACCTAAAATAAAGAGCGCCGCCGTAATGAAAGCCCCAATGCCCACATCGCGCCAGCGAATAATGGCATCGGGCAAAAAACGGTATATCAGCCCGAAAAGTAGCGTAGTAACCAGCAGCGATAAAACAAAGTCAACCAGCTTGATAGCAATGAGCCCGACTTCGGGCAGGATACGCGCCAGATAGCCCGTAAAAAAACTTACCAAAGCGGTGATTATAAAGGAGATAAGTAGTAGTAGCGCCACACTTAGGATGAGTCCGAACGAAAGCAGCCGCTGCCGCACGTAGTCCCAGATGCCAATGCCATCGGTCTTAACTTTCAGGTTCCAGATGTCGTTGATACTTTCCTGCAAGGTGACGAAAAACGTGGTAGCCGTGAACACCAGCGTACCCAGCCCGATGGCCGTGGCCAGGCCCGATTTGTTGGACAGCGTGAACTGCGCAATGCTGTCTTGCAAGAACTTAGCCGAGTCGGCCCCCACCAGTCCGCGCAGCTGCCCATAAATCTGCCCGGTCAGGGCATCGCCCCCGTACACGGAACTGGCCAGCGTGACGACGATGAGTAGCAGGGGGGGTAGGGAAAAAATGGTGTAGTACGACAAGGCCGCCGCGTGCCGAAACGAGTTGTTCGTGGTGAACTCGCTGGCGGAGGCTTTAAAGATGGCGACGATATCCGAGAATTTATATTGCGTCATAATAGGAGGCGAAAAAAGCGACGCGCACCAGGGCCGGGTGCTGGCGCAAGGAGGCGCGCCAGTTGGCCGCTCTCTAAGAATACGGTCGCCACGGGTTTTTGCCTGAAAACTACCTAAAAAATAACCTGGCGCGGCGTTCAAGTTGCCGCGCGCTGCGCTACCCCGCCCGCAGCGCCCAGCGCAACGGAGCAATGGGAGCCTGGCGCAACGCCACCGCCAACTCGGCATCATCTCGGAAGCACAATTGGTGCAGCTCCTGAGCCTCAACGCTCACTTCCAGTTCTTTAACCGCAAAAGGCCAAGGTCGCACCACGGCCGGCGTGCCCGGCCCGGCGGGCTGGCTCACGTAGCTGGCGTGCGGCTGGTGGCTGGGGGGTAGGGCGCTGATTTCGACCTCGCGGCCCATCTCGGGTAGTTCCTGCCGGCAGAGGATGAGTGAGAGGCGGTCGGCCCAGTGCAGCAGGTCATAGGCCTGGCGGGCCTGGGTTTTGGTGAGGTGTAATTCTTTGGTCCAGCGCGCCTGGCCCGCCCGCAGCTCATCCAAAAACACTTCTATACCTAGCTGCCTGCCGCGCAGCGGCTCGTATAATGTGCTCAGATGCAGGCTAGTAAGCAGGCTGCGCCAGCGCCCCTGGAAGCGCGCCGCGTGCAGCACGCCGGTAGCCTGCTCCAGGGAAAAGGGTAGCTGCGTGAAGTTGGCCGGGGCACCGGCGGGCGTGAGGCCGTGGTGGCCGCCGCGCCCATGCCAGGCCGCCTGCTCGTCGTCGTGCTGCGCAATGGCTGCCAGCAGGCCCACCCAGCGGTCGGGGGGTAGGAAAGGCGGCCAGGCCCAGGCCAACTGCATAGCCAGCAGCGCGTGCGCCTGCTGGTAAATAACCTGCCAGCCAATAGGGGTTGGGTTGACTATCATGAGAAAATGCCAGGATTTTTGACGCAATTTTGGGGATTATACGGCGAAAGAAATAATCTGTCATTGTAAGCAAGGCGAAGAAATAATAGATTATGCACATCTCTCTGCTTCTACCCCCATGTTCGCAGAATTGCAAGATATTCTGGACCATCCGCTGCCCTCGCTGGCGGTAGTCGGCAACCTTATCATCATCGAAAGCCTGCTTTCGGTAGATAATGCGGCCGTACTCGCCACGATGGTGAGCGACCTGCCCCGCGAGCGCCGCAAACAGGCCCTGCGCTACGGCATCTTCGGGGCCTATCTGTTTCGGGGGCTGTGCCTGGTTTTTGCAGCCTATCTGGTCGAGTTCTGGTACCTAAAGCCGCTGGGCGGCCTGTACCTGCTATATCTGGCTCTCAACTACTTCTTTGCCGCGCCGGCTAGCCACGAGGACGCGCCTCTCAAAGAAAAAAGCTGGCTCTACCGCCGCACGCTGGGCCTGCTGGGCCCGTTCTGGGCCACCGTAGCCATGATTGAGTTGATGGACGTAGCTTTTTCCATCGATAACGTATTCGCGGTGGTGGCCTTCAGTAGCAACCTGCTGCTGATAACAACGGGCGTGTTCATCGGCATCCTGGCCATGCGGCTGGTGGCGCAGGCGTTCGTGGGACCAATGGGCCAGTATCCGTTTCTGGAAACCTCGGCCTTTGTGATTATCGGCGTGCTGGGTCTCAAGCTGCTGCTTTCCTTGCCAGCGCATTTTGCGCCTACCCACCCGGTTAGCCGCTTCCTTACCAGCGAAGTGGCCGAAGTCGGGCTCACGGTGCTCACCATCGCCACGTTTGGGGTGCCGCTGCTTTCCTCGCGGCTGCTGGGCTGGCCGCGCCGCCTGGGCGGCAGGTAAGAACAGGCGGGGCTAGCCAGGCTATCAGTTTGTTACTCATTTTCTCTTCATGCTTTGCGGGAGTGAAACGAGTCTAGCTTTGCTGGTGAGCAAAACAGCTCCCTTTTATTTCCTTCTTAATGAAGCATTTAGTTCGTTTTTTGGCCGTGCCCCTATTAAGCGCGGCCCTGCTGGCCGCCTGCGCCCGCCAGGAAGCCGCGCCTACCCTACCGGCGGCGGCCAACGTTCGCCAGGATGCCTCGGCCGCCGGCTTTCCCGAAACCTTCGACACGGGTAGCAAAACCTCTTACGCCAGCGGCACCGTGGCACTGGGCTCCGGCGCGTGGACCTTCAGCGACGCGCTGCTGGGCAACGCTGCGGCCGACGTGAAAACGGGCAGCCAGTCGGCCCGCGTGCGCAACAGCGGTACGCTCACCATGAACTTCGACCTCGCCAGCGGGGCCGGCACCGTGACGCTCGACCACGCCCGCTACGGCTCCGACGCGGCCGGCACCTGGGAGCTGTGGGCTTCCACCAACGGCGGTAGCTCGTTTGGTAAAGTGGGCAGCACCATCACCAACAGCGGCACGGCGCTCAGCACGGCCAGCTTCGCAGTGAACCTGCCGGGCACCGTGCGCCTGCAAGTGCGCAAGACCGACGGTGGCTCCAACCGCCTCAACTTCGATAACCTGACGGTGCAGACCTACGGCGGCACCGGCGCGGGCGGCGGGGGCGGCACGACCACCGGCGGCAAGAAATTCCTGTTTGACGCCAGCCACGCCGAAACGGCCGGTAACGCCGACTGGGTGCTCGACGTGGATGGCGGCACGGTGCCGCGCTTCCCTACCCCCGCCGCGGCGGGCATCACGGCCAGTACCCCGGAAACGTACTGGACGGCCGCCCTCTCCTCGTGGGGCGTGGCGCTGGTGAAGCTCGGCAACTCGGTAGAGAACCTGCCCGTCGGCACGGCCATCACCTACGGCAACGCCTCTAACCCGCAGGACCTGAGCAACTACAGCGTTTTTGTGGTAGATGAGCCGAATAACCTCTTCACAGCCAGCGAGAAAACGGCCATCGTCACGTTCGTCAAAAATGGCGGTGGCCTGTTCATGATTTCCGACCACACCGTATCGGACCGCGACAACGATGGCTACGACTCGCCGGCCATCTGGAACGACCTGATGAGCAACAACTCGGTGCAGGCTAACCCTTTTGGCTACAGCATCGCGCTCACCAACATCTCCGAAACGACCAGCAACGTACTGGCCAGCAGTAGCAATTCTATTCTGCACGGCTCGCAGGGCAACGTGACGCAGCTCAAGTTCTCGAACGGCGCGACTATCACCAAAACCAGCGGCTCGCAGGCGCAGCCGCTCGTGTGGCAGGGTAGCTCGGCGCAGGGCCTCAGCAACATCATGTGCGCCAGCAGCACCTTCGGCACCGGCCGCGTTTTCGTCATCACCGACTCGTCGCCGGCCGATGATGGCACCGGCAGCCCCGGCAACACCGTGTATCCCGGCTGGACCGAGATTTCCAGCCACGCCCCGCTGCACCTCAACGCCTCGCTCTGGCTGGCTAAGCAGCAATAAGCAAGCAGTTGACGGAATAAAAAGAACGTCATACCTGGTTAAGGCATGACGTTCTTTTTTACTCCGTCAACTGCTCACTATTTCAACCATTCGCCAATGCTGCGGCTGCTGCTTTATCCAGAAACCAATCTGCTTTGCTGTTTTCCAGGCAGATGAGCTGCGCCGGATATTGCTCCACATCGTGCGGCAACTCCAGAATCTGGTGTACCGCTTCGGCTTTACCGGCTCCGTAGACCAAGAAGGCCACGGCCCGCGCCTGGTTGATGAGCGGAGCCGTGAAGGTGATGCGGAATACTTGCTCCACGGGTAACCATACTTCCTTCACGCCCACCGTTTTATCGTGCAGCACGAGCGTGTGCGGAAACAGCGAGGCCGTGTGGGCGTTATCGCCCAGCCCCAGCAGTACGAGGTCGAACCGGGCCGGTTCCTGGCCAAAAAACTCCTCCACGGCCACGCCATATTGCGCCGCGGCTTCAGCGGGGGGTAGGCTGGTATCCACGGCGAAAACCTGATTGGGGCGGATTTTCAGCGGGTCGAGCAGGCTGGTTTTGGCCATCAAATAATTGCTTTCGGGCGAGTCGTGGGGCACGTAGCGCTCATCGCCGAAGAAGAAATACGTGTGCTCCCAGGCCACGCGCCCGCGGCAGGCGGGCGAAGCCAGCAGCTCGTACAATTTCTTGGGCGAGCTGCCGCCCGAGAGCGCCACCACGAAGCGCCCACGGGCGGCCACTGCCCGCTCGGCCTGCGCCACGAAGTAGTCGGCCAGCGCGTGCAGCGTCGCGTCGGGGGTAGGAAAAACGTGCAGGAGGGCGCTATTTTTTACCATTGAGCGGAAAGGTAAACCAGTGGTAGCCGTCCTTGGCCACGAGGGCTTCGGCATCTTCGGGGCCCCAGGAATCGGCCGAGTAATTAGGAAAATTCTGGCTGATGCGGTGCTGCCACGAGGTCAGGATGGGCATCACCAGGTCCCAGGCTTCCTCCACCTGGTCGCCGCGCATAAAGAGCGTCTGGTCGCCGAGCATCACGTCGAGCAGCAGGGTTTCGTAGGCTTCGGGGGCCTCGCTCACGTAGGTGCCTTTGTAGTCAAACACCATGTCCACGGTATTCAGCATCATGTCTACCCCTGGGCGTTTGGCCTGCACTTGCAGCCGGATGCTCATCTCGGGCTGAATGCTGATAACCAGCCGGTTCTGGCGCATCGTTTCCGCCGTTTCGGGCGAAAAAATGAAGTGCGGCACGTCTTTAAACTGAATGGTAATAACCGAGGCCGAGCGGTGCAGGCGCTTGCCCGTGCGCAGGTAAAACGGCACGCCCTGCCAGCGCCAGTTATCCACGAAAAACTTCACTGCCGCAAAGGTTTCGGTGTTCGACTGCGGGTTGGCACCGGGCTCCTCGCGATAGCCGGGCACCTGCTGGCCTTGCAGCCAGCCGGGGCCATACTGCCCGCGCACGGCCTGCTCGCGCACGGTTTCGGGCGTGAAGCGGCGCATGGCGCGCAGCACGTCCACCTTGCGGTCGCGCACTTCCTCGGCCGCGAAATTCACCGGCGGTTCCATCGCCACAATGCACAGCAGCTGCAAAAGGTGGTTCTGAATCATGTCGCGCAGCGCGCCCGAGCCGTCGTAGTAGCCCAGCCGGTCGCCTACCCCCAGGCTTTCGGTCACCGAAATCTGCACGTGCTCGATGTAGTTGCGGTTCCAGAGCGGTTCCATAATGGCGTTCGCGAAGCGAAAAGCCATGATATTCTGCACCGTTTCCTTGCCCAGATAGTGGTCAATACGGTAAATCTGCTTTTCCTGGAAAATGCGGCCCAGCAGCGCGTTCAACTCCCTGGCCGACTCCAAATCGTGCCCGAAGGGCTTCTCAATCACGATGCGCGTGCGCTCGGGGTCGGTCGTGAGCCCGGCCTTGGCCAGGTTTTCGGCAATGATGGGGAAGAAATTGGGCGATACCGCCAGGTAGTAGATGACGTTGGCCGGGGCCTGCCACTCCTTCTCCAATGCCTTGATGCGCGTGCCAAAATCCCGGTAGGTTTCGGCATTCTGCACATCGGCCGGCTGGTAGTAGATGTGGGGCGCGAAGTCCGTCCACTGCTCATCCTTCACCTTGCCGCTGCGCGAAAACTGGTTGACGTCCTTGAGCAGCCGGCCCCGAAAATCATCGTCGCTGAGCGGCGTGCGGCCCGTGCCGATGAGGGCAAACTGCGTGGGTAGCCAGCTTTCGAGGTACAGATTATACAGAGCCGGGGCCAGCTTGCGGGAGTTCAGGTCGCCGGTGCCGCCGAAGATGACGAACACCGTCGGCTGCGATTTCAGGGTCTCGTTCATTTACAGCTTCGCTTTAGAAGGGTCTTCCGACTGCTTGGTATTAGGCACGGGCGGGGTATTAGGCTTTAGATTAGCGGCCGGGCCGGCGGGCGCGTCGGGGTGGCTGCGCTTGCCCGTCCACTGGGTATGAAACACGCCTTCCTGGCCCACCAGCTCGTAGGTGTGCGCCCCAAAATAGTCGCGTTGTGCCTGAATCAGATTGGAGGGTAGGCGCGCCGTGCGGAAGGCATCGAAGTAGCTCAGCGCCGAGGCGTAGGCTGGCACCGCCTGCCCCGCCGCCACGGCGGCCGCTACTACGGCCCGCATGCCGGGGGCCGAGCTCTGCGTCAGCTCCTGTACTTTGCTGTCTAAAAGCAAGTGGGCCAGATTATTATCTTTCTCAAAAGCGTTATATATCTCATTCAAAAACGCCGAGCGGATGATGCAGCCGCCGCGCCAGATTTTGGCAATAGTGGCCAGCTGCAAGTCGTACTTGTATTCCTCCGACGCCTTCGCCAGCAGGTGCATGCCCTGGGCGTAGCTCATTATCATGCTGAAATAAAACGCCTGCTCCAACTGCTTGAGCAGCTCGTTTTTATCACCTTGCAGGTGGCCGGCTTCGGGGCCGTAGAGCTTGGCCAACTCCACGCGCAGGTCCTTGTATTTCGACAAGTCACGCATCGACACGGCCGCGTCCACGGTCGGAATCGGGGCCTGCAAGTCCATCGCTACCTGCGAGGTCCACTTGCCGGTGCCCTTGGCGCGGGCCTCGTCCTTGATATCGTTGAGCAACAGCGTACCGTCGCCGTCCGGGTTTTTAAAGGCAAAAATATCCTTCGTAATGTCGAGCAAAAACGACTGCAAGCGCCCGTCGTTCCACTTGGCAAACTCCTGCCCGATGGCCTCGTCGGCCATTCCCAGGCCGTTTTTCAGCAGGCCGTAGGTCTCGGCAATCAGCTCCATCAGGCCATACTCGATGCCGTTGTGCACCATTTTCACGAAGTGTCCCGCCGCGCCCGGCCCCAGCCAGGCCACGCAGGGCGCGCCGTCCACATGCGCCGCAATGGCCTCGAATACTGGCTTCATCGTCTGATAGGCTTCTTTATCGCCGCCCGGCATCATGCTCGGGCCAAAGCGCGCGCCTTCCTCGCCGCCGCTCACACCCATGCCGAAGAAGTGAAAACCCTTGCCCGCCAAGTCTTTGGCCCGGCGCTCGGTGTCGGTAAAGTGCGAGTTGCCGCCGTCAATCAGGATGTCGCCGGCTGCAAGCAGGGGCAGCATTTCGGCAATTACGCTGTCCACGATGGGGCCAGCGGGCACCAGCATCATAATAGCGCGGGGCGTTTTAATGCTCTGCACGAAGGCTTTGGGGTCGGTGAAGCCCTTCACGGGCTTACCCTGGCCTTCCTGACCCAGCAGGTCCACCTGCTTCTGGTTTTTATCGTAGCCGGCTACGGCAAAGCCGTGGTCAGCCATGTTCAGCAGCATGTTGCGGCCCATCGTGCCGAGGCCAATCATGCCGAATGCGTAGTCCGTGGGATTGTCGCTCATGAAGGTGTTTGAAAGAAAGTGATTGAAAGCATAAAGGAACAGTTATACGCTGAAAAGCTGATTAGGCTCTTCTTTAACAAGCGGGGCAGGAAAAAATAAGCTGGCTGCTGGGCCGCAACACCGGTCGCTTAAACCTTTACGCCGGAGCCACCTCCAAGGCTACAACTACCTTTCTCGCGCGCGCCGCTGGTGCCACGGCTACTCGCCGGCCGGGCGGCTTCACCTTGCTTTTTTACTATGTCTTTTTCCTTTCGTTGGGCGGTGCTGGGGCTGCTACTGCTAGCCGCCGGCCAGCCGGCCCGGGCGCAGGCCCCCGCGCCGCCCGATGGCGGTCCGGTCACGTACCAGATGTTTTACGATGCCCTGAGCCCCTACGGGCAGTGGGTAAACGACCCCGATTATGGCTACGTGTGGCTGCCCTCGGTCGGGCCCAATTTCCAGCCCTACGGGAGTAATGGCCACTGGGTATACACTGATTATGGCTGGACCTGGGTATCTGATTACGCTTGGGGCTGGGCGCCGTTTCACTACGGCCGCTGGCGCTTTAGCGACCCGTATGGCTGGGTGTGGGTGCCGGGCTACCGCTGGGGGCCGGCCTGGGTGGCGTGGCGCCAAAGCGCCGGCTACTACGGCTGGGCACCATTAGGGCCGCCGCCGGTCCAGCCGGGCGTGCGGGTAAACATTGGCTTTTCGTTTTCCTTTGGTAATGCGCCCGTGGTGCCGGCCCGCTGGTATTTTGTGCCGGCGGCCTACGTCGCCAGCCCCCGCATCGCCACCTACTACTTGCCCCCGGCCCGCACCACGGTGCTCTATAACCAGACCACCATTATCAATAATACCTATGTGAATAAGACAGTTAACAACACGGTGCATAACACTACTGTTATCAATAACCAGCGCGAGAGGGGCGGCTACCCCGCCGGCCCCGCCCGCGCCGACGTGGAGAAAGCCACTGGCCAGCCCCTGCAACAAGTGGCCGTAACCAGCCGCAACACCCCCGGCGTGGGGGTCCAGGGCAACTCCCTGGCCTTCTACCGCCCCGATGTGAAAGCGCCCAATGCCACCGCCAGTGCCCCGGCTCCCCGCCACACCGTAGCCCTGGCCGAAGCCGCCCGGCAGGCCCGCGCCGCCCAGCCCGGCACCGGCCTGCTACCCGATAAAGCCGCTCAGCAGCTCAGCAGCACCGATGCCCAGCCCTTCCGCGCGGCTCACCAGCGGGCCGCCCAGCCGGCCAGCGCCGCGCCGCCTACCCCTCGCCCTAGTAACCAGCCGGCCAGCGCCGCGCCGCCTACCCCCCGTCTCAACAACCAGCCGGCTACTATCGCGCTGCCTACCCCCCGTCCCAACAACCAGCCAGTTAACGCCGCGCCGCCTGTCGCCCCCGCCGACCTGACCTCGCGCCAGGAGCGCCAACAAGCCCGGCAGGCGCGCCAGCAGGCGCTGGCCGGGCAGCCAAAACCCGCGCCTACCCCCGACCAGCAGCAGCAGCGCGCCCAGCGGCAAGCCCAGCAGCAGCAGCCTCTGACGGCCCCTACCCCCCCGCCGCGGCCCCAGGCTCCGCGTCAGCAACGGCCACCAAGCCCGACCCCTCAGCGGCCGCGGCTGGCCCCCCAACCGCCGCGCCCGCAACCGCACCCCATGCGCGAAGAGCAGCGGCGCTAAGGGTACCAGTAACCTAACGATAAGATTTCTCTGTAATCGCTAGCGAATCTGGCAGCGTGCCGCCAGTTTGTGCTATGTATGCCAGCTCCGAAGCTGGGTTCAAGTAGCCTTGGGTCAGGCTTTGACCAGGTTCGCCGGGCAGGTAGCTTAACCTGCATTTTGGCGGGGATACGAATCCGGCCGCGCCGTGCTTGCTGGTTGAGTGAAGAAAATCTTTTGTCCTACCCCACTAGCACGGCCTCGCTGGCCGCGATTTCTTCCAGAATGGCGTACACTTCTTCGCCCAGGTCAGCATCGACCAAGCGGGTGCGCCACTGCTTGGCGCCCTCCAAACCCCTGAAATAGTGAGCGTAGTGTCGGCGCATCTCGAAAATGCCGACCTTGGGGCCTTTCCACTCCAGGCTTTTGTCAAAGTGCATCCGGCACATGGCGATGCGCTCGTCCAGGGTGGGCGGGGCCAGGTGCTGGCCGGTGGCCGCGTAGTGCTTCACCTCCCGAAAAATCCAGGGGTAGCCGATGGCGGCGCGCCCAATCATGACGCCATCCACGCCGTAGCGGTTTTTGTAGGTGAGCGCTTTTTCGGGCGAGTCGATGTCGCCGTTGCCGAAAATGGGGATTTTGATGCGCGGGTTTTCCTTGATTTTGGCGATGAGCCGCCAATCGGCCTCGCCCTTGTAGAGCTGCACGCGGGTGCGGCCGTGCACGGTGAGCGCCGCGATACCCACGTCTTGCAGGCGCTCGGCCACTTCCTCCACGTTCAGGGTGTCGAGGTCCCAGCCGAGGCGGGTTTTCACGGTCACGGGCAGGTGCGTATTTCGGACCACGGCGGCGGTCATGGCTACCATTTTGGGCACGTCGCGCAGCAGGGCCGCGCCCGCGCCGCGCAGGGCTACCTGCTTCACCGGGCAGCCGTAGTTAATGTCAATCAAATCGGGCCCCGCCTCGGTACTGATGGCCGCGCACTCGCCCATCGTGGCCACGTCGGAGCCGAAGAGCTGAATGCCGATAGGCCGCTCGTAATCAAACACATCGAGCTTCTGCCGACTCTTGGCCGCCGCCCGGATGAGGCCCTCCGAGGAGATGAACTCGGTGTACATCAGGTCGGCCCCGTTGGCCTTGCACACGGCGCGGAAGGGCGGGTCGCTCACGTCCTCCATCGGGGCGAGGAGCAGCGGGAAATCGGGGAGTTGAATATTACCTATCTGAACCACTGATTAGTATGGATTTAAGCGGATTTCACGGATTTTGTGGACGGCGCGGGGGCTGCGCTCGCAGGGACAGACGTAAAGATTAGCCAATGCCCGCGCCACCGAGAATTTATTACGCAAATTTACACCCCCTTGAACACCGCCGCCCTTATGAATGGTTTAGTGCCTCGCCCTGCCCTCCGCCCCGCGCCGCCTATGCACCCCGCCGTGCAGCTCCTGATGCTGCTGGGCCTGGCCGTGGCGGGGCTGTGCCTGGCCAGCCTGCTGGCGTTGGTACTGGCCAATCAGCTCTACGGCTTGTCGTTGGCCCAATTTGGGGAAGTAGGGGCCGCGCCCGAGCGCGTGCCGCACGGCTGGGCGGTGCTCATGCTGCTGCAAGGGCTGTCGCTGGCCGGGCTGGGGGCGGGGGCGGCGGTGCTGCCGCTGGTGCTGGGGCAATCGGTGCGCGGGTACTTCGCGCCGCGCCGGCTGGGGGCGGCGTGGTGGCCGCTGGCGGCCGGGCTGGTGATTCTGGTATCGGTGCCGTTTTTATCGGCGCTGGTGGCCTGGAATGCCAGCGTACACTTCCCTACCCCCCTGCACGGCTTTGAGCTGTGGGCGCGCGATAAGGAAGACCAGACCGCCGGCCTCACCAAGTTTCTGACCGATTTTCATTCGCCCGGCCGGCTGCTGGTGGGCTTGGTGGTCATCGCCATCGTGCCGGCGGTGGCCGAGGAGCTGGTGTTTCGGGGTGGCGTGCAGCGCAATCTGGTGGCGTGGTTTGGCTCGCGGCACGTGGGCGTGTGGCTGGCGGCGGCCATTTTTTCGGCCATTCACGTGCAGTTTTTCGGGTTCGTGCCGCGCCTCGTGCTGGGGCTGGTGCTGGGCTACCTATACGAGTGGAGCGGGAACATCTTGGTTTCGATGGCCGCGCACTTCACCCAGAATGCATTCCAGCTGGTACTGCTTTATTTGTTTCAGAATAAAATGCTACCCGTCGTTTTCGACCCCGACGCCAACCAGACCGTGCCGTGGCCGGCCGTGCTGCTGTCGGCGGCGCTCACGGCGGGGCTGCTCTACTGGCTGCGCCAGCGCTGGGCGGCTCCCAAAGCATTGGCCCGCGGGTAACTGCCCGGCTCCTTACATTCTTTCACTCTTTCCCTACCCCCTCCGCCCGATTTGAACCCCGACGCGACCTCTACCCCCCCCGACGGCCCTCCACCCAAGAAAGCCCCCAGCAACCTGCGCCTGCGCGCTATTTGGGGGGCGCTGGCGGCGGCGCTGCTCATTAGCTGCACCTTCGGCGGGCCCATCTCGTTCGGGCTGTTTTTTGCCGCTGTGCAAGCCGTGATGCTGAAGGAGTTTTACCGGATAATGCGGGCGGCTGGCCACCGGCCGGCTAGCTGGGCAGGGGGAGTTGCCGGGGTAATCATTTTTGGGGCAATCTATTTCGTCAAAAGCTACTCTGTTTATGCGGAGTGGTTGGGCTGGCCCACGGGTTGGACCATTTATCCTCCCTTATCAGCCTTGCCTCAGGCAATGCCAGGCCAACCTTCTGGTTGGTTATTGGCCTCCTTTACAGTACTTTCGGCTTATACCTGGTTAGGCGGAGCAATTGTATTGCTGGTTGTGTTGGTGCTGCGTGAAATAGTGCTTTGGCCTAAACACGGACATCCATTTATAAATATTGGAACCACGCTTATTGGCTTGCTCTACGTTAGCCTGCCAATGGCGCTGCTTAGCGTTATTGCGTTTGGGCGTAGCGGTTTTACCCCTGGCCGCGTTTTCCTCCTCATCCTCTTCATTTGGGCGGCTGATACGGGCGCGTACTTCGCTGGCAAAAACTTTGGCAAGCACAAGCTGGCACCGAGCATTTCGCCCGGCAAAACCTGGGAGGGCTGGGCCGGCGGAGCGGCCCTCGCGTTGGCCACGGGCTGGGCGGCCGGCTATTTCCTGCCCGATATCCCGTTGAGCCACCGGCTGGTGGCAGCTGGGGTAGTGGCCGTGTTCGGCCCGCTCGGCGACCTGGCCGAGAGCATGCTCAAGCGCAGCGCGGGCGTGAAGGACTCGGGCACCTTTTTGCCCGGCCACGGTGGCCTGCTCGACCGCTTCGATGCCTTTTTGCTGGTGCTGCCGGTGCTGGCCCTGCTGCAAGCGCTGGTGGGGTAGGCAGTAGTGAGAACAACGAGAGTGATAAGAGTACTAGCGTTCAGCTGTGAGAACGATATTACTCCCATTACCTATTACCAACGGGCGTACCTTTACGGCGCTTTTTCGTAAGTCTACCTATCTGCCCTCTTCCCACCCAATCGTACATTTTCCCCTCCCCCATGACGCCTACCACCGTATATAAAGAACCCGCCCCGCGGGTAGCCAATACCGAGAATCCGCTTGAGTCGATGATGTCGCGCTTCAACGTAGCCGCGGAAATTCTGGGTCTCGACCACGAAACCTACGAAGTGCTGAAAGCGGCTGATAAGCAGATAATTGTGCATCTGCCCGTATCAATGGACGATGGCAAAGTGCGCGTGTTTGAAGGCTACCGCGTGGTGCACAACACTATCCTGGGCCCCAGCAAGGGTGGCATTCGCTACGACAAGAACGTGAGCCTGGATGAGGTAAAAGCGCTGGCCGCCTGGATGACCTGGAAGTGCGCCGTGGTGGATATTCCCTACGGCGGGGCTAAAGGCGGTATTATTTGCGACCCCACCACCATGAGCGCGGGCGAAATCGAGCGCCTCACCCGCGCCTACACTATGTCCATGAAGGACGTGTTCGGCCCCGACCGCGACATTCCGGCCCCTGATATGGGCACCGGCCCGCGCGAAATGGCTTGGATTATGGACGAATTCTCCAAAACCGTAGGCCAGACTTCCTCGGCTGTGGTAACGGGCAAGCCGCTGGTGATGGGCGGCTCGCTGGGCCGCACGGAGGCTACCGGGCGCGGCGTGATGGTGTCGTGCCTGGCCGCCATGAACAAGCTGAATATGAAAATCGAGGAAACCTCGGTCGCCATTCAGGGCTTCGGCAACGTGGGGTCGTGGACGGCCAAGCTGATGTTTGACAAAGGCCTGAAAATCAAGGCTATTTCCGACATTTCGGGGGCTTACTGGAACGACAACGGCCTGAACATTGACGACGTAATTGCCTACAAGAACGCCCACGGTGGCCGCATTGAAGGCTTCCCCGGTGCTACCCCCATTGACCCTGACGAACTGCTGGTATCGGACGTGGACGTGCTGGTACCCGCCGCCGTGGAGGACGTCATTACCGAGCACAACGCGCCCTTTATCAAGGCCAAGCTAATTGTGGAAGGTGCCAACGGCCCTACCTCGGCCTCGGCCGACCCTATTATTTACGCCAAAGGCATTTCGGTGGTACCCGATATTCTGGCCAACTCGGGCGGCGTGACGGTGAGCTACTTCGAATGGGTGCAGAATAAGCAAGGCTTCAAGTGGAGCCTCGAAATGGTGACCGACCGCGCCGACCGCATCATGACCGATGCCTTTGAAAAGGTGTTTGCTGTGAGCCAGAAATACGATATCTCGCTCCGCATTGCGGCCTACGTGGTGGCTATTGATAAGGTAGCGCAGACGTATAAATACCGCGGCGGCTACTAAGACCGCAGATTCAAACGGATTTCGCGGATACACTGCGGCGCGGCTGGCTGGCGGGGCTGGTAGTCCGTTTTGGTCATGGTATTGAATTGATTAAATGAACACGCCGCTTCGCGGCTGGCTGGCTTATTTTTGGGCCGGCCAGCCGCTTTGCTTTCGGCACCTATAAAAAAGAAAAGCAGTTACCCAGGTTTACTAGGTTACCCATCGCCACCAGCCTAAGCGATAAAAAAAGCCGCACGACGGAGCCTACCGCCCCGCGTAGCCAGCCGCGCGGCGGTGTATCCGCGAAATCCGTTAAATCCGTTTGAATCTGTGATTAAGATACATAAAGAAGGCCGCCGCATCCTATTTGTGACGCTGCTCGTGCTGCTGGTCCTTAACTTACTGCTGCATCGCTACAACGGGCCCAACGTGGTGTTCAACCGCATTTTTGCGGGTGCATCAGTAGTGGCGTTTTTGCTGCTACTGCAATTTTTTCGCTCGCCGTTCCGCCGCCTGCTCACCCACGAAGATTTGCTACTGGCCCCGGCCGATGGCAAGGTAGTCGTAATTGAAGAAGTATTTGAGCCTGAGTACTTTGAAGATGCTCGCCGGCAAATCAGCGTGTTCATGTCGCCCATCAATGTGCACATTACCCGCAACCCGGTGTCGGGCACTGTCAAGTATTTCAAGTACCATCCCGGCCAGTATCTGGTGGCTTGGCACCCCAAAAGCAGCACTCAGAACGAGCGCACTACGGTAGTAGTAGAAAGCGACGCCGGTCCGCTCGTCCTCTTCCGGCAGATTGCCGGGGCAATGGCCCGCCGCATTGTGTGGTACGTGAATGAAGGCGACGAAGTGAGTCAGGGGGAAGAGTTTGGCTTTATTAAGTTCGGGTCGCGGGTCGATATTTTTGTGCCCCTCAGCGCCGAAATTAAAGTTGAGCTGGGCCAAAAGGTGAAAGGCGGCGAAACCGTTCTCTGCCAGTTTGTTGATTAGCCTTCCCTACCCCTCTTGACGAAGTCAGCCCGCCCGGCCGCACTTGCTGCAAACCGGGCGGGCTGACTTCGTCAAGAGGGGTAGGGAAGGCTACTGATTCAGCAGCTGCGCCGCGCCCGGCACGTGCTGAAGCCAGTAGCGTGCCAGCAGGCCCAGCACTAGCAGGATAACGAAGCAAATAAAAAGCGGCACCAGCCAGCCCCGCGGCTGAAACTGGTTCGTGCCCACGTAGCGCGGCCAGAACCACAGAATGTAAGCCAGAATGGCCGGCAGGTTCAGCAGCGACACGAACAGGGGGCTAAGCTTGTACGTTTTCATAAACATGTTGACCAGCACGGCTTCCCCAATCAGGTAAGCCACTACAAACGCCGCCAGCCCCCAAATGGCGCGGGTTTGCTTTAGCCGCCGCATATTGATGGCCAGCAGCACTGCCCCCGCAATGATGGTATTGAACAGCACCGAAAACAGCACAATAACGCCCGGCGTGTAAAGCACCGGCTGGTCTTCGGGGGGTAGGGCGGTAGGGTCAGCGGGCCGGCTGGGTACGCTAGCTGGTGCCGCGGTCGCCGCTTGCTGCGCCAGTACTTCGAGCTGCGGGCGCAAGGTATCCTCCTCAGGGGCAGGCCGGCCGCGCTGTCGCAGCTCGGCCAGGGCCGCCAGCACGGCTTCCTCGCGGTATTGCGCGTAGCTGGTTACGTACTCGCGCAGCGCGGCATCCGTCTTGAGCGCCATCTTGGCCGCGTAGTCTTCCATTGGGGTTGAATTTGGAATGAGGAATGAAGAATGGCGCTACTAGGCTAGGACTTGTTCATTCCCCTTTTTCCTCACTTAAAAAAATCGTGCAGCGCCGCGCCTACCCGGCTCACATCCTCAAACGAATTATACAAGGGTACGGGTGCGAGGCGGATGACGTTGGGCTCGCGCCAGTCGGCCACAATGCCGCGGGCAGCTAGGTAGTCAAACAACTCGCGCCCGCGCTCGTGCACCAGCAGCGAGAGCTGGCAGCCCCGCGCAGCTGGGTCGGTGGGGGTAATAATTTCGAGCCTAGAGGTAGGCAGCGCCAGTTGCTGAATCAAAAATTCGAGGTAGCCGGTGAGCTTTTCGCTTTTGGCGCGCAGCTTCCCTACCCCCCCGGCCTGGTCGAAGAGGTCGAGGTTGACGCGGTGCACGGCCATCGGCAGCACTTGCCCGCACGAGAGCTGCCAGCCCGCCGCGCCGGCCGCCGGCCGGAAGCCTTTTTTCATCAGGAAGCGCTCGGCGGGGTCGTTGCCCCACCAGCCAGCTAGGCGCGGCAGGTCGGGCCGGTGCGCGAAGCGCTCGTGCACGAATACCCCCGACGTGCCGCCCGGCCCCGAATTCATATACTTATACGTGCACCAGCAGGCAAAATCCACGTCCCAGTCGTGCAGGTGCAGCACCACGTTGCCGGCCGCGTGGGCTAGGTCGAAGCCTACGGTAGCCCCCACCGCGTGCCCGGCCCGCGTAATGGCCGCCATATCAAATACTTGCCCCGTGTAGTAATTAATGCCCCCGAAGATGACCGTCGCCAGCGAGTCGCCCAGCTCCGCTATTCTGGCCTCAATATCTTCCGTGCGCAGCGTGTGCTCGCCGGGCCGGGGCTGCATTTCCACGATGGCCTCGGCCGGGTCGAGGCCGTGCAGGCGGGCCTGGCTTTCGAGCGCGTACTGGTCCGACGGAAACGCGCCGCCCTCCATCAATACCTTATAGCGGGTAGGGGTAGGGCGGTAGAAAGAAATTAGTAGCAGGTGCAAATTGACCGTCAAGGTGTTCATTATCACCACCTCCGTAGGTAGCGCGCCCACCACGCGGGCGGTCGGCGCGGCCAGTGCATCCTGGTAGTGCATCCAGGGCGACTCGCCGTGAAAGTGTCCTTCCACCGCCTTCATCTCCCAGGCCTGAAACTCGGCTTCCACCGCCGCGCGGGCGGCGCGGGGCAGCAGGCCCAGCGAGTTGCCGCAGAAATATGCTACCGGCCGGCCATCGGGCCCCGGCGGGAAGTGAAATTCCTGCCGAAAAGCGGCCAGCGGGTCGGCCGCGTCCTGGGCGGCGGCGTAGGCGGGTGAAGCATCGTAGGTCATAGAGGGTGGGGTAGGGTAGGGCTATACGTCTTTGCGAGCGAAGCGCGGCCAGCGCACCCGAACGACCGGCGCGGGCATCGTTCGGGTGCGCTGGCCGCGCTTCGCTCGCAAAGACAAACGATTAACAATCAATTACATCTTCTCCACTACCATCGCAATGCCCTGGCCTACGCCCACGCACATGGCGGCCAGGCCGTAGCGCACGCCCTCGCGGCGCTGCATCTCGTGCACCAGCGTGGCCATGATGCGCGCTCCGCTGGAGCCCAGCGGGTGGCCCATCGCAATGGAGCCGCCGTTGACGTTCACCTTACTCAGGTCGGCTCCCAATTCCCGAATCACGGCCAGGCTCTGCGAGGCAAACGCCTCGTTCAGCTCCAGCAGGTCCATATCGGCCAGGGTGAGGCCGGCGCGCTCCAGCGCCTTGCGAACGGCTGGCACCGGCCCCATGCCCATAATGGAGGGGTCTACCCCGGCCACGGCCGACGACAAGATTTTAACCATCGGCTTGAGGTTGTAGCGCGCCAGGGCCTCATCACTCACGAGCAGAGCGGCAGCGGCCCCGTCGTTGATGCCCGCTGAGTTGCCGGCCGTCACGGTGCCGCCATCGGGCTGGAAGGCGGGCCGCAGCGTCGCCAGCTTTTCGAGGGTCGAAATGCGGGGCTGCTCGTCGGTGTCAAACAGCGCCGTGTCCCCCTTGGGCTGGGGCAGAAACACGGGCACCAGCTCCTTGCGGAAGCGGCCTTTTTCGGCGGCGCGGTGGTACTTGCGCTGGCTTTCGAAGGCGAAAAAATCCTGGTCCTCGCGGCTGATGTTGTATTGCCGGGCCACGTTCTCGGCCGTGTCGCCCATCGTGTAGGGGTAGTGCTCCTTAGCCAGGCGTGGGTTCACGAAGCGCCAGCCCAGCGTGGTGTCGTGGGCCATAAAATCGCGGGCAAAGGCCGTGGCCGATTTCGCCATCACGAAGGGTGCGCGGGTCATGCTTTCGGCCCCGCCGGCCAGGTACACGTCGCCCTCCCCGATTTTGATGGCGCGGGCGGCATCCATAATGCTTTGCAAGCCACTGGCGCACAAGCGGTTTACGGTATTGCCGGGTACCGTTGCGGGCAGGCCGGCCAGCAGGGCGGCCATGCGGGCCACGTTGCGGTTGTCTTCGCCCGACTGGTTGGCCGCGCCCATTATCACATCTTCGACGGCGCTTTTATCGAGGCTGGGGTTGCGCCGGAGCAGCTCGCGCAGTACGAGGGCGGCCAGGTCGTCGGGGCGAACGCTGCTGAGCGCGCCGCCAAATTTTCCAATCGGGGTGCGCACGGCATCCACGATATACGCATTGGGCATCCTAGGAGTATCGTTGGGGCGGGTAAGTCCGCCGGTTGAGGGCTAATTTTGGCCAGGCTTCGCGCACGAGCACGGGCCTTTTTCACAACCGCAAAGATGATACAAAGAATTCAAAGCGTTTTTCTTTTGCTGCTGGCGTTGTCCATGTTGAGTATGCTGGCCCTACCTCTCTGGCACAAAGCCGACGGCCTCACCCACCAGGAATTAACCATGACGGCCTTCAGCTTCACTGCCACTGGTATGCCCCCGCTCACGCCTACCGGCCCGGTGTGGGTAGTAGCGGTGCTGGCGCTGGCCTCGGCGGCCCTGGCGGCCTACGAGATTTTTCAGTTCCGCAACCGTCTCACGCAGCTCAAGCTGGGCGCGGTCAATATTCTACTCATCATTGCCACTTTCGGGGCTGCTTTCTACTTCTCCAACCAGGGCGAAGCTTTCCTCAACCCCAAGCTGGAAGGCAAGTTTGCGCCCGCCTTCTATCTACCCACCATCGCCCTGATGCTCAATTTGCTGGCCACCCGCTTCATCCGCCGCGACGAGCAGTTTGTGCGCCGCAACTACGACCGGCTGCGCTAATATTCAACTAGGTAGCTGTTAGTTTTTCTTTCGAAGCTAGCAGCTACTAGCTCAAAAAAAGCCCCGGCTGCCAACGTGGCGGCCGGGGTTTTCCGTGGGGTAGGCGTGTGAAAGAAGAGTTAGGCTAGTTCTGCGGCAGCCCGAGGGCCTGCTGCAAGGCGCGCACGTTGGCGCGGTACTGAAAAGCGGCGTACACGCGGCTGAAATTCTGGGGGTCGCTGACGTGAGCGTAGCCAAAACGGGCCAGTTCGATGCGCGTCGCGTCATAAGTAAGTGTACGCAGCAGGGTGGTTAAGTCATCGGCGCGCAGGCTGCTCTGGGCCAAGGCTTCGGTGGCGGTGCGCAGGCGCTCCTCGTCGGTGGTACGCTGGCGCAGGTCCTGGCCTAGGTTTGCCACATCGGCCGGGGCGAGCGGCTGCAAGTCGTTGGCTGTGGCCCCCGGATATTCGCCGTTGGCACCCGCAGTATCGTCGGAGTAGCCGCCCGGTGCGGCACCATTGCCGCCCCCTGGGTACGCCGGAGCCTGGCTGCGCGGGGCCGGCTCGTTGTTAGGATACCCATTCGGGGGATAATTAAGCGGGGGGGTAGGGGCGGAGTAAGGGCCGGACTGCGAGCTGGGGCCGGGGTAGGAGCCCGGCTGCCCTTGGCCCGCAGACGGGTCGTAGCCGGGAGCCGGGTAGTTGTAGCCGCCCTGGCCGGGCGCTGGCTGCTGGCCCTGGCCATAGTAACCGCCAGGGGCTCCGTAGCCGCTTTGGCCCAGTGGCACTAAGGCTACCTGGCGCAATTGGGGGCCATACGGGCGCAGCAACAAGACGTAATCGGTTTCCAGGCCGGGCTGCAGCCAGATGGTAGTGCGCAGGCGTATGGGCGGGCCGTAGGGGGTAGGCACGCTTAGCTCGGCCCAATGCTGGCCGGGCGCTAGCAGGCCCACCCGAATCTGCCGGGCTACCGGCCGGGTGATGAGCTGCCCATCCAGCACCAGGCTGAAGGGCTGCCCCTGCTCGGCCGTGATGCGGAGGTTGGCGGGCGGCGCAGCCAATGCCGGAGCCGCGGTTACCCCCAACAGCAAGAAGGTAGCAGCCAGCTTGAGAAGCGTTTTCATGAGGAGAAGAGCAAACGCTGGCAAGGAATTCTACCAACTTGTATACTCCATAATCCAAACCCGTGCCAATAAAAAAGCCCCCGCGCCAGCGGGGGCTTTTTGAGTTTTTGGTCGGAATTCCCTGGTTCCTGATTATTGTTCAAATCAGAAACGAGAAATCCCTGAGAGCTTATTTGTCAATCCGCGTCACTTTGAACTCGGTGCGGCGGTTGCGCTGGTAGTCGGCTTCCGATTTAGGATTCTTCACGATGGGCCGGGTTTCGCCGTAGCCTTTGGCTGTGATGCGGCTCTTGCTGATGCCCTTGCTCACGATGTAGGCCACGGCCGACTCGGCGCGCCGCTGGCTCAGCTTGAGGTTGTAGGCATCCTTGCCGCGCTGGTCGGTGTGCGAGCTTAACTCAATGTTAATTTTGGGATTATCCTGCAAGAGCTGCACCAGCGTATCGAGCCGGATGGCCGCGTCGGGCCGGATATTAAACTTGTCATAGTCGTAGAAAATATCCTTAACCTCGATGGCCTTATTAACAACTATCTTAGTGAGCGTCAGCGTCACGGGTATCCGAATGTCGGTCTGCGGCTCGGTCAGCTGGTCCTGGCTGGGATAGCGGCCAATGGTGCTGACGCTGGCGCGGGCCGTGAAATCGTTGGGATGGTTGGCCAGTAGCGCGTAGCTCTGGGCCGAGTCGAGCTTGGCCGTGAACTTACCGTCGGGACCAGTCAGCACTTCCCGCGGCTGGCCGTTGGCACCGGTGATGGTCACGGTCTGGCTGGGCAGGGCCGTGTTGGTGCCGGCTTTCTCGTCGCGCTCCAGCACCGTGCCGTCGGCGTAGAAGATGACCACCTTGCGGTTCCGCTTCTTGAACGTGTAAAGGTCGTCGGAGCCCTTGCCACCCTCGCGGTTGGAAGAGAAAACGCCCGTGCCCGGCCCCGTGAAGAAGGGCGCGAAGTCGTCGGCCGCCGTGTTCACGCCCGGCCCCAGGTTGACGGGCTTGCCGCCGCGCACCTCAAAAATATCGAGCCGCCCGTAACCCGGCAACCCGTCCGACGAGTAATACAGCGTGCCATCCGGCGCTACCCCCGGAAAGTTGTCGTTGCCAACCGAGTTGATGGTTTCGCCCAGGTTCTCCGCCGCCGAAAAGCGGCCGTTAGACCCGAGCGTGGCCTTGTAGAGGTCGTTGCCGCCCTGCCCGCCCTTGCGCCCCGAGGCGAAGTAGAGCGTAGTGCCATCAGGGGCAAAAACCGGCGAAAAGTCATCGGCCGTGCGGTCGTTGATATTGGCCAGCACGGGCGTGGTCCAGGCCCCGTCGTGGTAGTACGAAATCCACAAATCCACGCTCTTGTAGCCCTTTTTCGAGCCATCGTTCGAGCGGGCGAAGACCATCGTCTTGCCGTCGGGAGTGTAGGTGGCGCTGGCTTGCAGCTCTTTATCGTTGTTGAAAATCGGGTCCAGCTTGCGCGGCGTGCCGCCGGTCATGGCCGCCGGGTCGTCAAACTTCTGCGCGTAGAGGGCCGTGTAGCGCTCGCCGTTGCCGGGGTAGGGCTTACCGTCGCGGCCCGAGGCAAAGACCAGCTCGCCGGTAGCGGGCATCCGCGCGGCCGAAAAATCCGAGCTGGGCGAGTTCACCGCATCGAGCGGAGCCACACTGTAGCTGGGGGCTTTACCCAGCAGCTCCTTGCTGGCCAGCGCGTTGTGAGCTTCGGCATCGGCGTGGGCAGCCAGGGTGCGGTTGGTGCCGCTCTGGGCGTAGGTAGTGAAGAGAGCGGCCGCCTCGTCCAGCTTGCCATTGGCGCGCAGGCTCTCGGCGTAGCGGTAGCTTAGGTCGGCGTTGCGGGCCTTGCCGTCGAACGCGGTTTTATAGAAAGGCTCGGCTTGCCCCACGCGGTTTGAGAGCCGGTAGGCTTCGCCGATGCGGAAACTGGCTAAGGCCGCCGCCGGGCCCGTCTTCTTCGCTGCGTCGGCTTGGTAGAGCGGAATAGCCGCCTCGTACTCGCCGCGCAAAAAGTGCTTATCGGCCTTACTGAGTTTGCCCGAGGAGGCGCAGCCGCTCAGCGCGAGAGCAGGGCCAGCCGCCCCAATAAGTACATATTTTCGAAGCGACGAGTAACGAATAGGGAGGGCCATGCAGCTTGTAAAGAGCAAATTCCGGGGATTCAATAGCAATAATACAACGGTTTGTGCCGCAGCATTAGTGCCAGCCCTCAGCCCGGCTTCGCAAAATAGCTAGCCAGCCAGGTTTGGGCAGCTGGGGCCGGCCAATGCGCGTCCAACTCGCCTTTCATAGTCAGCGTGTTATTAAAGTACAGCGTGTCGGGGCCCACCTGCCCGGCCGTGATGGCCGCCCGCAATTCGGGGCGCGTCAGCAGCCGCAACTCGCCGTCGGTCAGAAAGGCCATGCGCGACTTTTCCAGCAGCCCTACCCCCAGGGTTTGCTCCAGCTCGCGCACGAAGCGCACCGACGCATCAATGGAGCAGCCGCTGGCCCCGGCCACCGCCTCATCGAGCCCAATAACCAGAAACTGCCGGTGCAGCACCTGTGCCGCGGCTGCCAGCTGCTGCCCGTGGCTGGTCCACTCCTCCGCAAAAGCCGCCAGCTGGGGCAGCAGCGCAATTATTTCTGCTTCTGCCAGCGGCCGGCTGGCTTGGTAAATCCAGACGCGGGCACGGGCGGGCAAATTATCAAAAGCTACATTCATAAAGCTGCGGTTAGCGATTAATGCCTTCGGCACTGGCCACTAGCTCGGCCAGGTCGAAGACCTGCACGGTGCTCTCCTGCTCCTGGTGCTTCACGCCGTCGCTCATCATGGTCATGCAGAAGGGGCAACTCACGGCGATGATGCTGCCTTGCAGGCTGTGCGCGGCGGGTGCGGTGCGCTCGGTCTCTACCCCCCGCAGGTTGTCGAGGGCCGCCGCCTGGCCGCTAAGCGTGGCCAGGGCTTCCTCGGTGCGCTCGATGTTGATGTCCTTTTTGCCGGGCTCGGGCTCTTTCCACATCTGCGCGCCGCCCGCGCCGCAGCACAGGCCGTTGGCGCGGCTGCGCTTCATCTCCACCAGGTCGGCATCGAGGGCGGCCAGCACGTCGCGCGGGGCTTCGTAGATGTTATTGGCCCGGCCCAGGTAGCAGCTGTCGTGAAACGTGATGCGGCGGCCCTGGAAGCTCTCGCCGCCCTTCACCGTCACTTTACCCTCATTAATAAGCTGTTGCAAATACTGGCTGTGGTGAATCACCTCGTACTCGCCGCCCAGCGCCGGATACTCATTCTTAATCGTGTTAAAGCAGTGCGGGCAGGCCGTCACGATTTTCTTGATGCCGTAGCCGTTCAGCACCGTGATGTTCTGCATGGCCTGCATCTGGAACAGAAATTCGTTGCCGGCGCGCTTGGCGGGGTCGCCGGTGCAGCTTTCCTCCAGGCCCAGCACCGCGTAGTCGGTGCCCACGTGCTCCAGAATGCGGGCAAATGCCCGCGTCACGCGCTTGTAGCGGTCGTCGAAAGCCCCGGCGCAGCCCACCCAAAACAGGATTTCGGGTACTTTACCCTGCGCGGCCAAGTCGGCCACGGTCGGCACGGTCATCTGGCGCTTGGCGGCAGCGGGGGGGGTAGGAATGGTAGGCGTCATATAAGTATTAAGTAGCGTAAATTAAGAATCTTCTGGCTCAAACGGCGGCAAACTCAGCAGCTTTCGTATCTCATTGCGGCGCGAAAGCGTGGGTGAATTTGCTGGGTCGGGGACAGTCAATGCGGCCAGCAGTTCAACCAGCTAGGCAATAGACTTTCTAACCCGAAATGGAGCGGCCGGGGGTAATCCACAGTGAGCTAAATCGTTGGCCAGCCGCCTGTGCAACCGATAAAGCCGCTTAGTTGAATCACCCATTCAAGATTTATTTTGACGTGACTTTTCCGTTTACGCCGTCACCTTTTCCGCTACGAACAATTCATCGGCCCAATTAAAGCGGTCGGAGGGCGAGAAAGCCCAGGGCGCGCCGTTGTTTTCGATGTTGGAGAACATAACGTTCAGCGAGTTGGGCGCGGCCGACTCTTCCAGCACCAGGAAGCGGCGCATCTCGATAATGCTTTCCAGCGGGTTAATATTCACCGGGCAGCTTTCCACGCAGGCGTTGCAGGTGGTGCAGGCCCACAGTTCCTCGGGGGTCACTTTACCGCGCAGCAGCGTGGCCTGCATCAGGTCCGTAACGGGCTCGTGCTTCGCCTCTTCGCCATAGATATTGGGCTGAAAGATGAGCGGCGAATTATATTTTTCCTCCACCCGGTCGCGGGTGTCCATAATGATTTTGCGGGGCGAGAGCAGCTTGCCCGTCAGGTTGGCCGGGCACACCGAGGTGCAGCGCCCGCACTCGGTGCACGAGTAAGCATTCATAAGGGCCGTCCAGGGCAGGTCCTCCACGTCCTTCGCGCCGAAGGGGGTAGGGGCCAGCGCCGAGCCATCGGGCCCCACGGGGGGGGTAGGGACCTCATAAGTCGGGTCCATCATCGCTTTCACTTCGTGGGTGATGCTCTCCACGTTGCTGAACTGCCCCTGCGGTACCAGTCGTGAGTACCATACGTTCGGGAAAGCCAGAATAATATGGAAGTGCTTGGAGCTAGGTAAGTAGTTAAGGAATAATAAAATACCCGTGATGTGCGCCCACCAGCCCACGCGCTCCAGTAGGTGCAGGGTGCCTAGATTGGTGGTCGGCAGCAGGCTCATCAGGAAGTGGCTGACGGGGTAGACTCCCGGCAAAAACCTGCCTTCCAGCCGGTGCAGCTTGAGGTCGGCGGAGTTCATTAGAAACAGCGCCGCCATCAGCACCACCTCCACGTAGAGAATGATGTTGGCATCGAGCTTAGGCCAGGCGCGTAGTTCCACGCCGGTGAAGCGCCGCACCGGCGGCTGGTGATTGCGCCGCCACCAAAAGGCAGCTACCGCAATGATTACCAGTGCGCCCAGCGTTTCATTCACGGCTACCAGCCCGTCATATACCGGTCCCAGCAGCCCCAGAAAGCGGTGCGTGCCAAACAGGCCGTCTATTACAATCTCGATTACCTCAATATTAATAACCAAAAAGCCTACGTACACGATGAGGTGCAGAAAAGCGGGCGTGAGGCGCTTAAACATTTTCTGCTGCCCAAAGGCCACAAGCAAGGTTTTGCGGAAGCGCACGGCGGCGTGGCCACTCATGTCGCGCCCGCGCCCGACGAGGATATTGGCCCGGATTTTACGCACCTGCCAGGCAAACAGGCCAAATGCTGCCAGCAGCAGCAGCGCGAAAAGGATGGGTTGCAGCATGTAGTAAAGGTAAGCCAGCAAGGTGAGATGAGGCTGCAATTTAGTAGGCATGACGACTACTTTTGCCGTAAATCGGTCCGCACTCTACTTTTTTTACTCGGTTTCTTGTGCCATTCCAGGTTTTTCGTACCTTTGCGCTCCCAAGCCGCCAAGCGGCCCTGGGAAAACCCGGCAACATAGCTCAGTTGGTAGAGCACAGCACTGAAAATGCTGGTGTCGTTGGTTCGATTCCAACTGTTGCCACAAGAAACCCCGTTTGCAAGCTGTAAACGGGGTTTTGTTTTCTTAAGGGTACACGTAGGGGTACACGCTCGGCAACTTTGCCTCGGTAAGGGGCGGGTTCAGTAGGGAGCTGAGTACGTTGGCCCTTATCTTTGCCTGGCCTACGGGTTTGTAGTTGCCAGCTCTACCTAATGGTAAAAGCCCCGCGTACTTCAGCAGTGAGGGCGCGGGGCTTTTAATTAGTTAGTTTATTCCTGCTTAACGACTTAGTACCTTGTAGCACTGGCTATAAATGGAACACCTTATATGTTTTCAGGTATTCACCACTACAGCAGCGCTTTCAGCCTTTCTTCTTGAAAACCGGCTTGTATGGATTCAAGCGGTGTTACCCGACTTACAAATAGTACGTGTGCGCATCGACACGGGCGCTAGTACTATAAAGCCCCACCACGTAGTTACACTGGCCTGTCTGCTAGAAGAATATCGCCTAGCCGACATTGAGATAGTTTTTGAACTTACCGACTGCATTGTTTGCCGCTACTTGGAAAGTATTGGATTCTTATCGCAGTGGGGCCAGGTCGGTACAACGGGGGCCAGCTTTACTTTCCCTAATGACTTAAATTCTTTTGTGTTGTGGCGGGTTACGCGGGAACGAATGAATGACTACGTTTATAGTGCATATACACACTACAAAGTGAATGCATTTTATAGCAAGGATTTAACGGGCTTATTTACTTTCTTGAGTGAGGTTTTCAACAATGTTTTCGACCATGCTTTCTCGGATGATGCGACTGAGCGCGTAGCTTTTGCAATGATTCAATATTATCCTAGTCGGGAGCGGCTAATCTTCGCAGTAGCTGACTTTGGGATGGGTATTCCAAAATCAGTAAACCGGTACCTCAGCAGCAAAGATTTACCAACGGTTTCGCCAACAGAAGCCTTGCAAAAAGCTTTACAGCTACATTTCACCGCTCACTCCCGCAAGCACAATCAAGGGCGGGGGCTTGACACGTTGCGTACCGGGGTTGAGGCGCTAAAAGGCCAGTTTACTATTTTAACTTCTCACCTGCTGTACAATGTCAGCCGCAAAGGAACAGTGTTTTTTCAACCTCTACCAGACATAGATTTCCCCGGAACAACTGTCCAAATTAGGTTGTTTAAAGACTCCCTACCTGATGAAGACGCAGAAATAATAGAGGACGACGTTGCTTTCCTGTAGCCGCCCTTCGTATATCGCATAAAATTTCCCCTTTCTCCCTACCACCTGCACTCATGAACACCATCCCACATAACGGTGCTGTATTGTGTGTTTCGACAATCACAAACGGCACTATATCCAATATTGACGGTCTTGCTCTGCTAGTTGCAGTCAAAAATGCTCTAGCAGAATTTAACAACGCAGTATCGATTGACTTTCAAGGCGTTATTGCTTTTTCAAGCTCTTTCCTCAACTCCTCTATCGGGGCTTTGTGCGAAGAAATGGGCATTGACGTACTACACCGTTTGCGGATAATCAACTGCTCCCCAGCAGCGTTGAAACAACTGCGAACTTATATTGCTGATACAAAGGAAATTGCCTAGTATGGTAAGCAATTACGACTTAATCGTAAAGCCCCGCGTTCCTCAATAATGAGGGCGTGGGGCTTTTTAGTGCGTAACACTATCAGGCGTATTACCCCCCGTATGCCCCTTCCGGTGTGGCCCGTAGCAACGACAACGCGGCCAGCGTGTCGAGTAGCGGGAGCACCCTATCGGCGCGGGTGCGGCGGAAACGGGCGGCTACCTGGGCGGCGGTGAGCGGGGCGGCGGCTTGCTGCACCACGGCCCGCACGGCTTGCATTTGCTCGGCTAGCTCGGTGGGCCAGGGCTGGGGGCCAGTGGCTTCGGCGGCGGTGGCAGCGGCGGGGCCGGCGGTGCCCAGCGACAGTGCGCCTTGCTGTTGGCCTGGGGCTTGGTAGGCGGGGCGTAGGTAGCGCACGGTGCCAGCTTGTTCTTCGCGCTGACGTTCGTGGTTGAGGGCTACTAGGCGGGTAAGTAGCTCGGCATCAAGCAGGTCGGTGGGCCAGCCGTAGGCGGCGGCTACGGCGGCGTCTAGCTGTTGGTGTAGGTTGAGCACTACGGAGGCTAGGCCGCGCTCGTTAGTTGCTTGCTCTTTGGGAGTAAGGGGCTGGCTGGCGCGTAGTTTTTCGACTGTGTTGTAGAGGTCGGTAAGCGTGAGGGCGGGGTGTTGGGCCTGCTGGCGCTTGCGGTGGCTGTCGAGCTGTTCGGCCAGCTCCCGAATGCGGGCCTGTTGGTCGGGCGTAGGAGCTGGGAACGGGAACGGGTCAAAACAGCGGGTTTTACGGTAGCGCGGAGTATTGCCACCTAAATCCGTTCCTGCTGCAAGTGCCCAAACAAGGTGAATACGACTTGATAGAATGCCTAATAAGTAAGCGTCATTAGATGCCAATAAAACAAGTGAATCATCGGCTATCACAGACGAGTTTATGAACTGAAAAAGCCTATGCTTGGCAGTGAGAGTAGTAGCGATATAACGGCTTAGCCCGGTAAGCGCTGGCCGAAAACTTTTCCTTGGTTCACCAAAAACCCACCAATTTTTTCTGTAGGATTCGCGGTTGTTTTGGTCACGTTCAGGTTTAACCCGTTCTAAAACGTGTTGATAAACTTCTGGAAATCTGGCGAGTACTTCGTGAGTTTCTAAGCCAAGTAAATCAATAACCCAAAAATTTCTGCTTACCTGAACTATGTCCCTCCCATTGAGGTAAGGGCGAATGTAGCTAGCTAAACCGATTTTGCTATTTAACCCCAAGTTTTCTGCTTCTTGGTATGAAACCATGAACCCAGCCCCAAAAAGGCTTACCCCAAGATTACACATTCCATCATTCGCTACTAAAGCATTGGCCGAATCTAAATCTGCTCCAATAGTGAGGTCAGCATTAATTTGGCCCGCCTGTATGCGGAACTCGACTAAGCTACTACCATCATCTTGCGAGCTTTCGACCTCAATTTTTAACAATTCACCTGGTTGTGACCCACGCTCAGCCGCTGTCATTGCAATTCTAACAGCTGCACCATCAGAACCTTCAACCCAAGGGTGGCTTGGAACTGCAAAAAACATTGAAATCGGCTGACTGCTATCAGTCAAAAACGGTTGTACAACCTGCCGGTTAAATTGCTGAGTGATAGAATTGGTAGTAATAAATCCAAACCGTTCAATTTGACCGGCTTGTAAGGTCCGAGCTGCTTTATACCACCAATACATTACCAAGTCAGCAGATTCCGGTATCCTGCCTTTGTAAGCTTTACGCAAAGCATTTACATACCCATCACCTAATGCACTACGCATAGCCTTATCACCTAAGAACGGCGGGTTGCCCACGATAAAATCAGCTTCGGGCCAGCTGGCCGGGTGCGGGTCGGGGTAGTCGAGCACGGGTAGGCGGGCCGCTTCATCGGGCACGGGCTGGCCGGTGGCCGGGCTGAGGCGGGTAGTAGTGCCATCCCACCGGGTAACGGGCTGGCCGGCCGCGTCGAGGCGGGGCACGGCCGGGGCGTGGGCCAGCACGGCATCTTGCTGGCGAATATTTTGGTAATTGTCAAGTAGCGGCTCGGCCAGTTGGGTAAGGCCGTGGGTGCGTAGGTGCCACTGCAAATAGCCAATCCGTAGCACCACGTCGGCAATGCTGGCGGCGCGGGGGTTCAGCTCCAGCCCTAGCAGCTGGTGGGGCGAAACGGTGGTGCCCGCCCCCAGCTCTAGCAAGCCCGACACGCCGAACTGCCCCAGCGCGGCCAGTACTTCGGCCTCTAGCCGTTTGAGGTGTTCGAGGGTCACGTACAGAAAATTACCCGACCCACACGCCGGGTCGAGTACGCGCACGGTGGTTAGGCGGGTCAGGAACCGTTGAATTTCGGCGCGGGCGGCCCCGTCGTTGCCCTCGTTGTGGCGTTGGGCGCTGGCAGCTTGGGCGGCGGCCCACTCGCGCCGTAGCGGCTCTATTACGGTGGGTAGTACTAGCCGCTCTACATAGCGGCGCGGGGTGTAGTGTGCCCCCAGGCTATGCCGCTCGCGGGGGTCAAGGGCACGCTCTAGTAGGGTGCCGAAAATGGCCGGTTCTACGGCAGTCCAATCGGCTTCGGCCGCTGCTCGTAACAGGGTAAGTTGGTCAGCATTTAAGGGCAAGGCCGAAGCATCGTGAAACAGGAGGCCGTTGAAGCGGCGTAGCTTGGTTTTCAGTTCCGGGGCAAAGCCGCCCGTGTCCATCCGGTGCCAGAGGCTTTGCAGCGCGTCGGGCAGCATGTCGCGTAGGACGGGCGTGGCCGCGTACTCGGCCAGCAGGCCCGCAAACGAGGCGCGGGGTATCAGCTCCACATCTTCGGCGAACATGGTAAAAAGGCAGCGCATTAGGAATTGCGCCACTACTTCCGACGAATGCCCCGCCCGCTCTAGCTGGGCCGATAGGGCGGCCAACTGCCCGGCCAGCTGCCGCGTTACCTGGGCCGCCCGCCGGGCCGGGTCGAGTTGTTGGGGGTCGGTAAAGAGTAAAGCCAGCCGTGCCCGCACGTCGGCATCGGCCAGCTGAGCCAGCCGAACGCGAAAGCTGGCCGGGTCGGGGAAGGGCACGTAGGCATCGCCCACCCCGGCAAAGTTGCTGTATAGGTCAAGGCAAAAGCCCACGTCGGCCACCACTACGAAGGGCGGGCGCGGCTCACTTGCTGGCAGCGCCCGCACGTAGCGAAGCGCCTGCTGGCGGGCTGCCTCCATCATTTGTTCCCATTTGCGGGTGCCGCGCACGGCATGGCCCTTGCGGCGTTGGGCGGGGGGTAGGCCCAGCTCGGCCCGTTCGGCGCGTTGCTGGGCATCGGGCGTGTCGGTGCCCTGTTTGGTTTCCAGCACGAAGCAATCGCGCCGGTACAGGTCAATGCGGCCGGTACTCTTTTTGCCGGCCCCGTCGTCAAAGGTTACGGCCCGCTCTAGCACGTAGGCATCTTGCGCGGGGTCGTCGGTGGTGGCATCGGGGCGGGGCACGCCCAGCAGGTCGCACAAATCGGACAGAAACAGGCCGTAGTTGGCCCGCTCGGCCCCGCCGGAATTTTGCCAGCGGGCCGCAAATTCGGGGTAGGTCACAAATGGCTATAAAGGGTGGGAACGGGCCACAAGGTAGGGCAGCTTATTCCGTTTTCAGACTTTTTTAGCTGGCTCTCAATCGAGCAACCTAGCCACGTTGCGGCCATTAGCTGCCCGTTGCTCAGGGGTGCCGCCGATATGCAGCGTAACCTTCACCGGGCCTTTCTCAGCAGCAGCCAGGGCCATACGTTGCAGCTTCGGGGTTACGAACTCGGCCAGCTTCACGTAGGCATCAATATAGTCCTTACCGGTAAGGGTATCGAGTTGGGCGGCCAGTTTATCGGCGTTAGCCCCGGCCAGGGCGGCGGCAATGGTTTCGCGGGCGGCGGCGGTGGCCTTGTTAGTGCTGCCTTTGGGGCGGCCGGCCGGGTTGCCGCTGGTTCCTTCTTCGTAGGGCATGAGGTTGTTTTCTATTGTTGTTTACAAGGTAACCCCCCTTTTTATGGGTGTTTGCAAAAGGTGCTTTGCGGGCACCTTTTCCTTTTGTCCGAAATAGACGGAAAAAACGGATTTATTCCCGCTGGGGGGCTTTTTCTTTTTGTCCGAAACAGGTCACAAAAACCACTTTTATTCAAGCCACAGAGTGTTCCTCCTCTTTTAGACAAAAACAGGCCGAAAAAGCCGAACCTTGTTCCTGACCCCGGCCCCCTTTTAGGTTTTTCCGCCAAGTGGACGGAAACTCAAAACGGGGGGTAGGCTTCCATCCGCACGGCCAGCATATTACCCAGGCACTCGGCCAGCAGATGGTAGCCGCGCACGTCATCGCGGGGCATGGTGACGTATAGCTCGGCCAGGTGCTGGCCCGCGTTCAGCACGGCGCAAAAGTGCGCCGTCAGCCGCTCGTTGGCCACGTCCTCATTTATTTCTTGCTCTATGAGGTCAATGACTGGGATAGGTTCCATCTGGCCAGCCTCCGTCTGCCGGTACAGGGGTAGCTCGGCCCCGCCCACGCCCGCCAACATCTTGCGTAGGGAAAAGTCCGTTTGGTGTTCCACGGCCAGCGTGAAGTGAGCATAATCAATCCCCCCGCTCGTGCCGATATATTCGCCGTGTTCGTCATCGGTGGCAAAGAAGCGGGCCAGCTCCCGGTGTAAGCTATACTCAGCCAGGCGGGCGGGGTCATCGGTAGGGGCTACTTCCCAGCCTTCGCCCGCGTCGGGGTCGCCGGGGCCGGTGTGCTGCCAGTCGTCATCTTGCCCGCCGCCGTATTCGTTCAGCGTCTGGCAGCGGTTGGCGGCGGCGTATGCCAGCAGGTCGCCGCCGTACTCGGTGAAGAAGGTCGCCAGCAGCTCGGCCGCGCCTTGTACGTGGCCGTGCAGCGCGTTCAGGGCGTTGCTCAGGACCGTTAGCTCATAGTAGCGTTGCGCTTGCCCGACAATGGAAAGCGTCGGCTTCTTGCCCTTCGCTTCGCGGGCAAAGGCCAGGCGACAGGCGCGCATGGATTCGCGGGGCGTACTGAATATTTCCAGCGTGGACAGGCCGCCCAGATAGGCGTTAAACAGGTGAGCCAGCGGGGTATCGGCCTTGATTTTCTCTAAAATGAAATGACGCATCGGATTGGGTAAAATCAGTTTTGAATTGGTAAAGGGCAGAATCCAGTTTTGAATTGGGGTTGATAAACTCCGTTATTCTAGTTTAGCCGGGGGCCGGGGGTAAGAAGGAAAGCAGCTTTGCTTTGGTAGGAACAGAATCCAGTTTTGGATTGGTGTGCCAAAGTGTGCCGTGTCATTTTTGGCACAGGCACACTTTGGCACAGTCAGGCATCTTTCAGCCAGTTTCGCACAGTGCTGAAAGGCACGCCGGTTTGCTCGGCTATCTCCCGGTAGCTCAGCCCTTGCGCATGTAGTTCGTGTATCCGCGCCTGCTGGCTGGCTTTGGCAGCGAACTTGCCCCCGGCCCGGCCGCCAGGCGTGGGCAGCATTGCCAGCACGGCCAGCGCGTGGGCGCGGGCGGTATCCATTATTGCCAGGGCGGTGCCCACGTCGGCGGGGTCGGCTTCGAGGCGGCCGGCGGGAGCTTGCCCGCTTTCAAAACAGCGTAGCACTATCAGCAGGCCCACAATACGCCAGGCAATAAGCCCCAGGCGAAAGGCCGTGCTGGCTCCCGCCCCGCCGGCCGTATCGCTGGCCTCATTCAGGCCCGCTTGCCCAGCAGTGTTCAGGCGCTGCCAGTCGGCCGGGGCCAGCGTTATTTCTACGGCGTAGCAGCCGGGTTCTTCGGCCACGGGCGCGGCGGCAATCATGCGGCTCAGCTCATCGGCCAGCAAGTCAATAATGGGCGTAAGCGGCGGGCCGGCGGCGGGGCTTACATCTTGCCAGACGGGGGTTTGCTCAAAGACGTAAAACAGAAACCGGCTTACTAACCCATCTTCGGCCGTGGGCATGAGGCGCGGGAGCTGGCCAGGGGTGCCGGTCAGGGCAATACTCAGGGCGGGGTGGGCCAGGTCAAGGTGTTGGCGGTCCGTCTTGCGCAGTAGCGGGGCGGGTTCGTGCTGAAAGGCTTTGCGCAGCACATCGGAAAAGTTGCCAAAGTCGGAGCCCAGCGCCCCACTCAAGGTGTCGGCTTCGGTTTCGCACATAATGCCGCGCCCGTCGTTTTCAGCCAGGGCCGTAGCCAGGGCCGCGGCCGACGTATTGCCGGGCAAGTACAGCAGCTTGTAGGGCGGCGGGGCGACCGGGGGCGGCGTGGTGGCCTTACCCTTGCCGGCGGCGCGGTGGGCGGCTAGCTCGGCCTCATAGTCGGCGCGGGCGGCTCGGCTCGCATCGGTCAGGGCTTTGTGGTGGGGGTAGGCCAGCCGCCGCGCCCAGGCCAGCGTACCCTTGCCACTGGCCGCTGGGGCGATGATAAACGCAAACAGGTTCAGCCCGAAGCGGCGGCGGTTGTATTCCCCGCCCACGGCCGGAAAGCAGCCCGACAACACGGCCAGCGTGCCCAGCAGCATCACGGCCCGTTCGTGCCCAGTAAAGGGTGCGCAGCAGCGCCTCAGGTAGTCGGGTAGCGCATCGTACACGGCCGCCGGAAAGGTGGGCGGTAGCTCAGCCGGCGGGCCATTTTCCTTTTGTCCGAAGGAGGCCGAAAAAGCCGCTCTATTGTCGCTGGCTTTGGAGGCGGTGTAGGGCTTGCTGCCGTGCTTCCCAACTTCCCGGCGGTAAATGCCGCCCACGGTTTGTCGTATTTCCTGTTCCGTAAAATCGGCGGTGGCATAGTGGGCCAGGGCGTGGGCTTCGAGGTCGGCTAGCGGTACGCCCCGCTCATTACCAAACAGCCCGAATTGGGTTAGCCAAACATTGCGCCCTCCCTCACTAGGAAATGCCCCGTGGCGGGCTTCGTGTTGAGTCAGGCACCAGGCCAGTGCGCCGGCCGGGTCGGGCATTATTGGAGCAGTACGCGCCCCCGCGTGCGCGTGCGGACTGCTCCCGGAATGCGGGGGCGGGGCGGGCGTTGCGGCCCGTAGCTTGTGAATATCCATTGGGGTGCCAGCTCTTAGAATGTTGAGAAATGTTGAGAAATCTCAGGTTTTATCAGGTTCAGGCCGCGTAGGCGGGGGCCAGCCAGGCATCGGGGGCGTAGGGCACGAAACAGGCGCGGGCTACGTCTTTGCCGGCCTCATCGGGGCACAGGCCTAACGGGGCATAGTGGGCGGCCAGGTAGGCGGCGTAAGCGCGAAAGTTGTCGAGGTGGGCGGCGCGGGGGTCGGCTTTGGTCAGCACTTTTAGCCCGTCGCCGCTGGGGCTGGTAAAGAGTAGCACCAGGTCGGGAGCCAGCAGCGCATCGGCCAGCAGGGCGGCGCGGGCGGCGGCCACGTCGGGCACATGGTCAAAGTCTAATACCAACAGGCCCGACGCTTCGGCCAGCGCCTCATTGGCGCGGCGGGTGAAGGTGCCGGCGGGGGTTACGTAGTCGAGGCCCTTTTTCAGTTCGGCCCGCCGGGGGCTGCCCACGGGGGCGGCGCGTAAGGCTTCGGTAGCGGCGCGGTGCCGGGCCGACGTAAGCACGGTAAAGAGCTGAGCCGGGGTAATGGCCGCGTAGGGCACGGTAGCCGCAATACCGCCCCGGTAGTAGCTGAACAGCGGCCCGGCCGGCTCCGCTTTCGCCCCATTCGTAGCTGGCAGCGTGGGCGGTTCCGCGTCTGCTTTCCGTCTGTTACCGGCCTTTTTTAAGGACTCCACTTTCTCTACTTCTACGCCTGCCTCCCGCCTGTTATCGGCCTTTTTTAAGGACTCTGAAAACTCCGGTTTTATTCCTGCTTCATTCCTGCTCTCGGCCAGTGCGGACGCGGCAAAACATCGGGTTTTATCGGGTTCGTTGGCCGCTGCCAGGCGGGCATTTACTTCGGCCGGGGGTAGGGGCGGCTGGCGTAGGCGGGTGCGGTCAGATATAGCCGGGGCCAGCCAGCCAGCGGCCAGCAGGTCGGGCACGGTGGGGCCGGTGTTGTTGGGGTATAGCTCGGCTAGGGCCGCCGTTAGCTCAGCTGAGGTGGGCGTGTTCGTGCCAGCCAGGGTAAGAGCGCAGGCCAGCGCGTCGGCTCCGAATGAGCGAGCCGGCGTGGGCAGCATGGGCCAAGCGCTACCCACGGGCGGCCCCCTTCCCGGCTTTCACCGTGCGCTGGTGGCCTTGCAGGGCGGCCAGCACGTCGGCCCGCTTCAGGTAGGAGCGGCTGCCCAGCTTGTGGTACTTCAGCAGCCCGCGCCGTTTCCATTCGTGGACCGTTTGCACGGTTACGCCCAGCAGCTCGGCGGCTTCGCGGATGCTCAGCAGCTCATCGGCGGGAGCCGGGGGCGGGCCGGCGGCGGGCGCTGGGGCGGCGTTGGTCAGCTCATAGCGGACAATGGCCCTAATATCTTCAATCAGTTGGGCACGGTCCACAACGACTATTGCCATTGCGGAACCGATAGCTATGGGATTATTCACTTATGCAGTGCCCGCCGGGGGTGTAAGCCGGTCGGTAATGCTGCAAATCACCTTACCCTATTGGGCGGTAATAGACACGGTGTCCATTAGGGCAGTAATAGCGTCTATTAAAGGCTTCTTTGACTGTTATGGGCAATGTGCCAACGTGTCAGCCAGCGCTGGGTCTGTTCAATAGCCGCGTCAAACGTGTCGCTTTGGTTGCGGCTCTTTTTACTCTTATACTCGTATTTCAGTACTTTTTCCCCAAAAGTCAAGCCATAGGGCGGCATTTTCATGGTGGCTTGCCAATCGGCGGATAATACAAATAACTGCTGTTTGTGCAGTTCAGTAAGGGCGGCGAAGGTCTTACTGAGCCGCACACCACCTTTTCCCTTTGTCGTCCCGCTAAGATAATAAGTTAATCCGGCGGGAGTACTTTTTTCGGTCAGCACATCAAGGTCTTTCAGTAACCTATTCAGGGCGGCCGAATCAAAACCGTTTCGGCACAGGTCAGCCATAGCCGGCGCTTCCGCCCCACCAGCAGCTGGGGGTGGGGGAGCGTGTCGAGGGGTGGGCGCAAGCCCCAGCGCATCGGCCAGCAACTCGTAAGCCCGCCCCGTCCATTCGGCGCGGGTGCGAAGGGCTAGCCCCAGGTCGGGCCAAAAAGTTTTGGTTATAGCCAAGTCCCCCAGCAGCAGCCCGTGCCCGTGCCAAAGCACTTCGGGCAGTTGGGCGGGCAGCGTCCCCAGCGGTCCAGCGGCCGGCGTAACGGCCAGTCCCGCCCGCAAGCGTCTCAACTGGTTCAGCAGCAGCCGTAACAGCGTCGGGGGTTCCCGTAGCAAGTGCCGTTCAAACTCATTCAGCAGCGCGGCAAAGCGCGGGCGTTCCTCAGCAGCCGCTACGTCGGGCACGGCTACCCGTTCGGGGGGGCAAGGTGCATCTACCCTGCTGGGCAGGTCAATATTGTAAATGCCGATAGTTTGAAGCGCGGCGAGTAATTGGTCAATCGGGGTTTTCTCCCGCCAATTCAGCCAGCGCCCCAGCCGGTCGGCCCCTTGTAAGGCCAGCGCCCGACTTTCATGTTTTGTATACTTTGGCGTGTTATCGGGGGCACTACAGGTGAACTCGCTAAACAGCTTCTCCCCCAAACGGTCGGCCTGTAGCGTCTGCCAAACTGCTTCAAACAAGCGGCGCAACGTGGCCAGAAAAGCGGCCCGCTCAACCGGCCCCAGGCTGTGGTAATGACTATCGAAATTAGACGGGGCGAATATTTGGCCCCCCCCCGCCCACAACTCTCCCAAATGACACGCGAACAACGGTAGCGCGGCGCGGGCTGGCAGCGTGTCGTAATACGAAAATTGCTGTGCTATTCCTGGTAGGTGCGTTTGTATATCGGCCAGGTGTTGCGCGTCGTCTGGCCCCACGTTCAGCCGCTCCCTTAGCCACGTCTGAGCACGTTCTATTACGGCGGGCCGGGCTAGCGGCGTATCAGTCAACAAGTCGAATAAATAGGCGTACCCGTCCGCGTGGGCCAACCCGTTCGACTTACAGAAAGCAGCCAAGAACGCGGGTACGTTGTGTAACGGCTGTCGCTCCATTTGCTCCCAAAAAGCTTGCTCAAAGTTGGGGTGAAAGGGAACGAGACGCCCGGCGGCATAGATAGTTTTTAACCAGCCCTCCAATTTAGCTAGCTTGCCCGCATAGTCCCCACTTTGTTCGGCTCCCCGCTTTAGGGAATATAAAAGAAGGTTGATTCTGGGCTCAATTTCGTCGCGCACTTCGCGCCAATAGAAGGGTGAAATATTGGGGACTAGGTTAATAAGCGCACCTAATCCATTTCTAAACCCTTTACGAATAGCTTGGCGCTTATCCAGCGTGTACCCTTGCCAACTCTCAAAAGCCAACTCGCCTACTAGCAAGGGGCACCACAGGCCCGCGTCGGGTTCAACGTCCCCCGGTTGGTATAGCTTGATTTCCTCGTCTTCCGCCGGGGCAGAATAGCTCACTCTGACTATGTTTCTGAATTCTTCATAACGGATAAAAAACGCTTTTTCCGTTTGTTCGGCGGTTAAGGACTCCAAGGCTTGCCAGCTCTAAATGGGTGAAAAAGGTGAGGTTTTATGAGGTTTTCGTCCCTAATCAGGCATTTCGTGAAACCGGGCGAACTCCTCCGCTACCCGTTGGGGCGTGAGGTTTACGTAGCGCTGAAAGGATTTATAGGAGGTGTGCCCGGTCAGCTTCATCACGAACTCGGCGCTCATGCCCTTACCCAGGTTCAGGGTTACGAACGTGCGGCGGGCGGTATGCACGGTCAGCTTCTCGTACTTCGGGTACGTCGTTACGTCGGCCACGCCGCCCCGGTAGCGAATGACTTCTACCGGCGAATTAATGCCCGCCAGCGCGCCTAGCTCTTTGAGGAAGCGGTTCAGCACGGGGTTGGTAATCGGCTGGCTTTTCACGCTGGCCAGTCCCCCGGCCAGCAGCCGATTAACGATTGCTAGGGCGGGGGCGCTCAGCGGCACGTTCACCACGGCGCGGGTTTTCTTGGCGGTCAGGCGCAGGTGGGCGGGCAGCTTATCGGTGGCGGGCCGCAGGTGCTGGGGCTGGATGCTCACCAGGTCGGAATACCGTAGGCCGGTGTAGCAGGCCAGCAGAAACCAGGCGCGGGCTTTGTCGAGGCGCAAGCCGGGGGGTAGGGGTAGGGCTTCGAGGGCGCGCAGCTCGGCGGCGCTCAGAGCTATCACGTCCGGCTCCCGCTTGGCCCACGTTACGCCATGCAGCGCCGGGGCCGTGGTATAGCCGCGTTGGGTAGCCCACTTAATGAAGGATTTGAGCCGGAATAAATTTTTGTGGATGCTGTTATCTGCCAGCCCGGCCACGTTCAGCAAATAGGCCGTGAAGCGGTCGCCCACGGCGGGCGTGAGCGTGTCAAAGTCCACGGCGTAGCCCGTGCTTTCGGCAAACTCCCGTAGGTGGCGGCCGGCGGTGGCGTGGCCTTGCGCCGTGCCACGGGTGCCGGTGTTGCGGGTGTAGCTCACCCATTCCTCAAAGCGTTGCCAGAATTGCCCGCCGGGGGTAGGGGCGGGCGGGGCCGGCTCGGCGGGCTTTTCGGGGGCGGCGGCCTCTTTGAGTTGGGCGGCCGTGGGCAAGGTGCCGGCGGCCAGGCATTCGCCGTAGGCCAGTAGCAGCCGCTGGCTTATCCCGTCGAGGGTATCGTTCAGGTGGCCGTTCAGCTCATTGCCGCGCCCACGGGTGAGCGCCCGCTGTTCGGCCTTGCCCCACTTGCCGGGGTGGATGCTCTGCCCGGTGTATACCTTTGAGCGGGTGCGCCGGTCAATGGTAAGTAGCGCGAAAATGGCCGTAGGGCGGTCTGCCCCCGGCTCTTTCAGGTGAAAGGATACGGTAGCCATTGGAGTGTTTGTAGTTGCCGCCCCAAAGGTAAGGTGCGTACCCCGTTTGGGGTACACGTAGGGGTACACATTAGCCGATTTAAACCGTGTGTACCCCGGTTCAACCCGATAACTATAGAACTAAAAAGCCGTTTCTAGCCTATGAGGGCCTATTTTTGCAGCGTTCTACGGTCGGCCTCAAAATGTGGGTATCATTCCAACTGTTGCCACAAAAAAAGCCCCCATGCCACTTTAGCGCGGGGGCTTTTTCGTGGCGTAATCTCCCGCCAGCTTGCGGGGCCATACCAGGCAACTCATTCGTTAGCCAAGTTGCCTTCGAGCTGCTCGGTGGTGTGGCGCGTGGCTTTGGCAATTAAGTCAAAAAAGCGGTACAGAGGCAGACAGGCGGATAGCTTTATTTTGCGTCAGCCTGCGGGCTACCGGTCAGGCTTACGCCTTTATATTTAGCTCAGCTTTTTTACTCGCCCTTGATGCTTTACCGCTACTGCTGCTGGCTGCTGTGCCTGTGCCTATTGGGTGCGGGCCGGCTAGCCAGCGCTCAAACGCCGCCGGTGCCAGCGCCAGCGCCGGCCGTCCTCCCTACCCCCCCCGATTCGACCCAGACCCAGGCCCTGAACTCCGACACGCGCCGCCTGCGGCGGCTCGACTCACTGCGCTTGCAAAACACCAGCCGCCTGGCCCAGTTGCAGCAGGAGCTGCTGAGCCTGAAAGACGGGCAGAACCGGCCCCGCGAGCGTGAATTGCTGGCCCAGCTGCGCACGCTGCGCGGGGCCGACTCGCTGCGCCGCGAGCGCGCCCGCGCCTACATCGACTCGCTCAAGCGCTTCGCCAAGGGCTACCCGGTAGCCCCAAACGGCGATACTATCTTCTTCGTTTATACCAAATTCGGGCCGTTTCGACCTCAGGAGCGGGCCCAGCTCACAACCTCTAAAATCCTGAAGCTGGAGCAGAATGCCTTCTTCCGGCCCGACTCGCTGCGGCTGGTGCCCAGCGAGCAAACCGTGGATTTGATGTATGGTGAGCAAGTGCTGCAAAGCATCAGCGACAACGACGCGCTGTGGGAAAATCTGCGCCAGGATTCGCTGGCCCAGCGGCACCGCCGCCAGATAATCCGCGCCGTGACGACTTACCAGAACACGCACAGCCTCCAGACTTATCTGCGCGAGGCGGGCCTTACGCTGCTCGTACTGCTGGTCTTTTACTTTCTGCTCAGGTACGTCAACAAGCTTTTTGGCTGGCTGCGCCAGCAGCTGGAGGCCCGGCATGATACCTGGTTTACGGGCCTGAAGCTGGGCAATTACGAGCTTTTCAACGAGCGCCGCCAACTCAAAGCTGCCCTTTTTGTGCTCACGCTGCTGCGCGTCATCGTCATTCTACTGAGCGTGTACCTGGTGCTGCCCATCGTATTCAGCATCTTTCCCGGCACGCAGGGAATCGCCGATACGCTGGTGGGCTATGTGCTCGACCCGGTGCGGCATATCCTGCAAGCCATCTGGAATTATCTACCTAAATTGTTCACCATCATTGTTATCGTGGTGGTGTTTCGGTACGTGCTCAAGTTTTTGCACAGTATTAAAGAAGAAATTCGGCTCGGCAATCTCACGCTGGAGGGCTTCTATCCCGAATGGGCCAACCCAACCTACCAAATTGTGCGGGTGCTGGTGTTTGCCTTCGCGCTCATCGTGATTTTTCCGTATTTGCCGGGTTCCGACTCGCCGGTTTTTCAGGGGGTTTCGGTGTTTTTGGGCTTTTTGTTCACGTTTGGCTCGTCGGGCTCGCTCTCCAACGTGGTGGCTGGGCTGGTACTCACCTATATGCGAGCTTTCAAAATCGGCGACCGGGTGAAAATCGGTGACGTGACGGGCGACATTGTGGAGAAAACCTTGCTCGTGACGCGGGTGCGTACCATTAAGAATGAGGAAATTACGATTCCTAATTCGTCGGTGATGGGTAGCTACACCACCAATTACAGCACGGCCGCGCCTACCCTGGGGCTGATTATGCACACTACCGTCACCATCGGCTACGACGTGCCCTGGAAGCAGGTGCACGCGCTGCTGCTGGCTGCCGCCGCCGCCGTGCCCGAGGTGCTGCCCGACCCCGCGCCCTTCGTGCTGCAAACTGGCTTGGATGATTTTTACGTTAGCTACCAGCTCAACGTCTACACCCGCGCGGCGGATAAGCAGGCGGGCCTCTACTCGCAGCTGCACCAAAATATTCAGGACCAGTTCAATGAATCTGGCGTCGAAATTCTCTCGCCCCACTACCGCGCCGCCCGCGACGGCAACCAGATAGCCGTGCCGCCGCAGTACCTGCCGAAAGGCTACGCGGCCCCGAGCTTTCGGGTCGAAAGACCGGAGCCGCCCGCGTCCTGAGCGATTAGCTGGTAGCGGATATTCTCCGCGCTGATTCATAGACTTTACGCCCGCTTAGTTGTCATGGCGAGCCCGGAAAAAATAAGCTAGTATGGAAAAATACTTATTCAATCCGAACTGTGGGTAAGCTCGTGGCCGTGAGCACTAGTATGGCGATTAGCTGACACCCGCGCCTCGCACGAGAAGTGGTCGGCCATGCAAACTAAAGTACCGCCTCTAAGACGCTACTACTGAGCCGATGGTCTGGCTCAACTTCCAACCCTCAACCCTACCCGCCCGGCGCGTTTTGTGTTGGAAAAGCCAGGATTCGTATACCGGCGGGCCGGGGCGCGGGCCAGACCTTTGCCGGCAGTGTAGGCTACCGGCCGCGTCACTATTTTCCCCATCCCTACCCCCTTCTCCATTAAGGTATGAGCCTCTCTGATTTTCGCACCTTGGGCCGCTCCGGCCTGGTAGTTAGCCCGCTGGCGCTGGGCACCATGACGTTTGGCACCCCGCGCTGGGGCTCGGCCGACGACGTATCGCGCGCCGTATTCGACGCCTACGTGGAGGCCGGAGGCAATTTTGTGGACACCGCCGACGTGTACGCCGGGGGCCGCAGCGAGGAGCTGGTGGGCCAGTACGTGGCCGAGCGCGGCCTGCGCGACCAGCTGGTGCTGGCCACTAAGTTTGGCTTCGGGGCGCAGGCTGGCAACCCACACGCCAGCGGCAATGGCCGCAAGCATATCTACCAAGCCCTGGAAGGCTCCTTGCGCCGGCTCAAAACCGACTACGTGGACCTGTACTGGCTGCACGTCTGGGACACGGTGACGCCCGTGGAGGAGGTGCTGCAAACGCTGGGCGACCTCGTGCGGGCCGGCAAAATCCGCTACTTCGGCTTTTCCGACATGCCGGCCTGGTTTGCTACCCAGGCCGCTACGCTGGCCGCTGCGCACGCCGTGCCGGGGCCCATTGCCATGCAGCTGGAATACTCGCTGGTGGCGCGCCGCATCGAGGGTGAGCACATACCCGCTGCCCGCCATTTGGGCCTGGGCCTCACGCCCTGGAGCCCGCTGGCAGCCGGCTTTTTGGCCGGCAAGTACGAGCGCCCCGCCGGTGGCGGCAAGCCCGGCGGCGAAGGTCGGCTCAGCGGCCCCAACCCGTTTGGCGACATGAAATTCACGGAGCGCAACTGGCGGGTGCTCAACGCCCTGCGGCCGGTAGCGGCCGCGCTGGGCTGTTCGCCGGCGCAGGCGGCCCTGGCCTGGGTAGCGGCGCAGCCGGGCGTCACGGCCCCCATCATCGGGGCCAGCAATGTGGCGCAGCTGCACGCCAACTTCGCCGCGCTCGATGTGCGCTTCAGCTCCGAGCAGCTGCATACGCTCGACGAGGTCAGCATTGAAGACCCCTTTTATGACCGCATGTGGACGCTGATGAAGGGCGCGGTATTTGGCAAAAACGCCGTGCAGGGCTGGCAGGCTTAGGAGTCGGGACTTGGAGCTGGGTTTTCACACTCTAAGTCCCTACCCCCCTACTGCCCGCGGATTCGGTTGAAGAGGTTGATTTTGCGCTTTATCAGCACGTAGCGAATGGAGAAAGCCGTGGGGAAGTGGGCGTAGTCGTCGCCGTCAAACTCCAGGCTGGGCTTGAAGTCGAAGCTGAGGGCGAGGGGTAGGAAGGCCACTTTGTACTCGACGCCCACGATGCCATCGAGGCCGCGGAAGCTGCCCGTTTCCTTTTGGTGGCCCAGGTGGCCGCCCGCCCCCACGTAATAGTTGAGGCTCGGCCCCAGAATGCCGAAGTGATATTCGCCCAGCACCGTGCCGCTGTATGCGCGCTCGCCCAGCCCGGCAATGCCCTCAATGGTGACGCACCGGGCCACTAGCTGCTGCACCGTGAGGCCATAGCTGCCGCCGCCCAGGCGCACGCCAGCGGCCGTGATATACTTCTGGGCAGCAGCGGGCCGGGCCAGCCCCAGCAGGCTCAGGCCCACCAGCAAAAAACGGTTTGGCATACGTAAAAGAGAGGCAAAGCCCCCGCCAAACGCCCCCACGGGGCCACTGGTATGCGCGCCGGGTCAAAAAGAGTATGTGCAAAATTCCGGCTTTTACAGCCTTTTGTCCGGCGCTAACGTCTGTTAGCCGGAACTTTGTCCGTAGATTCTCTTTCTCCCCCTACTCCCTACCCCTCCGTGTACCTGCACCACGTGGCCGCCTACTTGCCGGCAGCCGTCGTTACGAACGAACATTTTACCCGGCTCAACGGCCTGGCTTCGGACTGGATTATTGAGCGTACTGGCATTCGGGAGCGCCGCAAGGCGGCTACCGATGAAAATGCCAACACCATGGCCATCGCCGCTACCCAGGCCCTGCTGGCCGCGCTGCCCACCTTCGACCCCGCCAGCATCGACCTTATCGTGGCCGGCACCTACACGCCCCACGATACCATCTACACGGCCGCCCACGCCGTGCAGCGAATGCTGAATATCAACGAGATACCGGTGGTAACTATTTCCTCGGCCTGCTCGTCGCTGCTCAATGCCGTCGAAATCGTGGAGGGCTACTTTGCCATCGGCAAGGCCAGCCGGGCACTGGTAGTAGTGAGTGAGCACAACACGGCGTATAATAATGAGGAAGACACAATGGCCGGCCACCTTTGGGGCGATGGCGCGGCGGCGCTGCTCTTCACCAAGGAGCCCCTCGACCCCGCCGACCTGCGCGTGGTGCAGGTGCTGACCGGCGGCGCGGCCCCAATGGGTAAAGCCGACGAAGCCGTAACGCTCAAGCCCATTGATAAGGGCATCGTCATGCCCTTCGGCCGCGACGTGTTTCAGCAGGCCTGCACCTACATGGCCCGCATCACGCAGCAGCTGCTGGATGATAACAGCTTGCCGATAAGTGAGTTGAGCTACCTTATTCCGCACCAGGCCAACCTGCGCATCTCGGCCAACGTGGTGAAGCAATTGGGCCTCGACCCGGCCCGTGCCGTCAACAACATCGACCGCCTGGGCAACACTGGCTGCGCGGGCGCGGCTATCGGCCTGGCCGAAATCTGGCCCGCCATCAAGGCCGGCGATAAGCTCATTATCACCGTGTTTGGCGGCGGCTACTCCTACGGAGCCATGCTATTGGAAAAATAATTAATAAGGAGCGGTGAACAAGGAGCAAGTAGGGCGAAATTGCTCCTTGCTCATTTATTCATTGGTAACTGAAATTTATGCTGCCGCCCGCCGCTGCTTTTTTGCCCGAAATCACGTTTCAGACCAGCCGGGCCAGCGGGCCGGGCGGGCAAAATGTGAACAAAGTGGAAAGCCGCGTGGAGCTGCGCTGGCAGCTGCCAGCCTCGCAAGTGCTGACGGAGGCGCAAAAAGTCCTCATCCTCGAAAAACTGGCTTCCCAGCTCACCACCGAGGGCTACCTGCTGCTCGTGGCCCAGGACGACCGCAGCCAGCTGCGCAACAAGGAAATCGTGCTCGCCCGCTTTCACCAATTACTGGAAAAGAGCCTGCGCCGGCCTAAGCCTCGCCGCGCTACCCGCCCCAGCGCCGGAGCCGTGCGCAAGCGCCTGGAAGGCAAAAAAATTCAAGCAGAGAAAAAAGCGCGTCGCCGCCCCCCCGAATAAACCCGTGCGCAGAAGCCCCTCTCAACGCCACGCGGCCCATGCTGCAAGGGCAGTATGGGCCGCGTGGCGTTGGGGAAACAAGGGTAGCCGGCTAAAACACGGAAGCGCTGCTTGCGGAGGCAAGCCGCGCCAAGGGCAATTAGAAGCGGGGGTAGCAAGCGTTCATAGCTAGAAAGGCAGTAGGCAGGGCGGGCGGGAAGACTACCGTTAAGTTTTCTTGTTTCTCCGGCACAAATGACCACTAAAGCCGCGACATTTTTCAGCGTAGAAACACGCGATTTTTATCCCGCGTATTTCTACCTGGTTTGGGGGCGGCGGAGCACTAACCATCGAGCAGGCCGTGGCGGGCCGCGTACACAACCAGGCCGGCCGCGTTGGGCGCGCCGGTTTTTTCGAGCAGCTTCTGGCGGTGGCCCTCCACCGTGCGGCGGCTGATGAAAAGCTGGTCGGCGATTTCGGCTGCCGTGCAGCCCTGGCAAATGAGCCGCAGCACTTCGTGCTCGCGCGTGGAAAGCGGCACCGCTTCGGACTGGCCGGGGGGGGTAGGGGCGCGCTCGGAGTGCTGCACGCCCCGGATAAGGGCCCGCGAGATGCGCGGCGTGAAGCAGTAGCCCGTGGCCAGCACCTCCTCGATGGTGTGGCGCAGCTGCTCTTGGTCCACGTCTTTGGGCAGGTAGCTGCGCGCGCCCAGCTTCATCATTTGGGTAATGTACTTATCGGCCGAAAACATGGACAGCACGATAATGCGCAGCTCGGGAAACTCCCGCAGCAGCTGGCGGGCGGCCTCCGCGCCGTCTACGTTGGGCATTTGCAGGTCGAGCAGCAGCACATCGGGCACCCGCTGGCGGCAAAGCGCCAGCAGCTCGGGCAGCTCGGCAGCCTCCACTACCTCCTCCACAAAGGGCAGCGCCTGCAAGATGTAGCGCATTCCCTGCCGAAAAAGCTGGTGGTCATCAAGTAAGGCAATCTGGATGGGGAGCATGGGAGTAGGGGGGTAGGGGGCGTTTGTCATGGCGAGCGAAGCGCGTTAATCACCTCAGAACGACACCCGCGCCGGTCGTTCATTTATCGTTTTGGGGCGATTGCCGCGCTGTGCTCGCCATGATGAAAGCCCCCTACTCCCCTACCCATTCATCACTATCAGCGTGCGCGTACCCTGGCCGGGGGCCGACTGCTGGCTGAAGCGGGCGCGCAGCATACGCACGCGCACTTCGATGCTGCGCAGGCCCGCGCCGGGGGCGGCGGGCCGGGCCAGGGCCAGCGCTTCGGGGTCGAAGCCGCAGCCGTCGTCGGCCACGGCCAGGCTGAGGCTGGGGCCAGTCTGGTGCAGGTGCACATCGAGGCGGGTGGCCCCGCGGGCGTGCTTCTGGGCGTTGTGAATCAACTCTTGGCAGATGCGGTACAGGGCCAGCTCCTGGGCGAGGGGTAGGGGCTGCTCATACTCGATGGCTAGCTCCACGGGCAGGGAGCCGGTTTCGGTGCTCACGTCGGCGAGGTGCTGCAAGGCTTCGGCCAGCCCAAAGCGGTCGAGCACGGCCGGGTAGAGGCTGTGCGAGAGGCCGCGCACGTCCTGCACCGAGTTGCCCAGTATATCCTTGAGCAGCGCCAGCAGGCCCGCCGACTCGGGGGTGGGGCTGCTGCTTTCGAGGCGGCCGGCCAGCAGCTTGGCCGTGGCCAGCGTGGAGCCGATGCCGTCGTGCAGGTCGCGCCCGATGCGCTCGCGCTCGGTTTCCTGGGCCTGAATGACGGCCGCCAGCAGCTGCTGCTGGTACTCGGCCTCGGCCGCGCGCAGCCGCAGCTGCTGCTGCAGCAACCGCTTCTGGTACACTACGATAAATAACACCAGCCCTACCCCCGAAAGCAGCATGAAGCTGATGCCGCCAATCAGCAGCTGGCCGAACGCTAATTCTGGGGGCGAATCCATAGGGCCACGAGGTAGCAGCTGTACAACACCACCAAAAGTAGCGCGTGAATGGCCCAGATGTCCAGGTTGAGCTGGTTGGAATAGTGCGTGAGCAGAAAGTTGCTGAATAAATAAATCTGAGACTTGCCCAAATGATTGATAACCAGGCCTACCGACACCCAAAACATCGGCTCCCGGTCGAGCCGGGTCACGCGCAGCTCGTTCAGCAGCTTGCGAAAGTAAAGCCCTACCATACCCAGAATGAGGAAGCTCTCTAGCAGTTGCAATGCCGGCTTAAAGCGCGCGGCCTCGGGAAAAAGCCAGCTATCGAGGGCGCAATAAACCACGAAAGCCCCCGCCAGCCACGGCCGCACCCGCGAAAACCCAGGGTAGCGCAGCGTCTTATCATAGACCAGCGCGAGCAGCCAAAGCTCGCCCGCCGCGAAAATGGGGCCGATAAACAGGTTGGGTCGATGATAGTGTTTCAGCGTAGAGCCCGCTATTTCGCTGATTACTTCCAGCGCCACTACCCCCGTCAGATAACGCAGGTTGGCTGGCAGGCGCCGAAAGCGCATAAGGCTGCTGAGTGCTAGGCCAGCAAGTATCAGGTAGGCTAAATTGGTAACAGCATCAGACGCAAAGTCCATTCGTCCGTTTTTGCAGCGAGCGCAGAGGCTAGCTTATAACTAGTAGAGGACCAACTATTAACACTTGGGCGGGCAGGGCTGCGCCATATTCAGAATCGGGTTGGCTCCGCTCGCTACGCTTACCTCCTCCCTACCCCGGCGGTCCAGGTGCAGGGCCAGGGCAAACGTGTGGGCCAGCATATCACTGCCGGTGGGGTCGGGCTGGTAAAAGTCGTGCAGCACGAAGGAGATGCGCAGCAGCTGGCCGTCCAGCGTCCGCAGGTAGTGAAATACGGCCGCGAACTCGCCCAACTCGAAGGTGTAGCCGCGCAGCGGGCCATAATGGCTAGCGAAATACGCCGGCAGCACAGCCGGGGCAGCGGACCAGGCAGCCAGCCAACGCTGCGCTAACACATTGGCAACCTGATTTTTGTGAATGGTCTGGACCGCTAATTCTACGGCATTGCCCAGCTCCGGCTTATCCAGGTAGAGGCGCTCGGGCACGTAGTACGACGATACGCGGGCATCGAGCGCATCAGCGGCGAACAGGGCCAGCAAAAACTGCGGCTCCCCGCCCGGTACCAGCGCCTGAATAATAAAGCGGGCCTTAATATGCACCGCGCCAATCGTAGACACCAGCTGCGCAATGCGCTCGATAGAAAATCCAACGCCGGTAACCAACTGCTTATCAGACATAAAGCTAGCTTGCAGTGCCCGCTCATCGGGCTGGCTGATAAGCTCAACCCAGGTCGAAACGGCTTGGTCAAATGCTGGCTGCGGCAGGATGCCGACAAGGGAGCTGTCGCGGGTAGCCATGAGGAAAGGAGAAAGTGTGAAAGAATAGAGTAGCGCTAAGTGGCTGAGCACCTTAGGGTGACTGCCAGTAACTATTTAATCCAAAAAGCCCCCACGCAGGCTGCACGGGGGCTTTCAAGGGAGGCCTTCGTACCAAACTGAAGCCGGATTGCTAGCTGCAAAGAGAGTGCCGGATGCCTGGCAATTATAGCGTATAACTACCTGATTCACAAAAACAGGTAGTTATACCTGCCCCCTGCCTGCCTACAGGAGTGTGCCGCGCAGCATCACCAGCGCCACGGTGAAGTAGATAATTAGTCCGGTCACGTCCACGAGCGTGGCCACGAACGGGGCCGACGAGGTAGCCGGGTCGAGGCCCAGCCGCCGCAAAATCAGCGGCAGCATAGAGCCCGCGATGCTACCCCACAGCACAATGCCCACCAGCGCCACGCCTACGGTGCTGGCCACCAGCAGCCAGTGCGGCCCGTAAATGGGCGTGATGCTCTGCCAGATGGCGATGCGCGCAAAGCCGACGACGCCCAGAATCAGGCCCAGCATAATGCCGCCCAGCAGCTCGCGCCGCAACACCCGCCACCACTCGCCCAGCGTGAACTCGCCCAGCGCCATTGCCCGAATGATGAGCGAAGTAGCCTGCGACCCCGAATTGCCGCCCGAGCTGATAATGAGCGGAATAAACTGCACCAGCACAATGGCTTTCTGCAGCTCGCCCTCAAAAAACTGCATGGCCGAGGCTGTCAGCAATTCGCCCAGAAACAGCACCACCAGCCAGCCGGCGCGCTTCTGCACCAGCCGCAGCAGGGGGGTAGCCAGGTAGGGCTCATCGAGCGCTTCGGAGCCGCCGAACTTCTGAATATCCTCGGTGTCTTCCTCCTCCCGAATGCTGAGAATATCGTCCAGGGTCACGATGCCGAGCAGAATGCCTTCGAAGCTCACCACGGGCAGCGCCACGCGGTCGTTGCGCCGGAAAATATCGATGGCCTCTTCCTGGTCCTGGTCCGCGGTGAGCTGCACAAAGCGGTGGTCCATAATGTCGCGGACCCGCGTGGTGGGCGCGGCCAGCAAAAACTCCCGGATGCGAATGTCGTCGATGAGCTTGCCGCGCGCATCGGTTACGTAGAGCATGTTCAGGGTTTCGGACTGCCCGCCGTGCTGGCGCACGAAGTCGAGCACCTGCTGCACGGTCCAGTTCTCGCGAATGGCGATGTAGTCGGGCGTCATCAGGCGGCCCACCGAGTACTCGGGGTAGCCCAGCAGCTGCAACGTGACGCGGCGCTCGGGCTCGGAGAGGTTCTGCACCAGCTCGGCCACGAAGTTGGCGGGTAGGAACTCCAGCAGGGCCGTGCGGTCATCGGGCGACATCTCGTTGAGGATGTCGGTAATTTTATCCTGGGCCAGGTTTTCGAGAAAGTGACGCTGCACCTCCAGGTCGAGGTACTCAAACACCTGGGTGGCCAGCTCCAGCGGCAGCAGCCGGAAAATAATGAGCTGCTCGCGCTCCTCCTCATTCTCAATCAGCGCCACCAGCTCGCTGGCCTGGAACGTGCGCAGCAGCTTCTTCAGCTTGAAAAATTCGCCCTCCTGAATCAGCGTTGTAATATGGTCCAAGGTCTCGGGCGCGGTCATGGGCAGGGCTGAAAAACCACTACATGGTTTTTGCTGAAGGTAGTTGTTTCGCTAGGCAGTATGGGGTAGTGGGGCAAAATTACGCCCGAATACCTGGCTTGTTGGCGACGCGGCCGGCATTTTTGGCGTACTTCGCGGCTGCATTCGCTTCCGCCCATTGTTTTGACTATTGTTCCCCCACCGCCCGCCGCCGCCCCGCCCCAGGGCACCATCGTGGTGCTGGGCGGCGGCCACGATGCCGTGCTGCTGGCGCTGCTGGCCCGGCTGCTGCCTACCCCCACGGCCCCCATCGAAGTGCTGACGGCAGCCACCGCCCACGAGCCCGCCCGCACCCACGCCGCCTACGCCGCCGAGCTGGGCGCGCTGGGCTGCCGCCAGGTAAACCACCTGGTAGTGGACGAAGCTCACCCCGCCGATGCCCCCACTACTTTGGCCCGCCTGCGCGCCGCCGCCCTGCTGCTGCTGACGGGCGGCGACCAGGAGCGCCTCACCGATTTTCTGCGGGGCACCGAGTTCTTGGCCGTGCTGCGCCAGCGCGGCCAGCACGATGCGGGCTTCGTGCTGGCCGGCACCAGCGCCGGCGCGGCCGCCCTGGGCACCCAGATGCTGGTGGGGGGTAGGGGCTGGCGCAGCCTGCTGGCTGGCGGCATCGACGTGCTGCCCGGCCTCGACGTGCTGCCCGGCCTGCTCATCGACCAGCACTTTGCCGAGCGCGCACGCTACCCGCGCCTGCTGCACGCCGTGCTGGCCTACCCCCACCTGCTGGGCCTGGGCCTGAGCGAAGAAACCGGCCTGATTTTCCGGCCTGGCCAGCCCCCCGAAGTTTTTGGCGATGAAGTAGTTATGCTCGTAGATGGCCGCCAGCTCCGCCACGCGCACTACGCGGGCCTACCCCCCGGCCGGCCCGTGGGCGGCCAGGGCTTTCAAGTTAGCTTGCTAGTGGCGGGCGACACCGTTGAAGTAGCGCAAATTCTCTAATTTGTGCGCGAGCGTAGCGAGCATGGTCGCTCGGGCGGTACTGCTTGCTCGCTGGCACTCGCGCACGAACTGGAAAGTTCGCGCTACTGCTTGGGCACCAAAACTTATTAGATTCGCGTTGGGCTGGCGACCAAAATTTTGTCCGCATTTCATGCTTTTGCTTCGTTCTCGGTTCTGGATAGTGGGTTGGCTGGCGCTGCTGGCCGTGGGCTGCACCCGTAAAACGGTGTCGTTCAATTCGCGGTCCGGCGACCTGGCTGCGGCTGGCTTCGTGTCCCCTGGCGACACGCTCACGACCACCGGCCGCAAGGGCGCGCCCAAGCTGAGCATCGCGGGCCGCAAAGCCGTGCTCACCAAGGCCGAAGAGCGTGCCGCTAAGGATGCCGAGAAGAACGCCCAACGCAAGAAGCGCGTCAAGAAAAAAGTCTTTCTGGGCGAGCGGGTGAAGAAGGCCGTCGTGAAATCGGGCCCCAAGGGGCGCAACCAGACGCTGGAGATTTTTTACTACCTCAAGACTTTCAAGCAGCCCAACCCGATGGCGCCGGCCGTGTACTACTTCAGCCCTAAGAAACACAAGATTTTCAAGGCCGTGGGCGACCTGGACCCCGCCACCGACAAAGTGCTGCACGGCACTTATAAGAAAATGCAGAACAACCAAGTGCTCGAAACCGGCTACTTCGCCAACGGTACCCGCCACCTGCGCTGGGAGAAATTTGACAAAAAAGGTGTGCTGCTGACTAAAACCCACTACGAGCTGGGTTTCCCGCGCGATGCTAACATCAGTTACTACGACGCCGGCCAGACCATGCTTAAAGAAGTGGTGCCCTACGTAAATGGTAAGCTGGAAGGTGATTACGCGATGTTTCGCAACGACGGCCGCCGCCTCTGGACCGGCCACTTTGAGAACGGCCACCGGGTAGGGGAGTGGACCAACTTCGGCGACTACAAGAAGTACCCGCACTACGTGTTCCAGTACGGCGAGAGCGGCTACGACCCCGAGGTGGAGGAGCCCGAACTCATTCGCGAATACAGCCGCGGTGGCTCGGTCATCTTCGATAAGGAGAAAAACTTCGACACCCGCGGCGGGGCCGACCCCGACGCGGCCACCGTTACCAAGGATGCCCGCCGCCCCGGCAACCACGGCAAAAGCCTCCCGCGCGCGCCTATTCGTAAGCCCCAGGACCGCCGCCCCGGCTACCACCCACCGGCCCCGGTGGCCACCCCGCCACCCGTCTCGCCCACGCCTCAATAAAACGCATCCTCAAAAACCTCGACCCGAAAGCCGCTGCTGAGTTGGGTAAGGGCCACGATGTCGAAGCGGATGTCGCCGCGCCAGTCCAACTCTTCTTGTAAGTGAGTGGCAGCGAGGCGAAAAAGCTCTTTTTTGCGGGCTGAAACGAAAGTTTCGGGCGGCCCGAACTGGCTGCCGGAGCGCGTTTTGACTTCCGCGAAAACCAGCAGCGCCGTACCCTGGCGCAGCACCAGGTCTACTTCGGCGCGGCCGTGGCGGTAGCCCTGGGCCAGCACTTCGTAGCCCGCTTGCCGGTAATAAGCGGCGGCGGCAGCCTCGCCAGCCTGGCCCAGGGCGTGCGCGTCGGTGGCCATGAGAAAGGGGGTAATGAGTTGAAAAACAAGGGGTAGGCTTGGCGCGCTTCCTGCCGCCCGCCCGGTTCGCAAGCTAAAGCCTAAACAGCGAAGTAACTTTGCTGAACCGCTGGGCCGGGTGGCTCGCGGGTTTCAGCTTATTATTTTATGGACTTATACTCGGCTTGCAGCGCGCCCGTAGTGGCCCCGGCGGCCGGGGCTGCGCCCGTGGCGGCCATTGCCGCCCAGCGGGTGGTGCAGGTGCAACGCCTGGGGCTGGTGCCCTACGTGCCCACCTGGGAGCTACAAGAGCAGTTACTCGCCGATACACTGGTCATCAAAGCCCACAACCGCACGTCTGAGGCTGCTGGCCTACCCCCCCAGCCCACGCCTAACCACCTGCTCTTCTGCCAGCATCCGCCCACCTACACACTGGGCAAAAGTGGTAAGCCCGAGCATTTATTGCTCGATGAGGTGGGCCTGGCGGCGCACGGGGCCACGTTTCACCGCATCAACCGCGGGGGCGACATCACTTTCCACGGCCCCGGCCAACTGGTGGCCTACCCTCTGCTCGACTTAGAGAACTTCCGGCCCGACATTCACTGGTACCTGCGGGCGCTGGAGGAGGCCGTTATTCAAACCCTGATGACCTACGGGCTGCGGGCGGGCCGCATTGCGGGCCTCACTGGTGTGTGGCTGGATTGGGAAGAGGGCGCGCCCGCGCCCCGCAAAATCTGCGCGATGGGCGTGCGGTGCAGCCGCTGGGTCACGCTCCACGGCCTGGCCCTCAACGTGAACACCGACCTTAGCTACTTTGGCCACATTGTGCCCTGCGGTATCACCGATAAGGCCGTAACTTCCTTGCAGGCTGAGCTGGGCCGGGCCGTACCCGTGGAAGAAGTGCAGGAACGATTACTGACCGAATTTCTACGTCAGTTCGACGCGCGGCTGGCGGTTTAATTTAGGGTCTGCCGCAATCTGATTTCCCTTTCATTACGTTCTCTAGGCTATGAAGCAAGACATTCCTTTTGACCCGGTAGAAGGCGTTTCCATCGCCGTCGTGCCCGACGAGGCGGTAACGCTCGGCACGGCCGACATGTCAGTTTGGACGGTCTACTTGCTCAACAACAATGACTTTGGCTTGACCAACGTACTCATTAGCGCCGAAGGCTACGGGACGCAGCCCGCGGGCGAGGCCGTGCGCACCTCTACCCTGCGCTACCATTTTGAGGCCGTAGCGCCGCACTCGGCCACGCAGGTTGAATTAATTGACCCCGCCGTATTTCACCTCACCAACCAATACTGGGTGAGCTATTACCAGCAAGACCGGATTTTTGATAAAAAATTTATATTCGTCCCCGATTCTATCGTGCCAGCCAATTGCCGTCCCCTTGCCCTGCTGGCGGGCCGGCCGGGGGTGTTGCACGGCTAGCTTATCCCCGCGTCGGAGTTCACTTAACTGGCCTGGGCCGCCCCGTCTGCTTCATGAACCACTTTAGTATTTATCTAGGATTAGCAGGCCTGTGGGCGCTGCTGGTGGCCATGTTCGCGGTGCCGTCCATCGTCTACATTGCCCACCTCAAAAACCTGCTCGACACGCCCAACGGCCGCACCGTGCACCAGTCGCTGACGCCGCGCCTGGGCGGGGTAGCGATTTTCGCGGGCTTCATGTCGGCACTCACCATTTTTGCTCCGCTCAGCAACGGGGTCAAGGAGTTGCTGGCCGGCTGCATCATTCTCTTTTTCGTGGGGCTGAAGGACGACTTGGTGACCATCTCGGTGGCCAAAAAATTCGTGGGCCAGTTGCTGGCTACCGGCGTCGTGATGATAATGGCCGACGTGCGCATCACCAGCTTTCAGGGTATTCTGGGTATTTACGAGTTATCGATGGGCTTCAGCTATGGCTTCACCTTCGTCATGATTGTGGGCATTACCAATGCCATTAACCTCATCGACGGGCTCGACGGGCTGGCGGGCTCCATCGTGCTCATTATCAGCGGCACGTTCGGCTATTATTTCTACCGCTACGGCGGCCCGGCGTTCAGCAACTATGCCTTCGTGGCTGTGTGCTTGATTGGCGGCGTGCTGGGCTTTTTGCGCTACAACTTCCACCGGGCCAGCATTTTCATGGGTGATACCGGCTCGTTGGTGTGCGGGTTCATCGTGTCCATCCTGGCCATTCAGTTTATCGAGCTGGGTAGCCGCACGGGGCAGCCGTTTGGCAGCGCGGCCCCGGCCGTGACGCTGGGCGTGCTCTTCGTCCCGCTCTTCGACACGCTGCGCGTTTTCACGCTGCGCATGGCCGTGGGCCGTTCGCCCTTCATGCCCGATAAAAACCACGTCCACCATCGCATCATGGCGATGGGTTTCTCCCAAATCAGCACCGTGCTGCTGCTGGGATTGCTCAACGTAGTGGTTATTCTAGGAGTAATCAACTTCTATTCATTAGGTAATTTGCTGCTGATTGGTATCCTGATAGCTTTTTCGGTGCTACTGAGCGTGTTTTTGGGCGTGTATCAGAGTCGGGCTGCCCGGCGGCAAGTCGCTTCTCCGTCCTGACCCCAATGCCCCTGCTGCCGTGACCCTGGGCCAACTCTTGCTCCGCCACCTCGGCCGGCTGCTAGCCGCTGGCTGGCTGCTATGGGGAGTAGGGGGCGCGTCGCTGGCGCGCGCCGGCGAATATCGCCCCCTACCCCCCGCCCCCACCTCCGGCCTGGCTCCCGACAACTGGCTACTGCACGATGTGGCCGGCAACCGCCTTATCCTCTACCTACCGGGCTACCACGCCCTTGCCCACACCTACTACCAGTGGGTGCGGCTACTGCCCCGGCAACCCTTTCGGCTCTCTTTTAGCGCAGCTCCCGGCCTGAGCCTTTTTCTGGATAACCAGCTCATTTTTACGGCTCCTAGTGCTGGGCACTATACTGTAGACCTAGCTGCTGTAGCCCCGGCCGCGCGGCCGGGGCTGCCGCACCTGCTGGCCGTGTGGCAGCCCGAAGGCTACCCGGTGCTTACTTCCTTCAGCACAGAGGTGGAAATGCCCACGCCTGGCGCTGCCGCCACCGCGGCTGCGCCCGCCCTAGCCAGCCCCCTTACGCTGCGCGTACCCACCCGGCAAAGCGATAACGTGTTGCTAGTGTTGCTGCTGGTGCTGGGGCTGCTCTACGGTGTGGTGCGGGCTACTTATCCAGTGGGTCTTGCGCGCATTCTGCAAGTAGATGAGCTATTTGGCAGTTCCGCCGAGCCGCAGGCTTTTCTGGCCCGCCCGGCCTTCACCTGGCTCAACCTCACGCTGGTCGGGCTGTTTTCGCTGTCGCTGGCCCTGTTACTCACGGCCCTGCACACCGACCTGAGCAGCCTCCCCTTGCTCCAGCGCGTGCTGAAGGTACCCGAGTCGGCTATCGTGGCGCGCGTCTCGCTCTACACAGGGTTGGTTGTGAGCTTTATAGTGGGTAAATATCTGCTGGTTGAGCTGCTGAGCTACATCTTCGACCTGCGGCTACTAGTCAATATTCACTACCGCGAGTTCTTGCGTACCACGCTGCTGTTGGGCCTGCTGCTACCCCTAGTGTCATTGTTCTACCTGGGGCTGAACGCGCGGTGGCCCGGCATTGTTGGCGTGGCCAATGCTTGCGTGCTGCTGCTGCTCACGGCTACCGTACTGCGGGTGGCGCGAACTTTGCACCAGCGGGCATCCCTGCTTAATCTTCACTTGTTCGCTTACCTTTGTGCTACCGAAGTACTGCCACTGGCTGTTTTATTGAAGCTCATCGTGTTTACCTATCCTGCTTGAGCGCCGCATGACCTTCTAGGCAGAGTATTCTCCTTTCATATAGTTCTAGCGTTACCCTTTTCTTTTTTCTATGGCCGAGAGCGCAGTACAGTCGGGTCTGGACCGACACGCCCAGCCTATCCGCAGTATTCTGGTTACCCAGCCCCAGCCCACCAACGATACGTCTCCTTATTCTTCGCTAGCTGAAAAATATGGGATTCGCGTAGATTTCCGGGAGTTTATTGACGTGCAGGGAGTTCCCTACAAGGAGTTTCGGAAGGAGAAAGTGAACATCCTGGAGCATACGGCCGTGATTTTTACTAGCCGCAACGCCGTGGACCACTTCTTTCGCATCTGCCAGGAAGCCAAGCTAGAAATGCCGGCTGAGATGAAGTACTTCTGTATTTCGGAACAAACGGCTAACTATCTCCAGAAGTACATCGTGCTGCGCAAGCGCAAGCTCTTCGTGGGTCAGCGCACGGCCGCCGACCTATTCGACGTGATTAAGAAGCACAAGGGCGAAAAGTTTCTCTACCCCTGCTCCGACATTCGCAAGGACGACCTGCCCGAGTTTATGCGGGCTAACAACCTGAAGTTTACAGAAGCGGTTATCTACCGCACCGTAGCTAGTGATTTATCTGACCTGGCGGAAGTTAAGTACGACTGCCTGGCTTTTTTCAGCCCTTCGGGCATCAGTTCGCTATTCGTTAATTTTCCCGATTTTACGCAGGATAGCACCCGCATTGCCGCTTTCGGCCCTACCACCGCAAAGGCCGTCCGCGATGCTAGCTTAGTCCTTGACATTGAAGCTCCTATGCCTAATGCGCCCTCGATGGCCGGCGCTATCGAGGCTTACATTCGTAAGCACAATGCCTGAGCCCAGCAGCTTAATCGACTTTAGCAGCCCGGCGGGCAACTAAAAAGGGGGCTTAAGGAGTTCTGCTGCTGGCCGGCTGGCGCGACGAGTGATTCGTCGCTACATTTGGAGGTAGGTTGTTTTGCCTATTTATCGTTCTCTATCCTCTTTTCCAGCCCCTTTCTTCGCAGTTCCCATGAAAGGATTGTTACTTGCCGCGCTGCTGCTGGCTGCCGCCACCGCGCCCGTTTTGGCGCAGCAGCAGCCGCAGTTTACCCACTACGGCCTCAACGGTATGTACCTGAACCCGGCATACGCCGGCATCAAGGGCCAAACGGAGATTACAGTGATTGGTCGCTACCAGTATCTAAATCTAGGTAACTCCTTAGGCGATGACAACGGCTCGCCGCGCACGGGTATGGTGTCGGCCTCAGTGCCCATACTACCCCTGCACGGGGGGGTAGGCCTGGTAGTGTACTATGACCAGGCCGGTGTGACGAAAATGACGAACGCAGCACTTTCTTACTCGCAGCACATCAAGCTGGGCAGTGGTCTGCTGGGCATTGGGGTGCAGGGTACCTATACCTACATCGGCAAGGGTACTTACCGCGCTATCAGCCCCGATGATATTAACATACCTGCTAATTCTTCCGACCATAAGTTTGACGCCGGTGCCGGTATCTGGTACGAAGCCCCTAAGTTTTACGCTGGCCTGAGCGTGAATAACCTGTTTCAGTCGGAGTACACGTTTGCCCCTAGAGCAGGTACTACGCAAGGTATCGCCAGTCAATACCTCGGGGAAAATCACGCATACTTAAGCATGGGCTACAATATCGAGGCTTCCTCTAACGTTACAGTCACGCCAATGGTGCTGGTAAAAGCCGTATTACCAGGTAGCTACGGCACCACAAGCAAGTACGATAATCAACACAATTACTCGTTTGATGCGGGTGTGCGAGCAACGCTGAACGACCAATTTTCTGCGGGCCTCAATTACCGCTACGATGAGTCAGTATCTGGCCTTGTCAGTTACAACTTTGGTGCGGACAATCGCTACCGCATCGGGTATGCTTTCGACTTCATTGCCTTCAACCAGGATGCCCGCGCCTTTAGCTCCCACGAAATTCTGTTTTCACTGCGCCTGCCCAAGGCGATGACACTGACACGCCCGACCATTCGCACGCCACGCTACAGCTATTAGTCCGGGATTCAAGACCTTCAAACGAAATACATTGAAATTAATTGCGTTCTAAAGTCCTAACAAATAGGATTTCTACCGGATTTTTAGGGTTGTTCAACATGTTTTTTCAGCTGTTCAGCAAATAACCCTGTTTGGACATCAGCACCGTGTTGTGCAGCTACTTGGTTCACCGTAGATTTGCCAGTACTTACTCAATTTGCCCGATTTTCTACCGTCTTATAAATTAGTTCTTTCTCTCTATTATGAAAAAATTTCTGGTATTACCCCTATTAGCGTTATCAGGGGTACTTCTGGGTGGCTGTTTTACGAAAAACTTCCAGGGCGACCTAGTAGGTACCGATGACCGGCCCATCTTTAATCCGCAGGACGTGCCCTTTGGAATGGTGCCCTGTCCCGGCGGAACCTTCCACATGGGCCAGACCGACCAAGACATTTCGGCCTCGATGGTGAACATGAATAAGCAGGTAACTATTGCCGGCTTCTATATGGACGAAACCGAGATTACGAACAATGAGTATCGGCAATTCGTCAACGCCATTATGCAGGATTCGGTAGAGGCGCTCGGTGAAGATTATATTAAAACCGAGTTGTACCCCGATACTACCGTGTGGGTGCGTGACTTTACCTACCACATGGGCGACCCCCTGCTGGAATATTACTACTCGCACCCGGCTTTCGACGACTACCCGGTGGTGGGCGTGGACTGGTTCGCGGCGCGCTACTTCTGTAACTGGCGCACCAAACTCAAGAACAGCACCAACGAGGAGCTAGGCGAAGCGCCCTACCCCAACTTTCGCCTGCCCTCCGAAGCCGAGTGGGAGTACGCCGCCCGCGGTGGTCGCGAAGGTGCTACCTTCCCTTGGGGTGGCCCCTATGTGCGCAACACCAGAGGCTGCATGCTGGCTAATTTCAAGCCGGGCCGGGGCGACTACGCCGCCGATGGCTACGCTTATACTTCGGAAGTGGGCTCGTATTTTCCCAACGACTTCGGCCTGTATGACATGGCCGGTAACGTTAGTGAATGGTGCGACGATGCTTACATGGAAGCTTCCGTGCCGGTGGTATGGGATTTGAACCCGACCAACTCCGACGATAACGAACCCCGCAAAGTAGTGCGCGGCGGCTCGTGGAAAGACATCCAGTATTACCTCGAAACCGGTACCCGCAATTTTGAATATCAGGATTCGGCCCGCTCTTATATCGGCTTCCGGTGCTCCATGATTCAAATCGGTATGGGCACCAACCGCCGGCTAAATTAACTTTCCCTCGTAGTCCAATTCATCCTTTTTCTTTCTCTTAACTTTTTTAACATTAGCTAGTTAGCTTAATTCAATTATGGCTCGCAAGAAAAATTTTCTCTATGACGACGTAATGCCGAAAGTATATGGCATTGGCGCAGCAGTTGTTATCATCGGTGCTCTATTCAAGATTCTGCACTGGAAAGGTGCGGACACTATGCTAATGGTCGGCTTGGGTACGGAAGCTGTTATCTTTTTTCTCAGCGCTTTTCAGCCCCACGCAACGGACCACGATTGGGCATTAGTATATCCTGAGTTGAGCGAGGGCTACGACCCCTCGACCAACGATAATCGCTTCCGCGACAAGACTCCGGCTCCCAATGGCCTAACCGGCAAGCTGGACGACATGCTGAAGAATGCCAACGTAACTCCCGAAGCCCTCACCAACCTGGGCCAAGGGCTGAACCGGCTCAGCGCCACTACCGCGCAACTTAGCCAGCTCGGCGAAGCCACTAACGTGACTGATGAATATACCCAGAAAGTACGCGCTGCTGCCAACTCGCTCGACGGCATTAACAAAGCTTATTCTAACACGGTAGAGGCGGTTACGTCGCTATCGGGTGCTACCAACGATGCCAAGGAGTACCACATGCAGGTGCAGACCGTGACTAAGAACCTCGGCGCGCTGAATGCGGTGTACGAGATGGAGTTGCAAGACGCTAATACCCACCTCAAGTCCATGAATCAGTTTTCGGGCATGATGGCCAAGGCGATGGAGAACATGGTGCAGACTGGCAAAGATACCGAAAGTCTACAAGGCCAGGTATCCGACCTCACCGGTAACCTTACGTCGCTCAACCGGGTGTACGGCAACATGCTGAATGCCATGCGCGCTGGCAGTGCTAGCTAGGCCCCGAACGGCTATTCTCTCTATTCCTCTTATTATTTAGAATAACTATCGATGGCAGCAGCTAATGAAACGCCGCGGCAGAAGATGATTGGCATGATGTATCTCGTGCTGACCGCTCTGCTGGCGCTCCAGGTTAACTCAGCGATTCTGCTGAAATTTAAGTTTATTGACGACAGTCTTACCGACGTTAACGCTAAGACTGACCTTACTGCTGATAACACGGTAAAGGGTATTCAGGCGGCCGTACAAAAGAATCACAATGTGCCGGCAGACTTAGCTGTGCTCAAAAAAAGTGAGGAGATTCGGGCCGAAACCAAGAAGGTAGTTGATTATCTGAGTCAGGTTCGGGACAAGCTTATTACAGCTACCGAGAACGCCAAGGGTAAGAACGACTATAAGAATATGAGCGCTGAGGATAAGGTGGCTATTACTATGCTTGGCGGTAAGCAGAACGGCTTAGCCTACCCCCTACAACAGCAGTTGAATGGGTATGCGGATTACATTAAGCAGTTCGTGCCTGATGCGCAACCATTGGCTCTCGACGCGAAGAATGATACCCGTATCTCACCTGACTCGGAGCAAAAGCATAAGAATTTCGCGGAGTTAAACTTCGAGAACACGCCTGTGGTAGCCGCTCTGGCTGTTCTTAGCCAGAAGGAAACCGAAGTACTAAAATACCAGGCCGACGCGCTACAAAAGCAAGCCGAGAAGGTAGGCGCTAAAGTCATCGTATTTGATAAACTGGGCGCTTTCGCCTCGGCTGAGTCGAACACAGTAGCTGCCGGCACCAAGTACAAAGCAGACTTATTCCTGACTGCCGCCGCTACTGGTCTTAAGCAGGCCATGACCTATAACGGCTCGCCGTTGCTGATAGGCCCCGACGGCCACGGTAAGGTAGAATTCACAGCCCGGCCGGGCAGTTTTGACGCTTCAGGTAATGCCAAGGCTTCATGGACTGGTACAATTCGTATTAACCAGAATGGCCACGATACAACATTTACTAAGAAAATTGACTACACCGTGACCAAGCCGGTCATGCAGATTCAGTCAGCTTCGGTGCAGGCGCTGTACTACCAGTGCGGTAACAAGCTGAGCGTGCAGGTGCCGGCCCTCGGCGCGCAGTACCAGCCCAGCTTCGGCGGCTCGGGGGCCTCGTTCATTCCCGGCCAGAAGGGGGAGGTAACCATTGTGCCTAACGCCCGTGAGGTAACCCTGAACGTGAGTAGCAGCGGCAACGCTATCGGCTCGCAGACCTTCAAAGTACGGCCCATTCCGCTACCAACTATTCAGTGCTTCGTAGGTGGTACTAATGGGGAGGATAAGAAGGGCGTGGCGGCCGGTCAGTTGCGCACCATTACTATGCGCGCCATTCCGGATGCCGGTTTTGCTACCTTTCTGCCTGATGACGCCCGTTTCCGCGTGTCGCGTTTTGAGGTAACGCTGGCCCGCGGCAAGCGGCCAGTGCAGACAACACAGACTATCAACGGCCCGCAGGGTGACATCAGCTCGATGGCCAACGTGGCGCGCCCCGACGACCGCCTGTTTGTAGAAGTAAAGGGCGTGCAGCGCCAGAACTTCCAGGGCAAGGTGGAGGACGTGAACATGACTCGCTCGTTTACCGTGTCGGTACAATAAGGTAATTAATAATCCGTTAGCTTTAATAAAATCTATTATGACCCGCTATTTCAAAGCACTGCCCCTTACCGCCGTGGCCCTGCTGGCCGCGCTGGCGGGCCGGGCGCAGGAGCAGGCTACCTCGACGGCAACGACGGGGGCCATCCGGGCGATTCCGGTTTCCGACCAGATGTTTCGCAAAACCATTTGGCGCGCCATTGACCTACGTGAAAAGCAGAACCGCCCAATGTTCTCGGACGGCCACGAAATCAGCCGGGTTATCATTGATGCTGTAAAGCGCGGTGAGTTGCAAGCCTATAAGAACGACTCCGTTACCTCAACCTTCTCCTCCAAGGAGATGCTGGGGAATATGTCTTACGCCATTGAAGCCCCCATCAGCCCTGACGCGGATGGGGGCGACTGGGGTAACGCTCCGGGCGCGCCCAAAGCCCCTAAGCAAGCTGCTGCGGCCAACGATGGCTGGGGTGCTCCGGTGGCCTCCGCTCCGGCTGCTACCCGGCGGGTACCTAAAAAGGACGCAAGCGGCCGCATTATGAAAGACCGCCGGGGTAAAACCATCTACACCACCGTGCCCACGGTGGCTGCTGCCCCGCCGCCCCCGCCGCCCGCCACTACGGCCGAGTATCGCCCCAAGGACATCTACCAGATGGAGCTGACGGAGGAGATGATATTTGACAAGAAGCGCTCGCGCATGTATCACCAGATTAAAACAGTGTCGCTGAAGTTACCTTCTACGCTGACCAGCAACACGTCGGGTCTGGAGAAGAACATTGCCACGTTCAAGTACTCGGACTTGGTGAAGGTATTTCGCAACAATCCGCAAATGGCCATCTGGTTTAATTCACAGAACGACGCGCAACATAAGAACTTAGCTGATGCATTTGAGCTGTGGCTGTTCAACTCTTACATTACCAAAGTATCGAATCCTGCGGGTGATGACTTGGCCTCGCAGTACGGCAGCGAGCGTGAGGGCCTGCTGGCCGCCCAGCAGACGGCAGCAGATTTGGTGGAGTACGAGTACAGCTTGTGGTCTTTCTAGACCGCAGATTCAAACAGATTTGACTGATTAGACAGATAAAAGGTCCGCGCTTGCAGCGCGGACCTTTTTCGTTTCTGCATAATGTAAGGTAAGCTTTAGCTTACTACCTTATCATTGTTGGCACTTTGCGCCAGCGGCGCGGAGCTGTTAGCTTCCTCTTGCTGGTCGAAGTGGGTAAGTAGCACTTTCGCCTTGGCTTTGCCTACCTCGGCTACCAGCTGCGCCTCGGTTAGCTCGCGAATTTTTTTCACCGACTTGAACTTGCTCAGGAGCTTATCGGCGGTGACGGGGCCTAGGCCTTTCACGTCGGTTAGCTCAGTTTTGAGGGTAGCCGCGTCGCGGCGGTCGCGGTGGAAGGTGATGCCGAAGCGGTGCACCTCGTCGCGCATCCGCTGGAAGAGGCGCAGGCTCTCGCTCTTCTTGTCAATATAGAGGGGTAGGGGGTCGTTGGGGACGTAGATTTCCTCGAGGCGCTTGGCAATGCCGATGACGGCCAGCTGGCCCCACAAGTTCAGGTCTTTTATCGCTTTCACAGCCATACTGAGCTGGCCCTTGCCGCCGTCCACTATCACGAGCTGGGGTAGGCTCGCGCCCTCGTCGGTGAGGCGGCGGTAGCGGCGGTGCACCACCTCGTACATGCTGTCGAAGTCGTTGGGGCCGATAACCGTTTTGATGTGGTAGTGCCGGTAGTCCTTCTTGCTGGGCCGGGCGTTGCGAAAGCACACCATCGCCGCCACCGGCACATCGCCCTGAAAGTTCGAGTTGTCGAAGCATTCGATGTGCTTGGGCAATTCGGTCAGGCGCAGGTCCTTCTTGATTTGCTCCATAATGCGCACCTCGTTTATGTCCTTGCTCTTCTCGTTCATGCTCTCCTTCTCCTTGCGGGCGTAGAGCACGTTTTTGATGCTCAGCTCTAAGAGCTTGCGCTTGTCGCCAATCTGCGGCTGGGCCACGCTCACGCCGGGGAGAGGTAGGTCGTCTACGGGCACGTTGGTGAGGATTTCCCGCGCCTCACTCTCGTATTCCTGGCGCAACTGCATGATGAGCGGGGCCAGAATCTCGCCATCCGTCTCGTCCAGCTTCTTGGTCAGTTCCAGGTTTTGGGTCAGAATGATGCTCCCGTTCATCACCTTGAAATAATTGACGAACGCCGACTTCTCATTGGAAGCGATGCTAAACACGTCAATATTGGTAAGCGTGGCGCTCACGATGGTGCTTTTAGCCTGAAACTCGTCCAGCTTGTCCAGCTTTTGCTTGAACTGATGAGCCAGCTCGTACTGCATCTCCTGCGCGGCGGCCGTCATCCGCTCGCGGAAATACTGCTTGGGCAACCGCAAATCGCCGCCCAGTACCTGCCGGATTTGCTGGATGTACTGGCCGTAAGTTGCCTCGTCTTCCTGCCCCACGCACGGTGCCTTGCAGTTGCCGATGTGGTATTCCAGGCACACCTTAAACTTGCCGGCCTCCACGTTTTCGGCGCTCAGGTTATACGTGCAGGTGCGCAGGGGGTAGAGGGCGCGCAGCAGCTCCACCAGCACGTTGAGCGCGCCTTGGTTGGCGTAGGGGCCGAAATACTGGCCCTGGCCGGGCTGCTTGTTGCGGGTCGGGATAAGGCGCGGAAACCGCTCGCCCGTCAGCAGCAGGTAGGGGTAGGTCTTGCCATCCTTCAGCAGAATATTGTACTTGGGCTGGTACTGCTTGATGAGGTTATTCTCCAGCAAAAACGCATCTGACTCCGAGTCGACGATGGTAAATTCGATGCGCTTGATGTTGCGCACCAGTTGCTGGGTTTTCTTATTGTGGTCCTGCTTGGTGAAGTAGCTGCTCACCCGCTTACGCAGGTCCACGGCCTTGCCCACGTAGATGATGCCTTCGTCGTCGAAGTAGCGGTACACGCCGGGCTGGTGGGGTAGGCGGTTTATTTGTTCTTGTAAGTCGGCGCTGGCTGCCATATCGCAGATTCAAACTGAGTTAACGGATTTCACGGATGCGCCGCTGACGCGGCTGGCTACGCGGCCAGCGTGGGGGGGTAGGGCCGAGTGTGTTAAACGCGGAAGAGCGTGGTATTTGTTCGGTGATGGTAAGTTTAGCAAAAAGAGGAGCTGACTCCCCTTTTTAGGCGCTTAACTAGGGTCGGACCCCACTCGGGTTCGCTTTTTAGGCACTCGAGTTCCTAAAAAGGGAACCCGAGTGCCCAGAAAGAGAGCCTGGCTTCCTGAAAAGGTCACTCGGGTTCGCTTTTTAGGCACTCAACTGCCCTCCGACCCCAGTCAGCTTCCCAAAAAGGTCAGTTGGGTAGCGTTCACTCCAAACCAGCTCGCCCCCAATTCCAAACGCCCTACCCCCCAGCCGGCCGCGTAACCAGCCGCGCCAGCGGCTTATCCACAAAATCCGTTAAATCCGTTTGAATCTGCGGTCTAGATGTCCTTATCATCCAGTACGTCCAGCTTGGGTTGATTGAGTTTCTGGTCGTTCGGAATCGTATCCTGCTGCCCCGCACCGTAGTATTTCGAGCAATCCAGCTCAATGGTCAGCGGCGTGCTCGGCAGCGGGAAGGGCCCCGTATCAATATCCAGCGACTTATCGGCGTACACTTTCTGCATAAAGATGCCGTAGAGGGGTAGGGCCAGGCGCGCGCCCTGCCCGTAAGCGCCGGTGCGGAAGTGGATGCTGCGGTCCTCGCCGCCTACCCACATGCCGCACACCAGGTTAGGCGTGATGCCCATAAACCAGGCATCGGAGTAGTTGGACGTAGTACCGGTTTTGGCCCCGATGGTGGTCTTAAACTTGAAGCCCGTGTGCAGGATGGTGCTGGTGCCGCCCGGCTCGGTGGTGCTGGCTTGCAGCATGTTGGTCATCACGTAGGCAGTTTCCTCGCTCAGCGCCTCGCGGGTTTGAGCCACGAAGCGGCGCAGCTCGTTGCCATTCTTGTCCTCGATGCGCGTCACCAGGATGGGGCTGGTCCACACGCCCTTGTTGACGAACGTGCCGTAGGCCCCCACCAGCTCAAAAATGCTGCAATCGGAAGCCCCGAAGCCCACGGCCGGCACCGCGTCAATCGGCGAGGTGATGCCGAGCCGTTTAGCGTAAGCCACCACCGTTTCGGGCCCCAGCTTGAGCACCAGCCACGCCGTGATGGAGTTCATGGACCGCGCCAGCGCCTGCCGCAGCGTGAAGGTGCGCCCCGAGTATGAGCCCTCAAAATTCTTGGGTGTGTAGGGCGGCCGGCCCGCCGCCCCCGGAAAAGTCGTGGCCACATCGGGCCGCGGGAAGCACGGCGAATAGCCTTGGTCAATGGCCGCCGTGTACACGATGGGCTTGAACGTGGAGCCCGGCTGCCGCTTACCCTGCCGCACGTGGTCAAACTTGAAGTACTTGTAATTTGGCCCGCCTACCCAGGCTTTCACGTAGCCATTGAGCGGATTCACGGCCAGGAAGCCCGCCCGCAGATACCGCTTGTAGTAAGCCAGCGAGTCCATCGGCGACATAGTTAGCTCCTGCTCGCCCTGCCACGAAAACACCGACATTGGATACTTGTGGTTCAGGTAGTAACGCACCGAGTCCTTGTTGCCCTCGTAGCGCTCCATCAGCGAGCGGTAGCGCTGGGTGCGGCGCATGGCGTTCTCCAGAAAGTTTGGGATAACGCGCCCGTTCTCGTCGCGCCAGGGCAGCTGCCCCTTCCACTGCGCCGAAAACCACTTTTGCTGCAACGCCAGGTGCTCGGCCACCGCCTTTTCGGCGTAGGTCTGCATCCGGGAGTCGAGGGTCGTATAAATCTTCAGCCCGTCGGCATAGAGGTCGTGGTCAGTGTCGCGGGCCCAGGCTTGCAGGTATTTGGCCACCTCGGTGCGGAAGTACGGGGCCAGGCCCTGCACGGCGCTTTCCACGCTGTAGTGCAGCACGATGGCCTTGGCCGTATCGCGCCGCATATCGTCGGCGGGCAGGTAGTTGGCCTTCACCATTTGCTGCAGCACCCAGTTGCGCCGCCGCTTCGAGCGGGCCGGGTGCAGGGCCGGGCTGAAGCGCGAGGGCGCGTTCACGATGCCCACCAGCGTGGCCGCCTCGGGGGTAGTGAGCTGCTTGGGGCTTTTGTTGAAAAATGTCTTGGCCGCCGTGTTGATGCCGAACGCATTGGAGCCGTAGTCCACCGTATTGAGGTACATGCGCAGGATTTCGCGCTTCGTATAGTTGCGCTCCAGCCTGATGGCGAGCAGCCACTCCTTGGTTTTGGTGATGAGCAGCCCCAGCTTGCCCGGCCCGTTGAGGCTGCCGTCATTCAGGTCCTCGCGGGTCCGAAACAGCACCTTCGCCACCTGCTGCGTGAGTGTGGAGCCGCCCCCGGCCCGGCCCAGTCCGCCCACCACGCGCATAATGCTCTTAAAATCGATGCCCGAGTGCTCTTCAAACCGCACGTCCTCGGTCGCAATCAGCGCATCAATCACGTTCTGCGGCAGGTCTTTGTAGTCTACCGGCGTGCGGTTTTCGCGGAAATATTTACCCAGCAGTACCCCATCGGCCGAGTACACCTCCGAGGCCAGCTCACTCTTGGGGTTCTCCAGGGTCTTCAGGTTCGGCATTCGCCCGAACAGGTTCAGGAAGTTGACGCTCACCGCCGCCACGTAGAGCCCCGCCCCCAGCAGCCCCACCCAAAACAGTCCCCATAGCGTGCGCGTGAACGCCTGAAACCGCCCCTTGTGCGCCGGCTGCGGTCCCCGGCGCACAGGGGGGGTAGGGCGGCGAGACGGCGTAGAAGTAGCAGGCTTGGGCATGATGGGTTAAATTGGGAATGAAGTTGGATGCGGGGCTGGCCGCCGCCCGTCGCTGAACGATTCGGGTTCTGGGCTTGGATTGAATTCCTGTCCTGAATTCGCGGGCTGGGTTTGTTCAACAACGAGCGGGGGCCAGCCCCGCACCGCTACATACCAAATTTCCTTAAGGGTAAACCTTTTGGTAAAATTGCTGGTAACCAGCTAGGTCGCCGCCCGCCGCCTGCAGCAGCGCCAGGTTAGTCACGCTGATGATAACGGTCTGGTAGCCCTGCCCGCGCAGGCGCGCCAGCGGCGACTGCGGCCCGCGCAGTTTAGTAGCGTAGCTCTGCGCCGTTTTGGCTCCCGCCAGGGCTTTCACCACCACCATTTCCTGGTTGGCTCCCAACGCCAGCGCCGGTTGCACGGCCAGGTTATTAGCCCGAAAAAACTTGCCGTTGTAGGTTGTTAGCTGCGCCGCCAGGTTGGGGGTAGGGGCCGTGCCCTTCGGGTAAATCAGCACCACAACGTGCGGCGCGTTTAGCTCGGTAGTGTAAGCCACAGTCGGCGCGGCTGGGGTAGCGGGCGCGGCTGCCACCTTAGCGGGCGGGGCCGAGGTCGCTGCCCCAGCCGCTAAAGTGGCAGCCGCAGCCGTGGCCGCCGAGTCGCGAGCCGGCGGGGGGGTAGGGGCCGCAGTAGCCGAAGCAGGCTGCCCGTTGGTGGCGGGGGTAGCAGCAGCTAGCTTCGCCGCTGCCGCCCGTTGTTCCCTGGCCGTCAGCTTTCTGCCGTTTGGGCCCCGCTGGGGTGCGGCAGCTACTGCGGGCGCGGCGGCGGTGGCTACCGCGGGGGTAGTGATGGGCGCGGCGGCGGGCGCGGCAACCGGGTTGGCGGCGGGCACCAGCACACTAGCGGGCACCGGCACCCCAGCCGGCGGCGGGGGGGTAGGGGCCGGCGCGAGCGGCCCGTCCTCCTCGGCCAAGAGGCGCACGCGGTTCTCCACCTCGCCCGGCCGGAACTGCGAAATCACTGGCTTATCAGTTGAGGCCAGTGCCCCGGCCAGCTGCCCGGCCTCAGCCCGCTGGAACGAGCTGGCCAGCGCCTGCACCTGCGGCACGAGCGGGCTGTCGGGATAATTGGTGGCAAACTGCGCCACCGCGCCGCGCACGGCCCCCGGCGGCTGCGTTCGGATGGCCAGCAGTAGCTTTAGATAGGCTACCCGGTCGCTGAGGTCGCTCTTCGGGTACTGCTGCTCCAGGTGCGCCACCACCGCCTTAGCCTTCGTAAAATACTGGTCCTTGTACAGCACGAAAGCCGAGTCCAGGCGCACGGCCACCGCATTGTGCAGGGCCCGCTCGTGCTCGCGGTACCGCGGGTCGGCAATGAGCTTGGCGTAGGTCGAGGTCGGAAACTCGCGCTGCAAGGCGGCGGCGTACGCCGCCGCCTTGGCCGGGTCGGGCAGGTCTTTGTAGTAGAGGTAGAGCAGGTAGTCGGCATCGGGCGCGTGCTCGCCGCGGGAGTAGCGCGCCACCTGCCCGGCGTAGGTGTCGTAGCCGCGCTGCTTTTCCTTAAGCTGCTCCTTATAAATGCCGCCCAACTCATACATAGCCGCTTCTATCTGGACATTAGAGGCTTGCAGCTGCGCGGGCGTGCTAGGCAGCGCCTGGCGGTACTGCGCTACCAGCGCGTTTTGAGCGGCCAGCGGGTCCACGGGCGCGGCGGGGGTAGGGGCCGCGCCATCGGCCCCGCCGTTCACGCGGGTCTGGTCATTGCCGGTAACACTCACCGGCACGCCGCCATTTTGCGGGTCGTTGGCCGAGCTGCTGGGGGTAGTCAGCGTGCGCCAGTTGTCTTGTATCTTACGGTCGCCCCACACCCGGATAAAGTCTGCCCGCGCAGAAGTCAGCGTGGTGGCGTTATCAAAATACCAGCCCGCCCCCGAGGCCACTGCCGTGGTTGCGTCGAAGGCATTAGGATTGCTGATGTCGCGCTGGTTGCCGCTGAGCGCGCTCGGCGAAGCCGTGATGCGGCTGGCATCGGCGCGCTGCTTTTGCTCCAGGGCCCGCTGGGCAGCCAGGGCCTTGGCTTCGGCTTTGCGCTTGGCTTCCAGCTCGGCGGCGGCGTAGGTGTTCAGGCGCTTATCAAGGTCGGCGGCGGGTAGCCGGGCCAGCGTTTGCAGGCTGTCCTGGGTTTCGATAATAGTGTACTGCTTAGCAAACTCCTGCAAAATGCTCGCCCGCGCCTGGGTCGGCTCATAGAGCGGGTTATCCTTGGGCATGGCCTGCACCGTGCTATCGTAGTAGGCCGAGGCCAGGCGGTATTTCTGTAAGTTCTCGTAGTAGATGCGCCCAGCCAGCAAATACGTGTAGCCCTTCTGCGACTTGCTGGTTGTGGGCACCTTGGCCGCCGTGCGCAGCAGCCCCAGCGCGTCGCCGTACTTCTGCTGGCGGTAGGCCACGCGCGCCATCTCGTAGTAGATTTTATCGCGGTACTCCTTGTTTTTCGGGTCTTTAAGCAGCGCCGCGAAGTATTTATCCAGCCGCTCCTTGGTTTGCTTATCCAGGTCCGACACCTGCCCAAGCAGGATTTTCGCCTGCAAGTCCAGCTCGTAGAGCGGGTTGTGTTTGAGAATATCGTTGAGCTGCGCGGTCGCTTCCTTGTTCTGGCCCTGCTGCTGGTAAAGCTGCGCCAGCATGAAGCGCAGGCGTAGGCGCTCGTTCTTGACCGGCAGCAGGGGCGCGGCCTTTTCCAGCTGCGCGATGGCCTTATCCGGCTCCTCCACCTGCAAATAATAATTGGCGCGGGCCAGAAACAGCTCCCGCGCGTCCTTGGGCAAGCCCACTTCTTTGTCCAGCAAGTCCGACACAGCCTTGGCGTTGTCGAGCTGCTTGGTTATCAAGAAGGTTCGCATCAGCCCAATCAGCGCCTCCTGCTTGGCAAACGGGTCGCGGCTGGTGCTATTCACGTACTTAAACGTGAGAATAGCGTCGTCAAACTCCATCTTGTAGAACCGCGCCCAGCCCACCAGCAGGTAGGCGTCGTCGGTCCAGTCGGAACCCGCACGGTGCTGAATGGGTAGCGAAGCCTTCTTGATAATATCGTTCAGGTCGGGCCGGGTGGCGCGCACCGTGCCGCTGTCCAGCACGGGGTAGAGGGGTAGCACCCGGTTGTAGTCATCGTTGCGCCCCTTGTAGAGAGTCGTCTCAGTGGCGCGCAGCTTCTCGCGGGCCAGAAAAAAGCCGTTGTCTCGGGCCGCCACGTTGTTGAGCGCGTGGCTCACCAGCGACTTATCCGAGGCGCAGGCGGCCACGCCCAGGCCCAGCCCGGCCAGCAGCCAAAACCGGAGATTACGCAGGAGAAAAGCGATTTTCAAGGGAAAAAGCAAAGAAAGTGCGGGAAGCTTTAGCTTGTCGCTGGTAGTTTGTTGGCAGGCAGGATGGCAGGTTGAAGCTTACCCCCGCGCACAACGCGCCCGCAACCCGTAAAATTACGCGCTGCCCGCCCGAAACCTTCACCCACACCTTACCTTCGCCGCCCGCCATGCCTACCCCCCCGCCCGCCCCCGATGCCGACGATACCGCCCGCAACAGCTCGGCCTTGGCCAAGTACTCGGGCATCGCCATCCAGATGTTTGCCATCATTGGCCTCAGCACCTGGGCTGGCGTGTGGCTCGATGGCCACTTCCACACCACCACGCCTTGGTACACCATCGGCCTCACGCTGAGCGGTATCTTCCTGGCGCTGTTCCAAGTCATTCGCTCCGTCACGCAGGGGTAGGGCCGCAACGCGGCCTCTAAAGCCCGCGCCGCACAAAATTCAGCCGCACTTCACCTAAATGTGCGGCCGGTAGCCGGTTTGTGCCGACCTTTGCGGCCCGCTTGCGCCCGCTGCCTATGAATGCCCGTTTTCTGACCCACTTCGCGGCCTTCGCGCTGGCCTGCTTCGCGGTACTGTTTGGGTTGCGGGCGGCCTTTGGGGCGGCCGTGGTGCACCCGCTGGCCCCGGCCGTGCTGGCGGCGCTACTGGCACTCACGCTGGTCACGTACTGGTTCACGGCGTGGGCTACCCGGCGCTCACCCGACCGCTTTCTGGGAGCTTATTTCGGGGGGGTGGGGCTGCGGCTGCTACTTGGAATCGGGATGGTACTGGCGTATTTTTTTCGGGGTGGCCTGGCTGAAAACCACGGTATATTAACCTTCCTGGGAGTCTTCTTTGTAGGGTACTTTTTGTGCGCTGGATTTGAAATATGGGCTATTTTTAGTAACTTGCGCCCGTTTTCGGATAAGCCTTTCTCGGAAAGCGAATAATTTTTTCCCGAATTCGGATTTTACTCCATCTTAATGAAGCGGTTACTTACTCTTTTACTTTGCTTGTGCACGTTCGTCGGCTCTGCGGCCGAACCCACCGAAACGGGCAAAAAAGGGGAGGCATTTAACCCCGGCGAAGTTATTTTGCACCACGTAGCCGACTCGCACGAGTGGCACTGGTTTAGTACCGACAATGGCAACTTTGTCAGCTATTTTCCTATAATTGCTTATCAGCCTAGTAAAGGCCTCTCGGTATTTTCGTCTGAAAAAATTGCCGAAGGCAAAACCCACGACAATTTTAAGCTCGAAGATGAGCGTCTCACTACCCTCGACGGCAGCAAGGTCTACGACTTTTCCATTACCAAAAACGTAGCTGCGCTGGCCGTGAGCAGTTTGGTATTGCTCATCGTGTTCGCCTCAGTGGCTAGGTCCTACAAGCATCGGGTAGGGCAGGCCCCTACCGGCCTGCAAGGATTCTTAGAGCCGTTCGTCATTTTCATCCGCGACGAGGTAGCCAAAAAAAGCATTGGCCCCAAGTACGAGCGCTACATGCCGTACCTGCTCACGGTGTTCTTCTTCATTTGGTTTAATAACCTGCTGGGCCTCACGCCTGGCGCAGCCAACCTCACTGGCAACATCGCCGTGACGCTGATGCTGGCCACGCTCACGCTGCTCATTACCCTTTTCAGCAGTAACAAAAACTACTGGACGCACATCTTCTGGACGCCCGGCGTGCCCCTACCCCTGCGGATTATTATGATTCCGGTAGAGGTGATTGGCGTGATTACCAAGCCGTTTTCGCTCATGGTGCGGCTATTTGCCAACATTACGGCTGGCCACATCATCATCCTGAGCTTCATCAGTCTCATCTTTATCTTCCGCTCGGCAGCTACGGGTCTTTTTTCGGTGCCATTCGGACTGTTCATCAGCGTGTTGGAATTGTTGGTTTCGATTCTGCAAGCCTACATCTTTACCTTGCTCACGGCCATGTACATCGGCGGGGCGGTAGAGGAACACCACGACGATACCCACGCCGCAGGCCACGAGCACGACGACTACGGCTTTGCTGAAGAGCGCCGGGGTGGCTCCAACATAGCCCACCTCGACCGGCCCGACGTAGCGGCCCACTAAGCTAGCCCGGCTGCCTGCCCGCAGGCAGCCGGGTTGTATTTCCCTTCCCCCAGTTTTCTCCCTACTTCTACACACATTTCTTTTTTACCATGCTTCTTTCGTTGTTGCTGCAAGTTGTTAATTCGGTTGGTCTGGCTGTAATGGGTGCCGGTATTGGTGCCGGTCTGGCTATCATTGGCGCGGGCCTGGGTATTGGCCGCATCGGCGGTAGCGCGATGGAAGCTATTGGCCGCCAGCCGGAAGCATCCGGCAAAATCCAGACGGCCATGCTCATCGTGGCGGCACTCATTGAAGGAGCAGCCCTGTTCGCGGTCGTAGTCTGCCTGCTTATCGCGCTGAAACTACAGTAGTCGTGGCGGTATAGCCCGGCGCGGCTGGCTTCCCCGCGGGGAGCCGGCCGCGCCGGGTTTTCGTTCGGCTGAAATGCTGCTTTAGCTGTTAAGTCAAGCTAAATCAAAGGCTTCGGCAACTTATCTGCCGTTGCTCGCCGTTACCCGGTGCCCCATAGCGGGCGCTCCACCACCCCCGATATTTGCCGTTTGTATGCAGCTTATCACCCCCGAATTTGGTTTGCTTTTCTGGCAAACTGTGATTTTTCTTCTCCTGCTTCTCCTGCTGGCGCGCTTTGCCTGGAAGCCAATCTTGGGCTCCCTCAAAGAACGCGAAGACAGCATTGATGCGGCCCTGAAAATGGCCGAAAACGCCAAGCTGGAGATGCAGAGTCTAAAAGCCAGCAACGAAAAGCTGCTGGCCGATGCCCGCCACGAGCGCGACCAGATGCTGAAGGAAGGCCAGCGCATTGCTAACCAGCTCGTGGAGCAGGCCAAAACCACGGCCGTGGAAGAAGCCAACCGCATCTCGCAGCAGGCCCGCGAAGCCATCCAGCAAGAAAAAAACCAGGCGCTGGCCGAAGTTAAAAATACCGCCGCTCAACTTAGCATGGACATTGCCGAACGCGTACTGCGCCGTGAACTGGCTGACCCCGCCGCCCAGCAACAACTGGTGGATGAGTACTTGAAAGATGTTAAACTGAATTAGTGATTAATGTTTAGTGATTAATTTTCAGTTAATTAGCTCACCAATCACTAAGTGCTAATTGTTAAGCAATACACTAAATGGCCGACGAACGAGTAGCCTCCCGCTATGCCAAGTCCTTGCTGGATTTGGCGCAGGAGCAAGGGACCCTGGCAATGATTAAGCAGGATATGGACCTGCTGGCCACGACGATGGCCGGCAGCCGCGACCTGCGTCTGCTGCTGCGCAACCCCATCGTGAAGCACGATAAGAAGCTCAGCATTCTCACCGCCATTTTCCAGGGCAAGGTGTCGGATATGCTGATGCGCTTCTTCCAGATTCTGACCAGCAAAAACCGTGAGGCGGCGCTGGAACATATCGGCGACGAGTTTTTAATTCAGTATAACTCCTTGATGGGCGTGCAGGTAGCCGAAGTTACCTCAGCTACCCCCCTCAGTTCGGCTACCCGTGCCGAAGTAGAGCGAATGGTGAAGCAGCAAACCGGCCTGGCCGAAGTGTCGCTCACTGAGAAAGTGGACGCCTCGCTGATTGGCGGCTTTGTGCTGCGCGTGGGCGACCAGCAGATTGATGATTCGGTGAAAGGCAACCTGCGCCGCCTGCGCACCTCGCTCACCAATACTACCTTCCAACCTAGTCTAAATTAATTACTATCATGGCTGAAGTACGCCCGGACGAAGTATCCGCCATCCTGCGGCAGCAGCTGTCCAATTTCAAATCGGCTGCCGAGCTGGAGGAAGTTGGTACGGTGCTGCAAGTCGGCGACGGTGTGGCCCGCATCTACGGCCTCTCGCACGCCCAGTCGGGCGAGCTGATTGAGTTTGAGAACGGCCTGCAAGCGCTGGTGCTCAATCTCGAAGAAGACAACGTGGGCGCGGTAATGCTCGGCGATTACGGCGATATCAAAGAGGGCGCGACCGTGCGCCGCACCAATAAAATCGCGGCTATCCAGGTCGGCGAGGGCATCGTAGGCCGCGTAGTAAACACGCTGGGCCGGCCCATCGACGGCCGCGGCCCTATCCAGGGCCAGACCTATGAGATGCCGCTGGAGCGCAAAGCCCCTGGTGTAATCTTTCGCCAGCCCGTGACTGAGCCGTTACAAACCGGCATCAAGGCTATTGATGCCATGATTCCGATTGGCCGCGGCCAGCGCGAGCTGATTATCGGCGACCGCCAGACTGGCAAGTCCACGGTAGCCCTAGATGCTATCTTGAATCAGCGCGAGTTTTTCGAGCGCGGCGAGCCCGTGTTTTGCATTTACGTGGCCATCGGCCAGAAAGCCTCGACGGTAGCCCAGGTAGTGCAGGCTCTCACCAAGGGTGGAGCTATGGATTACACGGTAGTGGTGTCGGCTTCGGCCTCGGACCCCGCGCCGATGCAGTTCTACGCCCCCTTCACTGGGGCCGCTATCGGCGAGTACTTCCGCGACACGGGCCGCCCGGCGCTGGTAGTATATGATGACTTGTCGAAGCAGGCCGTAGCCTACCGCGAGGTGTCGCTGCTACTACGCCGCCCGCCGGGCCGCGAAGCCTACCCCGGCGACGTATTTTACCTGCACAGCCGCCTGCTGGAACGCGCTGCGAAAATCAACGCCTCGGACGAGATTGCGCGCAACATGAATGACCTGCCCGAAAGCCTGAAGCCACTGGTGAAAGGTGGCGGCTCGCTCACGGCCCTACCCATTATCGAAACGCAGGCCGGCGACGTATCAGCTTACATTCCGACCAACGTAATCTCGATTACGGACGGGCAGATATTCCTCGAAACCAACCTCTTCAACTCTGGTGTGCGCCCTGCTATCAACGTAGGTATCTCGGTAAGCCGCGTGGGTGGCAATGCCCAGATTAAGAGCATGAAGAAGGTAGCGGGCACGCTGAAGCTCGACCAGGCACAGTTCCGTGAGCTGGAAGCCTTCGCCAAGTTTGGTTCCGACCTTGATGCCTCAACCAAGCTCACTATCGAGCGCGGCCGCCGCAACCTGGAGATTCTGAAGCAGCCCCAGTTTTCGCCCGTCAAGGTGGAGGACCAGGTAGCTATCATCTACGCTTCCACTAACGGCCTGCTCGATACCGTGCCCGTGAATCGGGTGCGCGAGTTCGAGGCGGAATTCCGCCAGGTGATGCAGGCCCGTCACCCCGATGCCCTCCAGGCCCTCAAAGCCGGCAAGCTGGATGATTCCGTAACCGGAGCCATCCGTCAGACGGCCAAGGACGTGGCGGCCGGCTATGCGGCGAAGTAACTGATTAGCAAGTAGTAAGACTACCATTGCGAGTAAAGCGAAGCAATCGCATCCGAACGAAATCGCCCGCGTTCATTTCGTTCGGATGCGATTGCTTCGCTTTACTCGCAATGACATTTTAATTTCAATATGGCCTCTTTAAAAGAAGTTCGTTCGCGCATCCAGTCCGTCAGCAGCACGCAGCAGATTACCAAAGCCATGAAAATGGTGGCGGCGGCCAAGTTGCGCCGGGCTCAGGACAATATCATTCGGATGCGGCCTTACGCTCAGCGGCTAACCAGCATCTTAGCCAACCTGACCCGCACCACTACCGACGAGGTAGTGAGTGAGTACGGCCAGGTGCGCGAGGTGCGCCGGGTACTCATCATCGCTATTACCTCCGACCGCGGCTTGGCGGGCGCGTTCAATACCAACGTATTTAAGGGGGTGGCCGCGCTGATTAAGGAGCGCTACGCCAGCTTACCGAAGGATAATATTACGCTGCTGGCCATCGGCAAAAAGGCGCACGACTACTACACGCGGCGCGGCACGAAGCAGGTGGGCGATTACACCCACGTCTTCGCGCAACTCTCTTTCGACACGGTGCGGCCGGCGGCCGAGGTAGCGATGGATGGCTTCGTGGCCGGCACCTACGACCAGGTGATAATGGTTTACAATGAGTTTAAGAACGTGGCGACGCAGGTGGTGAACGCCGAGCAGCTGCTACCGCTGGTGCCTACCAACGTGCCAGCTGGTACGCCCAGCGCCAACGCGCCCGAGACCAGCATCGACTATATTTTTGAGCCCAGCAAGGAGGAGATTATTAAAACCTTGATTCCGCAGAGCTTGAAAATTCAGCTCTACAAAGCCGTTTTAGAGAGCAACGCCTCGGAGCACGGCGCGCGCATGACGGCAATGGACAAGGCAACCGACAACGCGGGCGAGCTACTTAAGTCCTTGAAGCTGATGTATAATCGTACCCGTCAGGCAGCCATTACGACCGAAATTCTCGAAATCGTGGGTGGGGCCGAAGCCTTGGCAGCGAGCCGCTAGGACAGCAAACAAGTTAAGTAAAAGCTCAGCAGCAGTAGTGCCGCTGAGCTTTTTTGGTGATAGCTCGTGCCGATTCGGCTGAGTGGCAAAAGAATGCGTTGGCTAAGGATGGGATACAACTAAAAATTACCGAGCTTTACCGGTACGTAAGTGGGTAGCTGCCTGCTGCATAGTCCTTACCTTATGAAACGCCTACCTGCCGGAAGAACTGCTGCTGGCTGGGTAAGTTGGTTGGGGTTATTGCTGGTATTGGTGTTGACCAAGCCCGTAGCGGCTCAGCTACCGGAGTTGCCCGACCGGCCGACGAACGAACGCGACAGCCTGAGCAAGCTGCTGCAAGCCAATCGGCCCGCCGATACGATACGGGTAAACCAACTAAATGCGCTAGCCTTCGCCCTGCGCACTAATGAAGCGGCCCAGACACGCCAGCTGGCCCTACAAGCGCTGCACTTGGCGCAGCGTCTGGGCTACGACCGGGGATTGCTTAATGCGCATTTCAGCTTGGGCTATTACTACCGGGGTAGTAGCAAGTACGACTCGGCTATCTACCACACGCAGCAGGCGTTGCGGCTGGCCAGTAAAACCCACGGTGATTACGACCGCACGCGCGGGCTGTACAATCTGGCACGCATTTACTACGACAAAGGAGATTATAGTAATGCCCTGGCTACCAATATGCAAGGTTTGGCGCTGGCGCGCGCCATCCACAACCGCAAGGCCGAAGCGTTTCAGCTTGTGCAGTCGGGCCTGATAAAAACGGCGCTGGGCGAATGGGAGGCGGCCCGCATGGAGTTCGACCAGGGGCTACGCATTAGCTCAAGTATAAACGATTATATTGGAATAGGCCGCGCATATGGCGGGCTGGGCGATATGAACCGCCAGCAGGCACGCTGGAATCTGGCGGGTCAGTATTATACTGAAGCGGCGGCGAGCTACCAGCACGTTTATAACAGCACTGGCCTGCTGGCGGTGCAGCTTGATATCGCCGAAATGGAAGACCGCCAGGGCAACCACGAGGCCGCCCGGCGCGCGGCCGTGCGCGTGCTGCGGCTGACTAAGCAAGCCGGTATGTACAAGTCGGCCATCCAAGCCCGGCTGTTGCTGGCGCGCATCTACCTGGCTGCTGGCCGGCCCGATAGTGCCCGGCTGTATAGCCAGCGTAGCTTGGCAGCTACCCTACGCAACGGCCTGCGCCCCGAAACGCTGGAGGCCGTCCGCCTACTGGCCCAGGCTCATGCCCAACGCGGCCAGTGGGATTCAGCTTACCATTACCAGGTGCTGGCCGGCTTGTACGTGGATAGCCTGACGGGCGAAGCCACCCGGCGCCGGGTAGCGGGCTTACAAGGGCAGGCGGCCCGCAGCCAGCAAGCGCATCAGCTGCTGCTGTTGCAGCAGCGCAGCCGCTTGCAGGCGCAACAGCAAGAGCTGGCGCGCCTGCGCTACCGCCAGCAGGCCGGGGCACTAGCGGGTCTGGCGGGCTTGGTGCTAGCCCTAAGCGCGGGTCTACTCTGGCACTACCGCCGCCGCGAGCGCCACCGCCAAGAGGAACTGCGCACGCGCATCGCCGCCGACCTGCACGATGAGGTAGGCAGCATCCTGACCCAGATTTCCATGCAGAGTACCCTGCTGCGCGAAGGGGGCTACGCCCATGCGCAGCAGCAAGCCTACCTCGACCAGATGGCGGAGGCCAGTCGTCGCGCCGCCCGCCAGATGAGCGATGCCGTGTGGAGCATCGATGCCCGCTACGACTCTGCCGGTAGCCTGCTCGACCGCCTGCGTGACCATGCCCACGAGGTGCTGTCGGCCGCGGGCCTCGAAATTGATTTTGGAGCCGACCCTGGCCTGACGGCCGTGACGGTGCCGCTGGCTACCCGCCAGGCGCTGTACTACATCTACAAAGAAGCGCTGCACAACGTGGTGAAGCACGCCTACGCCCAGCAGGTGCGGGTGCGCCTGCGGCGGGTGGGCCGGCTCCTGGAGTTGGAAGTGCAGGATGACGGCCGGGGCCTGCCCCCCCACGTGCGTACCGGCGGCCAGGGCCTGGCCAATATGCGGATGCGGGCCACCGCCGTGGGGGGCAGCGTCGCGCTCGGTAGCGCGGGGGCCGGCACGGAGGTAGTAGTGCGACTGCCGCTCTGAAGCACGGGTGAGTACCGGGCGCGGCGACCACCGCCCGAATGGTTTCGATGGCCTGACTGCCAGCTTATGCCGCGAGTATTTTCACATCTTTATGCTATACCAGTGCCTAGGGTTTGCGCCGACCTTTGCTCACGTGATAACTCTTGGCATTATCGAAGACCAGGCGGCCATTCGGGAGGCGCTCTGCCAATACCTCGGGGCCCAGCCGGAGTTTAGCTGCGTGCTGTGCGCAGCTTCGCACGAAGAATTTATGGCCAGTTTGCCCGGCCTGGTGGTACTGCCCACGCTCATACTCTCCGATATTGGCCTGCCAGGGCGTTCGGGCATCGAGGGGCTGGCCCTGCTGCGGCAGGCGCTGCCCGAAGCTGAGGTGCTGATGCTCAGCGTATATACCGACGCGGCGCGGGTAGTGGAGGCCCTGCGCGAAGGGGCCATCGGCTACCTCGAAAAAACGACCCCCCTACCCCTGCTCAAAGAACACCTGCTGCAAGTGGCGGCCGGTGGCTCACCTATGAGCCCGAGCGTAGCCCGGCATGTCATCAGGCTTTTTCGACCCGCGCCGGCCGCCCCCGCGGCTGGCCTCACCGCGCGCGAGCAAGACATTGTGCGCGGCATCGAAGATGGCCTGAGCTATAAGCTCATCGCCGACCGCCTGCACCTCAGCCTCGACACGGTGCGCAGCCACATTCGGCAGGTGTACCGCAAGCTGCACGTCAATTCCAAGGCCGAAATTATGGCCAAGGCCCGGCAGCGGTCGCTGCTGCCTTGGTAAACAAGCTCCCTACACTTACTACCCTTGCTTTCCTTCCGCCTACCGCTGCTGCTTTTCTGAGTTATGAACGCCTATTCTTCCATTTGCCCAACTGACGCGCTGCCAGCTACCGTGCTGGCAGCCCGGCAGCGCGAAGTAGAAACCGCGCTGCTGGTACAGGCGCTGTGTGGGCAGCGGCCCAGCCCCGCCGCCCAAGTGCAGCTACAGCGCTACGTAGCGGGTGAGCTAAGCCGCGAGCAGGCCTTTGCTGGGCTCTACGCCGGTATGTACTAACCCGCGCGAACGGGCCGGGGTCTATTTTTGCCCACCCATGCGCTATTTCATTCATCTTGCCTACGATGGCACCAGCTACTGCGGCTGGCAGGTGCAACTCGGCGTGCCGACCGTGCAGGCTGCTCTCAACCAGGCGCTAAGCCAAGTATTACGCCAGCCGGTGCACTCGCTCGGCAGCGGCCGCACCGATGCCGGCGTGCACGCTAGTCACCAAGTAGCCCACTTCGAGGCTGAATTGCCGGCCGACATGACCCTCGACCTGCTGCGCTACCGCCTCAACCGGGCCCTACCCCCTGATGTGCGGGCCATCCGTCTGCACGAAGTAAGCCAGCAGGCCAACGCCCGCTTTTCGGCCGAGGCTCGCACTTATGAATATTTTGTAAGCCTGCGGCCCGACCCTTTCCGGCGCGACCAGGCGCTGTACTTAGACCGCGCGCCCGATGTGGCGGCTATGAATGAGGCCGCTGCCTACCTGGTGGGTCAGTTCGATTTCACGGCTTTTTCCAAGGTGAAGGGTAGCGAGACGCACTACGTCTGCTACCTCACCGAGGCGGGCTGGCACGCGGGGCCGGATGGCTTGGTATTCCGCATCCGGGCCAACCGCTTCGTGCGCGGCATGGTGCGGCTAGTGGTGGGCACTTTGCTCGATGTGGGCCGTGGCAAGCTCACGCCCACCGAGTTTCAGCAGATATTACTGCGGCAGCAGCGGATATCTGCCAGCGGGGCCGCGCCAGCTAAGGGACTGTACCTGAGTAGGGTAGAGTACGAGCCGGGCGTAGTGCCCGAGGCCAATTCAACTTCAGAAACTACGAATTGAGTATAAAAAAGCTTGTTTAGTTCACGGAGACCTTTTGCTTAGTACAAAACAGCCCAAATACAGGGGGTAGGCGGCAGAGTGCGGTGGCAACGAAACCTGCCGACCTTTGTTAGTAGCCTACTGCTTATGGACCCTACTTCCACTACCAAAACCGGCCAGGTTTTCGACTGGCTGGTGCTACGCCGCCTGCTGGCCTATGTCACGCCCTACAGAGGCGTATTTATCGGCCTTATTGTGCTCACCGTGGCGACGGCCGTGCTCGGCACGGTGCGGCCGGCGCTCATCCAGCGCATGGTGGACCAGGATATTACTAATAACGACTGGGCCGGGCTCAACCGTTCCACGCTCTGGCTGATGGCGCTACTACTGGTGCACACGCTGGTGAGCTACTTGCAAACCTACTATGGCGGCTGGCTGGGACAGTACATCGTGCGCGACATCCGCACCGACCTCTATCGGCACCTGCTCAGCCTCAAGCTCAGCTTTTTTGACCGCACGCCCATCGGGGTGCTCGTGACGCGCAACATCTCGGACGTGGAAACGCTGTCCGACGTTTTCAGCGAAGGCCTGGCGGCGATGGTCGGCGACTTGCTACAAATCGTATTTCTGATGCTGTTCATGTTCTACACTAACTGGCAGCTAGCACTTATCAGTTTGGCGGTTATTCCGCCGCTGCTCTTCAGCACATATGTCTTTAAAGAGAAAGTAAAGGGTAGTTTTCAGGAGGTGCGCAATGCAGTGGCCAAGCTCAACTCGTTCGTGCAGGAGCACCTGACGGGCATGAACGTGGTGCAGATTTTCAACAACGAAAACCGCGAGTACCGTAAGTTCAACGCCATCAACCAGGAACATACCCGCGCTAATATCAAGTCGGTGCTGTATTACAGCATCTATTTTCCGGTGGCTGAGGTGCTGGGTGCGATAGGGGTAGGGCTACTGGTGTGGTACGCCGCGCAGGGTCAGATTGCGGGCAGCATCTCGAAGGGCGAACTGATTGCCTTTATCATGTACAACGCGCTGTTCTTTAGGCCTATCCGCCAGATTGCCGACCGCTTCAACACCTTGCAGCTGGGCTTGGTGAGCACTGAGCGTTTGCTCAAGCTACTCGATAGCAAGGACCTGATTTCCAGCACCGGCATCCTTGCTGTGCCGCAGCTGCAAGGCGAGGTGGAGTTCGACCACGTATGGTTTGCCTACAATCAGCAGGATGGCCCTACCGATGACCCGGAATGGGTACTCAAGGACATCAGCTTTCACGTGCAGCCGGGCCAGACGGTGGCCTTCGTGGGCGCGACCGGCGCGGGCAAAACCAGCATTATCAACCTGTTGAGTCGGTTTTACGACATTCAAAAAGGCCACATCAAGGTGGATGGCCACGACCTGCGCGACTACGACCTGAGTCAGCTGCGCCGCCAGATTGGGGTAGTGCTGCAAGACGTATTCCTCTTTGCCGGCTCCATTCGGGATAATATCACGCTCGGCAACCATGCCATCGGCGACGCGCAAATCTGGGAGGCGGCCGGACTCGTGGGCGCGCGGCGCTTCATCGAGCGCTTGCCCGGCGGCCTCGACTACCCAGTGATGGAGCGCGGGGCCACGCTCTCGGTGGGCCAGCGCCAGCTCATCAGCTTCGTGCGGGCGCTGGTGTACGAGCCCCGCGTCATCGTGCTCGACGAGGCCACGTCGTCGGTAGATTCTGAGACCGAGGAGCTGATTCAAACCGCCATTGACAAGCTCATGGAAGGCCGCACGGCGCTCGTTATTGCCCACCGCCTCAGCACTATCCAGAAGGCCGACCGCATTATCGTGCTCGACCGCGGCGAAATCAAAGAAACCGGCACCCACGACGAGCTGCTGCGCCTCGGCGGCTACTACGCCCAGCTCTACCGGATGCAATATGCTGGCAATGAGCAATTAACAATGAGCAATGAGCAATTGCTTTTTGATGACAGAGCTGACAAATAGCCTTAAAACTGCTCATTACTTCCCGTGCGTTTCTTCCTACCCCTCGTTCTGCTACTCACAGCCCTGGGTTTGGGCATTTATGCCTACCTGGGCGGCCTGCGTGCTCCCAGCGTGGCTCTCGAAACCAGCCCTACCCCCGTGCTGCTGGCCGGCCAGCCCTACCACGGCAAGGCCGACGATGCGCGTTTTGGTGAGCTATTTCGGGCGGCCAAGCTGCGCCAGGATGCCAGCCCTACCCCCCTGCCACTAGCCAACCTTTACTACAATAACCCCGAGTCGGTGCGCGATTCCATCCGGGCCTTCGTGGGCCTGCGCGTGCCCGACTCGGCTGCCGCGCTGCCCGCCGGCTGGCGCTACCGCGTGGTGCCGGCCGGCCGGCGCGCGGTGGTGGCGCGGCTGAATGGGGTCAGTTTTATGCTGTCCCCCGGTAAGCTCTACGGCGCGGTAGAGCAGGGTATTAAAGACCGTAAACTGACCAAAGAGCCATTTTACCTGGAGCAGTTCGGGCCGAATGAGGCGGATGAACTGCGGATAGAAGTGAAATAAAAGCGCTTTAATTAGCAGAAATTACGGGAAACACTTATAAAATAAGCGGTTTATACGTAGTTGGGGCCGATTGCAATCCGGATTACTACGTAATTTCAGCTAATATGCCTTGGTAGCTTAACCCTGGCTCACCAGAGTGAGTACCCCTAAGTAGTACGCCAGTCAGTAAAGACTTACTGGCTGGCGCGTTCATTTCACCCGGCTTAGAAAGGAGACTACTTATGCTAGCTATGGAATATCGCGGCCCGAGACGAATTCGGGTCACCCAGAAGCCGATGCCCGAAATACTGCATCCCGAGGACGCCATTGTGCGGGTAACCCGGTCCTGCATTTGCGGCTCTGACCTACACCTCTACAACGGCAACGTGCCCGACACGCGCGTGGGCCAGACGTTCGGGCACGAGTTTACGGGTGTGGTCGAGGAAATAGGCTCGGAAGTAACCAAGCTCAAAGTGGGCGACAATGTGTTGGTGCCGTTCAACATAGCCTGTGGCAAGTGCATTTTCTGCAAGCAGGGCTTGTTTGGCAACTGCCACGAAGCAGCCCCACAAGCTTCGGCGGCCGGCGGTTTTTTTGGCTACTCCCACATTACGGGCGGCTACAACGGCGGGCAGGCCGAATACGTGCGGGTGCCCTACGCCAACGTGAGCCCCACGGTCATTCCGCCGGGCATGGACCTGGACGATGCCGTGCTGCTGACCGACGTGGTGCCCACCGGCTACCAGGCCGCTGAGATGGGCGGCATCCAGACCGGCGACACGGTGGTGGTATTTGGCGCGGGCCCCGTGGGCATTATGGCGGCGCGCTGCGCCTGGCTGTTTGGGGCCGGCCGCGTCATTATCATCGACAAAGAGGACTACCGGCTGGAATTCGCCCGCAATTACTCAAAGTGCGAGGCGTATAATTTTCAGGAAATAGGTGACCCAGTATTGTTTATCAAGAAGCAAACCGATTGGATTGGGGCCGACGTTTGCATTGATGCCGTGGGAGCCGAGGCCGCCGGCAACGTCCTGCAAACCATTACGGGCCGCAAAACGCTGCTGCAAGCCGGCTCGGCTACGGCCGTGCATTGGGCCATCAACTCGGTGCGCAAGGGCGGCGTGGTATCCATTGTGGGCGTGTATGGTCCCACCGATAACCTCGTGCCCATTGGCAACGTGCTGAACAAAGGCATCACCATCAGGGCCAACCAAACGGCCGTAAAGCGCCACTTGCCCCGCCTCATTGAGCACATCCAAAACGGCGTGCTTAACCCCAAGGGACTCATTACGCACCGCTTGGCACTGGAAGACGTGGCCGATGGCTACCGGATGTTCTCCGCCAAGCTCGACAACTGCATCAAAACCGTCCTCATTCCCTCTACTGCCGGGATGTAAAGCGCTGCTATCATGGAACCTATCACCACCAATCCGTCGAAGCTCCCTGGCTGGAATATCGACGCCGACCCCGAAAACGACCCTACTTACCCGATGCGCACGCGCACCCCGGACGACCACAAAGGCTACACCTGGAAGCGCCCCACACTGCAGCCCGTAACTATCGAAGTGCTGCAATCCATCGAACGCCCTGGCATTACGGCCGTGTTTGGTACCTCCGTGCCGCCCAGTGGTCTGAGTGGCGTTATTCGGCGCTTCGCATTTAAGTACAGCGAAAATAGCTACCTGCACTGGCTCCCACTGCTAGTTGCCGACCGCGTAAACGTAGTGGAAGGCGTGCTAGATGACTTAGCGCACGGCCACGTGCCCAATATTTTTGCCGAGAAGGGTTATCCCATTGAGTGGAAGTACGATAAGAAGGGGCTAATTCTGAAGCTGGCCGCATTTGCGGCCGTTGTAGCGGGCACAACAGTGCTGCTCACCCGCAAAAGCGACAAGCCACGTCAGCCCAAGCCAAGTCGCCGAACTGCTCAGACAGTCGGTAAGCCTTAGCTAAGCTTTTTTCACCAAGAAGCCCCGCTGGACAACTGTTCAGCGGGGCTTTTGAGTACATGTCGGGGCGGAGTAGTGTCAACCTAACAGAGCCCGGCTAAATACCAGACGCTGTTGTAATTGACTGATTAATAGCGATTAATGTCCGAAGTAATAAGTGCCACTGAAAGCCAAGGAGTTTAAGCCGAAATTAGCCCCGAAAGAAGAGGTGGTATTGATTAAGCTCCTATCTAGCTTACCGGTGATATGGTTGTAGCTTAAGTTGCCAATGGAAGCCCCAAGCGAAAACTTGGGCACTGGGAAGAACACCAAGCTGGGTGTAATGGCACCTATAAAGCCATTGCTTGTACCGTTGCCGGGGTTACTACTAGCAAAATTATACTGCGAACTACCGTGGCTGTACCCAGCGCTTAGTGTCCCTACCAACCCGAACTGGTCGGTAAACATCTGGTAGTACTGTAAAAAAGCCCCAAGTACGAGTTGTTTATTCCGTTGGTCGATTCCGGGTAGGATACCATCGTCGTAGGAAACAAGGTTTTTACCCATGGTATAACCGAGATTCATTCCAACCGCTAGGTTATCCGCCACGAAATAGCCCACGGATGGGTTTATTGAAAAATTACTACCTGAAACGTGTTGTGTAGTAGTGTTTAATCCCCCTGAGCCATTACCATAGTAATAAGGCTGGTCGTTATTTTGGTGAAAATATCCTACGCTGCCACCTAACTGCACGGTGCCCGCTTTGATGGGCGTTTGCGCCTGGCTTACCTGAGCGGCGACACATAAAACTGCAATAAGAAGGCGCTTCCTCATATAAGAAAAAAAGTAAGGTGTATCGTCAAGAGAGGAAAAAAAGGCCCGTAGTTGCAGCTCCCACACAAAATGAAAAAATAATTAAAAAAGCCCGGCCCTTCTCGCTAAAGAAGGGCCGGGCTTTTTTAAAAGAGTCGGGGTGGCAGGATTCGAACCTACGGCCTCGTCGTCCCGAACGACGCGCGCTACCGGGCTGCGCTACACCCCGAAAACTAACGGGCCGATGGGGCGGCTCCGCGGCGGGAGTTCCAAATGAAGTAAACCTGCCTGAAAAAGCCCCCGACCCGAAGGCCGGGGGCTTTTTCGTGGGGCAAAACTTGCTCCTCGGTCGGAGTGGCAGGATTCGAACCTACGACCTCCAGCACCCCATGCTGGCGCGATACCAGGCTACGCTACACCCCGAGGGCATTTGGAGGTGCAAAGGTAGGGAATGGGAGGTGATTTTCGCAAGACGTAGCCGATTTTTTGTCAATTCCTATCGAAAAGTGCTGGTCAGGAGGGCATTATTTCCCGCATAGTCCTAAAAAGGGGAGGTAGGGGATGCTGCCGGTCGCCTTATCTTTACCCGACTAACTACGTGTTTCATCCTGTTTACTTCCCTTATGAACTCATCAGCTATTCTGATTGGCGCGCTGCTGCTGGCCCCGCTGGGCCTGCTGGCGCAGAAGGCTACCCCGGTCGCTAAATCGGCCCACTCTGCCCTAGCTAAGCCGACTGCCTCCAAGCCCGCCGCAAAGTCGGCAGCAGCCAAAGCGCCTACCCCCGCCGGCACGGCCGAAGCCGATGCGCCAACTGCACCCATTGCCCTGGCCCCGGTAACGCCTCCCGCTGACCCCAACGCGCTGAAAATCAGAACGGAGCAAAATCCTATTGCCCACACCCTTACCGTGCGCTGCGACGCGCCCGGCCCTACCCGCTTCGAGGTAAACGACAAGGACGGCCGCCCGGTGCTCACCAAAAATGTGATGGTCGGCACTTCGCCCGTGCTGCTCAATGTGGCCTCGCTGCCCGCCGGCCCCTACGTAGTGCGCTGCACCGCCGGCGAGAAAAAAGGCATGCGTTTGGTGCAATTGAGTAATTAGCGTAATGGGAGTAATGTCGTTCAAGCATGAGAACGACATTACTCTCCTTACTCCTTACTCAACCAAAGGTTCCTCCGTCTGGAGCTGGCGCTCGTAGAGGGCGCGGTAGAGGCCGTTGGCCTCGGCCATGAGGGCGGCGTGGGTGCCGTGCTGCACAATTTGGCCATCGTCGAGCACCAGAATTTCGTCGGCGAGCTTCACCGACGACACGCGGTGCGAGATGATGAGGCTGGTGCGGTCCTTCATCACCCGCTGCAGGCTGTTGAGGATGGCGTTTTCGGTCTTGGTATCCACGGCCGAGAGGGAGTCGTCCAGAATTAGAATGCGGGGCTCCTTAACCAGGGCGCGGGCCATGCTCACGCGCTGCTTCTGGCCGCCTGAGAGCGTGATGCCGCGCTCGCCTACCCGCGTATCGAAGCCTTCCGGGAAGCGGATGATGTTCTCGTACACGTCGGCGTCGCGGGCGGCCTGGGTCATTTTCTCCTCGTCGGGCTGGTCGAGGCCGAAGTTGATATTGCTCCGAATGCTGTCCGAAAACAGAAACACGTCTTGCGGCACGTAGCCGATTTGCTCGCGCAGCGAAGTCAGGGCGTAGTCGCGCACGTCGGTGCCATCAATGGCAATATCGCCGCTGCTCACGTCGTAAAGCCGGCAAAGCAGCGCGGCGATGGTGCTTTTGCCCGAGCCCGTGTTGCCAATCACGGCCAGCGTGTGGCCCGGCTGCACCCGGAAGCTCACGTCGCGCAGGGCCTGGATGCCGGTGTCGGGGTAAGTAAAGGACACGTGGTCGAACACGATGTCGCCGGTAATGGGTTTCTCTACGTTCTGGCGCGACACGAGGTCGGTGTGCACGTCCATAAACTCGTTGATGCGGGCCTGCGAAGCTTCGGCGCGCTGCACCAGCGAGGACGTCCAGCCCAGCGCCGTAACGGGCCAGGTCAGCAGGTTAACGTAAATCAGAAACTCGGCGATGCTGCCCGTGGTGATAGTACCGCGGATAACCTCCTGCCCGCCAATCCAGACCGTGACGATGGTACTGATGCCCACCAAAAACAGAATGAGCGGAAAGAATAGCGAGTTTACAAAATTCAGGCTCAACGACTTGTCCTTGTATTCATTAGTCGAAACCTGGAACTGCGCGTAAGAATCTTCCTGCCGTACAAAGGACTTGAGCACCCGAATGCCCGAAAAAGCCTCCTGCGTGAAGGTTGTCATGGCCGCCAGCGCCCGCTGAATCTCGTCCGATTTGCGCTCAATCAGATTATTGATGTAGAAAATGGCGACCGACAGCACCGGCAGGGGTAGGAGCGTGAGCACCGTCAGCTTGACATTGACCATCAGCATGAGCGGCACTACCAGCACGAAGAGCACCACCAGCTGCAAAAAATACATGATGCCCGGCCCCAGGTACATCCGCACGCGGCCCACGTCTTCGGAGATGCGCGACATGAGGTCGCCGGTGCTGTGGCGGCGGTAGAAGCTGAGCGGCAGTGACTGGTAGTGCTGGTAAATCTGGTTTTTCTGGTCGTTTTCGATGAGCCGCGACATCACGATGAGCGTCTGGCGCATGAAAAACAGGAAAATGCCCCGCAGCAGCGCCAGCGCGATAATGAGCATGCCGTAAAACAGCACGTTGCGCCCAAAGAGCCGGTACACGTCGGCCTGGGCCGGGGTGCCGGCATAGAGGTGGTAGAGGTCAATTCCCTCGTTCACCAAATCGAAGGAATAGCGCACCAGCTGGGCTGGGAAAATGGTCAGCAGCGTGCTCAGAATCACGAACGAGACACCGCCAAGGAAACGCCATTTGTAGCGAAAAATGTGCGGATTAACGGCGGCGAGAGCGCGGGTGGGCATGGGCAGAAGGGGGGTAGGGACCGGAAAACCGGGCCACAACCGGAAAAAAACGGGTACTTTTGTGGCCGTAACGGCGTATATACTGGCTGCGGCTACTTAAACAAAGTTACGCCCCACTCTTCCCTCCCATTCCCACCCATTTTTCCCCTACCCCCCCTATGGTACTCGACGCGCCAACCCAGGCATCGGCTTCAATTTTTGAGCAGGTGGCCGAATTTCAGCACGAGCAAGTGGTGTATTGCCACGACCACGAAACCGGCCTCAAGGCCATTATCGGCATCCATAACACCGTCCTCGGGCCGGCGTTGGGGGGCACTCGCCTGTGGCACTACGCCACCGAAGCCGAAGCCCTGCACGACGTGCTGCGCCTGAGCCGCGGCATGACCTACAAGGCCGCCATCTCGGGCCTGAATCTGGGCGGCGGCAAGGCCGTTATCATCGGTGATATTAAGAATAAAAATGAAGCGCTGCTGCGTAAGTTTGGCCGCTTCGTGAACAACTTGAACGGCAAGTACATCACGGCCGAGGATGTGAACATGACCACCAAGGACATGGAGTACATCCGCATGGAAACCAAGCACGTAGCCGGTCTGCCCGAGAGCATGGGCGGCAGCGGCGACCCCTCACCCGTAACAGCCTTCGGCACTTACATGGGCATGAAGGCGGCCGCCAAGAAAGCCTTTGGCTCGGACAGCCTCGCCGGCAAGCGCGTGGCCGTGCAGGGGGTAGGGCACGTGGGCACGTATTTGCTCGAATACTTGCAGAAAGAAGGCGCGGATTTGGTGCTGACCGACTACTACGAGGAGCGCGCCTACGCGGCGGCCAGCCGCTTCGGGGCGCGGGCCGTGGGCCTGGATGAGATATATGACCAAGACGTGGACATTTACGCGCCCTGCGCGCTCGGTGCTACGATTAACGACGACACCATCGGCCGGCTCAAGTGCCGCGTCATCGCGGGCTCGGCCAATAATCAATTGGAAAACGAGAACGAGCACGGCCCCGAGCTGGTGCGCCGCGGCATCGTGTACGCGCCGGACTTCCTGATAAATGCGGGCGGCCTCATCAACGTGTACGCTGAAATAACGGGTAGCAGCCGCGAGGGCGCGCTCACCCAGACCGAGAAAATATACGACTACACCCTGCAAGTGCTTGATAAAGCCGAGCAGGAAAACAGCCACCCCCAGGCGGCTGCCATTCGCCAGGCCCAGGAGCGCATCGCCGCCGTGGGCAAGGTTAAATCGACGTATTAAAAACGTTTGTCATTCCTCCTGGCAATGACAAACGTTTTCAGATTAAAAAACACACTGTACCAACATGCTCAACCGCCGTCTTCTTCGTATTAAAGTCATGCAGGCGCTTTACGCCTATCAGCAAGCGGTCGCGGCCGATTTGCTGCTGGCGCAGGACCGCATTGCGGCAGCTTTTGAGCCCGACCTGATGGCCGATAAGGCCCCCGACCGCCGCCTGCTCGAAGGCCAGCGCAAGCTGGGCGAGGCGCAGTTGCGCGAGTGGCACCGCACCGGCGAAATGCCCGAATCGGGCTCCGACGACCAGGAAGTGGCCAGCGCCGTGCAGTCGGCCGTGGAGTATTATCAAAAGCAGGTGCAAAAGGAGGCCGGCTTCTACGGCGGGCAGCTGCTGCACGGGGCCGAAAGCATTCACGACCAGTATTTGCACCTGCTAAACCTGCCGCCGGCGCTGCTGCAAATTATTACGGAGGATAATGAGCGCGAGGCGCGGCGCTTCACCGGCCCACGCTTTGAGGCGGCGGGTACGGCCCGGCTCTTCGATAACGCGGCCTTCGCCAAGCTGCGCGAGAACGAGCAGCTGCTGCAAACTACCATTCGGCGCAAGCTGCAATGGGATGATGCCGAGGAACTGGAAGCCCTGCGCGAAGCCTGGCAGAAGGAAATCAAGCCCAACGAAACCGTGCAGGCTTACTTGGCCGGCAAGAACACGGGCCTGGCCGAAACCGACTACGATACCGATATGGAGCTGCTGCGGCACCTCTACAAGGAGTTCGTATTCAAGGGCGAAGCCCTACCCCGCTGGCTGGAAAGCAACGACCTGAACTGGGAGGAAAACCGGCCCATTGTGCGCAACCTGGTGCTTAAAACGCTCAAGATGCTGCCCTACCCCGCCGATGAGAAGCAGGAGCTAATGAACCTGAGCGCCAATTGGCAGGATGACCGCGACTTCGCCGAAACGCTCTATAAGCAAACTCTGGCTGATGATGCGAAGTCGGAAAAACTCATCTCCGACTCGACGCCCAACTGGGATGTGGAGCGGGTAGCTTTGCTGGATAAAATTATTCTCAAGATGGCCCTTTGCGAGATGCAGCTCTTCCGCGGCATTCCGGTGAAAGTGACCATCAACGAGTACATCGAAATCAGCAAGCTTTACAGTACCCCCAAGAGCAAACAATTCGTAAATGGGGTACTCGATAAACTGGCCCAGGACCTGGCTGCCAGCGGCGAAATCCGCAAATCGGGCCGCGGTCTACTCGACAATCAGTAAATTAGTGGTTAACGTTTAGTGAGTAGTGTTTACTGTTTTTCAATAGCTTAACGGTCGGAAAGACAGTAAATATTGCTTATTAAATGTTGACTACTCTCTAATCACTAATTACCAAAAAAGAATGGCTAGCAAAACAACCACCGGACTGCTGTGCTTCACGGGCGGGGCCCTCGCTGGGGCCGCCATCAGCCTATTATACGCCCCCGAAACCGGCCGCGAAACCCGTTCGTGGCTCAGCTACCAGCTGGAAAAATACCGCTCGGTGCTCGCCGACCTTACCGAAGGGCTCGTGACGGGCCGCGACAACGCGCCCTCTTCGGCCAAGAGCGAAGGCCAACGCGTGATTCAGGATGCCAAAAGCAAGGCGGAGCAATTGCTCGGCGACGTAGACCAACTTATCAGTCAGATTAATTCGCGCCGCACGCTGTAAGAGGTAAGTAAGTTGAATAAAAAAGTAAGTAATTTATACTTAAATTCTTTATTCTTTCTTGCTTTCTTGCTTATTTACTCACTTATTCATTTACCGAAAGAATGCACCTCGTAACCCTCACGCCCGGCGATGGCATTGGTCCGGAAATTACGCGCGCTGTCCTCGATATTTTTGCCGCGGCGCAGGTGCCGGTGCAGTGGGAAGAGCATAACGCCGGCATCACAACGCTCGAAAGTGAGGGCGCGCTGCTGCCGCAGTCGTTGTTCGACTCGCTGGAGCGCACCCGCGTGGGTTTGAAAGGACCCATTACCACGCCGGTTGGCAAAGGCTTTCGCAGCGTCAATATCACGCTGCGCCAGAAGTATGACCTCTACCAGAACGTGCGCCCGGTGCAGACGACGGAGGGTATCACTACCCCCTTCAAAGGTATTGACCTAGTGTTGTTTCGGGAGAATACCGAGGGGCTGTACGCGGGCCTCGAAATCATGGACGAGCGCCTGGGTATTGCCGATTCCATTAGCCGCATAACGGTGGTGGGCTGCCGCAAGATTTGCCGCGCCGCCTTTGCCTACGCCGCCAAGCACGGCCGCCAGCACGTGACGATGGCCCATAAGGGCAACATTCTGAAGAGTGCCGGTAAGCTGATGCTCGACGCCTGCAAAGAAGCCGCCGCCGAGTTTCCGCAGGTCACTTTCTACGACGACCGTATTATTGACAACATGTGTATGCAGCTGGTAGTCAAGCCCCAGCAGTTCGACGTGATTGTGACGACTAACCTATTTGGCGACATTCTGTCGGACCTCTGCGCTGGGCTCGTGGGTGGGCTGGGGGTAGTAAGCGGGGCTAACATCGGCGATAACATGGCCATTTTTGAGGCCGTACACGGCTCGGCCCCCGACATTGCGGGCCAGGGCAAGGCCAACCCCACCGCCCTGTTGCGCTCGGCCCTGATGATGCTGGAGCACCTGGGCGAACAGGAGCACGCTGCCCGCATTGAGCACGCCCTGAACGAGACGCTCAAAATCAAGGAGCAGTGCACCGGCGACCTCGGCGGCCGGGCCTCCACGCGGGAGTTTACCAGCTTTGTCATAGAGAAACTGTAAGCCGGCGCTTGTCTGGTAATAGATTACCCCCAACGAAAGCTAGTAGCCAAGGGCCGCTCAAGGGGCCCCGCTAGAAGCTATCAGCTTAAAATATGCTACGCCACGCCGCCTACCCCCTCCTGCTCACGGCCACCCTGCTGCTGGGCTGCAACCGCGACAAAACTACCGAGGCAGGCACCCAGGGCATGAACGCCGACGCGGCCGCCGCCGATGCCAAGGCCAACCCCACTATCGACAACCCCAACGTAGCCAGCGATACCGAGGCCCCGAATCCTAATGCACCAGTGCTGACCTTCGCGGAAAGCCAGTTCGACTTTGGCGATATTCAGCCCGATAGCAAGGTGCACCACACGTTCAAGTTCACCAACACCGGCAAAACGCCGCTGCTTATCGCCGATGCTACGGCCAGCTGCGGCTGCACTACCCCCAGCTGGACCAAGGAGCCCATCGCGCCCGGCAGCACTGGCGAAATGGAAGTGCAGTTTGATAGCCGCGGCAAGCAAGGGCTCATCAGTAAGCAGGTAAGCGTGCGGGCCAATACCCAGCCCGGCATCACCACGATTTATATTAAAGGCAACATTAAATGATATCTGATTTGCTCATGTGCTGACTGAGAGAAAAGGCAGCTACTTCGCTGGTTTCCATACCTTAATACATGAGCACATTAAAAGTCAGCACATCAGCACATTAAAACATTAGTCCATCAAGCACATGACTTTTCTTACTCTTTTGCTTCAGGCTGCGGCCGGGGGCGGCATTATGCAGCTGGTTTTCCCGGTGGCCATTGGCTTGGTACTGTATTTCTTCATGATTCGGCCGCAGCAGCGCAAAACGGCGGATGCCAAGACGTTTCGCGAGTCGCTGGTGAAGGGCACCCGCGTGGTAACCATTGGCGGGATGCACGGTACGCTGGTGGAGGTAGGCCCCGAAACGGTGTTGCTCGAAGTAGAGCGCGGCCAGCGCCTGCGCTTCGACCGCAGCGCCGTAGCGCGGGTAGCCGGTGCCACGACGACCGCCGACAGCCCCGCCATCGCCAACAGCTAGCATGCAGCCCGCGCCGCCCCCGGCCGGCCGGGGCCAGTTGGTGCAGGTGCTGCGCCGATTGCTTCGCCCGCTGGTGGGCAAGGAGCCGAGCTTTTACCGCGTAGTAGCGGCTTGCTTCTTAATAGCCAGTACCTTATGGATGCTGCGTGCTTTAAGTAAAAGCTACGTCGCACCCCTGAATTACCCTATTAGCTGGCGCTACAATACTGCGCGCTACCACCCCGCCCGCCCCCTACCCCTTACCGTGCCCGTGGAGGTGCGCGGCAATGGCTGGCGGCTCCTGAGCCGCGCCCTCGGGATGCACCTGCCCCCGGCCGACGTGCGCCTACGGCTGCCCGGTACGCCGCCCTTACGCTCGCTCCTGCGGCCCCCGCTGCGCCGTGCCCTGGGCACTGTACTGTTGGTAAGCCTACCCGCCGACTCGGCCACCTACTACCTGGTGCCAGGCGGCGACTCTTTGAAAGGAAGTAAAAATTTAGAATAAGGAAGTAGGAACTGCTTGGTATTTAGAAAGACCGTTTTCTTAATTCCAACCTGAATTTTAAAAAGCTTCGTTACGTCAAGAGCAATTCCTACTTCCTTATTCTGCATTCTTAATTAAAAAGGTATGCTTCGCATCGGCATTACCGGCGGCATTGGCTCGGGTAAAAGTGTGGTAGCCAGCGTATTTGCTGCGCTGGGCGCACCCGTGTATGACTCCGACGGCCGGGCAAAGTGGCTGATGGCCCACGATACCAGGCTGCGCGAGCAGCTGCGCGCCGCCTTCGGGGCCGAAGCTTATGACGCGGCCGGGCAGCTCAACCGGCCCTACCTGGCGCGGGTGGCTTTTAATGACGCGGCCCAGCTGGCGCGGCTCAACGCCCTGGTGCACCCGTGCGTGGGCAAGGATTTTGCGGCTTGGTCGGCGGCTCAGGCAGCGGCCAGCCGGCCCTACTTGCTCAAGGAAGCCGCCTTGCTCTATGAGTCGGGGGCCTACCGCGGGCTCGATGGCATCATCGCGGTATTTGCGCCGGCCGGTGTGCGCGTGGCGCGCGTGCGCCAGCGCGATGTCCACCGCTCGGCGGCCGAGGTAGAGGCGATTATGGCCAAGCAACTGAGCGAGGAAGAAATGCTGGCGCGCGCCGACTACGTGATATACAACGACGACTCGCAGCTGGTGCTACCCCAGGTGCTGGCCCTTGACAAGCAATTTAGAAGGAAGAATTTGGAATGAGGAATTAGTGGTTGAGTACGTCTTTAAACGCAATTCTTCATTTCTCATTCCCGGTTCTAAATTCACTTAATAATGGGGTAGCGCTCGAAGGGCCGGTCCACGAATAGCTGGCGGTAGGTGGCGTGGGTCTTGATGATTTTAGCCCCGATGCTGCGGGTGGTCACCAGCATCCGGGGGTTGAAATCGCCAATCCAGTTCATCTCGATATTTTTGTAGCCGACCGCGCTGAACGGCTCCTGCGTCCAGGATACCAGCGCCTGGTCTACCCCCTTGCCCTGAAAGCGGGGTACTACGCCGTAGAGAATGCCTAGTAGCTTCTTGTCTTTGCGGCGCATGTAGCGCCAGCGCTCCCACACGAAGCGCAGCTTACCCAGCGCATCCAGCCGGTGGCCGACGTGCTTGAAAATCTGGTTTAGCTCGGGGATGTTGATAAAGAAGGCGATGGGCTCGTCGTCATAATACGCGAACGTCAACAAGCGCTCATCGAGCACCGGCCCCATCTCGTGCACGATGGCACGCGCCTGCACGATGGTCATGGGCTGTACGCCCGAATGGCCGCCCCAGGCCAGGTTGTAGATATATAGAAAATCCTGCGCCAGCTTCTCCGTATCGGCCTTGCGGGCGTGCACGAAGCGGTAATGCTTATCGGCCTGAAAGGTGACCAGCTTCTGGTAAAAGCTGGCGTGTAGCGGCAGCAGCACCGGCCGCCAGCAGGTATACTGCTTGTAGTAAAGCTGAAAGCCATACGCCTCAAATAGTTGCTGGTAATAGGCTGGGTGCCAGAACATCCCGTAGTTGGGCTCGCGGTCGAAGCCATCGATGAGCACGCCCCAGAACCGGTCGCGGTCGCCAAAATTAATGGGTCCATCCACGGCCAGCATCCCTTGGCCGCGCAGCCACTCCGTCGCTACGTCAAACAGCTCATTGGCCGCCGCCTGGTCGTTTATGCACTCAAAAAAACCCAGTCCGCCGGCCGGCAGCGAGGCATCCATCATGGTAGCAGTGAGGGGATTGACGAACGCCGCGATGCGCCCGATAGCCGTACCCTGGGCATCAAGCAGCAGCCAGCGCCGGGCCTGGCCGCCGGCGGCAAAGAGCTTGTTTTTGGCCGGGTCAAACACGGCGTCGATTTCATTATCGAGCGCGCCGATGTAGGCCGCCTCGTGGCGGTGCAGGCGGTGGGGCAGCGCGCAGAACTGCTGCTGCTGCGGGGGGGTAGTAACTTCGAGCAAAGGCATTGGGCAAAAGTAGCGCGGCTGGGGCGTGCCCGCTAGCTACCGCCCGCGCTGACCCGCCAGTGGGCCGGGCAACCCCGCTGGGAAAGAAGTCGTTAAGGGAGCGGCTTACACCAGCACCTTCTTTGCCCATGAAACGCACCGACATCCTGTTTCGGCAAGACCGCATCGTCTACACGCTGCTGGTGCTGACTGCCGCCATCGGCCTGGCCTGGGTAATATGGCGCCACCAATACCTGGCGGCCCACGATAAGAACGCCGCTACCCCCGCCCGCACCCTGCCCGCGCGCTAAGAGCCAGGCGATATAGCGGTGGCTAATCGGGAAAAATGAGGGCCGCACCAGCGCGAAAGCAGCGGGGCCCACGTTGAGAAATGAGGGGGTAGAGCCAGGCATTTTCTGCTTTTTTAGTAGAGGGAAACAGCGCGAACTTAGTCGATATCTGGCACAACGTCAGGTATTTTCCTAAGAATAAATAAGGTTTTATTGCGGAAGTAGGCGGTTCCTTCTAGGTACTGGCCGCTGGTAGCGGCGCAAGTTTTAGATGATACAATAGCCCACTTTGGCAGCGCCTCTTTGTAAAGTGCAAATTTTTATTCAGCTAGCACACATTTCTGTCTGGCTACCCAAAGTGTTCATTCGGCTATATCCGCCAGGGTAGCGCGGTAAACAACCTACTTTTACCCCGTTGTTTTTCTTCAGGTAAGTAGCCGGTAATTGCCAGCAGTGCGCAAGCCAGCGGGTAAGCGCTCTTCACCGAGGGGAAACAATGCCGCCGCGGGCTGCTCACCGAGCAGCTGGCCGGCTTTCGCGCTACTCTACTCTACCATGAAACAAGCTTACCTCTCCGGCTGGGTCTTTGCCCAGCCGGCTGCTTCTGACCGCTGTGCGCCGTGTGGCGTTGCCGCCGCTAGCCTGCCGGTCCGGCCCCGGATGCCCCGCACCGCTGGCCCGGCAAGGCCCGCTCACGCTGGTAGCGTGGCCCCTCTATTTACGGAGAAAATGCCGTTTGCCCGGCGTGAGAGCATACTATTCTGGCTAGGTAGGCAGTTAGAATAGGCATTTGCTGCTCGTGCCCGCCGCTGGTGGCCAGGCCCTACCCCCCTTGCCGAAGCCAGCCTCTTCCTTTCGCTCTGCCAACCTGCTATGTGTATATGGCTTTAAACTACCTGAGTTCCGGACTGCAATTTGATTTCACGGCGGTTTCCCAGCAGTCGCCCGACGAGCAGCAGGCGTATGCCGTGCGGCTGCGCGAGGTGGAGAACCTGCTGCTGTGCCAGGCGTTTGGGGGCCAAGCACCGCGGCCGGGCAGCCAGCAGCGCCTGCAGCGCTACCTGAACGGCGAAATCAGCCGGGCCGAGGCGTTTCAGGAGCTGTATAGGGCGTAGAGGCAGTTTTTTGCTAGCCGCGTTAAGCACCGTTTGCAGGGCCTTTGCTCACGGCGGGCCGATGCCGGGCCGCATATTCGGAGGGTGAGAGGTCGTAAATCTTGCGGAATGCCTCCCGAAAATGCTTAGCGTCTTCGAAGCCCACCTGATACGCGATTTCTGAAACCCGCAGCCCAGCAGTGGCCAGCAGCTGGGCGGCTCGCTTCATGCGCACATCGCGAATAAACTCAGCCACAGACTGTCCGGTGATGCTCTTGATGCGGCGGTAGAATACCGATTGGCTCATGCTCATTTCGCGCACCAGCATAGGTACGCCGAAGTCCGGGTTGTCGAGGTTGGCCTCCACGATGCGCATGGCGCTTTCGAGCAGCTGCTTTTCGGCATCAGGAATAACGAGCTGGGTAGGTTCGAGCAGCAGCTGGCGCTGGTAATACTCGCGCAGCTTGCCCCGGTTATTGAGCAAAGCCAGGGCTTTAGCGTGCAGCACCTGCGGGTTGAAGGGCTTGCCGCCGTAGTCGTCGGCCCCGGTTTCGAGGCCGGCCAGTTCGTGCATGGCGGCGGTGCGCGCCGTGAGCAGCATCACCGGAATGTGGGCCGTTTTGGGGTGCTCCTTGATTTGGCGGCACAGCGCCAGGCCGTCGCGCCGCGGCATCATCACGTCGGAAATAACCAGGTCGGGTAGTAGGACCAGGGTTTTTTCCCAGCCCTCCACGCCGTCGGCGGCCAGGGCCACTTCAAAATCGGGCGTAAAGAGCTGGTGCAGGTAGTGGCGCACTTCGTCGTTGTCTTCCACGATGAGTAGCAGCGCGGGGCTGGCAGGAACCAGCAGTGGAGCCTCGGCCACTAAGGAGGGGGTAGGGGCCAGCGGCGGAGCGGTGGCCAGCACGTCTTCGGGCACGGTGGCTTCTATTTCGCTGAGGGCCAGGTGCGCCCGCCCAAACGGCAGGCGCAGCGTGAAGGTGGTGCCGCTGCCTAGGGCGCTGGCCACCTCCAGCTCACCGGCGTGCCGCTCCATCGCCTGCTTCACCAGCGCCAGCCCGATGCCGGTGCCCGGCACGGGCTGGTTGGGAGCCGAAGCCACCCGGAAATACGGGTCGAATATGCGGTGCAGGTCGTCGGGGGCCATGCCGATACCTTCGTCTATCACCTTTATTTCCAGGTAGTTATTCAGCAACTTGTTTTTGCGGCGCAGGGCCGGGGCGGCGGGGTCGCCCACGGCGGCTACGGCCACCCGCACGCGCCCGCCCGCCTCGGTGTACTTGAAGGCATTGGCCAGCAGGTTGGTGAGCACGATTTCGAGCTTGTTGCGGTCGAAGTAGAGCGGAATGACTTCGGCGGGGGCCTCTAGGGTGTAGGCAATGCCTTTTTCCTCGGCTTTGAGCTTGAAAATCAAGAAAATCTCGGTGAGAAAACCCACAATATCGCCGTGGCTGACGCGCAGGGGGATGTGGCCGCCCTCTGCGCGGCGAAAATCCAAGAGCTGGTTTACCAGGTCGAGCAGCTTGCGGGTCTGCTTGTGCATAAGTGCTACTTTTTCGCCGGCCTGGCTAAGTTTTTCGGGGTGGCTCACCAGCTCTTCCATCGGGCCCAGGATGAGGGTGAGCGGCGTGCGCAGCTCGTGGCTGATGTTGGTGAAGAAACTGATTTTCAAGTCGGTTAGCTCCTTTTCTTTTTCAACGCGGTATTCTTCCAGGGCCAGCTGGTTTTTCAGCTTTTGCTGGGCCATCTCGACGCGCCGGTACAGGGCCACCGCCGACAGCGCGGCCAGGCCGTAGAGCAAATACGCCCACCAGGTGCGCCACCACGGCGGCAGCACCGTGATGCGTAGCGTGGCGGGCTGGGCCGACCACCGGCCTTCGCCGTTGCTGGCCTTCACCAGAAAGGTGTAGTCGCCGGGGGGCAGGTTGGCAAAGCTGGCCGTGCGCTGGCCGGGGGCAGCCGGTACCCAGTCCGGGTTGTAGCCCACCAGCCGGTAGGCGTAGCGGTGCTTGTTGGGGTTGGCGTAGTTGAGGGCCACGAACCCGATGGAAAAGTCATTTTCGGCGGCTTTGATAATGATGGCTTGCGGGCTGGTGAGGGGCTTGGGTAGCACCACCCGGCCGTGCACGACCTCGCCCACGGCCACCGGCTTGTTGGCCAGGCGCAGGCTGGTGAGCTGCACCACCGGCGCAAACGGGTTGGCCTGAATGGCGCGGGGCTGAAAGTAAGTGAGGCCATTAATGCCCCCAAAATAGAGCGTGCCATCGGGCGCGGCCCAGGCCGCGCCCACCTTAAAGGCGTTGCTTTGCAAGCCATCGGCCACGTCGTAGCGCAGGTACTGGCGGGTGGCGGGCGTGAAACGGTAGAGGCCGGTGCCCCCAATCCAGAGGTTACCGTCGGCATCGGGCAGCATACTCTCCACGTCGCTTTCGGGCAGCCAGCGGTGGTAGCGCTCGATGGTTTCCCGGCCTTGGGCATTGCGCACCAGCCGGTGCAGGCCCCCGCCGATGGTGCCAATCCAGAGCGTGCCCTGGGCGTCGAGCAGCAGCGGCCACACGAAGCTTACGGCCAGGCCGGTAGGGCCGGCAGGGTTGGCTTGGAACTGCCGCAGTAGCACCAGCGAATCGGGGGTGACGCGCAGCTTGAGCAGGCCCGCGTTGCGGGTGCTAGCCCAGAGCACATCGGTGCGCCGGTCATAGAGCAGGTAGGTAAACTGGCTGGTGGGCAGCGCATTATCCCGATATGTGCGCAGCAGCCGGCCATCGGCCCCAAACCGGCTCAGACCCCGTAAAGAAGCTGCCCACACGGTGCCAAACCGGTCCTGAGCCAGGCTCTCGAAGTACCCGGTGCCGCCGCCGGGGCAGGGCGTAAGCTCGGCCTTGGCCTGCCCGTGGGGAAAGCGCAGCCGCCAGAGGCCCCGGTTAATGGTGGCCACCCACAGGGCGCTATCGGTGGTTTGGAGCAGGGCCGATACGTCGGTGCCGGTAGACTTGCCGGGCTGCTCGGGCACGAGGTAGTTGCGGTACGTGCGGCTGGCGAGATTATAGCACGAGAGCCCGCCGCGGGTGCCAAGCCAGAGGCGATGGCGGGCCTGCTCCTCATAAATAGCGTTGACGAAATTGTTGGCCAGCGTGGGCTGGGCCGATACCTGGCGCTGCAGGTTGAAGAAGGGCTTCTGGCGCAGGTCTACCTTATTGAGGCCGCCGGCCGAGGCTGCCAGCCACAGCACCTGGTCGCGGTCTTCAAACACTTGCTGCACCCGGTCGGAGTTGATGCTGGTCGGGTCATTATCGAGGGGTAGGAACTCAGTGGGTCGGTCGAGGCGCAGTGGCGGGCCGCCGCCGACGGCTGCGGCCGCCTCCCACAGGTGCAGGCCATAGGTGGTGCCCACCCACAGCCGGCCAAACGAGTCGCGCAGTACCGACTGGATGTCGGCGTAGGGGTAGGGCAGCGGCCAGGCCGGCTGGCGGCCGGTGGTGTGCCGGGCCGCCTGGGGCAGCCACAGCACCTGGTGGTCAGTGCCCACCCAGAGGTCGCCCTGCCGGTCGAGGCACAGCGCCCGAATAACGGTGGACCCCAGCGCCAGCGCCACCGGGCGGGCCGCCGCCGCGCGGGTATCGAGCACCAGTAGGCCCGCCCCGGTGGTGCCTATCCACAGGCGGCCGTCGGGGGCCAGGGCCAGGGCGCGGGCGTGGTAGTCGAGCACGGGCCGGGGGCCGGGTAGGGGCACCCGGCTCAGGGCCAGCAGGTGGCCCCGCGCATCGAGGCGCAGGGCAAACAGGCCGTGGATTTCAGTGCCCACCCACAGCCGCCCGCCCGGCCCGCCGGCAATCGACACCACCGTGGCTTGCGCCAGCAGGCGGCTCGTGGGGGTAGCGGGCCCGTCCACGAAGTTGAAGCGGTTGTGGTCGGCGTCGTAGCGGCTTAGGCCGGCGCTCTCTACCCCGGCCCACAGGGTGCCATCGGGGCCCAGATGTAGCACCCGCACCCGGTTGGCCGGCATGGCGTTGAGGGGGTTAACTGGTAGGGCATAGTGGCGCAGCTCGTAGCCATCGTAGCGGTCGATGCCCTTGTTAGTACCAATCCAGAGAAAGCCCGCGCGGTCCTGGGCCACGGCCAGCGCATCGGAATGCGCGAGGCCCTGGTTGACGGTGAGGTGCTCGAAGCGGAAGGCCGCCGGGCGGGGGGGTAGGGACGCGGCAACAGCCACCACCGCCAGCAGCCAGAGCCCGCCCGCCAGCAGTCCGGCCCAGCGTGGCCCGGGCGCGCGTTGGGCGCGCGCAAGCAGAAAATACAGAATTGCGCTCAACTATACTGACTATTACGGTACTAGCATTGGTCCATACAAAGTAAGCCGAAAATGACCTAGTGCCCACCAGCACCAGCTGTGGCTTCCCGACGGCCTACCCCCCGCTTTTTGGCTGAAAACCCCCCGGCCGGCTTCCGGCGAGCCTGGTACTTTTAGGACACCGAATTCATCCGGGGACTTTGCGTTGTGCGCTGGCAATCAGGCAGTGCTACCGCGGCTTGCGCTGCGGCTACTAACGCAAACGATTGCGCTGTTTTTCCTTCTTCATTTTCCACTTTCAACCATTCCCACCTACCGTATGGCACTTCCCTTTACCTCCCCTCAGTGGCCAAAAATTTCGCTGCGCCGCGCATTTATTTGGACCCTGCTGGCTTGCCTGGGCTGCGGCCTCGTGCCGCGGGCGCAGGCCCAAACGACTGAGCAGTATGCCTGGAACAGCATCGCCATTGGCGGCGGCGGGTTCGTGTCGGGCCTCATTATGAGTAACACCCAGGCTGGCCTCTACTACGCCCGCACCGACGTGGGCGGGGCCTACCGCTGGGACGCGGCCGCCGGCCGCTGGGTGCCGCTCATGGACGGGGCCTCGGAGCTGGAGCAGGGCATGTTCGGGGTAGAATCGCTGGCCCTCGACCCGCAGAACTCGGCTACCTTATACGCTTACTGCGGCATCAGCTACTTTAACAACGGCCGCACGTTCATCATGCGCTCGACCGACTACGGGGCCACGTTCACGACTATCGACGTGACGGCGCAGTTCAAGGCGCACGGCAACGGCATCGGGCGCGGCAACGGCGAGAAGCTGCAGGTAGACCCCAGCAGCAGCGCTACCCTTTATTGCGGCACCCGCTACAACGGCATCTGGAAGAGCACCGACTCGGGCACCACCTGGACCAACCTGACTAACCTGCCCGTGACGGTGACGCCCAACGGCAATGGCCTGAGCTTCGTGGTGGTTGATAATACCAGTGCCGCCGCGGGCGGGGCCTCGCAGCGCGTGTTTGCGGGCGTGTCGCGCAACAGTGGGGTAGGGGCCAACTTCTACCGCAGCGACGACGCCGGGGCCACGTTCACGGCCGTGACCAACCCCAACCTGGGGGCCAGCATGATGCCGCAGCGCGCCGTGCAGGCGGGCGGCAGCCTCTACATCAGCTACGGCAACGGCTCGGGGCCCTACGGCACCACCTTTGCCGCCACCGCTACCCTGCCGGCCTCCAACGAGTCTTATGACGCGGGCCAAATCTGGAAGTATGACATTGCCGCCGACACTTGGACCAACCTTACGCCTACTACCGGCACCAACCGGGCCTTTGGCGGTATCAGCGTGGACCATGCTAACCCCAACCGCATCATCATCTCGACTACCAACAGCTACTTGCAGCAGGGGCCCACGTCGAGCAGCCCCTACGGCGACCGGATTTATCTGACCACTGACGGCGGCACGACCTGGACCGACATAGTGGCCCGCGGCTTCACCCTCGACCCCAACGGCATTACCTGGATACCAGGTCAGTCCATTCACTGGGCTGCCTGCATCCAGTTTGACCCCTTCGTACCCAACCGTGTGCTCGTGGACTCGGGCAACGGCATCTACGCCAACGATGATATTACCAACACGGCCGGTACGTGGAAATTCTTCGTGAAGGGCCTGGAGGAAACCGTGGCCCTGAACCTGGTGAGTATGCCCAACGGCGGGCCGCTGCTCTCCGTCATCGGCGACTACGACGGCTTCCGGCACACCGACGTGACGCAGTACGCGCCCATCTACCAGCCCCGCATCGGGAGCACCAGCGGCCTGGACTTTGCCAAGCTCAGCCCTACTAATGTGGCACGGGTAGGCTACCGCAACGACGCAACCTCGGCTTCGGTGCTGCTCTACTCCACCGACACGGGCCTGACCTGGACGCGCACGGCCACCATGAACGGCTCGGGCGGACAGGTGGCCCTCTCGGCCGATGGCACTGTGCTGCTGCACAGCCCGAGCAACGGCATGAGCAGCAGCTTCCCGGTGGCCGACAACACCTTCGTGTACCGCACCACCGACAACGGCGCTACCTGGACTAAGGCCACCGGCGTGCCTACCACCCTCACCAGCTCGCGCCCCGTGGCCGATGCCGTGAACCCCGCTAAGTTCTACCTGCACAATACCAGCACCGGCGATATGCTGGTGAGCACCGACGGCGGCGTGTCCTTCGCCGTGGCCGGCAACGTGGGGGCAGCCGGTGGCTCCAACATTATTCGGGCTGTGCAGGGCCGCGAGGGGCACCTGTGGGTGGCCCTCTACGGCGGGGGGCTCACGCGCTCCGTTGATGCGGGCACTACGTTTACCAAGCTTGCCAGCGTGACGCGCTGCGACGCGGTGGGCTTCGGCAAGGCCGCGCCCGGCGGCACCTACGAGGCCATCTACATGTACGGCGTTGTGGGGGGGGTAGTGGGTATCTTCCGCTCCAACGACCAGGGCGTGAGCTGGGTGCGGGTGAATGACGAGGCCCACGAGTACGGCGGCCCCGCCAACGGGCAATTCGTGATGGGCGACCTCAACACCTACGGCCGCGTGTACATGAGCACCGCCGGCCGCGGCATCATCTACGGAATGCCGGCCACCCCGCTGGCCACCCGCTTGGCCGCTGGCGGCCAAGCCAGCCTGCAAGCCTACCCGAACCCCACGGGCAGTGGCCTCACGCTGCGCCTACCCCCCGAATTGGTGGGCGGCACGGTTACCGTTATCAATACCCTGGGGGCCATAGTACGCACCAGCACCGCAGCTCGCGCAGATTATACGCTGGACCTGAGTCAGTTGTCCGCCGGCCTGTACGTGGTGCGGATAGCCAGCGGCTCGCAAAGCGCCGTGACCCGCGTGGTTAAGCAATAGCCGGCGTGTGGCCGGCTCTTTCCTTGTAGTTCGTGCCCGTGCGGGCCGCTCCTTTTCTCCCACCCTTCATTTTTCCACTTATCCATGAAGAAGTTTTTGTTGACCCTGCTGGCTACGGCCGGCCTGGCGGGCTGCGCCAAAGATAAAATGGACGCGCCCACCGCCGCCGCGCCGGCTGTCCAGGATGCCCAGTCCTGCAACGGTGGCTCCATCAATTCGGGGCAGTATTTTATGATGAGCGATGAGTGGGGGGCCAGCAAGGCCGGGGCCGGCTCGCAGTGCATCTACTTCAACAGCATCAACGACTGGGGCGTGACGGCCACGCACACCAACACTTCGACCGGTATCAAGGGCTACCCGGCCGTGGTCTACGGCTGCCACTACGGCGGGTGCTCGTCGGGCACGGCGTTACCCAAGAAAATCAGCGCGCTCGGCAACGTGCATACCTGGTTCACGCAGTCGTCGTCGGGCTCAGCCTACGACGCGGCGTATGATATCTGGTTCGACCCCTCGGCCAATCCCGGTAACAACGCCGCCAAGTACGAGCTGATGATATGGCTCGATTGGCAGAATACCAACCCCATCGCGACGAACTACGATGCCAGCGGCAACGCCGTACCATATGCCTCCAACGTGAGCCTGGCCGGCAAAACCTGGAACGTGTACCGGCGCGACAATGTGTTTTCCTTCCTGCCCACCACTAAAACCAGCTGGGTGAGCATCGACGTGAAGCCCATCATCGACTACTGCGTGGCTCGCGGCTGGATGAGCAACGCCAACTACATGACCAGCATCCAGGCGGGCTGGGAAATCATCGCTGGTGGCACCTTCAAAACCACCAGCTACGGCGTGAGCGGCATCTGAGCACCTATTGAAAACAACTGGCCAGCACACCAGCCGACCTTTGGGCCGGCGGGTGTGCTGGTTTCTTTTGCGCCCCCGAAGGGTCGGGGAGACTTTCATAGTAGGGCTCATGCAACAGACGCTTGTCATTGCGAGCGCAGCGCGGCAATCTTTCCTTGTCGTCCTCGGCATCTGGTTAGTAACCCTGGCGTGAGGGAAAGATTGCCCCGCTGCGCTCGCAATGACAAGCGTCTGTTGCGCAAGTTCTATAAACCTTAATTTCAAAAGATGGTCAAGCAGTTGAATCATTCATTTTCTGGCTGGGCCGGGGCGCGGGTGCGGCGGCTGGTAGGCGTGCTGCTGCTGGCCGGGCTGAGCCTTGGCGGCGGCCTGGCCGCGTGGGCGGCGGGGCCGCCGCAACCCGCGCCAATACCGCGCCTCGTGCGCTAGGATGGCCGCTACGCCCTCTTCGTGGATGGTGCGCCCTACCTCATGCTGGGCGCGCAGATACACAATTCCAGCGCCTGGCCGGCGGTGCTGCCCACCGTGGTATGGCCCGCCATGCAGGCCCTGCACGCCAACACCGTGGAAATGCCCGTGTACTGGGAGCAGCTGGAGCCGGAGCCGGGCAAGTTCGATTTTTCGGTGGTCGATGGGCTGGTGGCGCAGGCCCGCGCCCACCACGTGCGCCTGGTGCTGCTGTGGTTTGGCACCTGGAAAAACGGCAGTAACCACTACACGCCCGCCTGGATGAAGCGCCAGCCGCAGCGCTACCCCAACGTGGTGGGTGCCACCGGCCAGCCCCTCGACTCGCCCTCGCCCCACGCCCCGGCCACGCTGGCGGCCGATATTCGGGCTTTTACCGCCTTCATGGGGCATCTGAAACTCATCGACCCGGCGCGCACCGTTATCATGGTACAGGTGGAGAACGAGCCGGGTACCTGGGGCGGCGTGCGCGATTTTTCGCCCGCTGCCCAACGCCTATTTGAGGCCCCGGTGCCGGCCGGGCTGCTGGCGGCGCTCGGCAAGCCGGCCGGGGCTGGCAGCTGGCAAGCGGTGTTTGGGGAAGATGCCGACGAGTTTTTCCACGCCTGGTTTATCGGGCGCTTCGTGGGGCAGGTAGCCGCGGCGGGCAAGGCGGTGTACCCGCTACCCCTCTACACCAACGCTGCCCTGCGCGACCCGCTGCGGCCCAGCCGCCCACCCAGCTACGAGAGCGGCGACCCTACCGACAACGTGCTGGCCATCTGGAAGGCCGCTGCCCCGGCCCTCGACCTGCTGGCCCCCGACATCTACATGACCGACGATGCTCGCTACCGCCGGGTGCTGGAGCTGTACCAGCGGCCCGATAATGCCCTGCTGATACCCGAAACCGGCAGCCAGGCCGCCAACGCCCGCTACTTCTACGCCGCGCTGGGCCTGGGGGCCATCGGCTTCGCGCCGTTCGGGCTCGACCTGGCCAACTTTGCCGACTCGCCGCCCGGCGCGCCCGCCCTCACGGCCGCCAACCTGGCCGCCTTCGCTCTCAACTACCGGGCCTTCGCCCCGATGGCCCGCGAGGTGGCTCGCCTCAACTTTGAGGGCAAGCTCCGGGCCGTGGCCGAAGCGCCCCCTACCCCCCCCGCAGCGCCCGATGCGGCGGCTGGTCCGGCGGCGGCTACCGCCACGCCGGCCCCGGCCGTGGCCCAGCTTGCGCCGCCCCTGCACTTCGCCGGCTGGGATGCCACCGTGGCCTACGGCCCGCGCGTTGGCACCGGAGCCGGGGCCAACGCCCAGCCCATCGGGCGCGCCATGCTGGCTCAGCTCGGCCCCGATGAGTTTCTGGTAACCGGGGCCTACGCCCGCGTCAATTTCCGGCCGGCCGGGGCCGCCGCCGGCAAGCCCTGGCAGTTTATGCGGGTGGAGGAAGGGCAGTACGAAAACGGCGTTTTCAAGCCCGTTCGCATTTGGAATGGGGACGAGACGGACTGGGGCCTGCAATTCAGCTCGGTGCCGCAGGTGGTGCGGGTGCGGCTATATACCCGGTAGGGTTTGGGGGGGGAATTACAGCCGTTTAGCAATTTATTAGAACGTCATGCTGAACGCAGTGAAGCATCTCTACCGCTTCACTTGCGCCGTTGCAACGAAGCGGTAGAGATGCTTCACTGCGTTCAGCATGACGTTCTTTTTTATCCTCTATGTTATTTCTAAACAGCTTTAACTCTTGTTTTTAAGCAAATCCTTTGGGAAGCCCTACCCCACCCCGACGAATAACCCCCCGCTTTTAAACTCCTTTTCCCCCCTAGCACTTGGTAGCGGCAGGGTACTTTTAGCCACGCTAATTTCACATGACTGCTTTCCGTTATTTCTGCCTGTTGCTGCTCGCGCTAGCCGGCCCCGTGGGGGCGCAGCCCACGCCCCAGGAATGGGAAAACCCCCTGCTTTTTGAGCAAAACAAGGAGCCGGCGCGCGCCAGCTTTATGCTCTACGACACGCCCGCCGACGTGGCCGCCGCCGACCCCGCCCGCTCGCCCTACTATCAGAGCCTGAACGGCCCCTGGAAGTTCAGCTACGTGGGCCGGCCCGCCGACAAGCCCCTGGACTTTGCCCGGCCCGACTTCGATGATGCCGCCTGGAAAACCATTGCGGTGCCGTCGAACTGGGAGATGCAGGGCTTCGGGGTGCCGATTTACACCAACATCATCTACCCCTTCCCGCGCAACCCGCCGTTTATTGATGGGCGCGACAACCCGGTGGGCTCCTACCGGCGCACGTTTGCGGTGCCGGCCGGCTGGGCGGGGCGCGAGGTGCTGCTGCACTTTGGCTCCATCACGGGCTACGCCGTGGTGTGGGTGAACGGCCAGCGCGTGGGCATGACCAAGGCATCGAAGTCGCCGGCCGAGTTTGACGTGACCAAGTACCTGAAGCCGGGACCCAACCAGCTGGCCGTGCAGGTAACGCGCTGGCACGATGGGAGCTACCTCGAAGACCAGGATTTCTGGCGGCTCAGCGGCATTGAGCGCACGGTGTACTTATGTGCCCTACCCCCCCAAACGGTGTGGGACTTCTTCCTGAAAAGTGACCTCGACGCCACGTACCGCCACGGGCAGTTTGGGGCCGACGTAACGCTGCGCGGCTTTGGGGGTAGCGCGGCCGCCCGCGCCGCCCGCCTCACGGTGGAGGTGCGCGATGCCGCCGGCCGCCTCGTGCTGCGCCAGCAGCAGCCGGTGGCCGCCTTCGGGGCCGGGGCTACTCAGCACGTCACCTTCGGCGGTACGCTTAAAAACGTGCGCCCCTGGAGCGCCGAGCAGCCCAACCTCTACCAGTGCCTGCTCACGCTGGCCGATGCCCAGGGCCGCCCGCTGGCCCTGACGGGGGCCGCCATCGGCTTCCGTAAGGTGGAGCTTAAAAATGGCCAGCTGCTGGTGAATGGCCGGGCCGTGGAAGTGCACGGCGTGAACCGCCACGAGCACGACCAATACACGGGCCATGTTATCAGCGAAGCTTCTATGCGCCAGGATATTGAGCTGATGAAACAGTTCAACATCAACGCTGTGCGCACCTGCCACTACCCCAATGCCGAGCTGTGGTACCGGCTCTGCGACGAGTACGGGCTCTACGTGGTGGACGAGGCCAATATTGAAAGCCACGGCATGGGCGATGAGCCCTGGGGCCTCGACAAAACCCAGCACCCCGCTTACCTGCCGCAGTGGGCCCCCGCCCACCGCGACCGCATTGAGCGGCTGCTGGAGCGCGACAAAAACCACCCCTCGGTTATCCTCTGGAGCATGGGCAACGAGTGCGGCAACGGCCCAATATTTCACGAGATGTACCGCTGGCTGAAGCAGCGCGACCCCAGCCGCCTAGTCACCTTCGAACAAGCCGGGGCCGACTGGGATACCGACATCATCGCCCCGATGTACCCCGGCCTGGATTCGTTGCAGCGCTACGGGGCGGCCCCCAACCGCACGCGGCCCCTCATCATGTGCGAATACGCCCACGCAATGGGCAACAGCACCGGCAACTTCCAGGAATACTGGGACATTATTCGCAGCAGCCCGCACCTGCAAGGTGGCTTCGTGTGGGACTGGGTGGACCAGGGCCTGCGCCAAACCGATGCCGCCGGCCGCGTCTGGTGGGCCTACGGCGGCGACTTGGGCGGCTACAATCGCCAGAACGACGAAAACTTTTGCGCCAACGGCCTGGTGGCCGCCGACCGCACCCCGCACCCCGGCCTGTGGGAAGTGAAGAAGGTGTACCAGGATATCCGTTTCAGCGCCGCCCAGCCCGCCACGGGCCGCCTCACGGTGCTCAACGGATTTTCGTTCAGTAGCTTAGATAACTACGCTTTCCGCTGGGAGCTGCTGAAAAACGGGGTGCTGGCCAAGGCGGGCACCTTCGTGGCCCGGCCGGCCGCCGGGCAGCAGCAGGAAGTACGGCTGCCGCTGGGGCCGCTGCCCGCCGCGCCCGGCACCGAGTACGTGCTCCAGGTATTTGCCAATACCAAAGCGGCCACCGCGGCGGTGCCGGCCGGCCACGAGGTGGCCCGCGAGCAGTTTGTGCTCACGCCCGAGGCCACCTACTTCGCGCCGCCTACCCCCGTCGCGGCCGCTGGCGAGCTGCGCGTGACGCGGGCCGGCGACCGGCTCAGCTTCGCGGCCGGCGACGTGCGCGGCGAGTTTGACACCAAGGCCGGCCGCTTCATTCGCTACGAGCGGAGGGGGCAGCGCGTCATCGACCAATTCCCGGAGCCTTATTTCTGGCGCGCGCCTACTGATAACGACTTTGGCAACAACATGCCCGAGCGCCTCGGCGTGTGGCGCACGGCCCACGCTCACCGCCTAGTGCAGCGCGTGGTGGTAGGCGAGCAAACCGCTGCCGGCCTGCCCATTACGGTAGATTACCTGCTGGCCGACCTGGGCGTGCCCTACACTGTGGCCTACCTCATTGCCCCCGACGGTGCAGTGCGCGTAACGGCCGCCATCGACATGACCGGCAAAAACCTGCCCGAGCTGCCCCGCTTCGGGATGCGCCTGGAGCTGCCCGCCCGCTTTGGCCAGCTGGCTTACTACGGCCGCGGCCCTTGGGAAAACTACGCCGACCGCCACTCGGCGGCCTTCCTGGGCGTGTACCACGACTCGGTTAGTGCCCAGCTGACCACCAACTACATCCGGCCCCAGGAGAGCGGCTACCGCACCGGCGTGCGCTGGCTAACGCTCACCGATGCCGCCGGCCAGGGCCTGCGCATCGAAGGTGCGCAGGCCCTGGGTTTCAGCGCCCTACCCACCCGCACCGAGTTTCTGGACCCCGGCCTCACCAAAAAGCAGCAGCATACCGACGATGTGCGCAGCTTCGATTTCGTGTGCCTGCAACTGGACCTGAAACAGCGCGGCGTAGGCGGCGACAACAGCTGGGGCGCGCTGCCCCACGCGCCCTACCGCCTGCTCGACAAGATGTATTCTTATACCTACACCATGCGCCTGCTGGGCGGCCCGCCCGGCAGCGCCCCGGTAGGCGCGCTCGGTAGGCGCGCTCGGCGCGGCCCCAAACCCGGCCTCCAACTAAAGCTAAGCCAGCGTTGATGGTCAGCTTGGGTCAGGCCCGGATAATGACCGAAATCCGATGCCAGCGCGAGATAGAGTATTTTATGGAATGCAGCGCTTATTATGACTTGCGCCGTTTAGGCTGGCTGAAGCAGGAAGTGAATAATGGCAGCGGGCGGCTGATTACTCCAATTTTCAACTGTACACCTAGTGCATAGCAACCTACGATTAACCCTGCTGATAGCCCTACTGAGCTTGCTGAAGCTACCAGCCCAGGCGCAGCAAACCGTCACGCAATACCTGTCGGGCACCGATAAGGACCACACCGTGCAGTGGGATTTTTACTGCACCAAGGGCCAGAACAGCGGCAAGTGGAGCAAAATCGCGGTGCCCTCGAACTGGGAAACCCAAGGCTTCGGCACTTATAATTATTACCGCGATGAGGTGAACCCTGATGAGCAGGGGCTTTATAAGCACGCGTTTCGGGTGCCGGCGGCCGGGCGGGGCAAGCATGTGTTTATCGTGTTTGAGGCCAGCATGACCGATACCGAGGTGAAAATAAACGGGCAGCTGGCGGGGCCGGTGCATCAGGGTGGCTTCTACCGCTTCAAATACGACATTACCGATAAGCTGAAGCCCGCCGGGCAGGACAACCTGCTGGAAGTGACCGTGAGCAAGCGCTCAGCCAACGCCTCCATCAACCAGGCCGAGCGCAAGGCCGATTTTTGGCAGTTTGGCGGCATTTTCCGGCCGGTGTACCTCGAAGTTGTGCCCGCCGCCTACCTCGACCGCCTGGCCCTGGATGCCCGCGCCGATGGCGCGCTGCGCGTCGATGCGTTTCCCGTGAATGCCAAAGCCGGCTACACCCTCACGGGCCAGGTGCAGGAGCTGGACGGCCGGCTGGTGGGCAAGCCCTTCGCGGTGAAAGCGGGGGTAGGGCTGGAAAAAACCACCTTGCGAACCCAAATAAGCGGTATTCGGGCCTGGAACCCGGAAGCCCCCAAGCGCTACGAGCTGGTGCTGACGCTGGCCAATGCCCAAGGCCCCGTGCACCGCATGCGGCAGCGCTTCGGCTTCCGCACGATGGAGCTGCGGCCCCAGGACGGCATCTACGTGAATGGCAGCCGGGTGATTCTCAAGGGCGTGTGCCGGCACAGCGAATGGCCCGAATCGGGCCGTACGCTGAGCAAGGAAATCAGCCTGCTCGACGTGGGTTTGATGAAGGAGATGAACATGAACGCCGTGCGGATGTCGCACTACCCGCCCGACACGCACTTTCTGAACGTGTGCGACTCGCTGGGCCTGTTTGTGCTGGATGAGCTGACTGGCTGGCAGGCCAAGTACGATACGCTGGTGGGCCGTAAGCTGGTGCGCGAGCTGGTGGAGCGCGACGTGAACCACCCGAGCATCATCTTCTGGGACAACGGCAACGAAGGCGGCTTCAACCGCGCCCTCGATGGTGACTACGCACTGTATGACCCGCAGAGCCGGCCCGTGCTGCACCCCTGGGAGCGCTTCAACGGCACCGATACCAAGCACTACCCCGACTTCAACTACGTGGTGAACTCGGTGCTGTATGGCAAGGAAGTATTCTTCCCCACCGAGTTTATGCACGGCCTGTACGACGGTGGGCACGGGGCCGGGCTGGAAGATTTCTGGAACATGATGCGCCAACACCCGTACTTCGGCGGCGGCTTTCTGTGGTCGTTTCACGATGAAGCCGTGGTGCGCACCGACCAGAACGGCCGCCTCGATGCGGCCGGCGACTCGGCTCCCGACGGCATCCTGGGGCCGCACCGCGAGAAGGAGGGCAGCTTCTTCACCATCAAGGAGTTATGGTCGCCGGTGGTGATTACCAAAAAATTCCTGGCCCCCGGCTTCGATGGCCACCTGGCGGTGGAGAACCGCTATCTCTACACCAACCTCAGCCAGTGCCGCTTCAGCTGGAAGCTGGTGTCGTTTCCGGGCCCCGGCGACCCGGCCACCGCGCCCAAAACCGACGCGGCCGGCACCGCCCCGGCCCCGGCGCTGGCCCCCGGTGCCGCGGGCCAGCTGGTGCTGCCGCTGCCCGCAGGCTGGCACCGAAGCGACGCGCTCTACGTGACGGCCACTGGCCCCGACCAGCGCGAAATCTTCACCTGGACCATGCCCATCGCCTACCCGACGCGCACCCGTCGGCCGGCCCCCGCGCCGGGCAGCCCTACCCCCCCCCAGGCCACCGAAGCGGCCGGCAGCCTGCAAATAAGCGCCGACGGTATCCGCTACGCCTTCGACCCGGCCACCGGCTACCTGCTAAAAGTAACTACTGCCAAAGGCGACGTGTCGCTGGGTGGCGGCCCGCGGTTGGCCGGCGTGCCGCAAACCCTGAAAAGCTTTCGCCACGCGGCGGCCGGCACCACGCAAATCGTGGAGGCCGACTACGAAGGCCAGGGCTTTCTCCACGTGAAGTGGACGTTTGCCGCCGGCCAGCCGGCCCACCTCGACTACCAGTATTCGCAGAAGGGCGAGGCCGACTTCCTGGGCCTCACCTTCACCTACCCCGAAGACCAGGTGACGGGCATGAAGTGGCTGGGTAGGGGACCCTACCGGGTGTGGAAAAACCGCCTCCAGGGCCAGCAGTTTGGCGTGTGGCACAAGGCGTACAACGACGCGCGTACCGGCGAAACCTGGCAGTACCCCGAGTTTAAGGGCTACTACGCCGACCTATACTGGGTAGTGGTGGAGAACAAGGAATCGCCCTTCACGGTGTATACCGACGACCAGAACGTGTTTTTGCAGATGCTCAAGCCGGCCCGGCCCGTGGGCGCGCGCACCGAGAACATGACCTCCGTCTTCCCCACCGACGGCAACCTGAGCTTTTTGAACGCTATCGCGCCCATCGGCACCAAGTTTCAGCCGCCGGCCCTGCTGGGGCCGCGCAGCCAGAAGGATATGATGCTTAACTACACGCCGGTTAGCGGTAGCTTGTGGTTTGACTTTCGGTAATTGGCGGCCGGCCCCTACCCCCCTGGCCGCGCCGAAGGGGGTGGGAAGTAGGGCCCGCCGCTCTTCAATATTTGGCTCTATGAAAGTACTTTCCTGCCTGCTTGCCACGCTCCTGGCCCTGGTGCCGGGCCTGCTGCGCGCTCAGGCACCCGCTACCGCCCAAACCGCTTACCCCTTCCGAAACCCCCAGCTACCCGCCGAACAGCGCATCGACAACATTCTGTCGCTGCTCACTTTGGAGGAAAAGGTTAGCTGCCTGGGCACCAACCCTAGCATTCCGCGGCTGGGCATTGTGGGCACGGGGCACTCGGAGGGCCTGCACGGGCTGGCGCTGGGCGGCCCGGCCCACTGGAACCGCCGGCACGAGGTGCCTACCACCCAGTTCCCGCAGGGCTACGGCCTGGGCGAAACCTGGGACCCCGACCTGCTGCGGCAGGTGGGCCGGGTGGAGGGCTACGAGGCCCGCTACGCGCTCCAAAACCCTAAGTACGCCACCGGCAGCCTAGTGATTCGGGCTCCCAACGCTGACCTGGGCCGCGACCCGCGCTGGGGCCGCACCGAGGAATGCTACGGCGAAGACCCGTTTCTGACCGGCACGCTGGCCGTAGGCCTGATAAAAGGCTTGCAGGGCGACGACCCCACCTACTGGCAAACGGCGGCGCTCATGAAGCACTTCCTGGCCAACAGCAACGAGGTGGGTAGGGAGCGCACTTCGTCAAATTTTGACGAGCGCTTGTTTCACGAGTACTACGCGGTGCCCTTTCGGATGGGCGTGACCCTGGGCGGCTCGCGGGCTTACATGGCTTCGTATAATGCCTGGAACGGCACTCCGATGATGGTGAACCCGGTTTTGCGCGACGTGACCGTAGATAAATGGGGCCAAAACGGCATTATCTGCACCGATGGCGGGGCGCTCAAGCTGCTGGTGCGGGAGCACCACTACTACCCCGATAGCGCGTGGGCGGCCGCCCAGGCCGTGAAAATGGGCATCAATCAGTTTTTGGACGACTATAAAATTCCCATCACCAACGCCCTGAAGGCGAAGCTGCTGACCGAGCTGGACATTGACCGCGTAATTCGGGGCGACTTTCGGGTAATGCTCAAGCTGGGCCTGCTTGACCCGCCCGGCGCGAATAAGTACGCCGCCATCAAGGACGGGCCGGAGCCGTGGCTGACCGACCAGCACAAGGCCGTGGCCCGGCTCGTGACTCAGAAATCCATCGTGCTGCTCAAGAACGAAGGCAGCTTCCTACCCCTCGATAAAAGCAAGCTCAAGACTATCGCCGTGATTGGGCCGCGCGCCGACCAGGTGCTGCTGGATTGGTACAGCGGCACGCCGCCCTACGTGGTGAGCGCGCTGGCCGGCATAAAGGCCAAAGTGGGTGACAGCGTGAAGATTACCTACGAGGAAACCAACCAAGACAACCGGGCCGTGAATGCCGCCCAGGCCGCCGACGTGGCCATTGTGGTGGTGGGCAACCACCCCACCTGCAACGCCGGCTGGGCCAACTGCCCCGATGCCTCGGAGGGCAAGGAAGCCGTGGACCGCAAGTCGCTGACCCTCAGCGATGAGGCGCTTATCAAGCAGGTGCGCCGGGCCAATCCGCGCACCATCGTGGTGCTGGTGTCGAGCTTTCCCTACGCCATTACCTGGACGCAGCAGAACGTGCCCGCCATTGTGCACCTGGCCCAGAACAGCCAGGAGCTGGGCAACGCCCTGGCCGACGTGCTCTTCGGCGACTATAACCCCGGCGGCCGCCTCACCCAGACCTGGGTGCGCGCGCTGAGCGACTTGCCGCCGATGCTGGACTACGACATTCGCAACGGCCGCACTTACCAGTACTTCCGGGGCGAGCCGCTCTACCCCTTCGGTTTTGGCCTGAGCTACACCACGTTCCGGTATTCCAACTTCCGCCTCGGGGGCCCGAAATTCAACAAAGCCGGCGAGCTGCTGGTGAGCGTGGACGTGCAGAATACCGGCGACCGCACCGGCGACGAGGTGGTGCAGCTCTACATCAGCCACCAGCACTCGGTGGTGGTCCGGCCCCAGCAGGAGCTGAAAGGCTTCCAGCGCGTCACGCTTAAGGCGCAGGAAAAGCGCACCGTGCAGCTCACGCTGCGCGCCGCCGACCTGCGCTACTGGGACGAAGGCCGCCAACAGTTCATTCTGGAAAAAGACGACCTGAACGTGCTGGTGGGGCCTTCCTCGCGCGAGGTGAAATTCCAGCAGGTAGTACGCCTCTAACTCATGTGCTGCCCCGCAAGCGCCGGGCGGCTTTACTTTGCTAATGGATAAGCCGTTGCCGCGCCCGTTTTCACTCCCCTTCTTTCATTCCCCCATGCTGCGTTTACGCTCGTTGTTCTTTGTGGCCCTACTCGTGCTGGCCGGCCGCGCCGGCCACGCCCAGGGCGCTGGCTCCTACCACCTTAGCTCGCCCGATGGTAAGCTGGAAATTACGGTGCAGGCCGGCCCTACCCTCACCTGGGCCGTGCGCCACGAGGCCACGCCGGTGCTCGCGCCTTCAGCCCTGGCCCTGACGCTGGCCACGGGCGAGGTGCTGGGCCAAAGCCCGGTGGTGCGGAGCGCCGTGCCCACGGCAGTTAATACCAGCTTCGCCACGCCGATATACAAGAAAAGCCAGGTAGTTGACCACTACAACCAGCTGACCCTGAATATGAAGGGGAGTTATGGAATCACGTTTCGGGCGTATGACGACGGCGTGGCCTACCGCTTTTTCAGCACCCGCAAGGGACCGCTGACGGTGCGGGCCGAAACGGCCACCTTCAACTTTACCACCGACGCGCCGGCGCTAATTCCCTTCGTGCGCGACCTGCGCGACCCCAAGGACTTCTACATCTCCTCGTTTGAGTCGCTCTACACCCCGCTCAAGCTCTCGCAGGTGGCCCCGCTCAAGCGCGATACGCTGGCTTTTCTGCCGGTGCTCGTAACGCTGGGCGACGGTAAGAAAGCGGCCATCGTGGAGTCGGATGTGGAGGACTACCCCGGCATGTTCTTGAAGGGTAACGTCGGGGCCGCGCCAGGCCTGCACGGTGGGTTTGCGCCCTACCCCACCGAGGAGCGCAATGGCGGCTTCCACAACATGCAGCTGCTGGTGAGCAAGCGCGCGCCCTACCTGGCCCAAACCCAGGGCAACCGCACCTTCCCGTGGCGCGCCCTGGTGGTGAGTACCGCCGATAAGCAGCTGGCCAACAACGATATGGTGTATAAGCTGGCCGCCCCCTCGCGCATCAAAGACGCTTCCTGGATTAAGCCCGGCAAGGTGGCCTGGGACTGGTGGAACGACTGGAACATCTCGCACGTCGATTTCAAGGCCGGCATCAACACGCCAACCTATAAGTACTACATCGACTTCGCGGCGGCCAATAAGCTGGAATACATTATTATGGACGAAGGCTGGTCGGAAGAAACTGACATTCTGAAGCCCTCGCCGGCCGTCGATTTGGCCGCGCTCCTCGCCTACGGCCAGCAGAAGGGGGTAGGAATATTGCTGTGGGCCAACTGGCGCGCCATCAGCGAAAAGATGGACGCGGCCTACGCCCAATACGCCAAAATGGGCGTGAAAGGCTTCAAGATTGACTTCCTGGACCGCGACGACCAGAAGATGATTAACTCGTCGTACACGCTGGCCCGCAAGGCGGCCGATAACCACCTGATACTCGACTTCCACGGGATGCACAAGCCCGACGGCCTCCAGCGCACGTATCCCAACGTGCTCAACTTTGAGGGCGTGAAGGGCCTGGAAAACAACAAGTGGACCCCCAACGACGACGTGCCGCAGTACGACACCAGCCTTCCCTTTATTCGGATGCTGGCCGGGCCAATGGACTACACCCCAGGGGCCATGCGCAACGCCACCCGCACCCAGTTCCGGCCCATCGGCTCCAACCCCATGAGCCAGGGCACGCGCTGCCACCAGCTGGCCACCTACGTGGTGTTTGAAGCCCCGCTGGAAATGCTCTGCGACAACCCCACCATTTACCAAAAAGAGCAGGAGAGCACCGACTTTATCGCCGCCGTGCCCACCGTGTTCGACAAAACGGTGGCCCTCGATGGGCGCGTGGGTGAGTACGTGGCCCTGGCCCGCCAAAAAGGTGATACCTGGTACGTGGGCGCACTCAACAACTGGGACCCGCGCGACCTGACCCTGGACCTATCCTTCCTGGGGCCGGGCCGCTACGAGGCCGTCGTCTTCCGCGACGGCGTGAACGCCGACCGCGATGCCACCGATTACAAGCGGGAGGTTATCAGCGTTTCGGCCCAGGATAAGCTGCCCATCAAGCTCAGCAACGGCGGCGGTTGGGCCGCCCGCATCTACCCGGCTAAGTAGGGTAGGGGCTGTTGTTTCGCCCTGCGCGGGGCACCTCACGAGACTTCTTTGGAGCACAATCCAAAGAAGTCTCGTGAGGTGCCCCGCTTGCGTTAGGGGCTGCCCATTAAAAAAAAGCAGCGTATTTGCTACCCCCCGGCAACCAGCCAAACCCCGCTGGCGCGATTAAAATATGCCTAATTAGCTGCCTGAGCCCCATCCTAAGCTGGTTTTGAATTTGGCTTAACGCCTTGCGCCCAGCAGCTACGTAGGTAGTGCTCTCTAAAACGGCCACTTTTTTGAGGAGGCGCTTTCGGCCGGAAGGCAGTGCCCGACCCGGCCAGCTAGTGCTATCAAAATCAGCGTGAAAATTAGGAAGCTATAGGCTTCGTTTAGTTAGTTGCTTTATGAGTGTGGAAATATCCCTATCATCGGAGCGCCAGCGGCGTGAGGCCGCCGAAGCCGAAGTGCTGCGGCTGCGGGCGCAGCTCGCCGCCCGGCCCGAAGCCGCGCCCGCCGCGGCCCTACCCCCCCCCCACCAGCAGCAACTGATTTGGCAGGTGATGGATAGTAGCCCCAACCTGATATACGTGGAAGACGAAGCCGGCAATTGTTTGCTGGCCAACGAACGCTACCGCCAGCTGCACGCGCAGGTAGCTTATCGGCCCGCGCCGGCCGCCGCAGCCGAAGGCCCCGTGTCGTTTGAGGAGTCGTACCAACTACCAGGCGGCGAAACAATCTGGTACTACACCACCAAAACGCCCCTGGTGCAGCCCGATGGCCAGCGCTGCCTGGTCACGTTCGCCTCGGAAATTACCGACCTGAAGCGGGCCAACCGCTTGGCCGAAGAGGCCGTGCAGGCGCGGCAGGTGTTCATGGCCAGCATGAGCCACGAGCTGCGCACTCCCCTGCACGGCATTATGGGCCTGGCCGAGCTGCTGCGCAAAAGTCCGCTCTCCGACGAGCAGGCCGACTATGCGGAGATGATTCAGGCCAGCACTGAGGGCCTGCTGGTTGTCATCAACGATATTCTCGACTTCGTGAAGCTCCAGGCGGGCCACCTCAGCCTCGAAGCCATCCCGTTCGACCTGCCCAAAACCGTGCGCGAAGCCGTGCGCTCGCTGGCCTTTCGCATGGATGAAAAGGGCCTGCTGCTGCGCTACGCGGGCTTCGACCAGCCGCTACCCCTGCTGCGCGGCGACCCCTACCGCCTGCGCCAGGTGCTGGTGAACCTGCTCAGCAACGCCATCAAGTTTACCCAGCGAGGCACCATCACCATTACCCTCGACACCGGCCAGCGCCGGGGCCTCGAGCTGCCCGTTACGCTAAGCGTAGCCGACACCGGCATTGGCATTGACGAAGCAAATCTGGGGCAGGTTTTTGAAAGCTTTAAGCAGGCTGACAGCAGCATTCCGCGCCTGTACGGCGGCACCGGGCTGGGGCTCACCATCTGCAAAAACCTGGTGGAGCTGCAAGGGGGTAGCATGGGGGTGCGCAGCACGCTGGGCAGCGGCACCTGCTTCTCTTTCACCATCCCGTACCCGGTGAGTGAAGCGCCCGCGCGCCAGGAGGCGGCCGTGGTGCAGCAGTCCGATTTGCTGCAAGGGCTCACCATTCTGCTGGCCGAAGACAACGCCGTGAATCAGCTAATCGCGGTGGCGATGCTGGGGCAGTGGCAGGCCCAGGTAGAGGTGGCCCACAACGGGGCCGATGCGCTGCACAAGGCCAGCCGCACCCGGTACGACCTCATTCTGATGGACGTGCAGATGCCGCATTTTGATGGCTTGGAAGCCACGGCCCGCCTGCGCGCCGAACCCGGCCTCAACCAGCACACGCCCATTGTGGCCCTCACCGCCGACGCGGTGAAGGTAGACGCCGGCTCGTACCAGTCGCTGGGCTTTACCGACTACCTCACCAAGCCCTACAACGAGGCGGCGCTGTACGCAATGCTGGCCCAGGTGAGCCGCCGCGCCCCGCTACTGCCGGTGCCCGCGCCAGCCTCAGCCTCGGCCCCGGCTGGACCCGGCTTAGCCTATGACTTGCAACTGTTTGGCCGCCTGGCCGATGACCAGGACTTCGTGAGTAAGCTGCTGGAAATATTCGTAACCACCGTGCCGGCCCAGGTGCAGGCGCTGCAAGAAGCGACCGACCACCGCGACTGGCTGGCCATCATCCGGGAAGCGCACCACCTGAAAACCACGTTTGGCAATTTCAACATCCAGCTCGAAATGGAGCAGCTGCGCCTGCTAGAGCGGCTGGCCGAAAGGCGAGCCTCGCGCAGTGAGTTTCAGCCGCTTATCAATGCGGTCGCGGCCGCCGCCGATTCGTACTGCGCTATTTTCCGGCAACGGCTGGCGCACACGCTTCAGCCGCAGTAGAGGGGGTAGGCAGAGAATCTGGCAGCCGGTTTTTGACCCCTCCTTGCCTTCGTAAAGTACCCGGCGGGCATGGTTGACTGCTATTTTGCGCGGTATCTTTAACCCGCCGCCGGCTGGTGCGGCAGCGGGGAGCCCGGCTGCCTGGCACCTCTATCTGCTTTATGAAAAAAACGCTGCTGGTCGTAGACGATGAGCCGGCCATCCGGTTTGTGCTGCAACGCTATTTCGAGCCGGATTTTACCGTTGTGCTGCAAGCCAACGGCCTGGAAGCCATGCAGTGGCTGGCGGCCGGCCACCAGCCCGACGTGATAGTGGCCGACTACAACATGCCTTTTCTCGATGGCCTGGAATTTGTGCGGCAGGTGCGAGCCAGCGCCGCGCACCGCCTCACCAACCTGCTTATGCTCTCGGGCCAGGACACAACCAGCACCCGAATTGCGTGCCTGCGGGCGGGGGCCGACGACTTTCTGGCCAAGCCTTTCAACCCCGAAGAGCTGAGCCTGCGCATTGCCAAGCTGTTCCAGCGCATCAGGGTATGAGGGTAGCCGCCGCCCGGCTGCGGGTGCTCTTGCTGGCGGCCGATGCCCAGGCCGCCGCCGGGTTTCAGGACCAGTACGCGCCCGAGCTGGACGTGGTGGTGGCTACTACGCCGGGCCAGGCGCTGGCCGCCGTGCGCGTGCCGCCACCCGGCGCGCCGCTCGCGGCCATCGTGAACGCGACCGACCCCGGCTCGCCGCTGGGGCTGCGCTTCGTGTATGAGCTGCGCCAGCGGCACGGCCAGCGGCAGCCCATCTTGTGGCTGGCCCCGGCGGCGGCCGTGCCCGCCCTGCGCGAGCTGCTGCTAGCCGTGAGCGGCAGCGACGTAGTGGCGCAGGAGGCCGGCCCCGCGCGGCTACTGGCGCGGCTCGCGGCCCTGGTGCGCCCGCAGCCCCTACCCCCCCCCGCCGGGGCCGAATGGCAAATGCCGCTCGCGAAGCGCGTGCTCGACGTGGTGGTAGCCAGCAGCGCGCTGGTCGTCCTGGCCCCGTTTTTTCTGCTGGTGGGGGCGCTCATTAAGCTAGAGTCGCGCGGGCCGGTCTTCTACTATTCCTACCGGGTAGGGGCCGGCTACCGGGTATTTAAGTTCTGGAAGCTGCGCTCGATGCGCTCCGACGCCGACCAGCTGCTAGCCACAATGGCCGGCCTGAACCAGTACCAGCCGGCTGCCGGCCCACCCGAAACCGCCGCCGCGTGGGCGCTGTGCGCGGCCTGCGCGGCCGCGGGCTCCCGCTGCTTGCAGCCCCTCATCGACGGGCGCGGCGAGGTGATTTGTGAGCGCTGGCACCGCCAGCTGCGCCAAGCCGCCGCCGCGCCCGCTTTCGTGAAGATTGTGAACGACCCGCGCGTAACCCGCATGGGTCATTTTCTGCGCAACAGTAGCATCGACGAGCTGCCGCAGCTCTACAACGTGCTGCGGGGCGAGATGTCGCTGGTCGGCAACCGGCCCCTACCCCTCTACGAAGCCGAGAAGCTGCTGACCGATGCGCACGCGCGGCGCTTTCTGGCCCCGGCGGGTATCACCGGCCTGTGGCAGGTGAGCCGCCGCGGCCGCCGCGGCCCGCTCTCCGACGACGAGCGCAAGGCCCTGGACAACGAGTATGCCCGCGATATTTCCTTCTGGAAGGATGTCAAGATACTGTTGCGGACCATTCCGGCGCTCTTTCAGCGCGAAAACGTGTAGCCAGCGGGTGCAGGGGGGGTAGGGCGCCCGCTAGCGGGGCTGCTTGGCCAGACGCACCTGCAGCTGCAAGCCGGCCGTGGTGCCGGTGGGCAGATTCTGCACGTGTATTAGCCCAAAATATGGCCTCGTTTTGTCAGCGGGGTTCAGGGCATTGAAGGCGTATACCTGGTCAAAGGCCAGCTTATCGAGCAGGGTCGTGTTAGCTGCCGCCCCGGCATCGATAAATGCCTGGTGGATAGCCGTGGTATCCTGGGTGCTGGTGAAGGTGATGGCCGTGAGGGTGGTGAGGCGGAAGGTGGTATGGTGGCGGGGGGCCGCCCAGGTAGTGAGCTTCACGGCGGGGTCGTCGGGCGAGGCCAGTCGCTGGCCATCGGGCAGCAGCACTAGGTCTACGAACTGCTGCACCTGCGGGTTAGCCACCGAGTAGCGGGGGTAAGCCTGCCCGGCCCGCAGGTCGATGAAGCGGCGGGCGGCCACGTTGTTGGCCACCGCCGGCAGATTGAGCGTGTAGTCGTGAAAAACCTGCGTGGAGTCGGCGCGCCGCACGGCCAGCGTGAACGAGCGGACCGACATATTCCCATCCTTATCCGTGGCCGTAAACGTCCAGGTTTCGCTGCCCGAAGTGGTGCGCGTGCCAAACACGGAGGTGTAGAGAAAATCGGTGGGCCGGCTGGTCAGCGTCGAGTCGAGGTAGGTTATCGGCGAGTCTTTGGGCAGACTGCTGTAGCTGAACGTGGCCAGCGGAAAAGGATACACGAAGGGCGTACGCAGCGGCGAATACTGCACCTGCACCAGGAACTGCGCGAGCGTGTTCTTGCTGGTGCTAGTAGCGCTGCTGGTGCTGGTGGGGTTGGCATCGACGTAGATGCGCGTGGCGAGCGTGTCGCCGGGCCCTACCCCCGTGCGGCTCCCCGACGTGAAGCGGCCCGAGCTGATGAAATAAAGCCGCACGGGACCATTGGACTTGGCGCAGCCCCCCAGCAAAAGCAGACTCAGAACGGCAAGCAAAAAACGCATAGCGGCAAAACAGGAGAAAGGCGACGACCCGGCAAAGGTCGGCAGGCGCGGCCCGCCGCTAGCTAACGCGCGACGCGGGCTACTTATTCCCCCCGCCCCCGCCGCCGGGGTTTGAGCAAAAATTAGCTTAATAAATCCCTACCCCCCTTATTTTCAGCAAGCTCTCATGCACGCGCTTTTATCTTTAGCCAATGCTTACGGCCCCCGCCTCCATGCTGGTTTTTGAGAACGCGGCCGGCCGCGTCGAGGCCGACCCGGCCGGCTTTATGCGCTCGCACTGGGGCCCGGCCCCCCGTACGCTGGCCGAAACCCAGGCCCTGTTGCAGCACCTCAGCCAGGGGATGCGCCGACACGGCTGGCCCCTGGTCCTCATCAACCAGGTCGAGATGACTCCTTTCTCGCCCGAGGAGCAGGCTTGGATAACTCAGCAATGGCTGCCAGCGGCCGTGCGCGAAGCTGGCTACCGCGCCGGGGCCATCGTGTTGGCCACCGATATCTACTCGCGGCTGGCCACGGCTTTTGTTACCACCAATGTGCACGGCCTACCCATCCGCTACCGCTCCTTCGACGACGAGTCCACGGCCCTGGCCTGGCTGCTGCGGCAGCGGTAAATGAGCAGACCAGAACGGTCATGCTGACATAAGGAAGCATCTCTACCGCGCAAGTAACCCAGTCGTTAAGAGGTAGTTACGCAGTAAAGATGCTTCCTTCGTCAGCATGACCGTTCTGGTCTGCTCACTTACTCGCTTACTGCCGCCGGGTAGTCGGTGTAGCCGTGGGCACCGGGCACGTAGAAGGTGGCTTTATCACCTTCGGCCAGGGGCGCGTGGTGCTCAAAGCGGGCTACCAGGTCGGGGTTGGCGATGAAGAGCGTGCCGTAGGCCACGAGGTCGGCGTCGCCGTCGGCGATTACCTGGTTGCCTTTTTCCTGGTCGAAGCCGCCGTTGATGATGAGCGTGCCCTGGTACATCGGGCGGTAGTGCTTGGCGATGTGCGGCTCGGCGAACTCGTTCTGGCTCACGTCGGTAAACGGCTCCGAGAGGTGCAGGTAGGCCAGGCCGTAGTCGTTGAGCCGCCGCACAATGTAGTCAAACGTCGGGATGGTTTCCGCGTCGAGCGTCGTGCCAAAGAGGCCGTCGAGCGAGGGGTTGAGGCGCGCGCCCACCTTGCCTAGGTCTACCCCGGCGGCCTTCATGGCATCGAGCACCTCGAAGAAAAACCGGGCGCGGTTCTCAATGGAGCCGCCGTACTCGTCGGTGCGGTGGTTGCTGGTGCCATTGAAAAACTGGTGAAACAGGTAGCCGTTCGACGAGTGGATTTCCATGCCATCAAAGCCAGCGGTCAGCGCATTTTGGGCGGCTTGCACGAAGTCGGCCACCGTTTGCTTGATTTGGGCCGTCGTCATAGCGGCGGGGGCCACCGTGTCCTTCATGCCAGTGGGCGTGTACACCTGGGCGTGGGGGTTGAGAGCCGAGGCCGACAGCGGCAGGTTGCCATTGAGTAAATCGGGGTGCGACATGCGGCCCACGTGCCAGAGCTGCACGAAAATCGTGCCGCCCAGCTCGTGCACGGCGCTGGTAATCTTCTGCCAGCCAGCTACTTGCGCCGGCGTGTAGATGCCGGGCACGTTGATGTAGCCCACGGCCTCGCGGCTCACGTAGGTGCCCTCTGTAATAAGGAGGCCCGCCGCGGCGCGCTGCGAATAGTATTCCACCATCAGGTCGTTAGGCACGCTGCCGGCGTTGTCGGCGCGGCTGCGGGTCATCGGGGCCATCACTACGCGGTTGCGCAGGTTCAGCTTATCAGTGTGGTAGGGAGTTAAAAGGGATTGCGGAGTCATGGTCAAAAAACTAAAAAGAAGGGGGTAGCGCGCGCTAGCCGCGCAAGCGCCTGATAAGCCCGTAGTCCGGTCTTTTGTTTCGTGTTGCTACATTATTTTCCTGCGCCCGGCCGCCGGCCGCTTCAGCGCCGGGTGGCCCGCACGAAGCGTGGCCGTCCCCGAAAATCGGGTAGTTCCGCCACCTCCGCGAACGACTCCGGCCCGAACAGCGCGGCCGTTTCCGCGCTCAGCGCCTCGTTGATTTCCAGCCAGATGCTACCCCCCGGCCGTAGCAGCGCGGTCGCTAGCGCCGCCAGCCGCCGGTAAAAAAGCAGCGGGTCGGCATCGGGCACAAACAGGGCGGTGGCGGGCTCCCAGGCCAGCACGTTGGCGCGCATCAGCGCCCGCTCGCTGGCGCGCACGTAGGGCGGGTTGCTCACCAGCACATCGAGGCTGCCGGGGAGCAGGCTGGCCGGGCTTTCAATCAGAATATCAAGCGTTTGGAACTCGACCAATGGCGCGTAGCGGGCCGCGTTGCTCCGGGCCACGGCCAGCGCCTCGGCCGAAATATCGACGGCCACGACCCGTGCCGGGGGGGGTAGGGCGCGGGCCAGGGCCAGGGCCAGGCAGCCGCTGCCGGTGCCCACGTCGAGCACCACCAAGCCCGGCCGGCCGGCGTGGGCGCGGGCCACCAGCTGGGCCAGCTCCTCGGTTTCGGGGCGCGGAATGAGGGTGGCAGGCGTCACGGATAGCTCCATGCCGGCAAAATGAGCGGTACCCAGCACGTACTGCACCGGCTCGTGGGCCAGCAGGCGGCTCTGAATGGCGGGCAGGCGGGCCGCCACGGCGGCGGGCACCAGAATATCGGCCCGCATCCGGCGCTGCAAGGGGCTGATAGTCAGCAATTCCTCTGTTACGAGGGCAGCCAGGGCTTGGGCCTCCGGCGCGGAGTAAATATCTTGCAGAGCCTGGGCAAGGGTGGTCGTCAGCTGCTGGGTCGTCATGGCGGCTGCAAAGATGGTGGCTAGCCTTGCCCCGGCCCTACCCCCCCCGCTGACCCCGGCCCTACCCTGCCCTGCTTATGCTGCTGCCCGACGACGAATTTTTCATGCGCCGCGCCCTCGACCTGGCGGTGCTGGGGCGGGGCTATGCCCGCCCCAACCCGCTGGTGGGCTGCGTGGTAGTGGGCCCCACGGGCACCATTCTGGGCGAGGGCTACCACCAGCAGTACGGCGGCCCTCACGCCGAAGTGAACGCCCTGGCCAGCGTGGCCGACCAGGACCTGCTGCGCCAAAGCCGCGTCTTTGTGACGCTGGAGCCCTGCGCCCACCACGGTAAAACGCCTCCCTGCGCCGACCTGCTCATCGCCAAGGGCGTGCCCGAAGTTATCGTCTGCAATGACGACCCTAACCCGCTGGTGGCCGGCCAGGGCCTGGCCCGACTGCGCGCCGCCGGCATCCAAGTCAGTACCGGCCTGCTGGCTGAAGCCGGCCGCCAGCTCAACCGCCGGTTTTTCACGTTTCAGGAAAAGAAGCGCCCCCACCTGGTGCTGAAGTGGGCCGAGTCGGCCGATGGGTTTCTGGCTGGCCCGCACTTTCAGCAGGTCCAAATCAGCGGGCCGCAGGCGCAGCTGCTCACTCACCAGTGGCGCACGGAGGAGGCGGCCATTTTGGTAGGTACCCGCACGGCGTTGCACGACAACCCCCGCCTGAGTGCCCGCGAGTGGCCCGGCCCCCAGCCCGTGCGCCTCACCATCGACAAAAATCTGGCCCTACCCCCCAGCCACCACCTGCTCGACGGCTCGCAGTCTACTATCATCTATACCTACCGCGAGCGGGCCGACAAGCCCAACCTGACCTACGTGGCCCTACCCTTCGCGCCGCCCGGTGCCCCGCCCTCGCCCGACCTGCTGCCCGCCGTGCTCACCGACCTCCACGCCCGCGGCATCCAGTCGGTGCTGGTGGAGGGTGGCCCCACGGTCCTCAACGCACTCATTAACAGCAATACCTGGGACGAAATCCGGGTTTTCCGTAGTCCCAAGCGCCTGGAGCGCGGCGTGGCTGCGCCCCGCCTGGGCCTACGCGGCTGGCACAGCCAAGAGCGCGTCGGAGTCGATGAGTTGTTCAGCTATATAAATGAGTAATGGGAGTACTGTCGTTCTCGTAATAGAACGACAGTACTCCCATTACTCGTTACTTCCACTACTTATTTCCCGAAGAGGCCGCCGAGCAGGCCACCGAGGCCGCTGCCCATGATGCCACCGCCGCCCGCGCTGGCGGGCTGCGAGTTGGACTGCCCGCCCAGGCCGCCCAACACCGACATGATGGAGCCCAGGCCGCCGCTGCCCATCGAGCCCTGCTGCGGGTATTGGCTGGCGCTGGCTTGGTTGCCGCCGCCCAGCACGCTGCTCAGCATCCCACCACCCAGCAGGCCGCCGAGCATACCGCCCAAGCTACTGCCGCCGCCGCCGCCGCTGAGGCTGCCCATCGCGCCGCTCAGCAAGCCGCCCAGGCTACCGCTCTGGCTTTGGGGCTGGCCGCTGTTGCTGCTGCCACCGCCGCCTATCACTTTGGAGATAACCATCGGGGCTACTACCCCCAGCAAGCCCGCCATGAGGGCTCCTTTGGGAATGCCCACGTTGCTGAGCTTATCGCCGATGCTGTTCAAAAAGCCTTCCTTAGCGGGGTCCTGCGGGTTGTGCTGCACGTTAGCGGCCTGGTCAACCACGGTTTCGAGGGTTTGCTTCTGGTCTGGGTTCACGCCGAGATAGGCAGCCATCTTATCCACCATTTCCTGCTCGCCGGGCGAATAAGTGCCATCGGCACGGGCAAAGCTGATGAGGTCGGTGACGAGCGAGAAACGTAGGTCGCTGCCTTTCAACTCGTCTAGGTCCTGCTGCACGGTCTGGTTGTCGGCGCTGTCGGCGGCGGTCAATATCCGGCGCGTGGCATCGTCAGAGAGGCCAGCCTGCTGCGCGAGGTGCTGCAAAAACTCCGCTTCAGGCGCTGTCGCCTGGCGGTCGGCCGTAGCCAGCGCCGCGATGGCGCTGATGTAGGCCGTTTTTTCGGCATCCGAATAATTCTGAAGCAACTGCGTATCCATGTGAAGAATAAAAAAGATGAAAAAAGAAGCCTGAGGCCCAGCCCGCTCGCTGCCAGCCGTGCCCGGCCTTGCTAACGGCTACGCCGCGGCGGCGTTGCCTGACTAGCCCTTTTGCGCGCAGCGGGCCGCGTTTCCCAAAAAAATTTAGGGCTGATTGCTACATTTTTACCTCGGGCCGCCGGGGTAGCGGGCCGCTTTTTTAGCCGCCCGGCTTGGCAATTCCAAAAAAGCCTTGCATCTTTGCAGTCCCAAACGGGAATAGCTCTTGGGAGATTAGCTCAGCTGGTTCAGAGCATCTGCCTTACAAGCAGAGGGTCACTGGTTCGAACCCAGTATCTCCCACGTTGAGTAACACCCACTTAGCTACGAAGCTAGCTGGGTGTTTTGCTTTTAGTTTAAACGTTGATTTAAACAACTACCTTGGCTATACCCACCGAGGCGATAAATTCCGGGAGGTTAGCTCAGTTGGTTTAGAGCGCTTGCTTCACACGCAAGAGGTCGAAGGTTCGAATCCTTTACTTCCCACCACTTCAGGCAGCCACTTCGCGTCAAGAGCGGAGTGGCTGTTTTGCGTTTGGCTGAAACGCTGGCTTGCACCGGTACTTTGCCAGTACTCGTTCAGAAATAAGTCTCCTTTGCGGTGTTGCTAAGGCTTTTAGAACCTACAAAGGAGATTGCTACTTCTCAATCTCCTTCCGAATTATTACGCTTGCTACCCCCAAAGTTGCGCGGGTCGTTTATCTCCCCTCCCAGCAATCCCCCGCCTCGTGTTCAAAGCCCGTTTTCGATTTCTGGTGCTGGCCGGCCTGCTCGGCTTTGTGGCCCGGCCAGCGGCGCGCGCCCAGGCGGGCGCTGCCCCGCTGTGCATCGGCCAGACATTTGCCCTGCCCTCGGCCGTGCTCGGCGAAACGCGCCGCATCAACGTGTATCTGCCGGCTAGCTACACCGACTCGGCCACCGGGCTACCGGTACTTTATATGCCCGACGGTGGCCTGGGAGAAGATTTTTTGCACGTGGCCGGCTTGGTGCAGGTGCTGACCGGCAACGGCACCATGCGCCCGTTTATCGTGGTGGGCATCGAGAATACCGAGCGGCGGCGCGACCTAACCGGCCCCACCACCAATGCCGAAGACCAAAAGATAGCCCCCCGCGTGGGCGGCTCGGCCGCCTTCCGGCAGTTTATCCGCACCGAGCTGATGCCCGCCATCCGGCAGCGCTACCGTACCACGGCCGAAACGGCCATCGTGGGCGAGTCGCTGGCCGGCTTATTTGTCGTCGAAACGCTGCTGCGGGAGCCCGCGCTGTTTGATACCTACGTAGCGTTCGACCCAAGCCTGTGGTGGAATGACGGGCAGTTGGCGAACCAGGCTGCCCAGCAGCTACGTACCTACGCCGGCTCGGCCAAAACCCTGTACGTCGCCTTCAGCCGCGACGCCTTGGGCACGGCCCCCGTGCGGCACTTTGCCGCCGCGCTCCGGCACGCGCCCCAGCCCGGCCTTAATTGGCACTACCAGGCCCTGCCCGATGAAACGCACGCCACTATCTACCACCCGGCGGCGCTCCGCGCGTTTCGCCTCGTTTTTAAGCCCCGCCCGGTTCTTCCGGCAAAATAAGGCAGGCCCGGCCGGAAGGTAGCCCGCTCCCTGGCCGGCACCGCGCCCGAATCCAGGCCGTAACTTTGTGATTTATTACCAGTTCCGCATTTATGAAACTTGTCCTGCTGGCCGCCGCTGCGCTGCTGCTCACGGCCGCCGCGCCAGCCTCTACCGCTCCGGCGGCGAAGCGTAGCCGCACCTTCCGGCTCACGTGCCGGGCCACGGTGCCTGTGCCGCCCGCCGGCACCAAGGCGCTGGACTTTTGGATGCCCGTGCCCCACGACGATAAAAGCCAAGATGTACGCGAGCTGAAAATTGACGCCTCCGCGCCAGTTCGCATTCGGAAAGCTGGTGACCAGCCTACAAATGTCCCTAACTATACCATCGAAACCGACCAGTACGGCAACCATATCCTGCACTTAGTAGTGCTGGCCGCGAAGGAGGTACAGCCTGGTATGACATCGCAAAACTGGGCGAAGTTGCCGGCCGCACCCATCGCGCCACTTACCGTCACGCTCACGGCCCTCGTCACGCGGCGCGAGCACTTAAACCTGCGCGCCACCGACGACCGCGCCCCCGCCGAAATCGAGGCCCAAGACCCCAATCTGGCCCGCTGGCTGGCCCCCGACCGCCTCGTGCCCCTCGATTTCAAGATTAAAGCCCAGGCCCAGGCCGTGGTGGACCAGGCCGGGGCCAAAACCGACCTGCAAAAGGCCCGCGCCATCTACGAGCACGTGGTGAGCACCGTGACCTACGATAAAACCGGCCAGGGCTGGGGCCGCGGCGATATTTACTATGCCTGCGACGCACGGCGGGGTAATTGTACTGATTTTCATGCCATTGTGATTGGCTACTGCCGGGCGCTGGGCATTCCGGCGCGCTTTAGCATTGGCTTGCCTCTACCCCCCCAGCGCGGCCAAGGCGAGGTGAAGGGCTACCACTGCTGGGCCGAATTCTTTACCAAGGAAACCGGCTGGGTGCCCGTCGATGCCTCCGAGGCGGCCAAGGACCCCAGCCGCCGCACCTACTTCTTTGGCGCGCACGACGAAAACCGCGTCGAGTTTACCCGTGGGCGCGACCTGACGCTAGCGCCCCGGCAGGCCGGCCCACCGCTCAACTACTTCGTGTACCCCTATGCCGAGGCCGACGGCCAGCCGCTGGACGTGGCGCACACGTATCTTTTTGAGGATGAGGCCCGCCCCACTGGTGTGGTGACTCCGACTAAGGATAAGGCCACCAAGCTGATTTTCGTGTACAACGCCGACGGCGGTACACTCAACGGCTTCAAGGACATGCTGCACAAGACCATTGCGCCCAGCAGCTACGAGTGCGCGCTGTGCGCCAAAACCTACGCCTTCAGCGGGATGCGCGCCGAGTGGAAGCAGGCCGTGGCCGGCCTGCCGCTACCCGCCGAGTTTCTGCACCGCGACCAGTTTCGGGCGGCCTACCCCGCCCTGGCCGAGCATACGCTGCCCGCAGCCTTCAGCGTCGATGCGGCCGGCAAGCTCACGCCCTTCATCAGCACCCAGGAAATGAACGACCTGAGCCTGAACGACCTCATCGCCCTCACTCAGAAGCGGGCCGATGCGCTGGTAGCAGCGCAGTAGTTTCTGAGCTGTTGGCTGATAAGGCGTGAGGAAAATCAGCCAAGGAAGAACGTTAGGCAGACCGCAGGGAAGCCTGACGTTCTTCCTTGGCTGTTAAAAGACAACTTTGGCTAATGGCCCTTAAGTCCTGACAGCTTTACTGCTGCATAACGCGGAATTTCCACACTTGCTTATCCAGCTGGTAGCTTAGGTCCTGAAGCTGATTGGACGTTACTTCATCCACCTTACTCAGATGTGCGATGCGCTCGCGCTTGGCCACGGTGTTGATGCGCTCGGTCATCAGGATGAGTACTTGCTTGTCGGAGAGGTAGCCGCCGGGGTAATTGTCGAGGTTGGCGGTGGCGGCCACTACGCTGGTGCGGCCGTCCACGGGGTGGCCCACTTGCAGGATGCGCTCGGCCAGGAGGTCGGTGTACTTGAGGTAGGTGTTGGCGTTTTGCTGCAGCTGCTCGTGCAACGACAGGTAGAGGGGGCCGCGTAGGTTCCAGTGGCTCTGTTTCGAGTCGTGGTAGAGTTGCAGCAGCTCCAGGTGGCCTGAATGTCGTCGGTCGTGGGCTGGCGCTTGTCGGCCTCCACGGGGATGAGCGGGTCGGCGGCGGGGTTGCGGTACTCGAGCTTACCGTTGGTTTCGCCGGGCGGGTTGGCCGTGTTATGGGGGCGGGGGTAGCGGGCACGGTGTTGGCCCCGGAATTGGTGGTGTTGCCGACGTTGTTGCCGCGCCGGTTTTGGGCGGTAGCCTCGCGCGGGGCGGTCAGGGTCAGCAGCGCAGCGGCCACGGCAAGAGGTAAATTTTCATGAAAAAGAAAACGAGTGAAGCAGTAGCTGGCAGGATGTCAACTAGCTTTCGGAGTTGGTGGATAGCCCTTTAACGAGAGGATTTCTTAGTATTTTCTGAGTAAAAAATTAAGATTTGCTTAAAAAACCGGCCCTACCACCCGCCGAAGTATCCAAACGCCGGCCTGGCCGTTAGGAACTCTCCGGCAGGGAGTTGCCCTACCCCCCCTTCGCCCACCACCCCGTGCTACGCATCTAATCGCCCCGCCCATGCACGTATTATTGCTAGAAGATGAGCCCGGCATTGCCCGGTTCGTGAAGCAGGGCCTCGAAGAAGAAGGCTATGCCGTGGACGTGGCCGCCGACGGCCCCACTGGCCTGGCCCTGGCGCTGGCCCAGCCCTACGACCTGTTGCTACTCGACTGGATGCTGCCCGGCCTCACGGGCCTCGAAGTGTGCCGGCAGCTGCGTGCGCAGGGGGTAGGAGCACCCATCATTTTCCTGACTGCCAAGGATACCGTGGCCGATACCGTGGCTGGCCTGCAAGCCGGGGCCAACGATTACATTCGCAAGCCGTTTCACTTCGCCGAGCTGCTGGAGCGCATCCGGGTGCAGTTGCGGGGGGTAGGGCCGGGGCAGGCTACCGAGCGGTTCGCGGTAGGCCCCATCGTGCTCGACGTGGCTACCCACCGGGTGCACAAAAACGACGAGGAAATTACCCTCACGCAGAAGGAGTTTGCCCTGCTCGAATACCTGCTGCGCCACAAAGGCCGGGTGTGCCGCCGCCAGAGCATCATCGAAAACGTGTGGGATATTCACTTTGAGTACAATACCGGCGTGCTCGATGTATACATGAACGCGCTGCGCAAGAAGCTGAGCCTCAGCAAGGAGGATGATTATCTGCAAACCATTCGCGGCGTGGGCTACGTGGCGCGGGATTGAGTTGATTGCCAATTAACAACTAACTCCTCATGAACCTGGCGTTTAAGGACCGCATTGCGCTGCACTACCTGCTAGCTACGGCCGCCTTGGTAGCGGTGGCCTACCTGGTGGTATTTGGGGTGGTGCGCGACCGGGTATATACCGACCTTGACCGCAACCTGCGCCTGGAGGCCACCAAGCACCTGGGCGAGCTGCGCGTGGCGGGCCCGGTCATCCGCTTCGCCAACCGAGAGGAATGGGAGGAGCGCGAGCACCGCGAGGTGCAGGTGGACCCCGTTTTTATTCAGCTTAGCGACCCGCAAGGCCGCCTGCTCGACCGCTCACCCAACCTGAAGGCCGACCAGCTGGCCTTTGATGCCGCGCCCGGCTGGCGCGCCCCGCACAACTCTATGCTGCGCGGCAAGGCCCTGCGGCAAATACAGGTGCCCGTGGAGCAGGATGGCCGGCGGATGGGCTACCTGCTGGCCGCTATTTCGTCGGAGGCGGCGCGGCATGTGCTGGATAGCCTGGGGCTGGTGCTGCTGGGCTCGTACCCGGTGGTGCTGCTGGCGCTGTTTGGGCTGGCGCGGGGGCTGGCGGGCCGCAGCATCGCACCGATTATCGCCATTACGGCGGCTACCAACCGCATCACGCGGCACGACTTATCGGCGCGGGTGGCCCTACCCCCGCGCCCCGACGAGCTGCACACGCTGGCCAGCGCCATCAACGGGCTGCTGCACCGCATTGAGCAGGCCGTGGCGCGCGAAAAACAGTTCACGGCCGATGCCTCGCACGAGTTGCGCACCCCGCTGGCCGCGCTGCGCGGCACCCTCGAAGTGCTGGTGCGCAAGCCCCGCCGCCCCGAGGAGTACGTGGCCAGCATCGGGCTGGGCATTCAGGAGATTGACCGCCTCAGCCACCTCGTGGACCAGCTGCTGCTGCTAGCCCGCTTTGAGAACCACGGCCAGGACCTGCACCACCAGGAGCTGTCGGTGCTGAGCAGCGTGCACGACGTGCTGCACCGCCATCGCGAAACGCTCAGTGCCAAGTGCTTGCGCGTGGAAGTGCCCGCCGCCGATGCCCTACCCCTGCGCTCGGACCCTTACCTGCTCGACCTCATTCTGGACAACCTGCTGGCCAACGCTATCAAGTACTCGCCGGCCGGCTCCACTATCACAGTGGCGCTGGGGGCGGCCGATGGGCGGCTGTGCTGCGCCATTCAGGATGAAGGCATCGGCATCCGGCCCGAGGATTTGGACCGGATTTTTGACCCCCTCTACCGCTCTGATGCGCTCAGCCACAAGGAGATAAGCGGCACCGGCCTGGGCTTGTCCATCGTGGCCAAAGCCTGCCAGCTGCTCGGCATCGAGCTGAGCGTGGCGAGCGAGCTGGGCCGGGGCAGCACGTTTACGCTGCGCTTTCCGGCGTAGGCGGGGGGGTAGGGAAATAGCCAGTTAATTAGCGGGACTTTCTAGCTGTTAATTAATTGATTTTCTAGGTATTACTTTACGGCTCACTATTCGTCTGGTCGTATGCTTTTCTGCCTTCGCCCCCCAGCCGCGCCATTGCGCCCGTTCGTGCAGCACTACCTGCTGGTGCACACGCGCTACGACGGCCTGGCCTCGGCCCCGGCGGTGAAGCCCATGCCGCCGGCCCCGCAGCAGTGTCTGTACTTCTACCCGCGCGGTGGAGTGCGCACGTTTCATCATAAAGAGCAGCGGTTCGTAGCCTTGCCCACCAGCATTTTGGTGGGGCCGCAGGTGGCGCGGCTCGACTTGCATTTTCCGTCCGACCACCTGGTAGTGTGCGCCGCGTTCTGGCCGGGCGGGCTGCACCGCTTGTTGAAAGTGCCGGTGACGGAAATGCTGGATTTCTCCGTGGAAAGCCGGGCGCTGCTCGGCCCGGCCGTGGCCGAGATAGAAGCCCGCCTGGCCGAAGCCCCCGACTACACCACCATGCTGGCCGTGCTCGAAACCTACCTGCTGGGCCAACTGCGCCGCCTGCGCGCGCCCGCCGAACGGCCCATCGACCGGCTGCTGGCAGTGCTGCTGCCCAGTGGCCGCCTCCGTGGCTCGCTCGATAGCCTTGCCGCCGAAGCCTGCCTCAGCCCCCGGCAGTTCGAGCGCAATTTTGTGGCGCGGGTAGGGCTCAGCCCTAAGCTATTTGCCCGCATTGCGCGCTTCGACCAGGCGTTTCGGCTGAAGGAGCGGCTGCCGGACCTCGACTGGCTGGCCGTGGCCGTGCGGTGCGGCTACTACGATTACCGCCACTTGGTGCGCGACTTCCAAGAGTTTGCGGGCACCACGCCGCCGCGGCTGCTGGCCGCCGAAACCGCCCACTCCCGCGTGGCCGGCGGGGCGGCCTCGAACCACCGGCCGGTGCCGGGCGCATAATGTCGGTTTTTTACTAGTAAGGAAGGGGGATGGAGCCGGAGCTTTGCGGCCTCATCATTTTTCCTACCCCCATGAAAACCTGCTTGTTAAGCCTGAGCTTGCTGCTGGCGGCCAGCCGCGCCCTTGCCCAAAACCCGGCCGCCGATGAGGCCGCCATTCGCCAGACGGTGGCCCATATGACTACGAATTGGCAAAACCACCAGTTTGCCGACATGGCCGCCTATACCACGCCCGACGTGGGCTGGGTGAACATTGTGGGCATGTACTGGCGCGGCCGGGTGCAGGTGCAGCAGGCGCACCAGCATATTTTCGATGCTATGTTTAAGGGCGTGGCCTTTACCCCCGGCGAAACCAGCGTGCGCGCCGTTGCGCCTGGCGTGGCCGTCGTCACCATGTACTGCCACGTGGGGGCCTTTTACCCGCCCGATGGCGTGAACCGGGGCACCAATAAGGAGGGCGACACCAACGACCTGCTGACGCTGGTGCTAGTGCAGCGCCGGGGCCAGTGGCTGCTCACGGCCGGCCAGAATACCGTGGTGCGCGCCAGCGCCCAGCCCAACAACCCCGCGGCTAGCGACCCCGCCCAAGTAGCCGACCAGCACTAGTCTACCCTACCCTTGCTCCTACTCACTGATAGCCGCTATGAAAACGCTCTTACTAAGTATGTTCGTCAGCCTGGGCGGTGGCCAGCTGGCCGCCGCCCAGACCGGCCCCGCCCCGCTACCAGCGGCCGATAAAGAGGCCATTGTGGCCCCGCTCCAGCACTTTCAGAAAAACCTGAACGACCATAAATTCGCAGAAATGGTGGACTATACTACGCCCGATATAACGTCGATAACTATCGTGGGAATGCTCTGGCAGGGCGAACCGGCCGTGCAAAAAGGCCACCAGGTGATATTCGATAGCCGGTATAAGAACACGACCTTTCCGCCCCTCGATATGGAGGCGCTCTCGTTCCAGCCCATCGCGCCTGAGGTGGTGCTGGTGGTGTGGGTTAGCAAGCCCCTACCCCCTGGCGCGCCGCCCCACCCCCAAACTGCCAGCACCACGACGCTAGTGAAGCGCCAGGGCCGCTGGCTCATCACCGCCTTTCAAAATATGCTGGTAGACCCCCAGGCTGCCGCCGATAATCCCATCCGCTAGCTGGCTGGGGTAGTAAAAAGCAAAAAAGGCGTTGCTCTCACGAGAGCAACGCCTTTTTTGCTTTTTACTACCCCACTACCGGCGGGCTGGCTTGCAGTTCCCGCACGTCGTCGGCCGACAACTGCACGTCCAGCGCCTTCAGCAACTCCTGCACCTGCGGCACGCTGGTGGCGCTGGCGATGGGGGCCGTGATGCCGGGTGCCTGCATGAGCCAGGCCAGCGCTACCTGCGCTTGGCTCACGCCGTGGCGGGCGGCCACCGTGTCCAGGGCTTTCAAAATGCGAAAGCCCTTGTCGTTCAAATACTTCTTGCCAATGCCGTCGCCGCGCTGGCTCTTTTTAAGGTCGGCCGCCGAGCGGTATTTGCCGGTGAGAAAGCCTGAGGCCAGCCCGAAGTACGGAATCACGCCGATGCCGCTGGCCTGCACCAGCGGCAGGTCGTCCTTTTCAAACGTCTCATGCTCGTAGAGATTATACTCGGGCTGCAGGCTTTCGTAGCGCGGCAGGCCGTCCCTACCCCCGGCGTCGAGGGCGGCTTGCAGGCGCTGGGGTGAAAAGTTGCTGGCCCCGATGGCCCGGATTTTCCCCTCCTTCAGCAGCTCGGCGTAGGCTTCCAGCGGCTCGGTCACGGGTAGGCTCTCGTCATCTTTGTGGCTCTGGTAGAGGTCGATGTACTCGGTTTGCAGGCGCTTCAATGAGTCTTCCACGGCGCGCTTGATGTAGGCTTTGGCCAAGCCCTTTTTATCGGGGCCCAGCTCCATGCCCACTTTACTGAAAATGAGCACGTCGTCGCGCCGGCCGCGCTGCTTCAGCCACTTGCCGATGACGGTTTCGGACTGCCCGCCGCCCGCGTGGCCGGGGGCCCAGGCCGAGTACACGTCAGCGGTATCAATGGCATTGCCGCCGCCCGCCACGAAGGCATCGAGCACGGCGAAGGAGGTTTTTTCGTCGGCTGTCCAGCCAAAGACGTTGCCGCCCAGCACGAGCGGTGCAATATGTAGGCCGGAGTGGCCGAGTTCACGAAGGGTTGCCATGATATAGCGAAGGGGTAAGAAAGTTGCCCGGCTGCCGCGGGTAGTGCCGGGTAGAGTACTAACGCCCAACCGGGCGTTGGGTTGGCCGATGGGGGTAGGGCCTCGCGCCTTACCCCACCGACTGGCTGCATAACGAACGAGGCGGTTCGCAAAAACGCGTAGTATATTTGTTAAGTAAACTAACAAGTTTGCTTGCAAGTATGACTAACCAACCCGACCCTCAGCACCTGGCCGCCGAGCTGCAAATGGTCGTGTCGCGGCTGATTAAAAAGCTGCGCACGCACTCGCCCACGGCCGGCCGGCTCTCGCTCACCGAGCGGGCGGTCGTCAAGCAGCTGGCCCAGCACGGGTCGCTGCTGCCCAGCGAACTGGCCGCCCGCGAAAAGGTGACCACCCAATCTATGTCGCAGATACTGAGCCGCCTCGATGCGCTGGGCTACCTCACGCGGCAGCCCGAGGCCACCGACCGGCGCAAGGTGCGCATCGGTCTCACGACCGCCGGCCAGGCTATTATCCCGGCCGTGCGCCGGGAAGCCAGCGACTGGCTGGGCCGCGCGCTGCAAGCCACCTGCTCGGCCCCGGAGCAGGCCACCCTGGCGGAGGCCGTGCGGGTGCTGGCCCGAATAGTTGAAGTAGACTGATAAGATGAATTCCGACGCTTTTCGCGCGCTGCGCAACCGTAACTTTCGCTTGTTCTTTGCCGGGCAGTCCGTATCCTTGCTGGGCACCTGGATGCAGAAAACGGCGGTGAGCTGGGTAGTGTATGCCCAGACGCATTCCAAGTTTATGCTCGGCGTGAGCGTGTTTGCCACGCTCTTTCCGTCGGCGCTTTTTTCGCTGCTCGGGGGCGTCGTGACCGACCGCTACGCCCGTTACCGGGTGCTGCTGGCCACGCAGGTGCTCTCGCTGGTGCAGGCGGCGCTGCTGGCGCTAGCCGTGTTTTTTGACAAGCAGGATGCGGTGTGGGAAATCATTGGCCTGAGCGCGGTGCTGGGCATTATCAACGCCTTCGACGTGCCCGCCCGGCAGTCATTGGTGTATGAGCTGATGGCTGATAAGCAGGACCTGCCCAACGCGGTGGCCCTCAACTCGACCATGATGAACCTGAGCAAGCTGCTGGGGCCAGCGGTGGCGGGCTTCGCCATCGAGCGGCTGGGGGCGGCGGCCTGCTTCGGGCTGAACGCGCTCAGCTTCGTGGCCGTCATTGGGTCGCTGCTGGCGCTGCGGCTGCCGGCCTTCGTGCCCAAGCCGCGCCCGCAGGCCCTGCGCGACGAGCTGGCCGACGGCCTGCGCTACGTGCGCGACACGCCGGCCATTCGGTTTATTCTGCTCTCTATCGGGCTGATGGCCTTGCTGGTGCTGCCCTTCACCACGCTCATGCCGGTGTTTGCGAAGGATGTTTTTCACGGCACGGCCGCCACCTTCGGCCTGCTCGACGGGGCGATGGGGCTGGGCGGCTTCGCGGCGGCGCTCTACCTCACGTCCCTACCCCCCGGTGCCGACCTCAACCGGGTGATGACCACTAACGCCTTCGTGCTGGGGGTAGGGCTGCTGCTGTTTGCCTACACGCCCTATTACTGGCTGGCGCTGGCTTTCCTGGTGGGAAGCTCGTTCGGGATGATGGTGCAGACCACGCTCAACGTGACGCTGCTGCAAACCACCGTGCAGCCGGCCATGCGCGGGCGCGTCATCAGCCTCTACGTGCTCATGTACACGGGCGCGCTGCCGCTGGGCAGCCTGGTAGTGGGGACGGTGTCGCAGCGCGTGGGCGTGCGCGCCACCGTGCTGGCCGAGGGCGTATTGGCGCTGCTCATCGGGCTGTTGTATTTGCGCAACCTGCGCCAGACCCGCGCCGCCGCGCCGGCGGCCCCTACCCCATTGCTGGCCAGTCAAGCCGTGGAGGCTACCCAGGCCGTTCGGGCTTGATGTTGATTTTCGTCAAATTTCCCCTCTTTTCCTTTTTCTCATGGTAACCGCCCTCGATAAAAATACCGCCCTCGTGCTGATTGACTTGCAGCGGGCGATAGTCCAAATGCCCGTCGTTGACCCCATTAGCGGCGTGCTGACCAATGCCGGCCAACTGCTGGCCGCGTTTCGGCGGGCGGGCCTGCCCGTGGTGCTCGTCACCGTGGACCCCGCCAACCGGCCCGACCTGCGCAACGACGCCCAGCGGCCCTCGCGCACCGTTTTTCCGCCCGAAGCGCTGGCGCTGACTCCCGAAATCGAGCCCGTGCCTGACGATATTCGCATTACCAAGCACAGCTGGGGCGCTTTTTATGACACGGGACTAGAGGAGGCGCTGCGGCAGCGCGGCGTGACGGGCATCGTGCTGGCGGGCGTGTCTACCAGCATCGGGGTCGAAAGCACCGCCCGCGCCGCCAATGAGCGCGGCTACAACCTCACCTTCGCCCAGGATGCCATGACGGATATGGTAGCCAGCGCCCAGGAAAACAGCCTGCGGGTTATCTTCCCCCGCATCGGGGAAGTGGACACGACCGCCAACATCATCCGGGTATTAGAGGGGGGTAGGGGGTAGTGTAACGCGGGCTCACGCCTCGTTCAGCGTCAGCAGCAGGCTTTGCCGCTCCTGGTCGAAGAGGCGCACGGCGGCTTGCAGCTCGTTGAGCAGGTCGGCCCGAATGGCGAGCTGGTCGCCCGAGTACGTGCCGCCGGGGCCGAAGAGCAGGGCCGCCAGCTGCCGGCTGGCCTTGGAGTCGGGGTGGGCCAGTGGGCCGTAGTGCTGCCAGCGCAGGCGCGTATTATGAGCGATGCTGGCCTTGCCGAAGTTACTGAACGCCGGATTCGTGAGCATATACCAAAGGCTCGGCGGCCACAGGGCCGAGTCGGCCTGCTCGGTCCACACGGCGGCCAGCAGGTTGCGCGGATGCTGAAAATCGGCCGTGTACTTGGGCGGCTTGAGGGCCAGCAGCCCCAGGACCGCCGTGAGCACGCCGCCCCCGATGGCGAAGCCGTACTGCCCGCCCTGGGCGCTGGCCACCGTGGCCCCGATGCCGCTGCCGGCCCCCGCCAGCAGCGAAAACGTGTTGAAGCGCTGCACGCGGCGGCTGTCTAGATTAGCCAGGTAGGTAGAGAGTTGGTCGGCCCGCTCGCCCTCGCAGTCCAGCTCGGCGGCCACGCTGCCGATGGTGGTGCCGGCCAGCACCACCTGGGCCAGCAGCTGCCGCTGCTGCTCAGCCACGGCCAGCGCGGCGGCCGGGCCGGGCTGCTGGCGAGCAGTGGCTTGCAGGGCCAGCAGCTGGCGCAGGCCGGGCAGCAGGCCCAGGGCGTTGGCCGTGAGCAGGGTGCGGCGCGGGTAGCGGGCCAGCAGCGCCGGGGTAAGGGCCACGTTCAGGTCAGTTTGCGGGGCCAGGGCCGCGTCGTAGTGGTAAGGCAGGGGCGGCTCGCAGTAGTTATCGGCCGCCAGGGGGTGCGTGGGGGGGCGGGTGCCGACGCAGCCGGCTAGGGCCAGCAGCAGCACCAGCAGGTAGCTTTTTAGCATAAGTCAGCCTTCGTAAAGCTCCAGCGGTAGCCCGTCGGGGTCCTGAAAAAACGTGAAGCGCCGGCCCGTGAACTCATCCGTGCGCACGGGCTCGCAGGCCACGCCGTGCGCCGCCAAGTGCTGGCGGGCGGCTGCCAGGTCGGCCACCGCGAAGGCCAGGTGGCGCAGGCCCGTGGCCTCGGGCTGGCTGGGGCGCGGCGGGGGGGTAGGGAAAGAAAACAGTTCGATGACGTACTGCCCGTTCACGGCCAAATCCAGCTTGTAGGAATCGCGCGCGGCGCGGTACACTTCGCGGATGACCGCCAGGCCCAGCACTTCGGTGTAAAACTGCTTGGAAGCAGGGTAGTCAGCGCAGATGATGGCGAGGTGGTGCACGCCCAGCAGGCGCAGCGAATCGGAAGAAGCCATGCGCAAAGTAACGGCCATGCGGCGTAAGCCCTCCGCAAGAAAAATAGCGGTTCCAGGGCGGGGCTTCCGCCGAAATGGCTACTTTTGGCGTGGAGGTCCTCCTTTTTGCCTTTTTCTATGAAAAGAAATTCATTTACCAAGCTGCTGGCTGGCGCGGCGCTGCTGCTCAGCGCGGCGGCCGCCCAGGCCCAACCCAACCTGCCGCTCATCGTGCCGCCGGCCAATATGCCGCCTTTTGATGCCAAGGTGCTGTTTCAGCCCGATTACCTGGACCAGACCGCGCCTGCGACCCGCACCGGCGGCGGTAAGCCGGGCGCTACCTACTGGCAGAACGCGGCCGATTACCAGATTGCCGCCCGCCTTGATGAGAAAGCGGCGCGGGTAACGGCGACCGTTAACATTACTTACACCAATAATAGCCCTGACGAGCTGCCCTTCGTATGGCTCCAGCTCGACCAGAACCTGTTTCGGGCCGACTCGCGGGGGGCGGCCGTGACGCCGCCGGCGGGCGGGCGCTTCGGCAACGCGGCGCGGGGCTTTCAGGGCGGCGATTCGCTCCAGACGGTGCAGATTGAGCTGCACGGCAAGAAAATGCAGGCTACTTACCGCGTGAACGATACGCGGATGCAGATTATCCTGCCCGAGCCGATGCGGCCCAAGGGCGATAAGCTCAAAATAAATATTGACTACGGCTTCAACATCCCGGAGTATGGGGCCGACCGCCTGGGCCGCCTCAAAACTCCGAACGGGGAGATATTTGAGGTGGCGCAGTGGTACCCGCGCATGGAGGTCTACGATGATATTTCGGGCTGGAACACGCTGCCGTATATGTCGGCCGAGTTTTACCTCGATTACGGCAACTTCGATTACACCCTCAACGTGCCGGCCAACTACCTGGTGGGCGGCTCGGGCGAGCTGGTGAACCCCCAGGAAGTGCTCACCGCTACTGAGCAGCGCCGGCTGGTGCAGGCCGCGGGCTCGGATAAAACCGTGCTCGTGCGCACGCCCGCCGAAGTCACGCAGCCCGGCTCGCGCCCGGCCGGCCGGGGCGGCCGCCTCACCTGGCACTTCCGCTGCCAGCAGGCCCGCGACGTGGCCTGGGCGGCTTCCTCGGCATTCGTGTGGGACGCGGCCAAGATGAACCTGCCCAGCGGCCGCCGGGCGCTGGCGCAGTCGCTCTACCCCGTGGAGGCCGCGCAGGATACGGCCTGGAGCCGCTCGACGGAGTACGTGAAGAAGAGCATCGAATACAACTCGAAGCAGTGGTATGAGTTCACCTACCCCGTGGCCACCAACGTGGCCGGCGTGGTGGGCGGTATGGAGTATCCGGGCATCGTATTTTGCGGCGCGAAGGCCACCAAGGGCAGCCTCTGGGGCGTCACGGACCACGAGTTCGGCCACAACTGGTTTCCGATGATTGTGGGCTCCAATGAGCGCAAGTACCCGTGGATGGACGAGGGCTTTAACACGTTTATCAACATTCTGAGCAGCCAGAATTTCAACAACGGCGAGTACAAAGCGCAGGGCGACGTGGCGGCCCGCCTCGCGCCCTACACCATATTTCAGATGCAGCTGCCCACGATGGACGTGCCCTATACCGTGCCCGACGTGACGCAGGCCCGCAATCTGGGCTTCGCGGCGTACTCCAAAACCGGCTACGGGCTGTACTTGCTGCGCCAGGAAATTTTGGGGCCGGAGCGCTTCGACTACGCCTTTCGCAGCTACATCCGGCGCTGGGCCTTTAAGCACCCGCAGCCGCGCGACTTCTTCCGCACTATGAACGAGGTGGCCGGCGAAGACCTGACGTGGTTCTACCACGAGTGGTTTTTTGAGAACTGGCTGCTCGACCAGGCCGTGCAGAGCGTGGCCTACGTGGGCCAGGACCCCACTAAGGGCGCGCTCATCACCATCGAAAATAAGGGCCAGGCGGCCATGCCCGTGACGGCCGAAATCACGGAAACCGGCGGCAAGAAAACCACCGTGCACCTGCCCGTCGAAATCTGGCAGCGCGGCGGCACCTGGACCTTCCGGGCCAACACCACTACCCCCCTCACGCAGGTAGTGCTCAACCCCACCAACATTCTGCCCGACGTGAACAAGGGCAATAATACCTGGCGGCCGGCGCGGGTCGCGGAGTAGGTTTTCCTACCTCCGAAGCACAAAAACCTTCTTCGGGAGCACCTCTTTCTACCTCCGAGGTAGGGAAAGGTGCTCCCGAAGAAGGTTTTTGTGCTTCGGAGGTAGGAAAACCTACTCCGGAGATAGGAAAACCTACTTCGGAGGTAGGGAAGGCTAGGTCGGAGATAGGGAAGGCTAGGTCGGAGGTAGCAAAAGCTAGGTCGGAGGTAGGGAAGGCTGTTTCGGAGGTAGTTCGCTGCCCATCGGGCCGCGCTTGCTGGCAGGCCGTGCCCGCGTTCGCCGGGCCGCCACGGGCGTGGATGAGGTTTGGGCGGGATGCATCGGACGGGAATAAGCCCCACGTTGCCACTCCTAATTTATAAGCTGTATCTTCCTGGCCGATAGGAATTAAACCCCAGGCGAATGAACACGCGGCGGCAGGCGGGCGGGCAGTGGGGTAGGGGCTGGCTGCTTATCCTACCCCTGCTTTTGGCGCTGGCCGAACTCGGCCGGTCCCAAGCCCCGCCGGGGCGCCACCTCACCATCGCCGATGGCCTGACCAATAACTCCGTGCAGTGCCTGGCCCAGGACCGGCAGGGTTTTCTGTGGCTCGGCACCCAGGACGGCCTGAGCCGCTACGATGGCAGCAGCTTCCGCACGTTTCGGGCCGATGCGCGGCGCGTGGGCAGCCTACCCAGCAACTTCGTGCGGGCCCTGGCCCCCGACCCGCGGCGCGGCGGCCTGTGGGTGGGCACCGGCACTGGCCTCAGCTACTACGACCCGCGCACCGAGCACTTCGGACCCATCATGGCCGATTCGGGCCAGACCTACTTCGTGAACGCGCTGCTGCTGGATGCGCGCGGCTGCGTCTGGCTCGGCACCGAGGATGGCCTGTGGTGCTACGACCCTAGCCGCCGCCGGCTGCGCCGCTTTCGGCCCACCGCGCCGGGCGGGGCGGCCAGCGCGGGGCGGCACGCAGCCGTGCGCGCCCTGGCCCGCGACGCGGCCGGCACCCTCTGGGCCGGCACCGGCGAGGGCCAGCTTTGCCGCTTCGATTCGGTGGCGCAAGCGCTCCGGCCCGAGCCGCGCTACCTACCCCCCGGCTCCGCGCCGGTAAGTGCCCTGGCCAGTGCGCCCGGCGGCGGGCTGTGGGTGGGCACCGAAGGTGGGGCGCTCTGCTACCTGCCCCCGGCCGGCCCGCCGCGCGCCTGGTGGCGGCCCTGGCCCGGCCGCCCGGCCGTGCGCGGACTGTGGACCGATGCCCAGGGCACGACCTGGGTGGGTACCGCCGCGGAGCTGGTGTCGTGGGCGGCGGGCCAATGCTTCACCGTGCGCCCCGCGCGGCGGCTGGCCGGCGAGGTGCTGGCCCTGGCTCCCGACCGCGCCGGCCAGCTGTGGGTGGGTAGCAACGCGGGCGTGCGCTGCCTCGATGTGCGGCCCTCGGCCTTCGGGCGGCTACCGGCCGGGCCTGCCCCTGGGCCGGTGTGGGCGGTGGCGGCCACGCCAGGGGCGCTATGGCTCGGCACCGAGCAGCAGGGATTACTGGCCCTCAACCCCCGCACCGGGGCCGTGACTGAGCGCCTGCGCCACCAGTCCGACAACCCCGCCAGCCTCGCCAGCGACTTCGTGCGCTGCGTGCTGCCCGATGCGGCCGGCGGGCTGTGGGTGGGCACCCAGGCCCAGGGCCTCGACTACCGGCCGGCCGGGGCGGTGGGCTTCCGGCACCTTCGGCACGCGGCGGCCCGGCCCGGCTCGCTGGCCGACGACTTCGTGCGCTGCCTCTACCGCGACCCGCTTGACGGCGCGCTGTGGGTAGGCACCGAGGGCGGCCTATGCCGACTGGCTAACGCCGGGCGAGGCGAGTTTACCACCTACCGCCGCGAGGCCGGCCGGCCCGGCGGACTGCCCAACAACTTCGTGCGCTGCGTGCTGCGCGACCGGGCCGGCCGGCTGTGGGTAGGCACCGGTGGCGGCGGCCTCTGCCGGCTCGATGACCCGGTGGCTGGCCGTTTCACCACCTTTCGGGCCTCCGCCCGCGACGCGCGCAGCCTGCCCAGCAACTTCGTGCGGGCGCTGGCCCTCGACGCGGCGGGCCGGCTGTGGGTGGGCACCGAGGGCGGCGGCCTCTGCCGGCTCGATGACGCGGGGGCTGGTCGCTTCACCACCTTCGGCGAGGCGCAGGGCTTTCCCAATGACGTGGTGTATGGGCTGCTGCCCGACTCAACTACCCGCACGCTGTGGGCCAGCACCAACCGGGGCCTGGCCCGCCTCAACCCCGCCACCGGCCAGCTCACGACTTTCGATACCCGCGATGGCCTGCCCCAGGACGAGTATAACGCCGGGGCCGCCAGCGCTGGCCCCGGCGGCCGGCTCTACTTCGGCGGTCCCGAGGGGGTAGTGGGCTTTCGGGCCGCCGCGCTGCTACCCCCGGCCCCGCCGCCGGTGCTGCTCACCGGCCTGCGCCGCCTCAACCAGCCCGTGGCCCTGCCCGACACGGCCGTGGGCCAGCGCCGCCTGCTGCGCCTCTCGCCCCGCGACTACGTGTTCACCCTGGAGTTCGCGGCCCTCGACCTGCGCCGGGCCGACCGCGCCCCGCTGCTGTATCAGCTCGAAGGCTTCGACCCCGGCTGGCTGGCGGCCGGCCCGCGCCGCGAGGCCACCTACACCAACCTCGACCCCGGCCGCTACACGTTTCGGGTGCGGGCGATGGGCGCGCCGGCCGGGGCGGTGCTGCAAGTGCTGGTGGCCCCGCCCTGGTACCGCACCGGGTGGTTTCGGGCGCTGGCGCTGGGGGCGCTGGCGCTGGCCGGCTGGCTGGCCTACCGGCTGCGGGTGCGCCAGCTGCTAGCCCTGGAGCAGGTGCGCCACCGCATTGCCCGCGACCTGCACGACGATATGGGCTCCACGCTCAGCAGCATTTCCATCCTGAGCGCGCTGGCCCGGCGGCATCAGTTGAGCCAAAGTCCCGCCCAGGTCACCGACCTGCTCAACCAAATTGGGGACTCGTCGCGCCGGATGCTAGACGCGATGGACGATATCGTGTGGACCATCAACCCCGCCCACGACGGCCTGGCCGACGTCACGGCCCGGATGCGCGCCCTGGCCTCCGAGCTGCTCGAAGTGCAGGGCGTGGCCCTGGTCTTCACCGCCGACCCCGCCGTGGCCGCCCTGCGCCTGCCGATGGAAAGCCGCCGCGAGTTCTTTCTATTCTATAAAGAAGCGCTGAACAACCTGGCCAAGTACGCCCACTGCCACCAGGCAACCGTCAACCTCACCTACACCGCTGGCCACCTGCACCTGCTGGTGGCCGACGATGGCGTGGGCTTCGACCCCGCCACCGCGCCCCTGGGCGGCGGCCACGGCCTGCCCAACCTGCGCACCCGCGCCGCCGCCCTGCGCGGGCACTTTACCCTGGCCACGGCCCCCGGCCAGGGCACCACCGTGCGGCTGCGCGTGCCGCTGTAGCGCACGGGAGAGACGCGGCCCTTCGCGTCTCTCCCGTGGAGACAGGCTCTTCCCGCTTGAATAATCGCTCCGGCACCGAGAGACGCGAAGGGTCGCATCTCTACTGCACAATCACCCCTTTATGTGATTGTGCCGGGTAGGGAGGAGCCTTATCTTCCCCTTATTATTTAAGTCCCTACCCCCCATGCCACCCCTGCGCCTGGTGCTCTACGAAGACAATGCTGACCTGCGGACCAGCCTGAGTCAGCTGCTGGGCACCGCGCCCGGTCTGGTGTTGGTGGGGGCCTTCGGCTCGTGCCAGCAGGCCGCCGCCGATGTGCGCCACCTCCAGCCCGATGCCGTGCTGATGGATATTGACTTGCCCGGCTGCTCGGGCATCGAGGGCCTGCGCCTGATAAAGGCCGCCGCCCCGCACGTGAGCGTGGTGATGCTCACGGTGTTTGATGATAATGAGCGGGTGTTCGAGGCCATTCTGGCCGGAGCCGATGGGTATTTGCTCAAGAAAACGCCGCCCGCCCGGCTGCTTGAGGCCATTGAGGAGCTGCGCGAGGGCGGGGCGCCCATCACGCCGGCGGTGGCCCGGCAGGTGCTGCGGCTGTTTGCGCGGCCGGGTGGCCTGGGGTGGCGGCGCCTCGCGCCGGCCCCGGCCGGGCCGGCCGCCCTCAGCCCCCGCGAGCGCGAAATCTTGGGCCTGCTGGTAGAAGGCTACAGCTACAAGATGATTGCCGCCCACTGCTTCATCAGCCTCGATACGGTGCGCTCGCACATCAAAAACATCTACGAAAAGCTGCACGTGCGCTCGGCCCCCGAGGCCGTGAGCAAGGCCCTGCGCGAGGGCCTGAACTGAACGGAGGCTGGGAGCTGCCCGCTATAAATCACATCATTATGTGATTGCCACGCGCTAGCAGGTCAGCCACCTTTGTACGGACGATGGGGCTGCCGCCTACCCCCCCTGGGGGCCAAGACGCTAGCCCGCTCGTGTACCACTCATCCTTCTCAGCTATGCTAACAAGTGCCAACTACGCGGCGGCCTTCCCGGAGCCCGCCGCGGCTGCTCGCCCCCCGGCCCCCACGCGCCCGCACTGGTCGTGGTGGCTTTTCCTACTGGGCGTGCTAGCGTTTTCTTGCCTGGGGCCCACGTGCGCCTTCCAGTAAGAAAGCGAGCCGCCTCACCCTGGCGGCCATCCAAAAAAGCGTCGTGCCACCCACGGTGGCGTATCCTGGCCAGGCTGTTGAGCTGAGGCGTGAGCTGCGGCCAGGATGCGCTACTAATGGGGCGCGACGCTCTTTTTTGCGTCCGGCCCGGCGGGGAGGGTAGGGCTAATCGCGGGTGCGCAGCACGCGCCAGCCGTGGGCCGGCACCGTGCGGGCCGGCAGTTGCGCCAGCGTACACTGCGCGCCGCTGAACACATCGAACAAGCCTTTTTGGGCCGCAACGGGCATTTTTTGCCCCGGTAGCACCAGCGCTTCGGCCGTGGCGTTGAGGAGTACTATCACCGCCGCGCCCGCCTTTTCGCGAATAAACCCATATAAGCCGGCCGGCCCCGAAAGTCGCTGAAAGCGACTTTCGGGGTCGCCATTGCGCAGGGCCGGGTGGCGCTTTTTGAGCTGCAAAAGCTTGGTATAGAAGTCCTGAAGGGGGTAGGAGCCCCAGGCGATGGGGTCTTTATCGAAGAAAGCCAGCCGGCGGTCCAGGCCGCTTTCCTGGCCGCTGTACAGCATCGGCATGCCCGGCAGCAGCGCCGTGAGCACGGCGAAGGGTAGGGCTAGCGGGCCCAGGCGCTCGTACTCGGTGCCGTCCCAGCTGTTCACGTCGTGGTTGCTGGTAAAGTGCATCAAATACACCGTAGGTGGGTATTTTTCGCGCTCGGCGGCCAGGTAGGTATCAATGTCTGCCAGCGCGGCCTTGCCTTCGGCAATCTGGTCGAGCAAATAGTGCAGGCGCAGGCCGAAACTCATATCGAAAGCCTTTTCGAGCAGGTGGGTATCGGAATTAAATTCCTCCCAAGTAAGGCCGCCCGAGGGGTATAATTCATCCCATTCGGCCAACATAAACACGGGCTTGAGGGCCTCCAGCGCCGGCCGGGCCTCGTCCCAGAAGCCGGTGGGTACCAAGCCGGCCACGTCGCAGCGGTAGCCGTCCACGTCGGCTGCGCGCACCCAGTAGCACAGGGCCTCCACCATGTAGGCGCGCATTTCGGGGTTGGTATAGTCGAGGGCCACCACGTCGGTCCAGTCGGCCACGGGCGGCACCAGCTGGCCCTGGGCATCGTGCTGGTACCAGGCGGGGTGCTGCTCGATGAGGGCATTGTCGCGGCTGGTATGATTGGCTACCCAGTCGAGGATAACCTTCATTCCCAGCGCGTGGGCCGCCTGCACGAGGTGCCGCAAGTCTTCCAGTGTGCCAAACTCAGCATTCACTCCAAAGTAGTCGCGCACCGCGTAGGGTGAGCCCAGTGCCCCCTTGCGCCCGATTTCCCCAATGGGATGTACGGGCATCAGCCACACGATAACCACGCCCATCTTAGCCAGCCGCGGCAAGTGCGCTTCAAAGGCCCGAAACGTACCCTCGGGCGTGTAGTTGCGCACATTTACTTCGTAAATAGTAGCGTTGGCGGCCCACTCGGGGTGGCGCACCACGAAGCGGGAGGCAAGCGGATGGTCGGTCATAGAGTAAAGGCTCGCTCGGTGCGGCGCGTGTTTCGGCCCTCATACGAGCGGCAGGGGGTAGCAAACTGAAAAATGCGCCCTGCGGGCCGGGGTTTGCCGGCCGGTGCGCTCACTTTTTCGCCCGGAGCTTGCTGAGCTTTTGCCGGGTAGCGGGGGTGTCTTTCAGCTGCAAGGCTTTGGTGTAAGCTACCGCCGCCGGGGCGGGCTGGCCCTGGGCACTGTAGTAATCACCCAGGCTGTCGTGGGCGCTGAAACTGGTAGGGTAATTACGCGCATTCAGCTGAAACATGGCCAGGGCCTGGGCCAGCTGCTTGCTTTGGAGCAGGTACTGGGCGAGGCCGTTCACCATCGGCTCGGGCGGCAGTACCGGGTAGCCCATCGCCGCTGATATGCGCTGGTAGTGTGCCTCCACGAAAGCGGCGGGATTGGGTAGTAAGCCGGGCTCAAATAAATTAAATAGAACCTGCGGCGAGGGGGCGTAGGCTTGGAACAGGAAGCGCAGCGCGTCGTAGGTGGCGGGTAGTGGCACCGAGCTGTGGGTATCGGTAGGGTAGTACTTGGACATGACGCGCAAGCCGTTGCCAGGGTGGCGGGCCAACTCATCGCGCAACGTCAGCTTAGAGCGCATAAAATCGGTGGCTGAGGAAGTGTCTTTCCGCACCTGCACGGTGTCGAAGCCAGTCGGCATCGTGTTGGCAATGCCCACGAATAGCGCCCGGCCAGCAAGCTGGGGCTGGGTCAGCAGGCCGGGGGCCTCCCGAAGCAGCTTCTGCCCATCCCACCACATACTGGGGTCCAGGGCCATGTAGTTGTCGAACAGGCTGGGGTGATGCAGCAGCGTATTCATCACCAACAGGCCACCGAACGAATGGCCCACGAACGTGCGGTGGGGGGTGGTCGGGTAGTGGGTATCGACGTAGGGAATCAACTCCTTTTCTAAAAACGCGGTGAAATTTTCACCGCCCCCCGAGGTTTTTAACTCGCTAGCCGACATCTCTGGGTTGCTGGCCACATGCGTCGGCGTCAGGTCGCGGGTGCGGTCCGTGTTGGGAATGCCCACCACAATCATCTCCGGGCACACCGTGTTGTCGTTGACCGCGCTAAGCTGCTGCACCATGCCCATCACGGAGGCAAAATGCGCATCGCCATCGAGCAGGTACAGCACCGGGTAGCGCTGCTGGGCATACGAAGGGTCGTGGGCGCTGGCCGGCACGTACACCCAGATTTTGCGCTTCTCCTTTAGCACCGCTGAAGTCAAGCTATCGACGCGGCCGATTACAATAGCATTATGCTGAATGGTTTGCGCCTGTACCAGCGTAGCGCCGGCCAAAAGCCACACAAGAAAAAGTTGTTTCATGGGAGGTTGAGGTAGACGGTGAAATACAGAAGACGCGGCGGGGGTAAAAGCTACGGCGCTTAGCGGGTCATGAGCACGCGCCAGCCGTGGGCCGGCACCGGCAGGGTAGGGGTCGTGACGGGCGAGCCCACGTCGGCGAAGGCGTCGGTCACCAGTCCGTCGGGGCGGGGTAGGGCCTGGGCTTGGTCGCTCAAATTGATGGCCACCCACACCCGCGCCTGGCCGTCGCCGTTGGCGCGCTCAAACACGAAGCAGCCGGCCGGCGCGGGCCAGATGGTGAATTTGGCGCAGGCATCGCCGTTGCGCAGGGCCGCGCTTTCGCTCTTCAAATGCAGCAGCACGGCGTAAAAAGCGTTCAGCGGGTAGCCGTTCCACTGAATGGTATCCTTGTCGAAAAAGCGCAGCTTCTTGGTTGAGCCCGCTTCCTGGCCGCTGTAAACCAAGGGAATGCCTGGCACCAGCGCTGCGAGCACGGCCAGCGCCTGCGCATTGGCCCCCAGGCGCTGGCTTTCCGGCCCTTCCCAGCTGTTCACGTCGTGCGAGCTGGTGAAATTCATCAAATACACCCCGGTCGGGTACCTCCGCCGCTCGGCCGCGAAGTAGGGGGGTAGGGCCGCCACCGGCCGCCGGCCCTGCGCAATGCTATCCAGCAAGTAGTGCAGCCGCAGCGCGTAGGTGGCATCAAACGCCTTTTCCAGTAAGTGGGTATTCGGGGTAAACTCGCCTTTTTTCAGAAAGGGCGGGTTATGCAGCTCGTCCCACTCGGCGAGCATAAATACGGGCTTGATTTTCTCCAGCTCGGCGCGGGTGTCATTCCAGAAGTCAGTGGGTACCAGCCCCGCCACGTCGCAGCGGAACCCGTCGAAGCCCACGTCCTTTACCCAATATACCAAGCTGGTGGTCATATACTGGCGCAGTTCGGGCTTGGTATAATCGAGGTCAATCACGTCCTGCCAGTCGGCCACGGGCGGCCGGAAATTACCCTTGGCATCTTTCGTAAACCAGTCGGGGTGCGCTTTGGAAAGCTCACTGTCCCAGCTGGTGTGATTGGCCACCCAGTCCAGGATGACGTGCATTTTCAAGTGGTGCGCCGTCGCGATAAGGTGCTGCAAGTCAGCCAGCGAGCCAAACTCGGGGTTCACCGTCCGGTAGTCGCGCACCGAATACTGGCTGCCGAGCGTGCCCTTGCGCTTCACCGCCCCGATGGGCTGCACCGGCATCAGCCAAAGAATGCTCACGCCCATTTTTTGCAGGCGTGGCAGGTGCTTTTCAAAGGCCCGAAACGTGCCCTCCGGCGTGTACTGGCGCACATTTACCTGGTAGAGGCTGGCGTTGGTGGCCCAGGCCGGGTGCCGCACCACAAATGGCGCGGCCGGCTGGCACCCGGCCGGAATGGCCACGTCGGCCGAAGCGGCGGGGTCGGTGGGCGAGCAGGCAGCCAGCAGCAGGGAGCCAGCCAGCAGCAGGGTAGCGCGACAAATCATGGCGCAACTTACGCCGGGCCCGACATTGGGGCCGGCTTTCTGAATAAGTTCCATAATTGAAAAAAATATCTTTTTAGATAAAGCCGGAATGTTGCACGTTATTCGGCCAACAACTATTCCGGCTGGGGGTTGATACTCTACATTTTCACCTCATTTCCCCTTTTCCATCATGGCAGATTCCACCAGCCAACTCGACGCCACTATTAACGCCTTGAAAGGCGGTCTCTCTAGCGCCGCTGGCGCCGCTGGCCCCAACATTCAGGGCTGGATTAAGACCTTGCAAGGCAACACGCAGCTATCGGGCATCAGCTCGGAGCTGAAGAAGCTGGACACCGCCATTTCGAGCGGCGACAGCAGTACCATCGCCAGCGCCCTGGGTACCCTGGGCGAGCACACCACCAAGGCTGCCTCGTCGGCCACGGCTGACAGCAAGGAGAAGCTCATGCAGCTTGGCCAAGCCCTCAGCTCGGCCGCCAGCCAGCTGAAAGGCTAGGTTGATTGGGCTATTAGCCGATGATTTATAGCTGTTGGCTAATAGCTCGGACACACAAAAAGGCCGCCTACTCTTAGAAGTAGGCGGCCTTTTTGTGTGTCCGGTGGCGCTACAATTTCACCCCAAACTTTGCCCCTACCCCCTCCAAATCCTGCACTACGGCATCGAGCAGGGGTAGGCCGCTGAGCAGGCGGTGGGCGGCAGTTTCGCGCTCGGGGTCGCCGGGGATGAGCACGTGCTGGCCCGCCGTGGCGCGGGCCTGGCGAAAGGTGGTTATCCAATTGTCCATGTGGGCTTTAAACTCGGCGGCGGGCCGGAAGGCATCGACCCGCATGGCCCCAAAAAAGTGCCCGATGCCCTGGCCCACCGGGTCGGCCGGCGGCTGCAAAAACGCCACGAACGGCGGCACCCACGGCCCGTAGTTCGCCCCGCTGAGTACGGCCGAGAAAATATCGACCACCGCGCCCAGGCCGTAGCCTTTGTGCGAGCCGGTGGCCCCGCCCAGCGGCAGCAGTGCGCCACCGTTCCGCACGGCATTGGCGTCGAGGCTGGGGTGGCCGGCCGCGTCCTGGGCCCATCCCTCGGGAATGGGCAGGCCCTTGCGCTGCGCAATTTCGAGCTTGCCGTTGGCGGCCGTGGTGGTGGCCATGTCGAGCACGAAATCGGGCTGCTCGCCGGCCGGTACGGCCACGGCTATTGGGTTAGTACCCAATAATCTATCGAGCGAATGCGTGGGCGCGACCAGCGGCGAGGCGTTGGTCATGGCGATGCCAATCATATCCTGGGCCAGGGCCAGCATAGCGTGGTAGCCCGCGATGCCGAAGTGGTTGGAATTCTTGACTGACACCCAGCCGGTGCCCACCTGCGCGGCCTTTTGCAGGGCCACGCGCATGGCACGGGGGCCAACTACCAGGCCCAGGCCGCCGTCGCCGTCCACTACGGCCGTGCTGGGCGTTTCGTAGGTGACGCCCACCCGCGGCCGGGCATTAATGCGGCCCGCCTCCCAGAGGCGCACGTAGCCCGAGAGCCGCGCCACGCCGTGCGAGTCTACCCCCCGCAAGTCGGCCGAAAGCAGGGTTTCGGTAGCTAGTGTGGCATCGTCGGGCGGGCAGCCCATCGCCAGAAACACTTGCTCGGCGAAGGTGAAGAGCTGTTGGTACGGGAAAGTCATGGGGGTAGGGAAGAGCTGGTAGGCCGCCATTGGTGAAGGGAAACAGCTAGGTTATTTTGGGAAACGCAAACCTACCTATGCCATCACCGGCGTAGAAAAGACGGTAAGTAGTAATAAAATTACTTGCTGTTAATCAAGTAGTTAAATCATTTTAACGTAAAAATTAGTTATTAACTAAGTTTTACGTTAAAAAGTCTCGTACTTAGCATCAGATTAATACGGTCGCTTTTTATAAGCAGAGCAATATGAAATGGCATCTGGTTGGCTGGCTGTTTGGTATAGGGTTATTAGGCACTGCCTGGGTGGACCCAGCGCCGGAAAATCCGTTCGTGCTGGCGAGCAAAGCCGCTCGGGTGGGGCCGCCCGGCTCGGTCAACTATCTGCTGCCGCTGCTGGAGTTGCGCCAGCAACGACTAATTTATTTGCGCGGGCCAGCTACTGAGCAAGCGGGCTTTTATTGGCAAGCCTTGGCTACCTACGCGGCTATGGCGGATGAAGTAGATAGTGCGGCGTACTACTGGCACCAGCAGCCAGGCTACGGCCAGCCGCTGGCGGCAGCCGCTAAGGCACCACTACCGGCGGCGGCGGCCATCCTGGCCCAAACCAACCAGCGGCAAGTGGTGATGTTCAATGAGGAGCATACCCAGCCGCGTGGGCGCTGGCTGGTGGGCAGCTTACTGCCAGCACTCTATAAGCAGGGATTTCGCTACCTGGCGCTGGAAGCGCTGGAAGCTACTGATTCGGCGGGCCTGCGGCGGCGCGGCTACCCGGTAGCCAGTACGGGCTTCTATATAAACGAGCCTCATTTTGGCAACCTTATCCGGCGGGCGCGGCAATTCGGGTTTCGGCTGGTAGCCTATGATGCGATGAGTGAGGACCGCGAGCAGGACGAAGCGCGCAACTTACTGGCTGCCACCCTGGGGCCTCACCCTAAGGCGCGGGTAGTAGTACTGGCCGGCCACGGCCACCTCAACGAGGCCAGTTCTGCCCAGTCGATGGCTACCTGGGTACGGAAGCTGTCGGGTGTTGACCCGCTCACGATTGAGCAAACGCAGGCCGCCCAGGTCAGTTCGGCCAGTTGGTCGCGGCTGCCATCGGGAGCCTATCTGGTACCCTCGGCCAGCTTACCCAACCGGGCGCTCACCTGCGACCTCTACGTGCTCAACCGCCTGAGTCTGGCCGGCACCGGCAATGGCTTTGGCGACCGGGCCGCCCGGCTAACCCGCTGTCTCATCCCGGCCGATAGCTTACGGCCTCAACCCCAAGTGCTACTGGTATATGAGCAGCGCGAAAAGCAAATCCAGCGCGGGGCTGTACCCGTGGCCGTGCATTGCCTGCGCCCTGGCGAGCGGACTGTCAGCCTTACCCTGCTACCCGGCACCTACGTGGCCGAAGTGCGCGACGCGCCCGGTCGCCGGTGCTGGCAACAAACTCTGACTGTACATTAATTCTCTGCCCCTCCCTTATGCAACCACCCTTTCCCGAACTTACCCGCGCCGAGGAGCAGCTGATGCAGCTGCTGTGGCAGCGCGGCCCCAGCCTGGTCAAGGACCTGCGGGCGGCGCTGCCCGCGCCGCTGCCGGCGCTCACTACCGTGTCTACTATCGTGCGGATTCTGGAGCAGAAGGGCTTCGTGGGCTACGAGCCGGTGGGGCGCGGCTACCGCTACCACGCCCTGGTGGCGCAGGACGACTACCGGCGCTTCTCGCTGCGCAAGCTGCTGCGGGGCTACTTCGGTGGCTCGCTTGGGCAGTTGGTTTCCTTTTTTGCCCAGGATGAAAACCTGGATGCCGCCCAGCTCGATGCCCTGTTGCGTCAGGCGCAGCCCGACGAGCCGACGACCTTCTTCGACGAAGCCCCAACAACTGCCTCACCCGAACCCGACGCTGTGCTATGACTACTTCTTTGGTAACCTGGCTGGGCGGCACGCTGCTGCCGCTGGGCGCGCTGTGGCTGGTGTACCGGCTGGCGCTGCGCCGCGAGCGCTGCTTTGGCTACAACCGCGCCCTGCTGCTGCTGGCCCCGGTGCTGGCGGCCGCGTTGCCGCTGCTGCCGCATCCGGCGCTGCCTGCCTGGTTGGCGGGGGGCAGCGCGCCCGGCGCGGCCCTACCCCCCTTGCCGGGGCTGATGCTGCCCGCCGCGGCTCCGGTGGCCGCGGGTAGCGGCTTCGGCTGGGTGGCTTGGGTGTATGCGGGGGGGGTAGGGCTGCTGCTGGGCCGGCTGGCCTACCAGGGCTGGCGGCTGCACCGCGCTACCCGTCACCTGCCACGCGAGGCCCGGCCCGGCTACACGCTGGCCTGCACCGGCGGGCGGCTGCCGACCAGCTCTTTTGGCCGCACCATTTTCTGGGATGAAACGGCCGGCCTCACGCCCGCCGAGGCCGCCCCGGTGCTGGCCCACGAGCTGGCCCACGTGCGCCAGGGCCACAGCTACGACGTGCTGTGGCTGGAAGTCTGGCGGGCCGCGCTCTGGCCCAATCCCTTCGCCCACCTGCTGCTGCCGGCCCTGCGCCTCACCCACGAGCTGCTGGCCGACCAGGCCGCCGCGCGCTTCCCTACCCCCGCCGCGCCCGCTAATGCTGCCGCGCCCTACCCCGCCCTGCTGGCCCGGCTAGCCTTACGCAGTGCGGCGGGCGGCCGCTACCTCGCTTTGCTTCAACCGTTTACTTTTTCCTTCACGTTAACCCGCCTCGCCATGTTGCAGAATCAAACCCCCGTGCGCCGCTGGAAACAGTGGCTGGCCTTACCCGTGCTGGGCGGGCTGTTTTTAGTGGCTTGCCAGAAAATGGACGTGCAAACCGGACGGGCGCAAATTTCGCCGGTACCGGATGAGGCGACTCAGAAGATTAGAAGCGAGATTATGGACCGTAGGGTTCGGGAAGCTAAGCAGCAAGATTTGCTGCGCAATGGCAAGTTACAACCGGGTATTGCTCAGTATTTCAGTGTTAATGGCTTAGATGGCAAACCAGAAGATATTACGGTTATTATCACGAGAATAAAAACATCCTCCCTCACCCTGCCCCAGTTTACGGCCAGCGGTGAGCAGATTTACACCTACGTGGACCAGATGCCCCAACTACCCGGCACCAGCGGTATGGCCGCCATCGTGCAGCAGATTCAGGACAACTTCCAGTACCCGGCCGGGCCGCGCCAGGAGGGTAGAATATTTGCCAGCTTCATCGTGCAAGCCGATGGCAACGTAGGCGATACGAAAATCGTGAAGGGCCTCACGCCCGCCTTCGACGCGGCCGTGCTGGCGGCCATTCAGAAGCTGCCGCGCTTCGTGCCGGGCCAGCAGTCGGGCAAAGCCGTGGCCGTGAGCTTCACGGTGCCCATCCTGATTAAGAACTAGCGCCGGAGCGCGAGTCTATTGCTGCTGCTGTTGCTGCTGCTCCCAATCCAGGTATTTGCGGTAGGAGTTGACGGCGGCGGGTGCGATGGGGGTAGGGGCCTGGCGCACGTAGATGGGGGTTTCGGGCGCGTCGTTGCCCGCAATGGGGTGGCCGTTTTCGATGTGTACCGTCACTTCCAGGGTGTGCGCGCCGGTACCTTTGTAGGTGCCTTTCACGGGCGTGCAGTCGGCGAAGTGGCGGCCGATGGCCATGCGCACATGCCCGTCGTTGACGATGCAGTTGTTGGTGGGGTCGAGGCCCAGCCAGCCGTAGAACGGGAGGTAGACCTCGACCCAGGCGTGGGTGGCACCCGCGCCGCGCACGCCCTCCTCGCGGGGGCACACGTAGCCGCTCACGTAGCGCGCGGGCAGGCCGTTGAGGCGCAGCAGGTGCAGCAGCAGGTGCGCGAAGTCCTGGCACACGCCGGCGCGCAGCCGCCAGATATCTTCCAGCGGCGTTTCAATGCTCGTCACGCCTTGCTGATACTGGAAGTTATCGTGCACGTACTCCGATAGTTCCAGCGCCTGCTTCAGCGGCTTGGCCCCGGCCGTGACGATGCCACCCAGCGCCTGCCGCAGCTCCGCTTCGAGGCCGGACGGGGACGGCCGCAGAAAATCCATAAACGCCGCGTCGGTGCAGAGCGCCGCCAGCGCCGCCCACTGCGTCTCGGCGGTTTCCTCATCCATCGGAAACTGAATGGCGTGGGTTTCCACCTCGGCCAATGACTCAATCACCAGCTCGTCGTGGGGCTGAATGAGCGAAAATACGCCCACCTGATTGCCGAAATAATCGGTAAAAAGCGCCACCTCCGGGTGCTGCGAAATGCGCACCACATGGCTCTTCACGGTCAGCCGCTCATCGGGCAGCGGGTATATCATCAACTGATTGGCGCAATCGATAACCGGTGCGGCGTATACGTAGCGGGTACGGTGCTGAATTTTATAAGAAGACATGTTTGCAAGGAGCAGTTAACAATGAGCACAGAATTTACCTGGAATCGTTTGTCATTGCCGCGCTACGCTCGCAATGACAAATGATTTAAATAAGTCCTACTAATGGGATGACTGTTAACTATTAACTGAAATACGAGGTGCTGAGGGCGGCCGTGATGGCAAGCAGCTCGGCGCGCACCTGGTCCAGGAAGGGGGGTAGGCCGCCGGCCTGCTGGGCTTGCAAGGTGCTGTAAGCCACCGTGGTGCGGGCCTTGCCGATAAGGAAGCGCAGCTGCTCGTAGTTTTCGGGGCGGCTCCTATCTTTCAGGCGCTCGCAATAGGTGAGCAGCTGGCCCAGGCTGTAGAGCAGCGAATGCGGGAAGTTGAGGCTGTAAAGTACCATTTCCAGCACGTTATTGGCCTCAAAATCACCCTGGTAGGTCTTCACGTACAGCTCGTAGCCCAGCAAACTATAGAGTAGGTAGCGCAGCTCGTGGCCGTTGGTGCCCGCCCCGGCCTCAAACAAGTGCTGGTTGAGGCGTAGCAGGTCCACTGTTTGCAGGGCGCGCTCCAGAAACTTGCCCAGCCGCAGGAAGAGGTAGCCTTCGTCGCGGGGCATGGTATTTTCTACCGTGCCTATATATAATACGCTCTGCCGCAAGAGATTATCCATGCCCGACACGGGGTCTTCGCCCAGCGTATGGTGGGCCAGCGCATCGTGCCGGATGAGGTGGTAGTAGTCATTCAGGCTCTGCCACACTTCCTTGGTAATGTGGTCCTGCACGGCGCGGGCGTTTTCGCGGCCCTGCACAATGTTGCGGTACACCGAGGCGGCATTATCCCGGTCGAACAGCAAGTGGTAGAGCACCTGCGGCGTATGGGGCGCACGCTTGGCAATCTCCTTCTCGCTAAGGTCGCCGTAGGTGTGTAGCAGCGGTTGCCAGCCCCAGTAGTACGGCTCATCTTGCGAAGCAATATACTGAATCCGAATAACTTGCAGCATGGTCTGGGTCCGCTCCATGTAGCGGGCCAGCCAGTAAATAGTATCAGCAACGCGGCTCAACATATAGTAAGGAGCATTTGTCCAAGAAGTAGCGCGAAGTTTCCACTTCGTGCGTGAGCGTTAGCGAGCAAGTGGAACCGGACGAGGCGAACGATGATGCTCGCTGCGTTCGCGCACGAAGTAGAAACTTCGCGCTACTAACTACTTAACACCCAAGTGTCTTTACTTCCCCCGCCCTGCGACGAGTTCACAATCAGTGAGCCTTCGCGCAGGGCTACCCGCGTGAGGCCGCCGGGCACGATGTCGATGCCATCGGGGCCGCACAGGGCGAAGGGCCGCAGGTCGATGCGGCGGGGCTGGAGCTTGCCGTCGAGGTAGCAGGGGGTAGAGGACAGGCTGATGATGGGCTGGGCAATGAAGCTGCGCGGGTCGGCGGTGATGGCGGTGCGGAAATCGGCCATTTCCTGCTCCGTGGCAGCGTTGCCGATGAGCATCCCGTAGCCGCCCGATTCGTTGGTGCGCTTAATCACCATCTTCTCCATCTGGCTGAACACCAACTCGCGGTGCTCGACATTATCGAGCTGATAGGTGGGCACATTCTTCAGAATCGGCTCCTCATTGAGGTAGTAACGAATCATGTCGGGCACGTAGCAGTACACGGCTTTGTCGTCGGCCACGCCGTTGCCCATCGCGTTGGCGATGGCCACGTTGCCCTTGCGGTAGGCCCAGTAGAGGCCCGGCACGCCCAGCGAGCTATCGGGCCGGAAGGCCAGCGGGTCCAGAAACTCATCGTCCACGCGCCGGTAGATAACGTCTACCCGTTGCAGGCCGCGGGTCGTCTTCATGTATACAAAGTGGTTGTGCACCAGCAGGTCGCGGCCCTCTACCAACTCAATACCCATGAGGCGGGCCAGCGTGCTGTGCTCAAAATACGCCGAGTTGTAGATGCCCGGCGAGAGCAGCACCACCGTGGGGTCGGTGCGCTGGCGGTCGGCCAGGGCCAGCAGGTTACGATACAGCAAACCGGGGTAGTCCTTCACCGGCAGCACGTTGCTTTTGGGCAGCAGGTCGGGGAAAATACGATAGGTAATGCTGCGGTTTTCCAGCATATATGACACGCCGGAAGGCGTGCGCAGGTTGTCTTCAAGCACGTAAAACTCGCCGTCGTGGTCCCGAATCAAGTCCACGCCCGCAATGTGCGTGTACACGTCGTGGGGCACGTCCACGTGCATCATCTCGCGCAAAAACTGCGGGCACGAGTACACCAGCGCCGTCGGCACCACGCCATCCTTGAGGATAAACTGCTGGTGGTAAATGTCTTTGAGAAAGATATTGAGCGCCTTCAGCCGCTGCTTGATGCCCGCCTCCACGCGCAGCCACTCGGCATTGGAGATGATGCGCGGAATAATATCAAACGGAAAAATCTTCTCAATACCCTCGCCGCTGCTGTACACGGTGAAGGTAATGCCTTGGCTCATAAAGAGTTTCTTGGCCAACTCGTCCTTACGGGTCATCTCGGCCCCCGTCAGGTTTTCGATGGCCGCCACGAAGTGCTGGTATTCGGCCCGCACGCCCCCGGCCCGAAACATCTCGTCCCACACCTGCGGCTGGTTTTGATAAGAAGCAAGGAGCGGATTAGGCATACAGAAGAAGGGCTGGTTGAAAGGAGGGGGATATTCCTAGAAAGTAGCTATTGTTCCTTGTCAGGCCCTAAATAAACAACTAAAAAATTCAAATTATCACAATTTTCTTAAAAGATACCCCCTAAAAATTACCCGTGTTGCTAGTATAGTTTAATAATCACCGAACTCAACCCAGCGGCCGGCTGGGCCGTTGAGCAAGCTCGCGCCAACTCCTTTTCCCGTGAAGCTTTTTACCTGCACGCACTGCGGCCAAGTACTGTACTTTGAGAACAGCCGCTGCGAAAAATGCCAGTTTCCGCTGGGTTTTGAGGCCACCCGGCGGCAGCTGCTGCCCCTGGTAGCTGAGCCTGATGGCCATAGCTTTCGCTTGGCTGGCGAGCCCGCGGCCGGCACGTATGCCTACTGCGCAAACCATGAGCATGGCGTTTGTAACTGGCTGGTGCCCAGTGGTAGTCCTACCCCCTTCTGCGCGGCCTGCGCCCTCAACCGCACCATCCCCGACCTGAGCCACCTTGGCTACTTGGGCCGTTGGCGCAGCCTGGAAGCCGCCAAGCACCGCCTGGTATATAGCCTGCTGTGCCTGCACCTGCCCGTGGTGAGCAAAAGCGTGTACCCCAAGGAGGGCCTGCAATTTGACTTTAAGGCCGACGAAGGCACCGGCGACAGCCAGCGCGTGCTCACGGGTCACGATAATGGCCTCATTACCATCAACATCGCCGAAGCCGACGACCTGGCCCGCGAGCAGGCCCGGCAGGCCATGAACGAGGTGTACCGCACGGTGCTGGGCCACTTCCGCCACGAGGTGGGCCACTATTACTGGGACCGCCTCATTGCCGAGGCCCCGCCGCTGGCCGAGTTTCGCCAACTATTTGGGGATGAGCGCACTGATTACGGCGCGGCGCTGCAACGGCACTACGCCCAGGGCGCGCCGCCCGACTGGCCGCAGCGCTATATCAGCGCCTACGCCAGCAGCCACCCCTGGGAAGACTGGGCCGAAACCTGGGCGCACTACCTGCACATTCTCGACACGCTACAAACCGCCCACGCCTTCGGCCTGCGCCTCGACCCGCTCGATGCCAGCGCGCCCCCCAGCTGGCGCGCCGCCATGCAAAACCCGTATCAACTAGCTGATTTCAGGCAGATTATGGACATGTGGCTGCCCCTCACTTTCGCCATGAACAGCCTGAACCGCAGCATGGGCCAGCCTGATTCCTACCCATTCCTCATCAGCCCAGTCGTGGCCGATAAGCTGGCCTTCATCCACCGCGTGGCGGGGGGTAGGGCGGGCTTGGCATCGAGCCAGTAGCTCGAAGTGGAAACTTCGAGCTACTGCCCCAGTAGCTCGGACAAAAGCCCTTCTTTAAGAGCAAAAGCTGAGGTCGTGATTTGCGTTAAGTGGTAGGTAGTCAGTACGTATTTAATAATAACGCTGGCCACCACCAGCATATCGGCGCGCATGGGAAACATGCCGGGCAGGGCCACGCGCCCGGCGTGGTTGAGGGTGAGGAGCTGCGCGAAATGGTGCTCAAAATCGGCCACAGTCAGTTCGGTGTGGGGCGGCAGGTCGGCCTCGCGGCGAATCTGGTTTACACTCAAGTCGGCCAGCGTGTCAAAGCTGCCGGAGCTGCCCACTAAGCCGGCCAGCGGTCCGAACTCAGCCACAGCGGCCGTGAGCGGGGCCAGCTGCTCGGCCAGAAACTCCAGCTCGGCCCGCAGCTGCGCGGGCAGAAATACGCCGCTGGGGTTCGGGAAAAACTGGTCTAGCAGCCGCTGCGCACCGATTTCAAAGCTGTGCTTCCAGAAAATGGTGTCTGCATTGGCAATAATAAACTCGACCGAGCCGCCGCCGATGTCCATCAGCAAGTGCTTGGCAGCCCCCAACGGCACGGCCTGGCGAATACCTTTGGCAATCAGCTCGGCCTCACGCTCGCCGCCGATTACTTCCACCTGAATGCCGGTCAGCTTCAGAATGTCGCGCACCAGGTCGGGGCCGTTGCGGGCCACGCGCATGGCGCTGGTGGCCGTGGCGCGCACCTCCGTGGCCTGGTGCAGCTCAATCTCTTCCTTAAAGCCGCGCAGCGTTTGCAGGGCGCGGTCGTAGGGCGCGGGCGCAATCTCGCCCTGGCTGATGCCGCCTTCGCCCAGGCGCACGCCCACCTTGGTGCGCAGCAGCACGTGCGGCTGCTGGCCGGGCCGGTCTTCCACTATTAGGAGGTGGAAGGTATTGGTACCCATATCGATAAGGGCCAGGCGACGGCGCAGGGTAGGGATGTGCATAAAGGATGGTAGTCTTAATAATGATTTGTCCTTGCGAGCAACGTGAAGCAATTGCACCCGAACGAAATCGTGCGGGTCTCGTTCGGGTGCGATTGCCTCGCGTTGCGCGCAAGGACGGACGTTATTCAAACGGCGAATCGGCAGAACGTGCCCAGTGGCAGCTTGCGCCCGCCGGCGTCGTGCAAGTATATCTCACCCAACTCGCGCACAGCCTTGGGGCCGGGGAAAATGGCCTGGGTCAGATTATCCAGAATCAGCGCCGAAAAGCCCAGCGAGTACAGGTTGACGACGAAGAAATGGTCCACTGGGTCCAGCAATTGCTGGCTGAGCTTGAGCATCTCGTTCAACTCATCTTCGAGCTGCCATTTTTCGCCGTTGGGGCCGCGGCCGTAGGCGGGCGGGTCCAGAATGAGGCCCTGGTACTGGCTGCCGCGCTTCACCTCGCGGCGCACGTATTTCATGGCATCTTCCACCAGCCAGCGCACGCCGTCGAGGCCGCTGGCCTCCATATTGTCGCGGGCCCAGAAATTGACCTGCTTCACCGAATCCAGGTGCGTGACATCGGCCCCAGCGGCGCGGGCGGCCAGCGTGGCCGCGCCAGTGTAGGCAAACAGGTTGAGCACCCGCGGCAGGGTAGCGCGCCGCGCTTTGGTCTGGTTATAAATGAATTGCCAGTTCGGGTCCTGCTCCGGGAACAGCCCTACGTGCTTGAACGACGACAGCCCCAGCCGGAACCGCAGGCGCAGCCCATCGGGCCGCTCGTAGCCGATAACCCACTGCTCGGGCATCCCTTTTTGCAGGCTCCAATGCCCTTTTTCGGTGCTGCCGGGGGTGCGGGCGAAGGTGGCATCGGCCTTATGCCAGTCGGCGGGGGGTAGGGCGGGGTCCCAGATGGCCTGCGGCTCGGGGCGCGCCAGCACGTACTTCCCGAAGCGCTCCAGCTTCTGGAAATGGCCGCTGTCGAGCAGCTCGTAGTCGGGCCAGGGGGAGGTAGTCAGGAAATCGTACACGCGCTAAAAACGATAAAGACCCGGCGGCCGGGCCGGCAAAGGTCGGGGACGGTCGTGTAAAATTTAGATTAATTCGATTTGCTTAAACCACCCAGGCTGGCTTGCGTAAGCTAGGATAGGCACGGCCCGCTCACCAGGCCGCTCCCTCCCACGTTTCCAATCAACCCCCTCTTCTATGGCTACCTCCCTCGAAAAACCCAAGCTGCTACATACCCCGTCGGACCTTGACGAAACCGGCCGCGCCAAGCTAAGCGACAGCCTTAACCTGATAGTTTCGGACCTGTTCGCGCTGTACGTGAAGACCAAAAATTACCATTGGCACATGAGCGGCCGCCACTTCCGGGACTACCACCTGATGCTGGACAAGCAGGCCGACCAGATTTTTGCCATCATCGACCCTACCGCCGAGCGCGTGCGGAAGCTGGGCTACCCCACGGTGCATTCCATTGGGGAGATTGGCCGCAAGCAGCGCATCAAGGATAACGATGACGTGTACGAGAATCCGCTGGATATGCTCATCGACCTGCAAAACGACAACCGCACCTTAGTAAAAGGGCTGCGCGAGGCGCACGAAATCGCTGATGATATTAAGGATGTAGCCACCGCCAGCCTGCTCGAAGTGTACATCGACGAGGGCGAGCGTCGGGCTTGGTTCCTGTTTGAGGCCAGCCGCGACGTCAACTAAGCTGCCTAGACAAAAAGTAAAGAGGAGGGCTGGCCGGTGATAACACCGGCCAGCCCTCCTCTTTGTGTGCTGGTAGCTAGTAAATTACGGCTGGCCCCCGCCGCCGGCCGAGCCGTATACCTGCCCAGTAGCGTAGCTGGCATCGCTGGCGGCCAGCTGCACATAGATGGAAGCCAGCTCGGCAGGCTGCCCCGGCCGGCCCATGGGCGTTTTGCCACCAAAATCCTTGAGGTTTTCCTGGGTTGAGCCGCCCGCTACCTGCAAGGGCGTCCAGATGGGGCCCGGTGCCACGCCGTTCACCCGAATGCCTTTGGGAGCGAGCTGCTTGGCCAGCGACTTCACGTAGTTCATAGTCGCGGCCTTGGTCTGGGCATAATCATACAGATTTGCCGAAGGGTCGTAGGCCTGCTCGGAAGTCGTGCCGATAATGGCCGAGCCGGGCGGCATGTGCGGCAGGGCAGCCTTGATAATCCAGAAGGGCGCGTAGATGTTGGTCTTCATCGTGGCGTCAAAATCCTCGGTCGAGAGGTCCAGAATCGAGGCGTGCTGCTGCTGCCGGCCCGCATTGCTGACCACGATATCGAGCCCGCCGAGCTGGCGCACGGCTTCGGCCACTAGTTTTTGGCAAAAAGCCTCCTCGCGCAAGTCGCCCGGAATGGCCACGCCCTTGCGGCCCGCCGCTTTGATGAGCGCAATCACTTCTTTGGCATCCGCCTCCTCGGCCGGGAGGTAGTTGATGGCCACGTCGGCGCCTTCGCGGGCATAGGCGATGGCGGCGGCACGGCCCATGCCCGAGTCGCCCCCGGTAATGAGCGCCTTGCGCCCGGCCAGGCGGCCCGAGCCCTTGTAGCTGGTTTCGCCGTGGTCGGGGCGGGGCGTCATTTGGCTGGCTAGCCCCGGAAAGGGCTGCGACTGTCCCTGAAACGGCGGCCGGGGGTATTTGGTGGTGGGGTCAACGAGCGGCGCGGCCGGCGGGTTCACCGGAGCATCGCTTTGAGCGGCTAGCACCGGCGACACGGCCGCGGCGGCTAGGCTGGCCCCTAAGCCACCCAGTATCTGGCGGCGGCTGAAATTATTTTCCTTGTCCATTGAAAATGTAGGGTTGAAAAGCTGCGGGAATACTAGCGCTTCGGGAAGCTGCCTACCCCCACTGGCACCAGCGAGCCAAGCGGCAGCTACCCGAAGCGGCCTTTCATACGACATTCAAAACCCGCAGTTGCTACTGCGGAGCTTGGCTGGGTCGACGCTTACTCCCCGTACTATCGGCTGCTAGCGAAGCTGCTCCTGCCAAAAAAAGGGGCACCTTCCGAAGAAGATGCCCCTTTTAAGGTGATATGTTGCTCGAAGTTGCTAGTCGGCAAGCAGGGCTATAAGCGCCTAGCTCAGCGCATCCTCAGCCGACTTCCCTACCCCAGGTAGGCGTGCCAGTTCTGGTCGAGGGTGCCGGCCGAGAGCTTGAGGAAGCCCGCGAGGGTAGGCTTTTTGGGCTGGCTGCGCAACGGCATGTTGGCTTCGGCGGGCGTGCGCTGGCCCTTGGCGTGGTTGCAGCGCGAGCAGGCCGTGACGAGGTTGGTCCAGCCCGAGTCGCCGCCGCGCGAGCGGGGCAATACGTGGTCAAGGGTCAGCACTTTGGTCGAGCCGCAGTACTGGCACTCGTACTGGTCGCGCTTGAAAATATTGTGGCGGCTGAGCGCGATGCCCTTGTAGGGCACGCGCACGTAGCGCGCCAGCCGGATGATGCTCGGCTTGGGATAGGCCTGTGAGACGGTGCGGAGGGTGCCATGCTCCGACTTAGCCACCATCTCGGCTTTATCCAAAAACAATAGAACGAACGCCTTCTGCACGCTGCATAAGGTAATGGCGGTGTAATCGCCATTGAGTACAAGCACTTTCTGGTCCATATACGGTAGGCGAAAACTAGCAGACTGCAAGCTACTAGCTAATCGGCATAACAACAAAAGCCGCCAGCCGAATGATTCACTCGGGGGCAGGGCAATGTAGCGCGCAGTAGCACGGACTTTTAGTCCGCGCCCGCACCGTTCGTCCATCGTTCAAACGCGGACTAAAAGTCCGCCCTACCCCCGCCCTACTGAATGGTGTGGAACAGGCGGTTCCAGCGCACCTTGTGCCAGAAGTCGCCGAAGGGGTCGAGCGAGAGCCAGATGAGTACGGCCTTGCCCACTACGTGGTCTTCGGGCACGAAGCCCCAGAAGCGCGAGTCCTCGGAGTTGTGGCGGTTGTCGCCCATCATCCAGTAGTAGTTCTGCTTGATGGTGTAGCTGGTGAGCGGCTTGCCATCCTGCAAAATCATGCCGCTGGGGCTCCAGGTGATATTTTTGTTGTGCTCGTACTGGCTCACGATTTTGTAGTAAATCGCGGCGTTGCCGGGCGAGAGCGCTATCGTCTGGCCCTTTTTGGGGATGGGCAGCGGGCCATAGTTGTCGAGCTGCCACTTGCGCTGCACCGCGCTCGCAGCTCCCGACACGTGAAAATCGGCCACGTCGGGGAAGAGCTGCACGGCCGGTGCGGTCACGGTCAGCGCCTTCACGTAGGGCTGCTTTCTAAAGTAATCGGCCACGGCCGCCGGGCAGCTGATGTAGTAGCCTAGCTTACCCGTTTCGGGGTCGGTACTGGCCCCCGGAATGCCGTCGGGCTGGTCGTAGTCCACTACTCCTTGGTCGTGCAGGGCCTGGCGCACCTCGTCGTTGGGCGTGTCCACGGCCATGAAGTACGTGGTTTGGGGCGAGCCGCCAATGGTGCCGGGCTTGCCATCCAGAAAAATCTGGCCGTTGCGGATTTCCAGCGTGTCGCCCGCAATGGCGATGCAGCGCTTAATGTAGTTGGTGCGCAGGTCGGCTGGGTACTGCTGCTCGTGCGGCACGTGAAACACCACCACGTCGTTGCGCTTAATGGAACTGAAGCCCGGAAAGCGATACGTCGGCAGTTGAATGGCATCGGAGTAGCTCTTCACGTTGAGAATCGGCACTGTTTGGTGCGTGAGGGGCACCTGCAAGGGCGTTTGGGGCGTGAGGGGCCCGTAGTGCAGCTTGCTCACGAAGAGGTAGTCGCCCACTAGCAGCGAGTGCTCCATGCTCGGCGACGGGATGACGTATGCCTCAAACGTGGCCCAGCGGATGAGCGTGGCCGCGATAACGGCAAACAGCAGCGAGTCAACCCACTCGCGGCTTTTACTCTTCGGCGGTTTAGGCGGGGCAGTGGGGTCGGCTTTGCGAAGCAGCATGAAACGGGGGGTAGGCACTCGGCGCGCCAGTTATTATTCAACAAAGTAACAACGTAGCCCGCCGCTTTATAAACCCAGTAGCTCTTTCATGCCGAATACACCGTGGCGGCCGGGCAGCCACTCGGCCGCCAGCAGCGCGCCCAGGGCAAAGCCCTCGCGCGAGTGGGCCTCGTGGCGCAGCTCGATGGTATCGGCGCTGGAGGTGTAGCGCACCTCGTGGGTGCCCACCACCTCGCCCTGCCGCTCGCTGAGGATGGTCAGCTCGCCCGGGCTTTGGGCGGGGGCGTTGCGCCAGGAGGTTTTGGCCGGAAAATTGGCCAGAATGCCCTGGGCTGCCGTGAGGGCCGTGCCGCTGGGCTGGTCCACCTTGTGCACGTGATGAATCTCGCGCACCTGCACATCGTAGCCAGCCGCAAACTGGTGCATTTTGGCCGCGATGTACTCATTAAAGTGAAAGAACAGGTTCACACCCACGCTGTAGTTGGAGGCGTAGAAGAGTGCGCCGTTGGTTTCCGCCACCAGCGCTTCGGCTTCCTCCAGGTGGTGCAGCCAGCCCGTAGAGCCGCAGACCAGGGGTAGGCCCTGGCGCAGGCAGGCCGCCACGTTGCCAAACGCCGCCTCGGGGTGCGTAAACTCGATGGCCACATCTACCTGCGCCGGGGTAAAATCCGCGATGCGCGAGCCGGATGCCGCGTGGTCCACGATGCCCACGATGGCGTGGCCCCGGCCGACAGCCAGCCCGGCAATCGTCTGGCCCATCTTGCCGTAGCCAATTAGAAGAATGTTCATTTTTGAATCATTGGTTGAAATCAGGTGCGATTGCTTCGCAGGCTCGCACTGACAAACGATTTCAGCCAGCAAGCTACTTCGTGCGCAACGTCAGGCCCAGGCCGGGAGCTGGCACCAGCTGCCCCGGCACCGGCAGCAGTACCGGCTGCCAGTTCAGCGACAGGTTATCGCTCACGTCGAAGTCGTGCAGGTGCGCGTCTACCACCGCATCCAGAATTTGCAGCCCAAAGCCCAGCCCACTTATCAGGATGGACAAGTCGAGGTTGCGGCGGTAGAAGATGAGGCCGTTGAGGGTAACATTAGGATTAGCGGCGACGGCGGCAGCTAGTGCGGTACGCACGCCATCTTTGTCGCTTATTTCGTAGTCTTTAGCGTCATTTATCTGTTGGGCTACCGTTTTGGTAGAGGTAGGCCGCAGGTTGTTGGCAAATTTGTAGTAGCCGTAATATCTCACCTGATAACTCACCCAATAGCCCAGGCCGCCCACCATGCCGTACACGAGGGGCAGCTTCCAGTATTTGTGGTTGTAAATCTGGCCCGTGCCGGGCACCAAAGCGAGAATGCCGGCCTTTTCGGGCCGCGTGAGGTGCAGGCCAAACAGCCGCTCGGTGCGCTTGGCCGAGTCGGCGGCGGCCTGGCTACGCTTTTCCTTCTTGCTCAGCTTGCGCACCGTGGAGGTATCGGGCCGCACGATGGGCGGCGCGTTCAGGCCGGTGCCCGCGCCCAGCGGGTTGGGGGTAGTAGAGGTTGGGTACTGCGCCCACGCCGGGGCCGCGCCCGCCAGCAGCAGCACTAAGCCCAGGAGCCAGCCCCAGCCGCGCCGGGGGGGTAGGAGAAGCAAGATGTTTTTCATAAGCAAGCCGCTAACGCCAGCTGGCGCGCCAAATTGCGGCCCCTACGCAGGGTGCAGAATGTGCAGGATGCGTTGCATATCCTCCACCGAATCGAAGGAAATCTTGATTTCGCCCCGGCCCTGCGCGCCCGGCCGCAGCTGCACCTTCGAGCCAAAGTGGTCGGTGAGCTGGCGCTCGGTGCGGCGCAGCTCGGCCACCGGCACCACCGGCGTGGGCTGGGGCCGGCTCGCCGCGGCGCTACCCCCCGCCGGCCGGCCAAAGCCAGCGCGCACGACTTCCTCCACCCGCCGTACCGACAAGTCCTCGGCCACGATGCGCCGGAACAAGTCCACCTGCTGCTGCGGGTCCTCGATGTTGATGAGGGCGCGGGCGTGGCCCATGCCAATCACTGAGTCGCGCAGCCCAATCTGGATGCTGGGCGGCAGCTTCAGCAGGCGTAGGTAGTTGGTCACGGTTGAGCGGTTTTTGCCCACCCGCTCGCCCAGGTCTTCCTGGCGCAGCTGGCACTCGCTGAGCAGCCGCTGGTAGCTGAGCGCGATTTCAATCGCGTTCAGGTTTTCGCGCTGAATGTTCTCAATCAGCGCCATTTCCAGCATCTGCTGGTCATCGGCCTTGCGGATGTAGGCCGGAATGGTATCGAGCCCGGCCAGCTTACTAGCTTGCAGGCGGCGCTCGCCCGAGATGAGCTGGTAGGAGTTGGTGCCCAGCTGGCGCACCGTCACGGGCTGGATAATTCCCTGAATCTTAATGCTGTCGGCCAGCTCAGCCAGTGCCTCCTGGTCGAAGTGCGAGCGCGGCTGGAAAGGGTTGGCCTCAATCTGGTCTACCGATAGCTGGCCCACCGAGTTGAGCGGGTTGGCCACGAGCCGCTGCTCGCGGTCGCCCTTTTTATCGTAGCTGCCCTCAATCAGCGCGTTGAGGCCCCGGCCCAGGCCCCCGATTTTGCGCTTGGCCACGCCGGCCACGCCGGGGTTGGCGCTCAGGGCCGCCTGAATTTTCTCTTCGTTCTTCTCTACAGACATAATTCCGTCGGCGCGGCCCAAAAGGCAAGCAGCGGCCGAAGGTCAAAATTACGCCCTGGCGGGCGAAGGGCAAGCCGGGCCGTAATTCAATACGACCAGTGCCCGCGGTCCGACGAATGGCGCAGACAGGCGTGAATCATTTCGGGGGTTAGCTCGGGAAAGTCGCGCAGCAAAGCCGCTTCCGTCAGGCCGCTGCCGAGCCATTCAAGTATATCGGCCACGCCGATGCGCGTGCCGGTCAGGTAGGGCCGCCCCCCGCGCACGGTCGGGTCAGAACTGATGAGGGGATTGCGGGGATGGGTAGGCATTAGCAGGGTAAGAGTGTTGGAAAAAGGGGGTGCAAGTTGCTGGTATTATGGCTATCGCAAGCTCAACACTTCCGTTACTTCGCACACACCGGCTGGCAGCCCATCCATAAAGAAGCCCCGTACACCAGGCCGGATGTGCTGGCGGTGAAAGTCACGTCTTTCCGGCATTAGAATAAACATATTAGCCTGCCCGACTGGCGAAAAAGGGCCATTGGGGATAACGTAGCCGTCAGGGTCCAGAAACTCTGGATAAATCATAAAACGCCATCCTGGCACAATGGTCTTGTCTTCGTAGCAAAAATCCCAACGGATGCCTTGATAAGCCGGAGTTTTCCGGCCCCCCTCCTCAACGGTAAATAATCGGTAGGTGACGCGAAAGTCCGGTTCGCGGCCAAACGTTTTTGTGTAATCTGTTGGCTGGTCAGCTGCGTAGGCCTGGGCGGCCTCAATTGCTTGCTGCGTCAGTTCTGGAAAATCTTGTAGAATCCCGGCCACATCCATCCCTTTACCCAGCCAGCCTAACACGTCGCGCACACTGATGCGAGTGCCCGCAATACACGGCCGGCCAAACCGGATTTCGGGGTCGATGCCAATGAGCGGATGGGCGGGTGAGGAAAGCACACACTTTTAGCTAGTAGCTTAGATAAGAACACGTAAGCGCGGAATGCAAAGCCCAGGCTACACTTACGCCAGCTCGTCCTCAGCCGCTTCCTCCGGCCGGGCCTCCACGCTGTTTTTCTCCACGATTTCGCGGGCCAGGTTGAGGTAACTGATGGCCCCTTTGCTCTCGGCATCATGCAGAATGACCGGAATGCCGAAGCTCGGCGACTCGCTCAGCTTCACATTGCGCGGGATGATGGTGTCGAACACGAGCTGCTGGAAGTGCAGCTGCACTTCCTCCACTACCTGGTTGCTGAGGCGCAGGCGCACGTCGTACATCGTGAGCAGAATGCCTTCGATTTCGAGGTTGGTGTTGAGCCGGCTCTGAATTATCTTAATGGTATTCAGGAGCTTACCTAAGCCTTCGAGCGCGAAATACTCGCACTGCACCGGGATGATGACCGAGTGCGCCGCCGTGAGGGCGTTCACCGTGATGAGGCCCAGCGAGGGCGAGCAGTCAATGATGATGAAGTCGTACTGGTCGGCCAGGGGGCGCAGGGCCTCCTTCATCTTCTCCTCGCGGTTGGGCAGGTTTATCATCTCCACTTCGGCCCCCACCAGGTCAATGTGCGAGGGCATGAGGTCGAGGTGGGGTAGAATATTAGTTTGCAGGATGATATCCTGCGGCGCGATGCCGTCCACCATGCACTCATACACGCTGTTTTCGATGTCCTTGGGGTCGAAGCCCACGCCCGAAGTGGCGTTAGCCTGCGGGTCGGCATCCACGAGCAGGGTGCGGTAGTCCAGAGCCGCCAGCGAGGCGGCCAGGTTAATGGCTGAGGTGGTTTTGCCGACGCCGCCCTTCTGGTTGGCTACCGCGATAATCTTACCCATAACAAAAGCTATACGAGGAAACGCACGAATTGAACGACTAAGCTAACCGCGTTCAATCTACAAAATAAGGCTATAAAAAACGGATACCCCAAGCGCCACGTCCCGGCCGCACCCGGATGCGTCGCGCCAAGCCAGCCGTGCGGCGGTGCCCGGCGCGGCCCGCCCGCGCCCCTACCTTTGCAACCGACACTCCAAGCTGATGTTTCTACCCGCGCTGCGCCTCCGACTTGGCCGCTGGCTGGCACTGCTGGCCGGCCCGGCGCTGCTGGCCGCCTGCCAGGGCAACGGCCTTTCGGCGGCCGACGAGCGCCGGGTGTTTCGCTACAACCAGCCCGAAGCCCTCACCTCGCTCGACCCCGCCTTTGCCCGCAACCAGGCCAATAGTTGGGCCACCGCGCAGCTGTATAACGGCCTGCTGGCGCTGGATTCGACCCTGCAGCTCGCGCCCGCGCTGGCCCGCCGCTACCACATTTCGCCCGACGGGCTGACGTATACCTTCACGCTGCGGCGCGGGGTGCGCTTCCACGACGATGCGGCGTTTCAGGGGGGTAGGGGGCGGCTGGTAACGGCTGCCGACTTCGTTTATAGCTTTCGCCGCTTATTTGATGCCAAAACGGCCTCGCCGGGCGGCTGGATTTTTCGGGGTAAGGTGCTGGAAGACAAGCAGGGAAATATCAGCGACACCTGCTTCGTGGCGGCGAACGACTCTACGCTGCGCATTCACTTGAAAGCGCCGTTTATTCCGTTTCTGAGCTTGCTCACCATGCCCTACGCCTACGTGGTGCCGCACGAGGCAGTGGAAAAGTACGGTAAGGATTTCCGGGCGCATCCGGTGGGCACCGGGCCGTTCCGGTTTCACGCCTGGGACGAGGGCAACGTGCTGCTTTACCAACGCAACGCAACCTACTGGCGACGCGACGCGCAGGGCCGCGCCCTACCCTACCTCGACGCGGTAGCCATCAGCTTCATCGCCGACCGCAAAACCGAGTTTCTAACCTTTTTGCAGGGAAAATTGGACTTTCTGAGCGGTATCCGCGAGGGCTCCCGCGACCTGATTCTGAACCCTGATGGTACAGTGCGGGCCGACTTCCGGGGCCGCTTCAACCTTCAAAAAGCGCCCTACCTCAACACGGAGTACCTGGGCTTTCAGCTCGATAGCGCCCACCTCACCGGCGAGCAGGCGGCGCAAGGCCGCGCCCTGCGCGACCCGCGCGTGCGCCAGGCCCTGGGCTACGCCCTCAACCGGCCCGAACTGCTGGCCTACGTGCTCAACCACGTGGGGCGGCCGGGCACGGCGGGCTTTGTGCCGGCCGCACTACCCTCCTTTTCGGCGGCTAAGGTGCCCGGCTACACCTTTCAGCCCGACCGGGCGCGGGCGCTGCTGGCGGCGGCCGGCTACGGCCCGCGCCACCCGCTGCAGCTGCGCCTCAGCACCGTGGCCGAGCGCAAGGCGGTGGGCGAATACCTGCAGAAAAACTGGGCCAACGTGGGCGTACAGGTGCAGATTGACATCAACCAGTCGGCAGCCCAGCAGGAGCTGGTGGACAACGGCCGCGTCGCCTTCTTCACCAAGAGCTGGCTCGGCGACTACCCCGATGCCGAAAACTACCTGGCCCTGTTCTATTCGCCCAACTTCAGCCCCGCCGGTCCCGACAAAACGCACTATAAAGCAGCCGAATACGACCAGCTCTACCAGCAGGCCATCCGGGAGCATGACGCGGCCCGGCGCACGGCCCTCTACCAGGCAATGGACCGCCTGGTGGTGCGCGACGCGCCCGTGCTGTCGCTCTACTACGACGAGGTGATTCGTCTCACTCAGCGCAACGTGCGCGGCCTCGCGCCCAACCCCATGAACCAGCTGGAGCTAGAGCGGGTGCGGAAGGAGTAGTCCTCATTCTTTCAGCGCCATGCCCGCCAGCGGGTCCAGCTGCCCTTTCAAGTAGTTGATGTAGCCCTGCAAATTGGCCGGAATATTCTCTTCGGCAAACACGCTTTTGGCCGGCTGCCCGGCCGGGTGCACTTTGATGAGGGTAGCCGGCAGGTCGGAGGTATTGCCCGCGTAGCGCTCGTCGAGCTGGCTGAAGCCGATGCGCTGAGCCTCGGCCAGCAGGGCGGCTACTTTGGTGGGAGGTAGGCTGAGCGTGCGCTTGCCCACCACCGGCACGAAGCGCTGGCCCTCATACTCCACCCGGCCATCGGCGAAAATGGTGGCCGTGTAGGCCGGGCAGGTGCCGTAGCAGGGCGTGCGCTGAAACACCAGCACCGGCTCGGGCTGAGCCGCTCGCGGGGGGGTAGGGGCAGTAGCGGCCCGGCTGGCGCGGGGCATTTTTTTCTGCGCGCAGGCGGGCAGGGTTAGCAGCAGGAGCCAGAGAAGGAAGCGCATAAAAAAAGTATTGGGGAAGCGTTAGCTGGCCGTAAGGTAGTTGCTTGCTACTTACGGCCAGCTAGCGCTTCCCCAATACTTTTCCCGGTAAGCTAACGCCTACCACATATTTCCCTACCCCTTCTTTTTGGCCTGGGCGTCGCGCTCCTGGGCGGTGCGCATGGCCTCGGCGATGCGGGCCTGGAAGCCGCCGGGCTTCTTGTCCTTGTTCTTAATCTTGTTGGCATCGAGCTGCGCCCGAATCTTAGTATCGTTCACAAAGGAGCGGGTCAGGGCCTGCTGGCCCAGGGTTACCACGTTGGAAACCAAGTAGTACCAGGTAAGGCCCGCGGCGAAGCTGTTAAGAACGAAGAAGAAAATCAGCGGCATGAGGTAGCTGTAAAACTTCATCGGCCCCTGCATGGCCGAGGCGTTCATCTGATTGCTCTGGTAGGTCATGAAGAGCGTCGAAATCGTCATCAGCACCGTGAACAGGCTGATGTGGCTGCCCAGGTAGGGCAGGGTGAAGGGCAGCAGAATCGGGTTGTCGTAGGTACTCAGGTCCTTCGCCCACAGGAAAGGCTCCTGCCGCAGCTCAATGGCGTTGGGGAAAAACTGGAACATGGCGAACAAAATCGGCAGCGTAAGCAACGTGGGCACGCAGCCGCTGAGCGGCGACACCCCAAACTGATTATACAGCTTCATCGTCTCCTGCTGGTTCTTCACCTGGTCGTCGGGGTGCTTGGCCTTTATCGCATCTATTTCGGGCTTGAGCACCTTCATGCGGGCCTGGCTCTCGTAGGTTTTATAGGTCAAGGGCCAGGTTACCAGCTTAATAAGCACTACCAGCAGCAGGATAATAATGCCGTAGTTACTGATGTACTGCTGCAAAAAGCTGAACACCGGGATAATCACGAAGCGGTTCACCCACCGAAACACGCCCCAGCCCAGGTACACGTTGCGGTCGAAGCCGGGGGCCACGCTCTTGAGCAAGCTGAACTGGTTCGGGCCGTAGAAGAAGCGATACTGCCCGCCAGCCGCGCTCGTCACGTCGGCCGCTGGTAGGGCCAGCGTCGTGCTCAGCGTCTTGATAAAGGTCGAGTCGGCCAGGTTCACCGTCGCGTTAAACTGCCCGCTGGCGAAGGGCTGCGAGTCGGCCACGAAGCCGGCCACGAAAAAGTCGTGCTTGTCGGCGGCCCACAGCAGGGGCGCGGCCACGGTCACTTCTTCGGGCTTTTCGCTGGCTTCGGCCAGGGCGTTGTGGTCGCCGGTGGCCTGGTAGTGGTTGATGGTGGTGTGGTTGCGGTTCTGCTTGAGGTCCTGCTCAGTCTGGCGCACGTGGTCCACGAAGCTGAATTTCAGCGGCTCCTGCACCGGCACGCCGGCCAGCTTCAGGTTGTATTTCACCTCGAAGCCAGTTTTGGGCAGCGTGTAGGTTTGCGTCACGGTGCCGCCGCCCACGGCCGCGCGGAACGTCAGCTGCTGCCCGCCGTCGGGGGTAGTAGTCGGCGCATCGGCCTGAAAATTCAGCCCCGCGAAGTCCACTTTTTGCCCGCCCGTAGTAGTGAGCGTAGTATTGTAGCGGGCGCTCTGGGCATCAAACAAATTCAGCGGCTTGCCAAAAAACGTCTTGTAACCGTTCAGCCGCACGGCGGTTACGCGCCCGCCCTGCGTCGAAAAGAGGAGCGTTAGCTCGGGATTTTTCAACTCGATGCCGCGCACCGGCCCGGCCGCTGAGTCCAGCTTGACATCGGGCGCGAGGGCGGGGGTAGGGGCGGTGGCCGACGCGGGCGTGGCGGCGGTAGTGGGGGCTTGCGCCTTGTTTTTCTCCGGCTCCGCTTTAGGCGAGAAGAAAAACAAGTAAATCAGGAGCAAGGCCGAAATGAGAAAGAGGCCAGTCGCTTGGTTGCGGTCCATTTAATCCTAAAAAAAATACGAAACGCAAAGGTACGGCGGGGCGGGGGCCGATGCTGAGAAACGTTTGTCCTGGTGAGCACCGCGCGGCAATCGCCTCAGAACGAGTCGTGCGGGTGTCATTCTGGGACGATTGCCGCGCCGCGCTCGCCAGGACAAACGATTTTACAGTCCTTTCTTACGCTGAATGGCGGCCTTCACGAAGCGCACAAACAGCGGGTGCGGGTTTTCCACGGTGCTCTTTAGCTCGGGGTGGAACTGCCCGCCCACGAACCACGGATGCACCGTTTTGGGCAGCTCAATCACTTCCACCAAGCCCGTGGCCGGGTTGATGCCCGAAGCCGACATGCCCGCTTCTTCGAAACGCGCTAAGTACTCATTATTAAACTCATAGCGGTGGCGGTGGCGCTCGCTGATGGTGTTGCGGCCGTAGGCTTTGGCGGCCCTGGAGCCACGCTTCAGCTCGCAGGCGTAGGCCCCGAGGCGCATGGTGCCGCCCTTTTGGGTGATGTCCTTCTGGTCGGCCATGAGGGCGATTACCGGGTCGGGCGTGAGCGGGTTCATCTCCGTCGAACTGGCATCAGGCAGGCCCAGCACGTGCCGGGCGTATTCCACCACGGCTACCTGCATCCCGAGGCAAATACCGAAAAACGGGATGCCGTTTTCGCGCACGTAGCGCACGGCCGCCACCTTTCCCTCAAAGCCCCGCTCGCCAAAGCCGGGGGCCACCAGCACGCCGTCGCAGCCTTCGAGCTGCTGCACGGCGTTTTCGGGGGTCAGAAATTCGCTCTGAATAGTGCGCACCTTCACTTTGCATTCGTTAGCCGCTCCGGCGTGAATAAATGCCTCAATGATAGACTTGTACGCGTCGGGCAGCTCCACATACTTGCCCACCAGCGCGATGGTTACTTCCTCGGTCGGGTTCTTGAGGCGGCCCAGAAACTCTTTCCACTCCTCCAGGTCAGGCGGGTGCCCGCCGTTGAGGCGCAGCTTGGCAATCACGCGGGCGTCCAGCTCCTCCTTCAGCATGAGCAGCGGCACCGAGTAGATGCTGTCGGCATCGAGACTTTCGATAACGGAGTTGATTTTGACGTTGCAGAAGAGCGCGATTTTGCTGCGCATCTCGGCCGGAATCGGGTGCTCGGAGCGGCACACCAGAATGTCGGGCTGCAGGCCCGCCTCGCGCAAGTCCCTGACCGAGTGCTGGGTAGGCTTGGTTTTCAGCTCGCCGGCCGCCGCCAGGTAGGGTAGCAGGGTGAGGTGAATCACGAGCGAATCGTGGGGCGGCAGCTCCCAGCGCAGCTGGCGCACGGCCTCCACAAAGGGCAGGCTCTCAATGTCGCCGATGCAGCCGCCAATCTCGGTTATTACCACGTCGAACTCGCCTTTTTGGCCCAGCAGCAGCATCCGGCGCTTAATCTCGTCGGTGATATGCGGAATTACCTGCACCGTTTTGCCTAGAAACGCGCCCTCGCGCTCGCGCCGAATCACGGTGTCGTAGATGCGGCCGGTGGTCACGTTGTTAGCTTGCGAGGTCGGCGCGTTCAGGAAGCGCTCGTAGTGGCCCAGGTCGAGGTCGGTTTCGGCCCCGTCGTCGGTCACGTAGCATTCGCCGTGCTCATAAGGATTGAGCGTGCCGGGGTCAATGTTAATATATGGGTCGAATTTTTGAATTGTGACGCGGAACCCCCTGGCCTGCAAAAGCTTGGCCAGGGAGGCGGAAATTATTCCTTTACCGAGAGAAGAGGTGACGCCGCCGGTGACGAAGATATACTTCGCGGCCGACGCGCTGGGGGTAGAATTGCGTTCGGGCATGACGGGGGTCAAAGTTACGGGGAATCAGGGGGCGAGCGGGGTATTTTTACCGCCGTGATAAAAGTAGCCGAGTTGATGAGGTCATTTCCAGGGCCTAATTCCGCTTCCGCCCGAAGGGTAAGGGGTAGGGTGAGCGGCCTGCGCCACCTCGCCTTCTTATGGCTGACGCTGCTACCGCTACTCGCCCCCGCCCAGGCTACCCTCCGCAAAGACCTCAAGCGCGACTTCGGGGCCGTGGGCGACGGCCGAGCCAACGACCACGCCGCCTTCCAGCGAGCCGCCGATTTTTTCAACAAGCGCGCCCTCATGCCCGCCGGGGCCAGGCCGGCCATGCTCTTCATTCCGGCCGGTACCTACCGGGTAGGCCGCCAGGACGCGGCCGGCAACGGGGCCGACGTGCTACCCCTCACCGGCTGCCGCAACCTGCGCATCGTGGGCCAGGACAGCACCCATACCATTATCCGCTACGTCGACAGCCTGCGCTACGGGGCCTTCGACCCCGCCACGCGCCTACCCTACGAGTCGCCCAAAGCCTTCTTCACGGACTGGGCCTGGGGGGCCAGGGTAGGGAATTGTATTAATCTGCAAAAGTGTGATAACGTAGAAATTAGCGGCTTGAATTTGGACGGTAACGCCGCGCACCTGCTGGTGGGTGGGCACTGGGGCGACACCGGTATCCAGCTCAGCGCCGACGGTATTTTCGTGGGCGACTCGCGGCGCATTACGTTGCGGCGGCTGGCTGTGCACCACTTCGGCCGCGATGGTGTGCAGGTACTCAATCACTTGGCCAAAAGCCTCGACGACCCCAACCGGGAAAATATTCTCCTCGAAAGCTCGACCTTCCACTACAACGGCCGCCAGGGCCTGTCCCTGACCGGGGTCAATGGCCTGCGGGCCACCAATTGCAGTTTCAGCCATACTGGGCGGGTCCTGATTGCGGCGCTGGGTAAGGCGCTGTTTTCCAACCCCGGCGCGGGCGTGGACGTGGAGCCGGAAGGCGGCTTTGCTAGCCACGTTCGCTTCGAGAACTGCCGCCTGGTAGACAATGCCGGCCAGGGCCTGGTATCGGACCGCTACGGCGACGGGCCGCCCACTACTCAGGATATCGTGTTCAGCAACTGCCTGTTGTGGGGCACTACGAATTGGTCGGCCTGGGTGCGGCAAACCGATTTTCGTTTTGAAAACTGCCGACTCTATGGCGCATTCACCACCGGTTGCGCACTGGCCGCCTACGCCACCCGCTTCGTGGGCTGCACCTTCGAGGACCGGCCCTACCGCGGCCAGCCCGCCTACGGCATTTTCCTGGTAGACTCCGACCACGAAGCGCGCCGGATGAGCTTCACCAACTGCCGCTTCGTGGCCCACCATACCGGCCTGCTGCGCGCCGTACCGGCCGCACCCGACTCGGCCAGCGCCTTTCGGGTGCGGGGCTGCGCCTTCGTGCTCGCCTACGCCGACGAGCCGCCGCTGGGCGCAGCCAGCGTACTAGCGGGCGTAGTTTTCAGCGGCGATAATTCGCTGACGAGCAGCCAACCGCCCGGCGCAGAGCCGCGCGCCGACGCGACGCTTAGCGCCGAAGCGGAGCTAACCAATACGCTGACGCTTAGCGGAAAAACGAGAGTAGGGGCCACGCTGCGCATCGGCCCCGGCACCAGCCTGCGCGTGCCAGCCGGCGCAGCCCTGGAGTTGTTACCAGGTGCCAAAGTCATCCTAACAGGGCCACTGCTGGTGGAAGCCGGCGCGTATTTCTACCAAAGCCCGCTGGCCAAAATCTCGGCTACCGGCCGGGGCCAGCTGCTGCTACGGCTGGGGGCCATCCGGGGCCAGTGGCCGAAGCCGGACCCAGGCGGTAGGCCGGCGTTGGCCCCCGGCCCGTAGCCGTTGGCCGGGCCACGGCGCGCCGCTACCACGCTTTTTCGGCGGTTTTTGCCAGCTGGGTGTCGGGCAAGTCAAGGCTTTGGCGCAGCTGAAAATCAGTCACGTTTTTCAGCGTCAGCACCTTGCCCTCGGCTGATTTTTGGGCCGTGACGTTGCGTAGGGTGAGGCCCTGCACACCGTCGGCCACGAAGGCCGGGCGGGCTTCCGGGCTTAGGTAGCGAACTTCTACGTCGCTCATTTTCAAATCCTTGACGTGGCGAATGTAGAAGCCGTAGGCCGGAATGGCTCCCAGCATCGACGGCTCGGGGTAGCTTTTGCCGGCTTCGGGCACGGTGCGGGCCGCCTGCGCGGCGGTGCCGCCGCCTCTGTAGTAAATGCGGATGTTGTGGAGGCGCACGTCTTCGATGGGGTGGCCGGGCACGCCCGTGATGATGGACGCAAATTCGGGGTCGGCATTGTACACCACCAGGTTGCTGATGCTCACGCGGCGCAGCGCCCCCACGGGCGTGCCGGCCGGCCCCCGCATCCGCTCGCCCAGGTACAGAAAAATGGGCGAGTTCACCACGTCGCGCATCGTAATGTTACTGATACTCACGTCTTCCAGCAAGCCCCCATCCACGGTTTCGAGGGCTAGGCCGCGGCAGTAGTCAAACACGCAATTGGAAATGGCGATGTTCTTGAAGCCGCCGTTCGACTCGGTGCCGAACTTGATGCGGCCCGTGGGATGCAGCGTGTACTCGGGGTTGTTAGTGCGCCGGAAGGTGCCGTCGAGCAGCGTGCCCTCGTCGTAGCCGCTCACCTGGCAGTTGGTGATGGTCACGTTTTCGGTGGCCCGCGCCTCGTTCAGGCCGAAGGAGCTTTTGAGACAAATGCCATCGTCGTAGGGCGAGTTGACCAGGCAGTTTGACACCCGCACGTTGCGGCAGCAGTCGATGTCCATGCCGTCGCGGTTGGTGTCAATCTTCAGGTTATCAATGGTTAAATTATCCACGCCAGTGGCCAGAATGGCAAACCAGCCGCCGTGCTGCAAGGTCACGTCGCGGATAATGACGTTGCGGCAGCGCAGCAGGCTAATGGCTTTATTGGCCAGCTTGGCATCCTTGGCGTAATCTTTCAGCAGGCCCTTGCCCCAGATTTTGCCCGGCCCCAGAATGGACACGTCATGCAGATTCTCGCCCCAAATCAGGCCGTCGTGCCAGTGGCTGTGGCCCGAATCCTGGAAGGTGGTATTGGCCGACGGCTCGGCCTGGTCGTACACGGCGGCCGGGTTGTCGGTGGTGGCAATAATGGTAGCGCCCTGCTCCAGGTAGAGCGAGATGTTGCTTTTCAGCCGGATAGCTCCCGAGAGGTAGTCGCCGGCCGGCAGGTACACCTGGCCGCCGCCCGCCTGCGCCGCCGCCTCAATGGCCTTGTTGATGGCCCCGGAATCGAGCGCCCGGCCGTCGCCCACGGCCCCGTAGGCGCGGATGTTGTATACCGAAACAGGGGGGGTAGGGGCCTGGGCCGCTGCCCCGCCCGGCAGCAAAAGCGCCGCCAGCGCCAGCCGTGGGAGTAGGGAGAAGAACATGGGGGTAGGAAAAAGAGAATGAGGCCGGAAAGTAGTCCCCGGCCCCTGACTTCGCCGTGCGAATGCTTAAACTGATAATAATCAGCTCGATTCGTACCAGCCCGCCCTACCCCCCGCTAAAGGGCCGGGCGCTGGGGAGCGGCAACCGACTTAATCTTCAACACGCTGGTTTTCAGGCCGGGCGCGGTGGCGGTGAGCGTGATATCGCCCGCCGCCTGGGTCGATTGCACCAGCACCTGGGCCAGGCCATTGAAGGTTTTGCGCTGCCAGGCCGCGGCGGGCGTGCGCACCTGAATGGTGCCGGGCAGCATGTTGGGCACGTCCCAGTACTGCTTCCTGAGCAGGGGCGTAGCCACGAACACGATGCTGTTTTTGCCGGGCTTCAGCCAGGCGATATCCAGGGTAAAGCTGTTTTTGGTCGCCTGCTCGCCGGTCAGGTTTTGGGCAACGGCGTGGCCATTCACGTAGATGGTCTGCTCGCGGCCGATGGGCTGGTAGAACAGCGTAACCGCCGAGCCGGCCAGCGTCTGCGGCAGCTCGAAGCTGCCGCGCGTTACGTAATAACTGGAGGTAGGCACCAGCTGCGCGGCATCGTACTGGCGCGAGGTGAAGGCCGGTGCCCAGCCAGCATCGTCAAAGTCAGCGCTGATTTCCGGGCCGCTGGTCGGGCTGTCGGCTCCGCGCTCCCTCAGGTTGTCGAGGGTTAGGACGCGTACCGTTTCAATAAACCGGTCGGGTTCCAACGAAGTCGGGTCGCCGTTGCCTACCCCGATAATGCGGCCGGGGCCGCTCAGGCTAAAGGTAACTTCCTGGTTGGCGGTGGGCACCGGGCGGTTGTTTTTATCGGTGAGCTGCACCGTGACGACGGCCAGGTCTTCGCGGGTGGCCTGCACGGTGGGCTTGTTGGGCCGCAGCTGAATGGCCGCCGGCTCGGCGGTGGTGCGCACCACATCGGTCGCAATTTTTTTGCCCTGGCGGTAGCCCACGGCCTCCAGGGTGCCGGGCGCGTAGGGCACCTGCCATTCGAGGTGCGAGTTTTTGGTCATCGGCTTGCGGCCCTGGCTCTTTTTATTCAGGAAAAGCTCCACCTCGTCGCAGTTGCTGTAGGCCCACACGGCAATGGGCTGGCCCTCGCGGCCGGCCCAGTTCCAGTGGGGTAGCAGGTGCAGCACAGTTTGGTCCGTCCACCACGCTTTCAGGTACCACACGTTGTCCTTCGGGAAGCCGCACAAGTCCATCATGCCGAAGTACGAGGTGATGGAGGGCCAGCCGAAGGGCGTTGGCTCGCCCCGGTAGTCGAAGCCCGTCCAGATGAACATGCCCGCCAGGTAGGGCCGTGCCGCGTAGTACTGCCAGCCACCCTCGATGCTGTAGAACTTGGGGCTCGGCTTGGCGTCGTAGGCCGCGATGTAATGCTTGTCCTTGTCCGTGAAGTAGATGCCGCGCGTGGCGTGGGTCGAGCCTTCCTCGGTACCCCAGCTGGGCTTGTCCGGAAATTTGGCGTGGTACGCGTCGGTGTTGCCCTGGCCGATGTAGTTGAAGCCCATCACGTCAATCGCCGTGGACGTACCCTGGCCCCAGCCCCCGCTGATGGCCGCCGTAATGGCCCGCGTCGAGTCCACGGTTTTGGCAAATGCCTGCATGGTGGCCCCGATGCGCGCCCCCAGCACGTTGCTCTCAATGGCCCATTCCTCATTGCCAATCGACCAGCTGATAATGCTCGGGTGGTTGCGGTCGCGCACTATCATTCGCCGCAGGGCGCCCAGGTTATTTTGGGTGATGCCCATCAGCCGGTTCTCGTCGATAACGAGCATCCCCAGCCGGTCGCAGGCATCGAGCAACTCGGGCGTGGGCGGGTTGTGCGAGGTGCGGTAGGCATTGCAGCCGAAGGCTTTCAGCTGCGCAATGCGCCAGTCCTGCAAGGCGTCGGGCAGGGCCGTCCCTACCCCCGCGTGGTCCTGGTGGTTGTTGGTACCGGTGATTTTCACGTGTTTCCCATTGAGGAAAAAGCCCTCGTTGGCATCGAAGCGAATGGTGCGCACGCCGAAGCGGGTGCGGTACTCGTCCACCACCTGGCCGCCCTGCCGCACCCGCGTCACCAGCGTGTAGAGGTAGGGCGACTCCAGCGACCACAAATGAGCGTTGGCCACCGGAATTTGCACGGCAACCTCGTGCTGCCCGGTTCCGGCCAGCCGTACCGGCGCGGTCTGGGCAGTGGCCACGGTTTGGCCCGCGGCATCCACTACTTCCTGCACTACGTCCGCATTTTGGGGGGTAGGGCCGCCATTCAGCAGGGTAGTCTGGGCCGTGAGCGTGGCCGTGCTGCCGGCCAGCTGCGTCGTCACAAACGTGCCATCGGGGGCCACGTGCACGGGCGCCGTTTTAGTCAGCCACGTGTGCCGATAAATGCCCGCTCCTTCGTAAAACCAGCCCTCCTCCATCGTGGCATCCACGCGCACGGCTATCACGTTGGGCTGGCCGTCGTAGTGGAGGTAGTCCGAAATATCGTACTGAAAACCCAGATAGCCGCTGGGCTCAGTGCCCAGGTAGTGCCCGTTCACCCACACGATGGAGTTGCGAAACACCCCGTCAAAATCCAGGCTGATGCGCCGCCCCAGGTCGCTGGCCGGCACTGTGAATGACTTGCGGTACCAACCCACGCTGGCGTTCGGAAACGGCCGCCCGATGGCCTTAAAGCCGTGGCTGAAGCTGGCCTTTTCGCTGAACGGCTGTTCCACGGCCCAGTCGTGGGGCAGGTCGAGCTGCCGCCAGGCCCGGTCGTCGAAGTTGGCCGCCGCCGCCCCGTCGCCATAACCCGTTTTGGCCAGGTAGGAAAAATAACCCGTGCCGTTATAGAAGTCCAGCTTGGGGTCGGAGGGGTGGCCGAAGGCGAAGCGCCAGCCAAAATCCAACAGCAAGTGCTCGCGGCCGGCCGGCGGCGCGGGTGCCGATTGGCTACGTGAGGGAAGGGTAGCCCCCAGCAGCAGGAGCAGCAACGTGAGCAGACGTAGAAACATGGGGTAGGGTAGGTGCTTCACAAAGCTATACCGTTACACCAATAAATTCAAAAAATCCTGCTTTCCATTGAGATATTCAAACCCGAAACCCTCGGCCGCCATGCGGGCCTTGATGCCATCCACGTCGTGCGGCATTTTGACTTCCACCCCAATGAAAACGGGGCCTTTCTCCTTGTTGTTTTTCTTGATATACTGAAACTGAATAATGTCCTCGCCCTCGGCCAGCACGTTGTTCACGAAGCGCCGGAGCGCGCCGGGAGCCTGGTTGAAGGTTACCATGAAGTAGTGCTTGAGGCCCTGGTGGCGCTGGGCGCGCTCCTTGATGTCCTCCATGCGGGTGATGTCGTTGTTGGAGCCGCTGACCACGCACACCACCGTTTTACCCCGAATCTGGTCGGCGTAGGCGTGCAGGGCCGAGATGGCGAGCGTGCCCGCCGGCTCCAGCACCATGCCTTCCTCGTTGTACATCTTCAGCAAATCTTCGCACACCTGGCCTTCGGGCACCAGGTGCACCTCATCGAGCAGGGCCTGGCAAATCTCAAACGTGAGTTCGCCGGGGCACTTCACGGCCGCGCCATCCACGAAGGTATCGAGGTGGGGTAGGGCCTGCCGCCGCCCGGCCCGGATGGCATCGTGCATGCTCGGTGCGCCCAGCGGCTGCACCCCGATGAGCTTGGTATTCGGGCTTAATTGCCGAAACATGCTCGACAAGCCTGAGGCCAACCCGCCACCGCCAATGGGCATGAAGCAAAAGTCAATCGACTTATGCTGAGCGGCTTTTAGTATTTCCAGCCCCACCGTGGCCTGCCCCTCCACAATGGCGAGGTCATCAAACGGATGCACGAAGGTGCCGCCCTGCGCATCGCAAAACGCCTGCGCCGCCTGGTAGCAGTCGTCGAAGGTGCGGCCGGTGAGGTGCACCGTCACCATGTCTTTGCCGAAGAGGCGCACTTTATCCACCTTCTGGGCGGGCGTTTGGGCGGGCATGAAAATATCGCCCTGCAAGCCCAGCAGCTGGCAGGCGTAGGCCACACCTTGGGCGTGATTGCCGGCGCTGGCGCACACTATTTGGCGGCCCGGCACGGTAATCGGTAGCGTCGAAATCTTGTTGTAAGCCCCCCGGATTTTATAGGAGCGCACCACCTGCAAGTCCTCGCGCTTGAGCAAAATGGTCGCGTCGTAAGTGCGCGAGAGCCCCAGGTTCAGCATCAGAGGCGTCTTGGTAATCACGCCTTTGAGGCGGCGCGCAGCGGCCTCCACGTTTTCCAGGGTAACGGGGGTAGCGGCCGGGGCTAGCAGGTCGGGCATGGGGTAGGGGGTAACCAACTAATATATTAAAAAAGGCCGTCATGCAGACCGAAAGGAAGCATCGCGCATGTGGTAGTAATCCCTTGCATAAGAAGTTACTGCTGCACGCGAGATGCTTCCCTTCGGTCTGCATGACGGCCTTGTTGTACAACGAAGTGGCACTCCGTTTTACAAAATCTACGCCTCCACGCTCGCGCTGCTGCGCGAACGCAGCTCGCGCACAGTCGCGCCGGTGGCCCACAGCTCCGACTCACGCACTTCTTTCAACTCGGCCTCTAGCTCGGCGCGGTAGTTGGGTGTCGAGCCGCGCTCGATGGTGCGGCGGGCTTCCTCGCCGCTGGCTACGCTGTCATACAGCTCATTCAGCACGGGTAGGGTCGCATCGCGGAATTTACCCTTCCAGTCAAGCGCGCCGCGCTGGGCCGTCACCGAGCAGTTGGCAAACATCCAGTCCATGCCGTTTTCGCCCACCAGCGGCACCAGGCTTTGGGTCAGTTCCTCCACGGTTTCGTTGAACGCCTCCGAAGGCGAGTGCCCGCGCTGCCGCAGCACCTGGTACTGCGCCTCGATGATGCCGGCCAGCGCGCCCATCAGCACACCCCGCTCACCGGTGAGGTCGGAATACACCTCCTTCTTAAAATCCGTCTCGAACAAGTAGCCCGAGCCCACGCCAATGCCCATTGCAATGGCCTTCTCGTAGGCGTGCCCGCTGGCATCCTGATATACCGCAAACGACGAATTCAGCCCGCCACCGGCCACGAACAGCCGCCGCAGGCTGGTGCCGCTGCCCTTAGGAGCCACCAGAATCACGTCCACATCGGCGGGCGGAATGATGTTGGTCTGGTCCTTAAATGTGATGCCGAAGCCGTGCGAGAAGTACAGCGTTTTGCCGGGGGTAAGGGCCTTTTTGAGGGTCGGCCACAGCGCAATCTGCCCCGCATCAGAGAGTAGGTTGCAGAGAATGGTGCCCTTGTCGGCCGCCTCCTCGATGCTGAACAGCGACTCGCCCGGCACCCAGCCATCGCGCAAAGCGCGCTCCCACGAAGGCGTGCCTTCGCGCTGACCCACAATCACATGGAAGCCGTTGTCGCGCATGTTCAGCGCCTGGCCGGGGCCCTGCACCCCGTAGCCAATCACGGCAATGGTATCGTGTTGAAGAAAATCGAGCGCCTTGGCGAGCGGAAATTCGTCGCGGGTAATAACGGTTTCGGGTACGCCGCCGAAGTGAATGGTTGCCATTGGGATAGGGGTTTTGTAGCGTGGACTCTGCGAGTCCGCGCGTGGGGGTAAAAAAGGGTTTCGTTCAAACGCGCGGACTCGCAGAGTCCACGCTACATTACATCGTAAATACCGCGTCGCGGTCGTTCAAAAACTCATTCTCGGCCACCTCCTCGCTCGGCTCGCGCTGCTCAAATTCCTGCAGTTTGAGGTGAAAGCCGTCGCTGGCCTTGATGATGGCGATGCGCGCCGAGCGCACGAACTCAATCAACCCGTAGGGCTGCAAGGCTTTGATTAAGTTGTCTGTTTCCTCGCGGTGGCCGGTGGTTTCAAACACCGTATAATCCTTGCGAATAACCACGGCGCGGGCCCCGTTTTCGCGCAGCAGGCGCTCCACGAGCACCTTTTCGGCTATGATGTCGGTGGGCACTTTATAAAGCGCCATTTCCTGCCAAATTACGTCCTGGTTGGTGTTAAAATAGACTTTCAGCACTTCCACCTGCTTCTCAATCTGCTTGGCCAGCTTGTGCACCACCTCCTCCGTTTCCACAATCACGATGTTGAAGCGGTGGATGCCCTCAATTTCCGAGGGCGACACGTTGAGGCTCTCAATATTGATTTTGCGGCGCGAAAAGATGATGGCAATGCGATTGAGCAAGCCCACCTGGTTTTCGGTGTACGCAGTGATGTTGTATTCCTGGCGGTCCATAGGTTTGGCTGAATAAAGTCGTCTGTCATGCTGAGCTTGTCGAAGCATCTCTACCGCTTCATCCACGTCATCCAACGATGCGGTAGAGATGCTTCGACAAGCTCAGCATGACGTTCTTTTTTGCTTATTTTATCGCAGCCGGATTTCCGCCACGCTGCACCCCTGCGGCACCATTGGAAAAATGTTATTCTCCTTCGTCACCATCACTTCCAGCAAAAAGGAGCCGGGATGCGCCAGCATCCGCGCCAGGGCGGGGCGTAGGTCGGGGCGGGCATCCACGCGCTGGCCGGCGATTCGGTAGCCCGCCGCTACAGCCACGTAATCAGGACTCTGAATATCCACGAACGAGTAGCGGCGCTGGTGAAATAACTCCTGCCACTGCCGCACCATGCCCAGAAACTGGTTGTTGAGGATGATGATTTTCACGTCCACGCCGGTCTGCATGATGGTGCCCAGCTCCTGAATCGTCATCTGGATGCCACCGTCGCCAATCACGGCCACCACCGGCCGGTGGGGGGCGCCAAACTTGGCCCCGATGGCGGCCGGTAGCGCAAAGCCCATCGTGCCCAACCCGCCGCTCGTGACATGGCTGCGCGACTGGTTTTGGCGGGCGTAGCGGCAGGCCACCATCTGGTGCTGCCCCACGTCGGACACGATAACGGCCTCGCCGCCAGTTAGCTCGTTCAGCTGTTGCATCACCTCGCCCATCGTCAGCTCATCCGAAGTCGGGAATAATTCTTCCCGAATCACGGCATCCACTTCCTGGGCCATGTGGTCGTGGAAGCGGGCCAGCCACTCAGGGTGCGCCTTGTGCTCAACCAGCGCCGTGAGCAGGGGTAGGGTTTCCTTGCAGTCGCCCCACACCGGCACGGTGGTCTGCACGTTCTTGTCAATCTCGGTGGGGTCGATGTCGAGGTGAATAATCTGCGCTTGCCGGGCGTACTTATCGAGCCGGCCGGTTACCCGGTCGTCGAAGCGCATCCCGATGGCAATCAGTACGTCGCACTCGTTGGTGAGCACGTTGGGGCCGTAGTTGCCGTGCATGCCCAGCATCCCCACGTTCAGCGGGTGGTCGGTGGCCAGCGCCCCTACCCCCAGAATAGTCCACGCCGCCGGGATGCCGCTTTTCTCCACAAATGCCCGAAACTCGCGCTCGGCTGCGCCCAGCACTACGCCCTGCCCCCAGAGGATGAATGGCCGCTTGGCGCTGTTAATCAGCGCCGCCGCCTGCTCGATATACTCCGGGCGCACCACCGGCGCGGGCCGGTAGCTGCGGATGTGCGTGCACGGCCGGTAGTCCGGCGCGTCGAAGGCTTGCTGCTGCGCGTTCTTGGTAATGTCAATCAGCACCGGTCCCGGCCGGCCGCTGCGCGCAATGTAGAATGCCTTTGCCAGCGCCTCCGGTATCTCCTCGGCCTTGGTTACCTGGTAGTTCCACTTCGTAATGGGGGTAGTAATGTTGATAATATCCGTCTCCTGAAACGCATCTGTACCCAGCAAGTGCGCGAACACCTGCCCCGTGATGCACACCAGCGGCGTGCTGTCGATGAGCGCATCGGCCAGGCCAGTTACTAGGTTCGTCGCGCCTGGCCCGCTCGTAGCCAGCACCACGCCTACCCGCCCCGAGGCGCGGGCGTAGCCCTGCGCCGCGTGGATGCCGCCCTGCTCGTGGCGCACCAGCACGTGGTGGAGCTGGTCCTTAAAGTCGTATAGCGCGTCGTAAATCGGGATGATGGCCCCGCCGGGATAGCCAAAAATCGTGTCTACGCCCTCGGCTACCAGCGCTTGCAGCGTGGCTACCGCGCCGGTCATGGGGGCGAGGGTAGGGGCGGCGGCCGGGCTAGCGGTGGGCTGGGCTGAGAGCTGGTTCTGAAACATAATCTTCTTCTAATAAGTCAGTTATGCATCCGTGGCTGGCGTCGCTCACGCTGCGGATGTACTTGAGCAGCACGCCCTGGCGCACGGGCAGCGGCGGCCGCCGCCAGGCGGCGCGGCGGGCGGCCAGCTCCTCGTCCGGCAGTTGCACATCGATGGTGTTGGCGCTGGCATCCAGCACTATCCAGTCGCCATCTTCTACTAAAGCCAGGCCGCCGCCGTCGTAGGCTTCGGGGCAGATGTGGCCGATGACGAAACCGTGGGTGCCGCCCGAAAAGCGGCCGTCCGTTATCAGGGCCACTTTATCGCCCAAGCCCGCGCCCATGATGGCTGAAGTTGGCTTGAGCATTTCGGGCATTCCCGGCCCGCCCTTCGGCCCCACGTAGCGAATCACGACCACCTGCCCGGCCTTAATTTTGTGGTCGATAATGCCCTGGTTCAACTCTTCTTCCGAGTTGAAAACGATGGCCGGGCCTTCAAACCGTAGTCCTTCCTTACCCGTAATTTTTGCTACCCCCCCCTTGGGGGCGAGGTTGCCATAAAGCATCTGAATGTGCCCATCGGCCTTGATGGGATTGCTGAGCGGACGCAATAAATCCTGCTCCGCGCCCAGGGGGCGCACGTCGGCCAGGTTTTCGGCCAGGGTGCGGCCGGTCACGGTCAGCAGGTCGCCATTCAATAAGCCGTGGTCGAGCAACGTGCGCTGCACAGCGGGGATACCGCCGATTTTCGACAAATCCTCCATCAGATACCGGCCGCTGGGCTTGAGGTCGGCTAGTACCGGCACGCGGTTGCTCACGGCTTGGAAGTCGTCCATCGTCAGCCGCACGCCGGCCGCGTGAGCAATGGCGATGAGGTGCAGCACGGCATTGGTGGAGCCGCCGAGCACCGTTATCATTACCATCGCGTTCTCGAATGCCGCGCGGGTCAGGATGTCGCGGGGCTTGAGGTCCAGCTCCAGCAGGTGGCGCAGGTAGGCCCCGGTGTCGAGGCATTCCTGCATTTTAGCCGGGCTTTCGGCGGGCAAGGACGACGAGGCCGGCACGCTCATGCCCAGCGTTTCGATGGCCGAAGCCAGCGTGTTAGCGGTGTACATGCCGCCGCACGCGCCCGGCCCAGGGCAGGCATTGTGGATGATGCCCTGGTAGTCTTCCTCCGAAATCTGCCCGTTCACTTTCTTTCCATATGCTTCAAAGCACGACACAATATTGAGCTGCTGCCCCTTAAACTCACCGCCCCGAATGGTGCCGCCATACACCATGAGCGACGGCCGGTTGAGCCGCGCCATTGCGATGAGCGCGCCGGGCATATTCTTATCGCAGCCCACCACGCAAGCCAGCGCGTCGTAGTAGTGCGCGCCCGCCATCGCCTCAATCGAGTCGGCAATTATCTCCCTGGACACCAGCGAGTAGCGCATCCCCGCGTTGCCGTTCGTAATGCCATCGCTCACGCCAATCGTGTTGAAGCGCAGCCCTACCAGGCCCTGGGCCGCCACGCCGCGCTTCACCTCATCGGCCAGGCCGTTGAGGTGCATGTTGCAGGTGTTGCCCTCGAAGCCCGTGGAGCAGATGCCCACGAACGGCTTGCGCAAGTCCGCGTCCGACAGCCCCGCGCCAATCAGCATGGCCTGCGAGGCGGGCAAACTGTCGTCCTGGGTATAGATGCGGCTGAATTTATTAAGGGGCATGGAGTTAGATGGGGTGGCGCGAACTCGGAGAGTCCGCGCTTTTTGGTATGGAAAAACGTGCTCACGCGCGGACTCGCCGCACCCGTACTTCGCTTAAATAATCGTGCTCACGCCCACCGCAATGTTGTGGGCGTTCCACTGCTGCTCATTGGAGTCCGCAATCCAGAAGGCTACGTAACTACCCACTTGCTCAGTGGTATAAGGAGCCGTGGCGTTCAGCTCGGGAGTCAGAATTTGATTGTTCAACGCCTCGTCCACCGCCTCGCGCACCAGGTCGGCTTCGGCCGTGAGACCCAGGTGGTTGAGCAGCATGGCCGCCGACAGAATAGCCGCCAGCGGGTTGGCAATGCCCTTCCCCCTGGCCTGGGGGTAGGAGCCGTGAATGGGCTCAAACACCGCCACCGCCGCGCCCACCGAAGCCGAGGGCAACAGCCCCATCGACCCGGCAATGACCGATGCTTCATCCGAGAGAATGTCACCGAACATATTCTCCGTCAGCACCACGTCGAACTGCTTGGGGTCGGTGATGAGCTGCATCGCGGCGTTGTCCACAAACAGGTAGTCCACCGTCACGGCGGGGTACTGCGGGGCGATTTCGCGCACCACCTCGCGCCACAAGCGTGAGGTTTCCAGTACGTTAGCCTTGTCCACCAGCGTCAGGTGCTGGCGGCGGCCGGCGGCCGACTGAAACGCCAGGTGCGCGATGCGCTCAATCTCGGGGCGCGAGTAAGTGCAGGTATCGTAGGCCGAGCCGTCGGCCGTGCGGCCCCTCTCGCCGAAGTAGATGCCGCCCGTCAGCTCCCGAAAAATCACTAAATCGGTGCCTTCAATGCGTTCGGCTTTCAGCGGCGAGTGCTTTAGTAGGGCTTTATAAGCCGTTACGGGCCGAATATTAGCAAACAAGCCCAACTCCTTGCGCATCCGCAGCAGGCCCTGCTCGGGGCGAACCTTAGCGGCTGGGTCGTTGTCATACTTCGGGTCGCCGATGGCCCCGAACAGCACCGCATCGGCGGCGCGGCAGGCGGCCAGCGTTTCGGGGGGTAGGGGGTCGCCGGTGGCATCAATGGCGCAGGCCCCCACCAGGTGCGAGGTAAACTCGAAACGGTGCCCAAAGCGCTCGGCCACGGCATCGAGCACCTTTACAGCCTGCCGACACACCTCTGGCCCAATACCGTCGCCCGGCAGCAAAGCTATTTTCTTGATTACCATGTCCAGGCGCGTTGTTTTTCAAAGGCCGCGATGGCCGATTTCTGATTCACTAAAAAGTCAATATCGTCGTAGCCGTTCAGCAGGCACTCCTTCTTATAAGCATCAATGGCGAAGCTGAAGGTTTCGCCCCAGGCTGGCACCGCCAACGTTTGGGAAGGCAAATCGACGGCTAATTCCAACTGCGGGTTGGTTTCGATAGCGACTAACAGACGGTGTAGCACGTCGTCGCTCACTTGCAGGGGTAGGAGACCGGTATTCAGGGCATTGCCCCGAAAAATATCGGCGAAGTAGCTCGAAACTACCGCCCGAAAACCCGCGTCGTACAGCGCCCAGGCGGCGTGCTCGCGGCTGCTGCCGCAGCCAAAGTTCTTGCCCGCTACCAGCACCTGCCCGGCATAGCGCGGGTCGTTCAGCACGAACTCCGGCTTGGGCGAGCCGTCGGCGTTGTAGCGCCAGTCGCAAAACAGGTTTTCGCCGAAGCCCGCCCGCGTCGTTGCCTTTAGAAACCGGGCCGGGATAATCTGGTCGGTATCAACGTTTTCGAGCGGCAGCGGCACGCCAGTGGTATGCAGGGTTTGGAATTTATCCATTGTTTGTATAGCAGAAAAAAGAACGTCATGCTGAACGCAGTGAAGCATCTCTGCCGCTCTATTGAACGGCGCGGATAATGCGGTAGAGATGCTTCGGCAAGCGGACGCTAGATTAAGCATGACGTCCTTTTGCCTTATATTATCTAATTCAAGTACTTCGTAATATCCACTATCCGTCCCTGCACCGCCGTGATGGCCGCCACCAGCGGCGAGGCCAGCAGCGTGCGCGAGCCCGGCCCCTGCCGCCCCTCGAAGTTGCGGTTGGAAGTCGCCACGCAATACTTGCCGGCGGGTATTTTGTCCTCATTCATGGCCAGGCAGGCGCTGCATCCGGGCTCGCGCAGCTCAAAGCCGGCGGCGGCGAGCACCTGGTCAATGCCTTCGGCAATAGCCTGCTGCTCCACTTGTTTGGAGCCGGGGACGATGATGGCTTTCACATGCCCGGCCTTGTGCTTGCCGCGCACGTAGGCGGCCACGGCGCGCAGGTCCTCAATGCGCGAATTGGTGCAGCTGCCGATGAATACGTAGTCAATCTGCTTGCCCAGCAACGACTCGCCCCGCTCGAAGCCCATGTATTTCAGAGATTTATCGAAGCTTTCGGCTTCGCTGGCCGGTACCTCGCTCGGCACGCGGCCGGTGAGCGGAATTCCCATGCCGGGGTTGGTGCCGTAAGTAATCATCGGCGTAATAGCCTGGGCATCAAACGTATGCTCCACGTCAAATTCGGCGCTGTCGTCCGAAAATAGCATCTGCCAGTAGGCCAGCGCCGCGTCCCAAGCCGCCTCTTTTGGTGCAAACGGCCGGCCCGCTACGTAGGCAAACGTGGTAGCATCGGGAGCGATAAGGCCGCCGCGCGCGCCCATCTCAATGCTCATGTTGCAGACCGTCATGCGGCCTTCCATGCTCAGGGCGCGGATGGCGCTGCCCGCGTACTCCACGAAATGCCCGGTGGCCCCGCCCGTGCCAAGCTGTGCGATAACGTAGAGAATCAGGTCTTTAGCGGTCACGCCCGGCCCCAACTCGCCTTCCACCGCGATGCGCATCCGTTGGGGCCGGCTCAGCAGCAGGCACTGCGAGGCCATTACCTGCGCCACCTGGCTGGTGCCGATGCCGAAGGCTACCGCCCCAAACGCGCCGTGGGTGCTGGTGTGGCTGTCGCCGCACACGATGGTGGTGCCCGGCAGCGTCAGCCCCAGCTCCGGCCCAATCACGTGCACAATGCCCTGGCGCGCGTGCCCCAAGCCGTACAACTCAATCCCGTATTTCGCGCAGTTCTCGGTCAGCTTATCCACCTGCGAGCGCGACAGCGGCTCCGCGATGGGCTGGTCTTGGTGCAGCGTCGGCACGTTGTGGTCGGCGGTGGCAATAATCTGGCGCGGCCGGAACAGCGGCAGGTCGCGGGCCGCTAACTCGTCAAATGCCTGAGGACTAGTGACTTCGTGAATTAAATGACGGTCAATATAAACCACATCCAGCCCTTCTACGGAGCAGACTACGTGGGCATCCCAGATTTTATCGAATAGCGTGCGGGACATTTGGGGGGGTAGGGATAGGATAGTAGGAATCAAGAAGTAAGTAGAACGGTCATGCTGAACGTAGTGAAGCATCTGTGCTGCCTCGTTGAACGGCACGGAGGAAGCGGTAGAGATGCTTCACTGCGTTCAGCATGACGGCCTTTATGATTTCAAGAAGCTCAATAAAAAATACAAATGGTAGCCGACTAACCGGCCAAGAAAACGAAGCGACAGGGGGAAATTTTGGTCGTGTTAAGGGTGTGAAAGAGTGGCGTTTATGGGATTTTAACCCGACCCCCTGATTTCCCTGCTCCCACCCACTGGCAGCGCCTGCCACTCCGCTTCCTTGGCCGGTTAGCCGATAACTACCAGTTTTTCTTGCTCAATGAGAATATGTAAGTCATTATCAAATACTTCGCGCTGGCGGTCGGCCATTTGCAAGAAGCTGACATAGGCCGTGTTGAGCGCCGGGCGCTCCAGGTCGTAGCCCAGCTTCTGGAGGCGGAAGGCGAGGGCCGCGCGGCCCGAACGGGCAGTGAGCACGATGCTCGAATCCGCTACGCCAACCTCCTTAGGGTCAATAATTTCGTAGGTTTCGCGGCACTTGATTACCCCGTCCTGGTGAATGCCGCTGCTATGCGCGAAAGCATTGGCCCCTACGATGGCTTTGTTGGCCTGCACCGGCATGCTCATCAGGTGCGAAACCAGGGCCGAGGTTTCGGCTAAGAGCTTGGTTTTGACGTTAGTATTGAGATTTAGGTAGGGGTGCTGGCGCAGTATCATCACCACTTCTTCCAGGGCCGTATTGCCGGCGCGCTCGCCCACGCCGTTGATGGTGCATTCAATCTGGCGTGCCCCGTTCGTGACGCCCGCGATGGAGTTGGCCGTGGCCAAGCCCAGGTCGTTGTGGCAGTGCGTGGAGAGGGTAGCCTTCTCGATACCTTTTACGTTCTCATACAGGTACTTAATTTTGGCCCCATATTCCTGCGGCAGGCAGTAGCCAGTAGTGTCGGGGATGTTGAGGACGGTAGCGCCGGCCGCAATGGCCGCCTCGCAGACTCTTGCTAGAAACTCATTATCGGTGCGGCCAGCATCTTCGGCGTAAAATTCCACATCCTCCACGAAGCTCTTGGCGAGCTTCACGGCGGCCACGGCGCGTTGCAGCACGTCGGCGCGGGTAGTGCGCAGCTTCTGCTGTACGTGCAAATCGGAGGTGCCAATGCCGGTGTGGATGCGCGGCCGGCGCGCCCCGCGTAGGGCTTCGGCCGCCACCCGAATGTCGTTTTCGACGGCGCGGGTGAGGCCGCAGACGGTGGCCTCGCGAGTTTGGGCGGCGATGGCGGCCACGGCGGCAAAGTCGCCGGGACTCGACACTGGGAAGCCGGCCTCAATCACGTCCACGCCCAGCGCTTCGAGCTGCCGCGCAATAACGAGCTTCTCCTGCTGGTTTAGCTTGCAGCCCGGCACCTGTTCGCCGTCACGGAGCGTGGTATCGAAAATCTGGATGTGGTGCGGGCCCATAGCGGTAAAAAACGTGCCGGCACGAGGCCAGCTTTGTTATTAGGCTGCAAGTAGCGGACGGTCGCGCCGCGACAAAAACATTTTTTAAGCATTTCTATTATTTCCAAGTCAGCCTTTTGTCTGCGTAATTTACTGAAAATAAATAAGTTGCTAGAAACTATCCTACAATGTCTAATAAGAATCCTGAGGCGGTTTTTCAGTTGATAAAATCTCTTACGCAGTCCGAAAAGCGGCATTTTCGCCTCTTTACCAACCGCCAGGGCTCTACCGAGGGCCTGAAATTCTTGCAGCTTTTCGATGCTTTCGATGCCCAGGAGCAGCCCGACGAGGAGCGCGTGCTAGCCCAGGTTCCCACCCTCAAGCGGGCGCAGCTCGCCAATCTCAAGGCCAACCTTTACCGGCAGCTGCTGGCCAGTCTGCGCCTCTACCACGCCGGCCAAAACCTTGATATTCAGCTGCACGAGCAGCTCGACTACGCTCGTGTGCTCTATAACAAGGGCTTTTACCAGCAGGCACTGCGGATGCTGGCCCGCGTGAAGCAGGCGGCTCAGGTGGCCGAGCTACCCCACGTAGCCCTGCTGGCCCTTGATTTTGAGAAGCTTATCGAATCGCAGTACATCACGCGCAGCTTACACGGTAGGGCCGAGGAATTGGCGGCCGAGGCCACAGCCACGGCCGCGCACCTCAGCCAGCAACACGCCCTGTCCAATGCCTCGCTGCGGCTCTATGGCTTGTACTTGCAGGCCGGCCACGCCCGCAACCAAGCTGACCACGAGCAATTTACTGAATTTTTTCGGGCCCACGTGCCCGAGCGCCTGCCGCCCGGCAGCGGCTTCTGGGAGAAGCTGTACTTCTACCAGGCGCACGTGTGGTATAATACAATCAATCAAGACTTTAAATCCTGCTACCGCTACGCCCAGAAGTGGGTAGACCTGTTTGAGCAGCAGCCCGACCAAAAGGAAAGCCAAACCATGCTCTACATTAAGGGCTTGCATAATTTGCTGGCCGCGCTTTTCAATATGCTGTATTACAGTAAGTTCATGGAGGTGCTGCAAGTACTCGAAGACTTTGCCGCCAGCCAGACTCGCCGCGCCACACCCAATACTGACACGTTACTTTTTCAGTACATCTGGACCAACCGACTGAATGCGATTTTCCTCGAAGCCCGCTTCAGCGACGGCGTGGAGCTGCTGCCGGAGCTGCTGGAGCAGCTCGGCGAGCACAAAAACCAGCTCGATTTGCACCGCACGCTGGTTTTTTACTACAAAATCGCTTGCGTGTATTTCGGCAGCGGGCAGTACCGGCCAGCCATCAAATACCTCACGCGCATCATCGAGCACAAGGACCTGAGCCTGCGCGAAGACCTACAATGCTTCGCCCGCATCCTCAACCTGGTGGCGCACTACGAGGCCGGTGACGATGCCGAGCTAGAACACCAGGTGCGCTCGGTGTATCATTTCCTGGGTAAGATGAACGACCAGCAGGCCATGCAAGTCGAGGTGTTGCGTTTCCTGCGCCGCTTAGGCCACTTCGAGCCGGCCCGGCTGCGCGAGGAGTTTCTTAAGCTCAAGCTCAAGCTGGAAGAAATTGCCGCTCAGCCCTACGACCGTCGCCCGTTCCTGTACTTCGACATCATTTCCTGGCTGGAAAGTAAGGTAAGCGGCCGCTCGGTGCAGGAGATAATGCAGCAGAAATTCCTGACGTTGAAGTAAAATTTTATCACAAAATAATATAGGTGAAAATACTAATTACACTATAAAATATTTAAAGCTGGGTATTCTGCCAGTGTAAGTTTGAGGGCTTGCTGCCGGGGGCATAGCTCCCGCAGCAGGTAGTAGCGGTGGTTGAAACCCGTGAGTACCACCAGCCGCTTGCGGGGGTAGCGGGCCAGCCAGGCGGCGATGTTGCGTGCCATTGCCCGGTTGCGAATAGTCCAGTAGGCTTTGTTTATTCGATAAAAAGCCCGGAATTCGGCGAGCGCAGGGTGAGTTGCTACTATCTTGCCAATCAGTTGGTATTGAGCGTATTGCCGCCGGGCTGCCAGCGAGTCGGCCGCGGTGGTATTGAGCAAGGCGAGTGGTAGTTGAGCCTGGGTATTCAGGCGGGCGCTCAGACTATCATACGCCGTCAGGACGCGAAGCTGCCAGGGAGCCAGCTGTTGAGCGGCCTGCAAGTGGCGTAGCTGCCGGAATACTTCGTCGGGCTTGGTTAGGAGGCCGTATTGCCGGTGGTAGACGTTGCGGCGGTTCCACTCAAAGGGTTGGCAGGCGGTAGCCGGGTGCCAGCGTAAATATTTCTGTATCGCCTGGCTTTCGTTTTCGGGGGCCGGGCCACCCAGGGCCACTAGCAGCGCCTGCACCAGCCCCGGCGGGCGGCGCAGCTGCGGCAGGCAGGCGCTATCTCTCTCAAAGAGAATAACATCCGGCTTTATGATTTCCAAGGCGGCGTATAGGCTATCCGGGTTCAGGTTGGCGTGCGGCTCGTGCGTGGTACCGAGCACTATTAGTTGCGTGCCGCCGTGGTGAGCTATGGTAGGGCGGCGGGCGGGCGTTCGCATAAACTGCTGCCAGCTGACCAACTGCGCGGCGGTGATACCCGCGACGCTAGCTATCGCCAGCAGTAAGATTCCTGCGCTGAGCCAAACCCATTTACGAGGCGTGCCGACGGTTGCCAAGACTAATGAGTTGAAAGAATGAAATGTTGCCCGTCTGTAGAATTAAGACGTTGAGCGAAGCGGTCAAAAGTAGCGGACGACCAAGCTTTTAGCAACTACTAGGGCTTAGTCGTCCGCTATGCCGCCGCAGTTACTGCGTTTTCATCCAGGCGAAGAAATCGCGGGCCACGCGGTCCCAGTTCCACTTTTCCTGGTCTACCTCTCCCCTAGTGAAGCCGAAGAAATTGTGCTCCAGGCCGGGGTAGGCGCGAAAAGTGAAATTTGTTTTGCCGGCGCGAGCTAATTCTAAGCGTAGGTAATCGTTGGTGAGCGCGGCATCGTCGCGGGTGCCGTAGCCGATAAAGACCGGGATTTTGGTGTGTAAAAAATCTTGCAGAGGGCTTTGTACCTCGGAAAAGGAGGCCGTCGTAAGATTGGAGTCACCTGGGTTGGTGCAATCGTAAGCGTGAGGTGCGGCCACAGTCTGCGACCAATGGCGAAGTTCATTCTCAGCGATGGCAGAGTCACCGGCTGCCCGTATGCCTGCTACAATTGTCAATATCCGACCTAGCGGGCTGCCACTCAAGTAGATTACGCGCTTTAATACTCCTGGCCGGCGGGCTAAGCGCGCAACTACAAAAGTGCCTTCAGAGTGGCCCATTGCGCTAATATTATGGCTATCAACCCAAGGCTGGCGGGCCAGGTAGCGCAGCACGGCCGCGTCGCGGGCCACGTAGTATTCCAGGTAGTTGCGCTGGCAGTAGGCGGCGGGCACCCGGCCGGTTTTGGGGTCGTTGTATTCATAGCGGGGGGTAAGGGTCCGCACGTCGGCCACCAGTGGCACGCCGGGCTTGCTGATGATGACGAGGTGATAATCCGGCAAGAATTCTTTGGTGGCAAAAGGGAAAACTCCGTAAGGCCCCTTCACATCATATTTGATGAGCGGCGACGGCAGCGACCCCTGCACGAACAGAAACACCGGCTTACGCTTCATTTCCTCGCCTTTTTGGGAAAGCACAAGAATATCTACTGTGTCGCCCTTGTAGCGCATTTGCAGGTGGCGGTAGCCAAAGTCGGCGGGCGTTTTGGGTTGGGCTGGGGCGGGCCGCGGGCCGGCCAGCAGCCAGAGAAAAAGCAGGAGGTAGCGCACGCGATAGAGTAAAAAAGCGGGGGTAGGGCCGCAGTTGGGCCAACGACTGCCGGATTCGTGCTTAAGTTGCGTCCCGTGTTTATGTCTCCCGTTTTCGCTGCTCATTGCCTGGTGCGGCGCTACGCCACGTTGCTGGCCTTGCTCTCGCTTACCACCGCCTGCGGGCAAACCACCACTTCCGCGCCGCCCCTACCCCCCGCCACCGTCACCGACTCGGCCACCGGTAAAGTGGATATGCCCTGGCTGCGCCAGCGCCTGGATAGCTCCTGGACCTTTCGCCGCCAGCAGGTGGGCGTGGCCCTGGCCGATGCCGTGACCGGCCAGCCGCTCTTTGGCTACAATGAGGCGCGGTACTTTACGCCTGCCAGCACCATGAAGCTGTTGAGCCTGGCCGGTGGCTTGGCGCTGCTCGGCGATTCGCTGCCCAGCCTGCGCTACTTCTCGCGGGGCGATACGCTGTTTTTCCAGGGCACTGGCGACCCCACCTTTTTGCACGGCGACGTGCCCTCGCGGCGAGCCTACGCCTTTCTGGCCACCCGGCCCGAAAAAGTGCTGGCTTACTGCGATATCGCCTGCGTACCAGTCTACGGACCCAGCTGGGCCTGGGACGATTTTGGCTACTATTTCCAGCCCGAGCGCACGGCGTTCCCGATGTATGGCAACACGGTGCGCTTCTACGCTGCCGCGCCGCTGGTGCTGCGCCACGCGCCGGGCGCGGCCGTGCGGGTACTGCCGCAGTCCGTGCGGGTGCTGCCGCGCAGCTTTGCGCTGCTTACTGAGCGGGCGGCGGCCGGCTTTAGGCTTTCGCCCGACCAGGACGACGAGATGCACGTGTACCGCGCGCCCCTCGAAAACCGCTTTACCTACGTGCCTACCCCCAAAAAATGGATTGACGAGGTGCCCTACCGCACCAGCCGCACACTGCTGCTGCGTTTGCTCGGCGACACGCTGCGCCGGGCCATTGTGGGGGTAGGGCCGTGGCACCCGCACGCGGGCCGCGATAGCATCCGCACGCTGCACGGCCTGCGCACCGACTCGCTCTACCGCCGGATGCTGCGCGTGAGCGACAATTTTCTGGCCGAGCAACTGCTACTCATGGCCAGTACCCGCGTGGGCTACCGCGACTCGCTGAGCAGTGACCGCATCATCCGCTACCTACTTAAAAACCAACTGAAGGGCCTGCCCGACCGGCCCGATTGGGTCGATGGCTCGGGCCTCTCGCGCCTCAATCTGCTCACGCCGCGCACCCTTACGGCCGTGCTGGTACGCCTGCACCAGCAGGTGCCCGAAGCCCGCCTGCTGAGCTTGCTGGCGGCCGGCGGTGGCCAGGGCACCCTGCGTAGGCGTTACTTCGAGCCCGGTCCGCCCAAAATGCCGTGGTTCTGGGGCAAAACTGGTACCCTTACCCACACCTGCAACCTGGCTGGCTACGTGCGCTGCAAAAGCGGCCGGCTGGTAGCCGTCACGTTCTTCAACAACGGCATTCCCGGCGACGACCAGCGCACCCGCAACGCCATGCAGTGGCTGCTGAGCGAGGTGCGCCAGCGGCTGTGAGCTATTAGATTAGCCGCGCCAGCGCTTGCGGGGGCGTTAGGATGGGCAGGGTGCCGGCCGCGAAGCCTTTGGCATCACGGGTAACGATGGCTTCGATGGCGGACACGGCGCGGGCGGCGCAGTACTGCAAGCCATCCTCAAAATCGGCGAAGCCAAGTGCGAGGGCGGCTTCGATGACGGGGCGCGTCAAAGGAATAACGTTGACGGCGGAAGCCAGATTTTTCAGCGCAAGAATGCGCTCGGCGGGCGGGTTGGTCTTGCGAAGGGTGTAATAGATGTGGCTGAACGACAGCGCCGCCGCGTACAGCACTACTTCCTCAGCCTCAGCAGTTATAAACAGCTGGCGGGCCGCCGGACCAAAACCGTCGCGCTGCAAAATGAAATCGAGCAACACATTGGTATCCAAGAATAAATGTCTCATAAGCCATATTGCTCCGCCCTGCCATCTTCTAGTTCTTTCTTATAGTCAAAATCGGCCGGGGCTTTCAGAGAGCCATATAGATTTTGAACGGTAGCGAGCGATGGGCGCACTAGCGCAGGCTCCGGCGCTACAAGCGGCCGCACGGCCGCTTGCAGTAGCTCCGCCACCAGCTTATCCAGCTCCTGGCCGTGCCGCTGAGCGTATTCCTGGGCGGCTTGCAATAGGTCGTCATCGAGGGTAATAGTGAGCTGAGACATGGTAAAAGCAAGTTAAGAACGAAGAATAACGGCCACTGCGGCGAAGTAGTTTGCCGGCCGCGGCTAGTACAGCACCCGAAACTTAATGGTGTGCTCTACTTCGCGCAGGGCCTGAATCACGTCCTGGTCGTACTCGCGGTTGATGTCGGTAATCACGTAGCCAATCAACTCGTTGGTTTTCAAGTATTGGCCTAAAATATTGACATGGTGCGCGGCCAGCACGTTATTGATGCGGGCCAGTACGCCGGGCACGTTGGCGTGAATGTGGATGAGGCGGTGCGCCTGCTGCGTGGGCAGCTGGATATTGGGGAAGTTGACGCTCTGCTGCGTGTTGCCGGTGTTGATATACTCCATAATGCGCTCGGGCACGAACTCAGCGATGTTGCGCTGGGCCTCGGCTGTGCTACCGCCAATGTGGGGGGTAAGCAGCACGTTGGACAGGCCGCGTAGCTCGCTCTCAAACGCCTCGTGGTTGGTTTTGGGCTCGTGTGGAAACACGTCGATGGCCGCGCCGCCGAGGTGGCCGCTCCGCAGAGCCTCGGCCAGAGCTGGCACGCTCACCACGTGCCCGCGGGCGTTGTTGATAAATAGCGCGCCCGGCTTCATGAGGGCAAACTCCTTGGCTCCGAAGAAGTCCTGATTCTCGGGCCGGCCGTCGATGTGCAGCGTTACGATGTCGGCCAGGGGTAGCATTTCTTCCAGGGTCTTGCTCTTCACGGCGTTGCCAAGCTGAAGCTTTTCAGCCGTGTCGTAGTAGAGCACCTTCAGGCCCACGGCCTCGGCCACCACCGAGAGCTGCGCCCCAATGTTGCCGTAGCCAATAATACCCAGCGTTTTGCCCCGAATCTCGAACGAGCCGCCGGACGACTTATCCCACTCGCCGCGGTGCATCTTGGGGTTTTTCTCCGGGATGCGGCGGGCCAGCATAATTAGCTCGGCCAGAGTCAGCTCGACCACCGAGCGGGTATTGGAAAAGGGCGCGTTGAACACGGCTACCCCCTTGCGCATGGCCGACGGCAGGTCAATCTGGTTGGTGCCGATGCAGAAGGCCCCGATGGCGATGAGACGGTTGGCGGCGGCCAATACGCGCTCGGTCACGTGCGTTTTCGACCGCAGGCCCAGGATGCTCACGCCCTCGATGCGGGCCACCAGCTCGTCCTCATCGAGCGCGCCGGGCACCAGCTCCACCTGGTAGCCCTCCTGCCGAAATAGCTCGGCGGCGCGGGCATCGGGGTTTTCAAGCAGCAGCACCTTGATGCGGTTTTTGGGGTAGCTCAGGGTCATGGGTAGTTTCAGTTGGTAGAGAAATTCGTCAAAAGTGGGCAGCACCTCATCGGCGTGGGCCACCACATTTGGGCGGCTCACGTTTTCGGTGTAGGCGTAGAAGCGGTGCGCCAGGCCGGCCTCCCGCATCTGGTAGTCGGTGTAGCCGTCGCCGAGCACGTACACCGGCCCGTCGAGGTGCAAGTCTTTCAGCTGCTGAATCTTGCCCCCGTCGCGGCTCAGCACGTTCGCGCTGTCGCAGCCCGTGATGCTACCCCCCTCATCAAAGGTGAAGGTATTAGCCAGCACGTGGCCGGGCACGATACCAAACTCGGCCACCACGGGCTCGATAAACTCTCGGAAGCCGCTGCTGACCACGTAGATGCGGTCGGCGTAGCGCCTAAAAAAGTCGCCGTTGCGCCGAATACTTTCGCTCACCTTGGCTTGCAGGTGGTCCACCAGCGGGGCCAGGTGCCGCCGGTGCGCCCCCAGTAGCGCCAGCCGCTGGCTTAGCGACTCCTGAAAGCCGATTTCGCCGGCCATGCCGCGGTCGGTGAGCGCTTTTATCTGGCTCACGCGCGCGGCCTGGTCAGGCTGGCCTTGCAGGGCAATGGCGGCCAGCTCGTCTAAGCCTTCGACTTGGGTAAAGGTGGAATCGAAGTCGAAAACGAGGTAGGGTAGAAGCGGGGCAACGTCGGGCATGGGCGCAAAGATGCGCGCCACAACACCTTATCAAAGTATTAGGTAAGCAATTAATTTATAAAAACTAACTTCCTGCCTTGGCTAATTCTGGCGCTTAAAACAGAAAAAGCCGGGGGTGGGATAACTCCCACCCCCGGCTCCTGAGTATTCCTAACTAACTGAAATCTAGAAGATAAGCCCACCCGTCAAGCTGGTGGTAAAACGATTGTTAGTAATATTGACAGTGGGCGGCACGCGGCTCGCCAGCGAGTAGGGCTGGTATACGTCTTTGGTATCGAGGTAAACGCCGGCAACATCTACAAAGAACTGCTTGGTGCGGATACCCAGACCCGCCGTGAAGTAGTTCTGTGAGCGGTCGTACACGCTGTTGAGGTAGGGGTCGGCGTAGTAGGCGTAGCCCAGTCGGGCGCGGAAAACCTCGAAGCGGCCCTCGGCTCCTACCCGGTAGTTCACCACATTCTTATAACTGTTCCCGATAACGGAGTTGGCGTAGTCGAGGCCGGCATCCGACGAGCCATCGGTAGTATTAAACTTGGCGCTGGAATAGCCAACGTACTCAATATCAGCAGTTATAAAGCCATACTTGTTGAGTAGTACCGTGGCTCCACCATTAGCCCGGAAGGGGGTAGTGATACTGTAGTCGAAGGAGCCCGGCGCGGTAGAGAGTGAGCTTACGGTGCGGGGGGCGGCATACTTATCGTTGGCCGTGAGCGAGGTGCTGTACGTGTCGGTAAGGTGGATGTAAGTGGGCGTTTGAATGGAAGCCCCGAGGCGGAGCACATCGGCAGCCCGCACAATGACGCCCAGGCGGGCGTTAATGCCCGTGCCCGTGGTTTTGAGGTAGTCGGTAGATACGAAGTCCTGGTCGCCGCCCGAGCTTTCGCTGAACGTACTGGTACGTGTGCGGTTCATCGACACTATTCCGACGCCCCCACCGATGTAAACCCGGTCGCGGTAGTTACCACCGTAGCCCAGGTCAAATTGCGAAAGCGAGCCCTTCGTCAGAATATCTTCCGTCTGCGTAATGGTCCCCTTGCGCGCATTACGTAGGGCAGCCGAAGCCTGAGTATTATTAGTAGGAGCGGGCGTACCTACGCGATATATAGTGTCACCTGGAGCCCTAACAATAAGTACCTGGTCCACTAAGCCCGTGCCGTATGCCAGGCCATCGATATTAGTGTATTGACTGCTTCCCGCAGTACGGGTATTATTGTACTGATTGTAAATATCATTGACCGCTGCCTGGTAGCTGCTGGAAGTATAGTCGCTATTGTTATAAGGCTCGCGTAGGCGTTGAAAGAACGAATGGTTATCATCCGTCGAATTCTGGTAATGCACCTGCTGGTTAAAATCGGCCAGCCGGGTGAAGCCCAGTGCGAACGCCCCACCGCGCCAGTCGCTTCTTTGGTCATTATCGGCCCGCCGGGTAGCAAATACTACCCCTGCGCTCGCGATGTGAAAGCTGTTAGCAGTTGCCGAAATGGAAGGAAAGCTAGTGCCAACGGCGGCCGAATTAGCTACCTGCACCGACTTCGTAGTGCCCAGGCCCAGGCCAGGCGTCAGGGTTACCTCTGACTTGGTGTAGAAGCCCAAGCCAGCCGGGTTACTGGTCAGGTTACCAAAATCGGCGCCCAGCGACACGTTGGCCCCCGCCAAGCCCAGCGTGCGGGCCGAGCCACTGGGGTTTTGGCGCATATAAAGCAGGGCATCATCGGCGTAGCCACCTTGCGCGTGAGCCGAGAAGCTGATAGTCAGAAAAACGCCTAGCAGCGTAGCCAGGCCCATAAATGCGTGCTTCATAAAAAGAAAGTAATGGGCAAAAAAGAGCCGGTCCGAGGGACCGGCTCGGGTTAAATCAAGCTATTGTGGGTCCTACCCCACCTTAGGTGGCTAGCGCCGGCCACGGCCTCCACCACCGCCGCCGCCGCCGCCACCGAAGCTGCGGCTACCCCCGCCGCCAAAGCTGCCGCCCCCAAACGAGCGGGACGGAGAGGGTTGCGAGAACGAGCGGCTCGGCTGGCTGTATGTGCGTTGCTGTGGCTGCCCTTGGCTGCCGTAGTTGTAATTGCTACGCTGGCGAGCGCCATAGTTGCCCGACTGGCTAGCATTCGTATTGGGCTGAGCCCCGTTGGCAGTTCCATTGCCGCCCCCAAAGAAGCCGCTAAAGAACCCACGCCGACCAGCAGATGCGGCATTTGGTTGCGCAGCACTGTTCAACTGCGCGCCCGAAATTGCACTCGAAGGATTGGAATAAGTAGGCTGGCCCGTAGCATTGCCAAAGTTTACGGCACGGCCGCCCCGGCCTACCGGTGTATTATTATAGGCACCGTTTGAGCCATTATTAGCGGGGTTGATAGCACTACCCGCCGGGTACAGGCCATTGCTATAATTGTTAACGCGGCCGGCACTCGAATTATTTTGGGCGTTGGGGCTCATGGTGCCATTAGTAGCATTCATGACTGCCCCACCACGGCCGGGACGCGAGCCTATCAGCACTGCGCCATTGCCTGAGGTGCCGCCTACCATACCATTTACCCCATTGGCCCGAATAACTGGGCGGCCATAATACTCGCCGCCATAGCCGTAGCCCCCACCGTAGCCGTAGCCATACCCTCCACCATAACCGCCATAGAAGGGCGAATACCCAATGCCATAGGGGTAGCCAAAGCCACCAAACCCACCATAAGGATAGCCAAAGCCACCAAACCCGCCGCCATAGCCAAACCCAATGCTCAGCCCTGAGCCATAGCCAAACGGCGAGCCGAAGCCGTAGCCAAACGGCGAACCAAACCCACCGTAGGGCGAGCCAAACCCACCACCGTAGCCATAGGGCGAAAAGCCGTAGCCAAATCCGCTGCTATAGCCGTAGGGTGAGCCATAATAGGAAGGCGCGTAGTTGTAGTTGCTGCTCGGTGCGTAGTTGTAGGAGCTAACACCCGGCCCATTATAAGGCTGGTTAAAGCCACTGGGGCTGTACGACTGCGAGTAGTTATTGCTGTAATAATCAGTGCTACCCGTTGTAGCAGCCGTGCTGCCGCCCTGGTAGTCGGGGTTGGCATCGTCGGTGGTAGCAGGGGTAGGGGCCGCCGCAGGGGTAGGAGTAGCCGCTGCGCTTGGGCCGGCGTAGTAGCCCCCGGCAGCTGGTGGGGTAGCCCCCAAGGTGGTAGTCTTGTCTTTGGACGAATAATACACACCGTCGGTCTCCGTAGAGGTCGTCAGCGCCCCGGTGGTGGCGCACCCGCCCAGAGCGAGCAGCGCCAAAGCCGGCAAAGTGGCAATGAGCAGGTTTTTCATGAGTGAGAATGCAGATACCCAGCTAAATGCCGAGTGGGTGAGTAAAGTAAAAGCGCCAGGCGTGGAGGCTACATGAAGGGCCGGCCAAACTGCCTGCTCCAGCGTAATTTGCCCCATTTGCGGCTGGGCATGGCGGGCGCACTCTTGTAACGTAATTTCGCCCCAAAACGGTGCCTTTGCGATAAAGTTACTGATACAAAACTTATACCAGCTATGCCGGGCTAATAACCTGCATCGGCCAGCTGGCTTTTAGATGCTATTATGAGCAAAAAGTTGCCTACCCGCCAGGAAGATTATTCGGCCTGGTATAATGAACTGGTGAAGCGCGCCGGTCTGGCCGAAAACTCCGCCGTGCGCGGCTGCATGGTTATCAAGCCCTACGGCTACGCCATTTGGGAAAAGATGCAGCGCCAGCTCGACGATATGTTCAAGCGCACCGGCCACGAAAATGCCTACTTCCCATTGTTCGTGCCCAAAAGCTTGTTTGAGGCTGAAGAAACTAACGCCGAAGGCTTCGCTAAGGAGTGCGCCGTGGTGACCCACTACCGCCTCCAGGCCGACCCCGACCGCCCCGGTAAGCTGCGCGTGGACCCCACCGCCAAGCTCGAAGAAGAACTCATCGTGCGCCCTACTTCGGAGGCCATCATCTGGAGCACGTATAAAAACTGGGTGCAGAGCTACCGCGACCTGCCGCTGCTCATCAATCAGTGGGCCAACGTGGTACGCTGGGAAATGCGCACCCGGCTCTTTCTGCGCACCACCGAGTTTTTGTGGCAGGAGGGCCACACCGCCCACGCCACCGCCCCCGAGGCCGTAGCCGAAACCCGCCAGATGCTCGACGTGTACGCCGAGTTTGCGGAGGAATTCATCGCCCTACCCGTCATCAAAGGCGTGAAGACGCCCAACGAGCGCTTCGCCGGGGCCGAGGACACCTATTGCATTGAGGCGCTGATGCAGGATGGCAAGGCGCTGCAAGCCGGCACCAGCCACTTCCTGGGGCAGAATTTTGCCAAGGCTTTTGAGGTGCAGTTTACCAATAAGGAAGGCAGCCTGGAATATGTGTGGGGCACGAGCTGGGGCGTGAGCACCCGCCTGATGGGCGCGCTCATCATGGCCCACTCCGATGACGACGGCCTGGTGCTACCCCCCAAGCTGGCCCCGATTCAGGTCGTCATCGTGCCGATTTACAAGACCGGCGAGCTGGATGCGCTCCTGGAGCGCATCCGGCCCATTCAGCAAGGGCTGGCGGAGCGCGGTATTTCGGTGAAAATTGATAGCCGCGACACCGAGCGGCCGGGCTTCAAGTTTGCCGAGTGGGAGATGAAGGGCGTGCCCGTGCGCCTGGCCATCGGCGCGCGCGACCTCGACGCCGGCACCGTGGAAGCCGCCCGCCGCGACACCAAGCAAAAGCTGCAGCTGCCCCTGGCCGAAGTGGTAGACAGCGTAGATAAGCTGCTGGACGACATTCAATTAAGTATCTACGAAAAAGCCAACGCCTACCGCGAGGCCCACACAACCTACGTTGAAACCTACGCCGACTTCAAAACCGTGCTCGACACGACCGGCGGCTTCGTGGTGGCGCACTATGATGGTACCTCCGAAACCGAGGAGCTTATCAAAGAAGAAACGAAGGCCACCGTGCGCTGCCTACCCCTCCATGTGGCCGACGAGCCCGGCGTGTGCATGGTGACCGGCCGGCCCAGCGCCCGCCGCGCCTGGTTTGCCAGGGCGTACTGAGGCAGTAATGGAGGGGTAGCCTTCACGCCCTACCCGTCCATTACTGCCTAATGCCATAGGGCGTGAAGGCTATCCCCTCGCGTAGCACCTGCTCATAGAGCGCCTTGCTGGCTTCGGGGCGGGGTAGGAGCCGGTGGTGGCAGTGGTAGGCGACGGCAATATTGAGTACCGGAATAATGCGCACGCCATTCAATCGCAGGCGAAATTCTACGTCCGAGTCCTCCCCAAAAGTAGGGGCCGTGTAGCGCTCATCAAAGCCATTAATGGCTTCTAAATCAGCTTTCATCACCGAGAAATTGGCCCCGAGCAGTCCGCGCTCCTTGCGGTTGAAGTAGCGTCGTAGCCAGGGCTGAGTGACGTAGAAGCCGTTCATGAAGTGGAACGTCCGCCGCGTCAGGAAATCCTTGAGCTGGCCCAGCATCACGCGCGGCTGCTGCAAGATACCCGCGCGCACTCGCTGGGGCGTTAGCAGCCGGGTAAGCCGGGCCGACATATCGATGCGCCGGCCGGCCAGGCAGCGCCCAGGGCCACCGTGGGCCAGGTGCTCGGCCACAAAGGCAGGGTGTGGAATGCAGTCACCATCCAGAAAAATAAGCTGGCCGCCCTGTGCCGCCCGCACGGAGACGTTCAGAATCCGGTTCTTCAGAAACCCGGCGTCGGGGTGCCAGTGATGGCTGAGGCGTAGGGGCGAGGTAGCTCGTAAGGCATTCAGTTGAGCAATAAACTTATCGCCCGAGCCATCGTCTGAGATAATGACCTCAAAGTCGGGCTCCGTCTGCACTTCGAGGCCAGCTACTACCAGTTCCAGAAAATCGAACCGGTTATAAACGGAGATAATAATGGATGCCTTCGGTACGCGCATACGCAAAAGTAACCGGGGCCGGCAGGTTGGCCAGGCGGAAGCGGGTGGCGGCGTGGAGCCCCGCACTACCTTTACGGCAGTCTGGCCGGGCACATCTACTGGTGGCACGCGGACTTCAGTCAGGTGGCTTGCTGCCAGCATTTCCTTGATGTGGAACCTACTTTCCGAGGCGCGGGTGCGGCAGCTAAGCGTATTTTGGAGCGCGCTTATCATCGTCGGGCTATTCGCCGCCAGCTGGATTCGGGTGCTGCCGAGCATTGGCATAGCCGGCCTATTCCTGACTGGCGTCGGCTATGCCCTACGGCAGCGGCGCATTGCGCAGTGGCAGCACTGGGCGCGGTGGATACCCTTCACGCTGGTGTATCTGGTCCATGCCGCTACGGGCCTTCAGCACGCCGGCCTGGCCGATAAGGCTTTGCAGCAGGACCTGCTTTTGCAGCTGCCTTTCATCCTGTTGCCGGTAGCCTTTCTGCTGCTGCCCGACTGGCCGGCTGCATATAAGCGCCTACTGTGGCTGCTGCTCATCGGCTGCTGCCTGGTAGCCGCTATTGGGGCCACCATCAACTATTTACGCCATGCCGCCGAGATAGCCCAATTGTATTTGCAGTCGAAGGTGATGCCCACCGAGCCCGACCACATCCGGTTTAGCCTGCTCGTGAGCATGGCAATTTTGGCGGGGGTAGTGCTGCTTTTTGAAGGCCGCCTATCCTTCCGCTGGCGGCAGGCCACGCTGCTAAGTATTGTACTACTGTTTCTGTTTCAACACCTGCTTGCCGTGCGCAGCGGCATTGTCACGCTGTACGCAGCGGGCGGTTTGTGGCTCGTCTGGCTGGGTACGCAGCCAGGGCGCTGGAAAGCAGCGCTGACGGGGGCGGTGCTCGCGGCGGGGGTGGGGGTGGGGTGCCTGCTTTTATTCCCTACCCTCCAGAATAAAATCACGAATACCCGCGACGATGCTGAGCAATGGGACTCGGTCCGCGCTGCCAACAATTTTTCCGTCACGGCGCGGGTCTATTCTTACCAGGTCGCCTGGACGGTTATTCGGCAGCACCCGCTGCTCGGCGTGAGTAAGATAAAGCTGGCAGATGCAATGGCGCAGCAGTATAGCTACCGCTTCCCCGAGATTGAGCCCGACCGCTACGTGCTGCCGCACAACCAATTTATCTATAACCTAGCAGCCTACGGCATTATCGGGCTGCTACTCTTCACGCTGGGATTTTACTACCCCCTACTGACCGGTATCCGCCAGCACAATATGCTGGTCATGCTCTTGTACCTCATTGTCTCCATCTCCTTCATAGTGGAGTACACACTAGAAAGCAACATCGGTGTCATCGTCGGACTGTTTTTTATTCTGTTAGCTGCCGCCCCTACCCCCCCCCCGCGGCCCAGCCCCTAGCTAGCCCCGTGACTCAGCGTGAGGCCAGCGCCGCGCAAGCAAAACTGCTGTGCGCTAACTGCCTGACTTGAAATTATTTTCTGGGCGGGCTTAGTTTTTTTCAGGAAAAAACCCTACCTTTGCCCTCCCTTAGCGAAAAGGCCACTCGGGCCTTTTCTTTTTGTGTCATTTAATATCCACACAGAATGCCTGGCATCATCGGTAAAAAAATCGGTATGACAAGCCTCTTCACTCCGGACGGGAAAAACATTCCCTGCACGCTCATCGAAGCGGGTCCGTGCGTAGTGACGCAGGTTAAGACTGTCGAAAACGACGGCTACAACGCCGTGCAGCTCGGTTACGGCGAGAAAAAAGCCAAAAGTACCACCAAGGCCTTGGCTGGCCACTTTGCTAAAGCTAGCACCACTCCTAAGAGACGTTTGGTCGAGTTCCGCACCGACGACCTCGCTACGTTCACGCTTGGCAGCACGGTAGAAACCACGCTGTTCGCCGAAGGTGAGTTTGTTGACGTAGTGGGCACCTCGAAAGGCAAAGGCTTTCAGGGGGTTGTGAAGCGCTACAACTTTCAGGGGGTAGGCGGCCAAACCCACGGTCAGCATAACCGTCTGCGTCACCCCGGCTCTATCGGTGCGTGCTCGTGGCCTTCGCGCGTATTCAAAGGAATGCGCATGGGTGGCCGCATGGGCACCGACCGCGTCAAGATTCAGAACCTGAAGGTGATGCGCATTGTAGCCGATAAGAACCTGATTCTGGTGAGCGGCTCAGTGCCCGGTGCCAAGAATGGCTACGTGGTTCTGGAGAAATAACCTGCTAAGCTTACTAGAGATGGAACTGTCCGTATTCAATAGCAAAGGCGAAGACACCGGCCGCAAGGTTACGCTGTCCGACGCCGTGTTTGGCCACGAGCCGAACGAGCACGTCATGTACCTCGACGTGAAGCAGTACCTGGCCAACCAGCGCCAGGGTACGCACAAATCGAAGGAGCGCGCCGAAATCTCCCGCACCACCAAAAAGTTGAAGAAGCAGAAAGGCACCGGTGGTGCCCGTGCTGGTTCGATGAAGTCGGGTGTGTTCGTGGGTGGTGGTCGCATGTTTGGTCCGCGCCCGCGCGACTACGGCTTCAAGCTGAACAAGAAAACCAAGCGCGTCGCGCGCCTGTCGGCCCTTTCGGTGCTGGCTCGTGATGGCAAAGTGGCTTTGGTTGAAAACCTGGCGTTCAGCGCTCCCCGCACGAAAGACTTTGTAGCCGTTTTGAATGGCTTGAAGCTCAACAATGGTCGCAAGACTTTGTACGTGGCTGGCGAGGCTGCTGATAAAAACCTGCTTCTCAGCGCTCGCAACGTGCAGAAAGTGAAGATTTCGACCGCCGTGGGCCTTAATACTCATGACCTGTTGAATACCGATACGCTACTCATCAGCGAGGACGGCCTGCGCTCGCTGGAGCAATTATACACTACTAACTCCGCCGAATAATGAGCACGCTGAAACGCCCCATTATCACCGAGAAGGCTACCAGCCTCACCGAAACCGGCCGCTACGTATTCGAAGTGGAACGCACGGCCAACAAGGTGCAGATTAAAAAGGACATCGAGCAGCTTTATGGTGTCAGCGTGACCAGCATCAACACGATGCGCACAATTGGCAAAATCAAGTCGAAGTCTACCAAAGGTGGCCAGGTTTCGGGTCGTCGCGCTCACGGCAAAAAAGCCGTCGTGACCCTGAAAGATGGTGACATCATTGATTTCTACGGCAATATTTAATTGCCTTCGCCGCAAAAGCCCAACTAGCTAGTAATGGCACTTAAAAAACTCAGACCAACCACGCCAGGCCAACGCTTCCGCGTGGCCCCGGCCTTCGACGAACTAACGACGTCGACGCCGGAGAAGTCGTTGCTGACCTCGCTCAAAAAGAGCGGTGGCCGTAACGCTTCGGGTAAAATGTCGAACCGCTACATTGGCGGTGGACATAAAACCCAGTATCGTATCGTGGACTTCAAGCGTGACAAAGCCGGCGTTCCGGCCACGGTGAAGACCATTGAGTACGACCCTAACCGTACCGCTCGTATTGCCTTGCTACACTACGCCGACGGCGAGAAGCGCTACATCATCGCCCCTGCGGGTCTGAATGTAGATACCGTTATCGTATCGGGTCCGGGTGTAGCTCCCGAAGTTGGCAATGCGTTGCCGCTCCGCGAAATGCCTCTCGGTACTATCGTGCATAACATCGAGTTGCAGCCCGGTCAGGGTGCCGCCATTGCGCGCTCAGCTGGCACGTATGCCCAGCTCGTAGCTCGGCAAGACCGGTACGCTACACTGAAATTGCCTTCCGGTGAGATGCGTATGGTACTCGTTACCTGCACCGCTACGGTAGGTACAGTATCGAACGGTGACCACATGAACGTGGTGATGGGTAAAGCTGGCCGTAACCGTTGGGCTGGTCGTCGCCCCCGCGTTCGTGGGGTAGCGATGAACCCGGTTGACCACCCAATGGGTGGTGGCGAGGGTAAATCGTCGGGTGGTCATCCACGTAGTCGCAAAGGCTTGTTGGCAAAAGGCTTCAAGACTCGCGACAAGAAAAAGCATTCCGAAACCCTGATTGTCAGCCGCAAAGGCAAGAAGTAATATATGGCACGTTCACTCAAAAAAGGGCCGTACATTGACTTCCGGCTCGAGAAAAAGGTAGAAGCGCTGGAAAGCGCTGGCAAGAAGTCGGTGGTTAAAACCTGGTCGCGGCGCTCGATGATTTCGCCCGACTTCGTAGGCCACACCTTCGCAGTCCACAACGGGAACAAGTTCATCCCGGTCTATGTAACTGAAAACATGGTCGGCCACAAGCTCGGCGAGTTTGCGCCTACGCGCAACTTCCGTGGTCACGTCGCCAAAAAAGATAAAGGCAAGCGTTAAGATGGAAGCAGTAGCCAAACTCCGTAACGTGCCTACCTCGCCGCGCAAGATGCGCCTGGTAGCCAATCTGGTTCGCGGTAAGCGCGTAACCCAGGCCCTCGGTCTGCTCCGCTTCGAGGCAAACTCGGGCGCTGAGCGCGTCGAGAAGCTGCTCCTGTCGGCCCTGGCCAACTGGCAGCAGAAGAACCCCGAGGAGCGCATTGAAGATGCCAACCTTTGTGTGACCGAAATCATGATTGATGAAGGTCGTCAGCTAAAGCGCCTGCGCCCCGCCCCCCAGGGCCGTGGTCACCGCATACGCAAGCGCTCGAACCACATCACGCTGACGGTTGGTCCGCAGCGTGAGTCGCAGATGTCGAAGAAAGAGCTTAACGCGCTAACTCGCCTCGCTGCTACCCCCACTGAAACCCCCGCCAACGCTTAATTTATCATGGGACAGAAAGTAAATCCCGTTGGTTTCCGACTCGGCGTTATTAAAGGCTGGGACTCAAACTGGTACGGCGGCAAGGATTTTGCCGACAAGCTCGTTGAAGACGAGAAAATTCGCAAGTACATCAACGCCCGTATCCAGAAGGGTGGTATCTCGCGCATCGTTATCGAGCGCACCCTAAAGCGGATTACCATCACCATCAACACGGCTCGTCCGGGTGTGGTAATTGGTAAAGGTGGCCAGGAAGTAGATAAGATTAAGGACGAACTCAAGGAAATCACCAAGAAGGACGTTCAAATCAACATCTTCGAGATTAAGCGCCCCGAGCTGGACGCTCGCCTGGTAGGTGAGAGCATTGCTCAGCAGTTGGCTGCTCGTATCTCGTTCCGTCGCGCGATGAAGATGTCTATCCAGGCTGCGATGCGGGCTGGTGCTGAAGGTATCAAAATCCAGTGCGGTGGTCGCCTAGGTGGTGCTGAGATTGCCCGTTCGGAGCAGTACAAAGAAGGTCGTACCCCGCTGCACACGCTGCGCGCTGATATCGACTACGCTTTGTCGGAAGCCCAAACGGTTTATGGCAAAATCGGCATCAAGGTGTGGGTAATGCGCGGTGAGGTGTTCGGCAAGCCCGACCTCTCACCCAACCAGGTTCCTGCTGGTCAGCAAGGTGGCGAAGGTGGACGCGGCAACGACCGTGGCCCGCGCCGCGATGGTGACCGCAACGACCGTGGCCCGCGTCGCGATGGCGACCGTGGTGGTGACCGTGGCCCTCGTCGTGATGGTCCCGCCGGTGGCGGTAACCGTGGTGGCCAGGGTGGTGCTCCTGCTGGCGGTGGCAACCGTGGTGGTCAAGGTGGTGGCCCCGCTGGCGGTGGCAACCGCGGCGGCCAGGGTGGCGGCCCCCGTCGCTAGGTTATAATAAACTAGTCTGAGCCGTATCCTGAATCATTTCGTTTAGGGTACGGTTCACAGCTAATATTTTTCAAGTTTTCTTTTTTTATTCAAATGTTACAACCGAAAAGGACCAAGTATCGCAAGATGCAAAAGGGTCGCGTAACAGGCCTAGCCTACCGCGGCAGCTCCATAGACTTCGGTTCGTTCGCGCTTAAGTCACTGGAAATCTCTTGGATTACGGCTCGCCAGATTGAGGCTGCCCGTATTGCCATGACCCGTGCCATGAAACGCGAAGGGCAAGTATGGATTCGCATTTTCCCAGATAAGCCAATTACCAAGAAGCCTGCTGAAGTGCGGATGGGTAAGGGTAAAGGTTCGCCCGAGTATTGGGTAGCCTGCGTGAAGCCTGGCCAAATCATGTTTGAATCGGATGGCGTGAGCCTCGAGACCGCAAAAGAGTCGCTGCGTTTGGCTGCTCAGAAGCTGCCGGTTCGTACCTCATTTGTAGTTCGCCGCGACTACGTAGAGAACGCTGCTTAATCCGATGAAAAACGAAGAAATCCGCGCCCTGTTGGTAGACGACCTGCGCACTCAGCTTAAAACCGAGCAAACCAACGGTCAGCAGATGCGCTTTGCGCATGCTATCAGCCCGCTCGAAAACCCCGGCCGCCTGAAGGCCAACCGCAAAACCGTTGCTCGCCTGCAAACGGAAGTTTCGCGTCGGAACAATGAGCAGGCTTCTAACCCCGCTCAATAATGGAACCGACTCAAGAAAACCTGTTGCCGGCCCACGACAATGCTTCTGACCGCAACATGCGCAAGGAGATTGTGGGTAAGGTGACCAGCAGCAAGATGGACAAGTCCATCACGGTTGCGGTAGTTGCGAAACACCAGCACCCAATTTATGGTAAGTTCGTGAGCAAGACCACCAAGTTCCACGCCCACGACGAGAAAAACGAGTGCGGCGAAGGTGACCTGGTGCGTATCATGAGCACCCGCCCCCTGAGCAAGACCAAGCGCTGGCGCCTGGTTGAAATTGTTGAACGTGCTAAATAATCCTGAACGATGATACAGCAAGAATCCCGCCTCATGGTGGCCGACAATAGCGGCGCCAAGGAAGTGCTCTGCATCCGCGTACTGGGTGGCACGGGCAAGAAGTACGCTACGGTTGGTGATAAAATCGTAGTAGCTATCAAGTCGGCAATTCCTTCGGGCAATGCTAAGAAAGGTACTGTTAGCAAAGCTGTTATTGTGCGCGTGAAGAAAGAAATCCGTCGTAAGGACGGTTCTTACATCCGCTTCGACGACAACGCTGCTGTACTGCTCAACAACAATGACGAGCCCCGCGGCACGCGCATTTTCGGGCCGGTGGCCCGCGAGCTGCGCGAGAAGCAGTTCATGAAAATCGTATCGCTGGCCCCTGAAGTAATCTAACCAATGGCAACCAAAGCAAAAGCCCCGGCCGTGCACCTGCACGTGAAATCCGGCGACCTCGTGAAGGTTATTGCCGGCGACGAGCGCGGCAAAACCGGCACCATCAAATCGGTGAATCGCTCTACGCAGCGCGTTATCATTGAAGGACTGAATCTGGTAACGAAGCACAATAAGCCGAGTGCCAAGAATCCCCAGGGTGGTATCACCAAAATCGAGAGCCCGATGCACGTGTCAAACGTGAAGAAGGTTGATTCGGCCAACTCTTAATTCGTTACGATAATGGCTCGACTGAAAGATAAATATCAGAAAGAAGTAGTACCCGCGCTCCAGGAGAAATTCCAGTTCAAGAGCATCATGCAGGTACCGCGTATCACCAAAATCTGCATCAACCGGGGCATCGGTGCCGCTGTTGCTGACAAGAAATTGGTTGACAACGGGGTAGAGGAGTTGACGACTATCACTGGTCAGAAAGCTGTTCCTACCATCGCCAAGCGCTCGGTTTCGAACTTCAAACTCCGGGAAGGTATGCCAATCGGTGCGCGCGTTACGCTGCGCGGCGAGCGGATGTACGAATTCCTGGACCGTCTTTTGACGGTAGCCTTGCCCCGCGTACGGGACTTTAAAGGCATCAATGACAAGGGCTTCGACGGCCGGGGTAACTATACCCTTGGTGTGAAAGAGCAGATTATCTTCCCCGAGATTTCGATTGATAAAATCAAAGGAATCTCCGGTATGGATATCACCTTCGTAACGACTGCCGAAAACGATGAGCAGAGCTACGAGTTGCTCCGCGCCTTCGGTATGCCCTTCGCCAACGCTAAAAAGGAAGCTGAATAATGGCTAAAGAATCCATCAAAGCCCGGGCTCGCAAGCGCATTGCCCTGGTAGCCCGCTATGCTGAGAAGCGTAAGGCACTGAAAGCAGCAGGCGATTACCTTGGCCTCGACAAGCTGCCCCGCAACTCGTCGCCCGTGCGCCTGCATAACCGCGACATGATTGACGGCCGCCCCCGTGGCTACATGCGCAAGTTTGGCATCAGCCGCGTTCGCTTCCGCGAAATGGCGTTGGCTGGTAAAATTCCCGGCGTAACGAAGTCGAGCTGGTAAGCCGGTTTTCGTTTTATATATTTTAAAAGCCCGTTGTAACTTCAGTTGCGATGGGCTTTTTCGTGTGCAAATTCTTCTACTATAGCATCTTCTGGCTGATTCTATGAACAAGTTTCAGCAGCATGAAAAATACAGGTAAGTTTTTAGTCTTTTTATCTGCTGTAATTGGGGCATCCTGTAAACAGCAGAACCCGGCGGACTTTAAAGGAAAGTTAGTTGGGGAGTGGCAAATAGTTGGGGCGAAAAGCAAAGAACCCAATTTATTGATTTATCTAATAGATGACGGTGGTTTATTTGCCCATGATGATTTAACCGGGAAGTGGCGGGGCTACTCGGCTTGGTTATCTGATGACCGAAACACTCTTTTGGGTAGACAGGGCTGCACCGAACATTATGCGCTACGTATATCATACCTGCCTACCCAAGACAGAATAGTTATTAACGATACGTTCTTATTGAGGCATATCAGCTTGGTGCCTAGACAGCCTAAGGAATAATGCAAGGTAGCTAAAACTCTAATTACCAAGTTAGTAGATGCCGTTGGCTAGCCACTGATTTGGGAATGCTAATCTGATACACAGTGCGAGAAACCTCAGCAGCCGTAAGCCTATATCAATAACTGTAGGAGGGGGTAGAAATACTACCGCATGGCTATCTGCACCGGCTGTTGCGCGGCGATGTCTTCGCTGCCGGATTTCAGCACTACATCGCCCGCTTTCAGGTTGCCGAATACTTGCACCTGACCGTTGTTCTCGTCGCCGGCTTGCACGTCAATTAGCTTAGTGCGGCCGCCGGCTACCTGGATGATGTAGGTGCGCTCGGACGTGTTGACGATGGCCGATTTGGGGACGAACAGGCTGCTTTGCGGCTGCGTGATAGGGAGGATGGCCGAGGCGAACATACCGGGCTTCAACTCATCACCGGGATTGGGAATGTCGATTTCGACCTGCTCGGAGCGGGTGGCAACCTGCACGTTGCCCGCGAGCCGGGTAATGTGGCCCGTGAAGGTGCGGCCGGGGTAGGACTTCACTGAAAAGTGCACGGTGCTGCCTTGGTGCATATCGGCGACGTAAGCCTCGGGCACCGCTACCCGCAGGCGTAACCGGCTGATTTGCCGTATTTTGAAGAGGGGTAAGGCTCCGGGGCCACCCTGGCCCACGGCCGCGCCGGGCGAGAGGTTACGCTCGGTGATGACGCCGGCGAAGGGGGCTGTGAGGTGCAGGTAGCTGGCCATTTGGGCGGCGGCATTGTAGTGGGCGCGGGCGGCTACCACGTTGAGGCTATCGGCGGCTGCTTGGGCCCGGCTCTGGTCGAGGTTGAGGGGCGCGACGGCCCCGGCGGTGCGAGCCGTTTGGCGCAGGCGGCGGTAGCTGCCCCGGCTGGCCTGAAAGATGGCTTCGGCGGCTTTTTCCTTCGAAAGTGCCTCGTTAAGGGCGGCGGTTAATTCGGGCGCGTCAAGGTCAGCCAGCACCTGGCCCTGGTGTACGTGGTCGCCAATATCAACGTATAGTTTTTTAACGTAAGCCCCCACGCGGGGCGAAATATCCGTTTGGAAATAACTCTCCAACTCGCCCGGCAGGTTGAGCGATTGCGATGGCTGCGAGGCCGTGACACGCACCGCCTCCAGTGGAGCCTTGGCGGTTGCGGGGGGGGTAGGGTCGTCGGCCGCTGACCCATTGACCGGGTTTTCGGCGGAGGAGCAGCCAGCGACTAAAGCCGCAGAACAGAGGAGCGCGCAGGCGGAGGAAAGAAAGCGGGAAGACATCACAAGGAAGGAAAAAACGGGGGTTCACACGCCAAGCGAACAAAGGAATAGCTACTAGCCTGAAAATTAATGTGCCACCAATTCGCGCTCAGCTACCGGCAGCGGCTCGCCATCGTAGGTGGCGCTTTCGCGGTCGTCGGGGTCGAGTGAGACGGAGACGAAGCTGGTTTTGCGCTGCACGGCGGCAAACACGACAGGGAGGATAAACAGCGCGGCCACCGTGGAAGCCAGCAGGCCGCCGATAACGGCGCGGCCCAGCGGGGCGGTTTGCTCGCCGCTCTCGCCCAGGCCTGAAGCCATTGGGAGCATCCCGGCAATCATAGCGATGCTGGTCATCAGGATGGGTCGCAGGCGCGATGCGCCGGCCACGCGGGCGGCGGCTACGGCATCGTGGTAGCGCAGGCGCAGGCTCTCCGCGTTCGTGACAACCAGCACCGCGTTGGCCACCGACACGCCCACCGACATGATGAGGCCCATGTAGGATTGCAAGTTGAGGGTTTCGCCCGTGACCAGCAGCAGGCCCAGCGAGCCCGCCAGCACCGCCGGCACGGTTACCAGCACTACCCCCGCCACTTTGAGGGACTGGTAATTAGCGGCCAGCAGCAGGAAAATAACTACCACGGCCAGGCCCAGGCCGGTTTGCAGGCTGCCTAGGGTCTCTTGCAGCAGTTGCGCCAAGCCACGAATCGTGACGACCGCGCCCCGCGGCGGCGTGCCCAGCGCCTGCACGGCGCGTTGCACGGCGCGGGTGGCGGTGCCCAGGTCTTTATGCGAGATATTGGCCGATACCGTAATAATGCGGCGCGGGCCGATGCGGTCGTATTCGCCCGGCATGGTGGCCGAGCGCAACGTTGCCACGTCGCCGAGGGTCGGGCGCAGCTGGCCCGGCACCAAGGGAATGTTGAGCATATCGGCCTTCGAGTTCATATCCTGCGCCGATAGCTGGACCTGCACCTGGTAGGCGAAGCCCTTGCTGCGGTCGAGCCACAAGTTCTTGGCCGTGAAGCGACTACTACTGGTGGCTGCCACCAGCGAGCGCGAAATCTGGTCGGGCGTCAGGCCAAACTGCGCGGCCCGCTCGCGGTCAATGTCAATCTGCACGGTGGGGTAGCGCAGGGGCTGGTTGATGCGCACGTCGCGCAGGTAGGGAATCTGGTGCAGGCGCGCTACGAGGCGCTCGGCAAAGGCTTCGCCGTCGGTGAGGTCCTTACCCCCAATCAAGACTTCGATGGGCGTTTGCGCGCCCTGGCTCATTATCTTGTCCGTCAAGTCGATAGGCTCGAAGCTGAGCTGCACATCGGGCAATTGCTTGGCCACAGCTTGGCGAATCCGGTCCTTGAGGTCGTCCAGATTTTTGACTTTATACTCTTCGGCCAGGTTCACTTGCAGGTCGGCCTCATGGGGGCCGGCGTTGAACACGTACAGTGCGCTCGTACCGTAGCTGCTAGGGGTCAGGCCCACGAAGGCTGAGGTGATAGTCACGTTCTGCGGCCCCACCAACTGCCCGATGATGTCAATCAACCGCTTGGTGCGCTCCTCGGTGCGCTCGATGCGCATCCCCTGCGGCGCGATGAGGCGCACCTGAAACTGCTTCGAGTGAGTGATTTCGGGCATCATATCCTGCCCAATGAAGTAGAAGCACAGGCCCGCCACGGTTAGGCAGACTACCCCGTAAATCGTGATAACTAAAGCCCGGTGAGCCAATAACTTATCAAGAATTCGCAAATAATGCAGCTTCACGCGCTCAAAGCCTGATACCTTTTCGGGGTGCGTCACCTCGTAGCGTTCCTGCTGCTGCTCAGCGGGCCCGGTCAGGTCGGGGAGCACAGTTAGCTCGTGCGGGGTAGCGTGCGGGTGCGCCTTGAGCCACCAGTTAGCCACCACCGGTACGAAACTTTGCGAAAGCAGGTACGAGACGATAATCGAAAAGCCCACTGATAGTGAGAGCGGAATAAACATGCCCCGCGGTACGCCCGTCATCAAAAATGAGGGTGCGAACACGGCCAGAATGCTAAGGGTAATGAGCAGCAGCGGAAACGACACTTCCTGGCTGGCTTCCAGGATGGCGCGGGCCTTGGGTTGGCCCATTTCCAGGTGCTGGTGAATATTCTCAATCACCACCGTGGCCTGGTCCACCAGGATGCCGATGGCGAGCGACAGGCCCGAAAGCGTCATTAGGTTGATAGTCTGGCCCGTGAGTTGAAGCAGCAGAATGGCGGCCAGAATGGAAGCCGGAATGGTCAGAATAACGATGGCCGAGCTGCGGAAGTCGCGCAAGAATAGCAGCACTACCAAGCCCGTCAGCAGCGCCCCGAGCCCACCCTCGAAGGCTAGGCTGCGCACGGCCTGCGTCACGTACACCGACTGGTCAAACTCGTAGGTCAGCTTGATAGTGGGGGGTAGCAGGGCCTGCATTTCGGGCAGCTTGGCGCGCAGGTCCTTCACCACGCTCATGGTGGAAGCATCGGCCGACTTCGTGACCGGAATATAGACTGAGCGCTTGCCATTGATGAGGGCGTAGCCCACTGGCGTATCGGTCGCGTCCTCCACCTTGGCCACGTCGCGCACGAACACCGTCGGCCCTACCCCCGTCCGCAGCGGGATATTGAGGAAATCGGGCACCTTGCTCACGGTCGTGTTGCTGGGCGTGAGCACCGTGTAGTCGCCGATGCTTACCGCGCCGGCCGGCGATATCTGGTTGTTGCGCACAATGGCGGCCACTATCGCGTCGGGCGTGAGGGCGTAGCTTTTCATGCGCTCGGGGTCCACCCGAATGACGACCGTGCGTTCGTTGCCACCGAAGGGCGACGGTGCCGAGGCCCCCGGAATCTGCGAAAACAGCGGTCGCACCCGCGTCGAGGCCAGGTCCTGCATCTGGCCCAGCGAGGCCGTTTTGCTGCTGAAAACCAGCTCACCCACCGGCAGCGAGCTAGCATCGAAGCGCACCACCACGGGCGGCACCGTGCCGGGCGGGAAGTAGCTGAGCACCCGGCTCACCTGCGAGGCCACCTCGCCGGCGGCCTGCGCCATGTTGGTGTCTTCGTAAAACGTGCATTTGACGAGGCACAAACCCTGAATATTCTTCACCTCCACGCTCTGAATGCCCGACACGTAGAGCATCTGGTTCTGATAGCGGGTGGCGATGAAGCCCTCCATCTGGGCCGGCGTCATGCCGCCGTAGGGCTGCGCGATGTAGATGGTGGGCAGGTTGAGGCGCGGAAAAATATCCACCGGAATGCGCCCCAGCGCCAGCGCTGCAAACACGAGAACACCCAGGAGCGCCACGATAACGGCAATCGGCCTGGAAAGAGAAGCTTTGAGCATGGGAGCAGGGGTAGCAAAAGGAGGAAAAACCGGCCCGCGCTAGGGTAGCTGGCTGGTAAAAATGCCGAGGTCGCCGCTCGTAGCGGCCCGCAGCAGCAGCGCCCGCCACACATTGTTGAGGGCGATGGCCTGGTCGGTTTCGGCCCGGTTGAGCACCAGCGTGGCTTGCGTAAGCACTACCAGGTTGTCGAGGCCGGCGTTGTAGCGGGCCTGCGCCTGCACGTAGGCCCGGCGGGCGGCATCGAGCTGCACCGGGGCCTCGCGGGCGCTTTGGCGCACCAGCTCCAATTGGAGCTGCGCATTATGCTGCTCGGTGCGCAGCTGCAAGGCTTGCTGGTCGAAGTCGGCGCGGGCCTGGGTCGAGCGGGCCAGCTGCGCCACCACGGCCCGCCGGGTATGAATCAGCTCCGTCACGTGCCAGGTAAGCGCCGCCCCCACGGCGTAGTTATAGACCTTGAAGGGCAGGCCCGCGCCCGGACTTGAGTCGATGTTATAAGTACCGTCCGCGTTGGCTGGTGTGGCCGCGCCCGAGCCCCGGCCCCAGGTGCCGCCAACCACCGATAGGGTAGGAAGATTGTTGAAGGACAAGGAGTTAGCTAGTGCATTAGAGGCCGCCACGCGCTGCTGATACGCTTGCAGGGTAGGGTGATGGAGCAGGTTGGCCGTATCAGCCGCCGCCGCCGGCAACTCCGGCAGGTGCGTAAAAAACCGCGCTGAGTCGCTCAGATTGAGCGCCTGCGTGGGTGTGCCCAGAAGCCCCGCCAGCCGCACGCGCTGCTGCTCGGCCTGCTGCTCGCTCACCAGCAGCTGAAGCTGCGCCCGCGAGGTTTCGGCATTAGCCGTTGAGCTATCAATGCCCGCCCGAATGCCCGACAGCGTGCCCGCCCGAATCACGCGGCGCAGGGCCTGAGTGCGGTGCAGGTTGGCTTCCTGCAAGGCCACGGCTTTTTGCGCGGATAGGGCCAGCAGGTAGGCATCGGCCACCTGCACCTGGTGCGTGAATAGCTCCTGCTCATAGTCGGCCTGGGCCTGGCTCACGCCGGCCTGGGCGCGTTGCACGTCGGCGCGGAAGCGGCCAAACGTCACGGCCGGCCAGTCAATAAACAGCGTGCCCTGGCTGGTCCAGGAAGCCTGGCTGCTGGTGTAGTCGCGCACCCCCGACTCGCTGATGCCTACCCCCCCCAGCGAGGCCCCGCGCACCTGGTTGGAAGTGCCGTCGAGCGCCTGCGCCTGCGCCGTGAGCTGCGGCAGGTAGTTCGACCGCACCGTGCGCACGTCGGCCGCCGCCGCCGCAATGCCGGCCTGGCGCGCCCGCAAAGCCGGGTAGGAAGTGCGAGCGGTAGCCAGCGCTTGGGATAGGGTGAGGGGGGTAGGCGACTGGCCCCAGCCAGCCAGCGGCAACCCCAGCGCCACCCATAAAAGAGAACGGAATGCGTGCATGATGCCGCAAACTTCCCCCGCCGGTATTAGACTGACGTTAGCGGCAGATTAGAAGTTATTAGAGCCGGCTGAAGCTCGGGGGGTAGGGGGGTAGGAGGGCGTTTGTCATTGCGAGTAACGTGGCAAACTCCCTCCTACCCCCCTACCCCCCCCCCGCCAGCAGCGGCAGCATAACCTCCGCCACGGTGCCCCCGCCGGGGCGGGGCCGTAGCCGCAGCTGCCCCTGGTGCAGCTGAATAATTTCCTGTGCCAGGGTCAGGCCAATGCCAAACCCGCTGATATGCTGCACGTTGCTACCGCGGGTGAGGGGCTGAAAAATGCGCGCCGCATCAGCCGGAGCGATGCCAATTCCCTGGTCCTCAATAAACAACTGAATAGCCTGGTCGGTATGCATTTCCAAGCGCAAGGTTACGGGCTGCTCGCCCGAATACTTACACGCATTATCAATGAGGTTAGTAAGGGCTGTGCGCAGCAAATGGGTGTTGCCAAGCACAATGGGGGCGGCATTTTGCTGCTGCACCCCTTCGCCCACCGCCAAAGCCAGCCGTTGCTGGGGGCGCTGGTGCTGCACGGTATCCACCACGTCGAGCAGCACATCCATTAACTCCAAAGGGTGGCGCTCCATTTGGGTCCCTAGCCCTTCGAGGTGAGCTAGGTGCAGCAGCCCATTGGCCAAGGCCGTGAGCTTATCCAACTCCTGAGCCGCTTGGCGAATGCCCTCGCGCAAACTGGCCGCATCCGCGTCATACATCAGCGAAGTTTCGAGCCACCCCTTGATGGTAGTAAGTGGCGTGCGCAACTCGTGCGAAGCCTGCGCAATGAACGCCTGCTGGCTCTGCGCCAGGGCCTCCTGCCGGGCCAGCAGGTCGTTGAAGGCGCTGGCCAGCACGCCGGCTTCGTCGTGCGGGCTCATGGGGCGTAGCCGAAAAGCCCGCGTATCGCCCGGCCGCCGCAACTGCCCAATAAGGCGGTCAAAGGGCTGCAACGCCCAGCGCGCGAATACCAGCCCCAACAGGGCTACCAGCGCCACGGCTCCCAGGTAGCCATAAAGCAGCGTTTTCAGCAGCGTGCGCCGCTGAGTAAAGCCGGCCGCGTCGTAAGCCGTAACGATGGCTAGGTAAGTGCCTGGCTGGCCGGGCCGCTCGTAGGCCAGCACCACGCCATCTTTGGGGTAGGCGTGCCCAGGGCTGGTAAACTCAAACGCAGCCTGGCCCTGCCGTTGCGCACGGTTTCTTAATTCTGAAGATGCCTCAAAATCGGTAGCTGCGGCATTCTTATATAAGAGCTGCCCACCCGGTCCGTATACGTAGTCGGCCTGCTCGGGCAGCGAAGCCAGCACCACGCCCACATTCGCATCCTCAAGCACTTGGTACAGCAAGCTGGCCTTGCGCAGCAGCCGCTGCTGAAAAGCCTGCTGCCGAAATTCGGCGTAGCCAAAATATACGTAGGTAGAAAAAGCCAGCAGTAGCACGCTCACCAGCCCCGCAAACCAGAGCAGCAGTTTATGGCGGATTTGCATAGTAAAGGCCACTAAGCCAGCAACGAAAACGAAAAAAACTAGCCTTGCATTAAGTACCCCATGCCCACCACCGTGTGCAAGAGCTTTTGCTCAAAATTTTTATCAATTTTCTTTCGCAAATAGTTAATATAAACGTCTATAATATTAGTATTAGTATCGAAATGCAAATCCCACACTTTCTCCGCGATATCAATGCGGCTAACTGTCCGGCCCTTGTTCACCAGTAAATATTCCAGCAAGGCGTATTCTCGGCTGGTCAATTCAATGCGCCGGCCGGCCCGCTGCACCGTGCGGGTATTCGTGTCCAAGCTTAGGTCGGCTAACTGCAGTACCGGCTGCTGGCCTGCGTAGTCGGCGCTGCGGCGCGCCAGCGCCCGAATGCGCAGCAGCAGCTCCCGAAACTCAAACGGTTTTACCAGGTAGTCATCCGCCCCCGCCCCAAAGCCGCTTTCCTTATCGGCTAATCCATCGAGCGCCGTCAGCAGCAATACTGCCTGCCGCGGTGAATGCTGCTTAATGTAGCGGCACAGCTCAAAGCCGTTGAGTAGGGGTAGGTTCACATCCAGCACTACCACATCATAGGGTTGCTGGTCAAATAAGCGCTGTCCCATCAGGCCGTCGTAAGCCACTTTAAGGTCGTAGCCTTCACTGGCAATGCCTTTTTGAATAAAGGAAGCCAAGCTTACTTCGTCTTCGACAAGGAGAATAGTCATAACCTAACTATACGCACCTTACTGCCAAAGCACGAGAGTTTTGCAATTTTAGCACCGATACTTGCATAAGTGTCACACTTCCTGCTACCTTTGCACCCCGAAAAAGCTTAAGTATTCCGTGGGTTCGCCCACTCATTTGGCAGGTTGCCGAAAGAAACCATGGGCCGGCCCCGAAAGCTGAGCCCAGTAGTCTTAACCGAAATTTCGTTGTGCGGCAGTAGAGCTCGTGCGTCGAAATTTTCTTATCTTTGCGGTCCCAAAACCAGGGCCTATTTAAACTAAATGAATACTGACCCGATTGCCGATTACCTCACCCGGTTGCGCAACGCCCTCAAGGCGAACCACCGGGTAGTGGAAATCCCGGCCAGCAACATCAAAAAGGAAATCACGAAAGTGCTCTATCACAAGGGCTACATTCAGAGCTACCGGTTTGATGACACCTCGGCGCAGGGCGTAATTAAAATCGCCCTCAAGTATAACCCTACCACTAAAGCGCCGGCTATCACCAAGTTGGAGCGGGTGAGCACTCCTGGCTTGCGCCAGTACCGGCATGTGGGCAACTTGCCCCGCGTATTGAGTGGCTTGGGCGTAGCCATTCTGTCTACTTCGAAAGGGGTAATGACAGAAAAAGAGGCTAAAAATGAGAACGTGGGCGGCGAGGTGCTGTGCTACGTATACTAACCGCTAAGCCCTAGTATCTATATGTCCCGCATTGGTAAACTGCCGATTAGCTTGCCCACCGGCGTGCAGGTATCGGTTGACAAAGAGAACACCGTAACGGTGAAAGGCCCGAAAGGCACCCTGACCCAGGCCGTAGACCGCGACATCGCGGTAGCTCTGGAAGACGGTCAGGTGGTAGTGACTCGTCCGACCGAGCAGAAGCGCCACAAGGCCATGCACGGCCTGTACCGCTCGCTCATCAACAACATGATTACCGGCGTTAATACCGGTTACGAGCACAAGCTTGAGCTGGTCGGCGTAGGTTACAAAGCCACCTTATCGGGTAAGTCGTTGGAATTATCGCTCGGCTACTCGCACAACGTATACTTGGCTATGCCTCCCGAAGTATCGGCCACTGCCGTTACCGAAAAAGGTAAAAACCCTATCGTGACTTTGACCAGCATCGACAAGCAGCTTGTTGGTCAGGTAGCCGCTAAAATCCGCTCACTACGGAAGGTAGAGCCTTATAAAGGCAAAGGCGTGCGTTTTGTGGGTGAGATTGTTCGTCGTAAAGCTGGCAAGACTGCCGCTAAAAAGTAATTCAGTATCATGGCTTTCGATAAAACATCCCGCCGGAAGCGCATTCAGCGCATTATCCGCACGAAAGTGTCCGGTACGTCGGAGCGCCCGCGCTTGTCGGTGTTCCGCTCCAATACGGGCATCTACGCCCAGATTATTGACGATACGGCTGGCCGCACGCTGGCTGCTGCTTCGTCGAAGAAGGTAACTGCCGAAGGCGGAAACGGAGTGGCTCTGGCTGCTGCCGTAGGCCGCGAAATTGCCGCCAAGGCGCAGGAAGCTGGTATCACGAAAGTGGTATTCGACCGCTCGGGTTACCTCTATCACGGTCGTATTAAATCATTGGCAGAAGGAGCCCGCGAAGGCGGCCTCAATTTCTAACGCATCATGGCAGAGTATAATAACAATAATCGTGGTGGCGCTCCAGGTGGAAACGACCGCGGTGGCAACAATCGGGGGGGTAACGACCGTCGCGGCAACGACCGCGGTGGACGCGGCAACGATAGCTCGGTTCAGGGCGACTCGGATTTCAAAGAAAAAGTAGTAGCTATCAACCGCGTCGCTAAGGTGGTGAAAGGTGGTCGTCGCTTCAGCTTCTCGGCTATCGTGGTGGTAGGTGACGGCAAAGGCAACGTAGGTTACGGCCTAGGCAAAGCCAATGAAGTAACCGACGCCATTGCCAAAGGCATTGATGACGCTCGCAAAAACGTAGTGAAAGTACCGCTGTATAAGCATACTGTTCCTCACGTGATGGAAGGTCGCTACGGTGGAGGCTTTGTACTCGTACAGCCCGCTGCCGCTGGTACGGGCGTAATTGCTGGCGGTGCTATGCGCGCCGTGTTCGAATCAGCGGGCATTAAGGACGTACTTGCCAAGTCAAAAGGTTCTTCAAACCCCCACAACGTGGTAAAGGCTACTTTTGCTGCACTCGCTAAAATGCGTGACCCTATGCAAATTGCTCAGGCTCGCGGTATTTCTCTTGCTCGCGTTTTTAACGGTTAAGTTGACCATGCCACAGATTCAAATAAAGCTCGTGCGCAGCGCCATTGACCGCCCCGAGCGTCAGAAGCGCACCGTGCAGGCCCTCGGCCTCAATAAGATGAACAGCACTGCTACGCACGAAACCAATCCCAGCATTTTGGGCATGGTGAAGTCGATTCAGCACTTGCTGGAAGTAACCGAACTGTAAGCGTTTATCCCAGTCATGAATCTTTCTAATCTAAAACCTGCCGCCGGTTCAACGCGCAACAACAAGCGCCTCGGTCGGGGTGAAGGCTCAGGTGGTGGTGGTACTGCTACCCGCGGTCACAAAGGTGCTAAGTCACGCTCGGGCTATTCGCGCAAGTCAGGCTTCGAAGGTGGCCAGATGCCGCTGCAGCGCCGCGTACCGAAGTTCGGTTTCACGAACATTAACCGAATCGAATATATGGGCATCAACTTGGACGTGCTTCAAGGTCTGCTCGAAAAAGGTACAGTATCTTCGATGGACCAAAGCTATTTTGTAGCTGCTGGCCTAGTATCGAAAAATGCTAAAGTCAAAATCTTGGGCCGCGGTGAACTTACTGTCGCTCTGGAAATACATGCACATGCTTTCTCGAAGTCGGCTGTTGAAGCCATCGAAAAAGCTGGTGGCAAAGCAGTTACGCTATAACTTAGCTTATCGGTTAGTAGCAATGAATAAGTTTATCAACACGATAAAAAACATTTTTGCGATTGAGGATTTGCGCACGCGAATCCTCAATACGCTATTTTTCATTGCTATCTATCGCTTGGGTTGCTACGTGGTATTGCCCGGCGTTGACCCTACCCAGTTGAAAGCTGGTAGTGGGGGGGTATTTGGTATATTAGATACGTTGCTGGGTGGAGCATTTAGCCATGCGTCCATTTTTGCGTTGGGTATTATGCCCTATATCTCGGCTTCCATCGTGTTGCAGCTGCTTACAATTGCTGTTCCTTATTTCCAGAAGCTGCAAAAAGAAGGGGAATCCGGCCGCAAAAAAATCAACCAGTATACGCGATTGCTGACCATTCCGATTGTAATGGCGCAGTCAATAGGTTTTCTAGCTACTATCAACGCAGAGGCTCTGGTCAATCCCGGTACTTTCTTCACGATTTCCACTATGCTCATCATCACGGCAGGTACGCTGTTTTGCATGTGGCTAGGCGAGAAAATTACTGATAAGGGAATTGGTAACGGTATCTCCATGATTATCATGATTGGTATTGTATCGCGTCTGCCCGGTGCGCTTATCGGCGAAGCTGCTGCAAAGGGTATTAACAAGTCGTTGATTTTCCTGCTCGAATTGGTCGTGCTATTCTTAGTTGTAATGGCCGTTATCGTGCTGACCCAGGCTGTGCGCCGTATCCCGGTGCAATATGCTAAGCAAGTAGGCGGTACGACCCAACTGGATGCTCAACGCCAATTTATTCCTCTGAAAGTCAATGCAGCTGGTGTAATGCCTATCATCTTCGCGCAGTCGCTGATGTTTGTGCCGAGCATTGCGGCTTCCGCTTGGGATAAGAATAGTGACTTAGCAGCAACCATCGCAGCTTATTTCTCACCTGAACATTGGGTGTATAATACGGTATTCGCGCTACTGATTATTGTGTTTACTTACTTCTACACCGCCATCAGCGTTAATCCTAATCAGATTGCGGACGACTTGAAACGCAGTGGTGGTTTTGTGCCTGGCGTGAAGCCGGGTCGCGACACGTCGGAGTTTATTGATGAAATTCTGACTCGTGTTACATTGCCGGGAGCTATGGCTTTGGCGCTGATTGCTATTTTTCCTACCCTAGCTTTATTGTTAGGGGTAACTCGTCCGCTTTCTTTATTCTACGGGGGTACTTCCTTAATAATAATGGTCGGCGTGGTATTGGATACGCTAAATCAGATTGAAAGCTACCTACTCATGCGTCATTATGATGGTATGATGAAATCGGGTAAGTTACGTGGTCGGGCCACCGAGCGCATAGCGCTCGCCTCATAAGGGACGCATAATGGCAACGGGTACTGTTCAATTTAAGACCGAGGAAGAGATAGACTTCATGCGCGCTGCCGCACAGCTGCTGGCTCAAGTTCATGGAGAAGTAGCTGGTTTAGTTCGCGAAGGAGCTACTACCCGACAACTCGACCGCCGTGCAGAAGAATTTATCCGAGACCACGGGGCTACGCCTTCATTCAAAGGTTACAATAATTTTCCGTATAGTCTCTGCCTGAGCCCTAACTCGGTGGTAGTGCATGGATTTGCTACTGATGAGCCGTTGCGAGGCGGCGATATCCTATCAGTAGACTGCGGGGTATTCTTCAATGGCTATCACGCGGATAGTGCTTATACTTACCCAATCGGGGAGGTAGCGCCGGCAGTTCGGCAGTTACTGAAGGAGACGGAGGCTTCGCTGTATAAGGGCATCGAGCAGGCCGTGAGCGGCAACCGCGTTGGTGACATTAGTTACGCCATTCAGAATCATGTTGCCTCAAAAGGGTACGGTGTGGTGCGCGAGCTAGTTGGCCACGGAGTAGGTACTAAGCTTCACGAAAAGCCTGAAGTGCCGAACTATGGTAAACGGGGTTCTGGGCCGTTGTTGCAAACCGGTATGACGCTTGCCATAGAACCTATGGTAACCCTTGGTAAAAAGGACGTAGTACAGGAGAAAGATGGCTGGACTATCCGTACCCGCGATAAAAAACCTGCTGCGCACTTTGAGCACACGGTTGTTGTTAGAAAAGATAAGGCAGAAATTCTGACCTCATTCCAATACATAGAAAAAGCCCTTTCGCAGTAGCCCTTTATGGCCAAACAAGCCTCTATCGAGCAGGACGGTACCATCCTCGAAGCCCTGTCCAACGCCATGTTTCGCGTGGAATTGGAAAATGGACACCAGTTGATTGCCCACATCTCGGGCAAGATGCGGATGCACTACATCAAGATTCTGCCCGGCGACAAGGTGAAGCTCGAAATGTCGCCCTACGACTTATCAAAGGGGCGGATTAAGTATCGTTACAAGTAAATTTTTTCGTTCTTTTCAAGGTCATGAAAGTAAAAACCTCGGTGAAGAAACGTAGTGTTGATTGCAAAATCATCCGTCGCAACGGTAAGCTCTACGTTATCAACAAGAAGAACCCCCGCTTCAAGCAGCGTCAGGGCTAAATCAATTTTCAGAAACCCGGAGCCTTGGGTACTGGCTAAGCTGCTTTTGCTTAGTCGCCTTCCAAGCCGCTGCCGGGCTTTCTGGTCCGCAAACATCTTACAACCATTATGGCTCGTATCGCAGGGGTAGACATCCCGGACAACAAGCGCGGCGAAATCGCCCTGACTTATATTTTCGGCATCGGCCGGAGCAACTCGGCAAAAATCCTCATCAAAGCTGGCATTGATGTCAACAAGAAGGTGAAGGATTGGACTGAGGCTGAATCAACGGAAGTGCGGAACATTATCGCTGCTGAGCATAAGACTGAGGGCGCATTGCGCTCAGAGATTCAGCTCAACATCAAGCGATTGATGGATATTGGCTGCTACCGCGGCCTGCGTCACCGCAAGGGCCTGCCGGTGCGCGGGCAGCATACCAAAAACAACTCGCGTACCCGCAAGGGCAAGCGCAAAACGGTAGCTGGTAAGAAGAAAGCAACGAAATAATTCATAGCGGCAATCAGAGTTGAGTTAAGGGTTAAGGGTTCAGAGTTGGCTAAACGACAATTTTTAACCTTTAACTCATACTTCTTAGCTGAACCTAACACCTGCCGTGTTTTTAGCGATAACCAAATGGCACAAAAGAGAAAAGACAAAGCCAAAAAGCGGCTTGTCGTGGTAGAGCAGGTGGGCCAAGTCCACATCCGCGCTTCCTTCAATAATATCATCATCTCGGTAACCAACTCCAACGGGCAGGTAATCTCCTGGGCTTCGGCGGGCAAGATGGGCTTCCGAGGCTCGAAGAAAAATACGCCTTACGCCGCGCAGATGGCTGCGACGGATTGTGGCAAAGTAGCCCATGACTTGGGGATGCGCAAAGCTGAGATTTTCGTAAAAGGTCCGGGCGCGGGCCGCGAATCGGCTATTCGGGCGCTAGGTAACGTGGGCATTGAAGTGACGACCATCCGCGACGTGACGCCGTTGCCGCACAACGGCTGCCGCCCACCCAAGCGTCGTCGCGTTTGATTTTTCATTTCTGATAGTAGTACCTCATGGCACGTTATACTGGCCCTACCGCCAAAATCGCCCGCCGCTTTTCGGAGCCGATTTTCGGTCCGAGCAAAGCGCTCAATAAGAAGAACTATCCTCCAGGCCAGCACGGCCGCGGCCGCCGTAAAAAGCAGTCAGAATATTCCGTGCAGCTCATGGAGAAGCAAAAAGTAAAGTATATGTATGGGGTGCTCGAAAAGCAATTCGAGAACCTCTTTCATAAGGCCGCAGTGTTGCCCGGTATTACCGGCGACAACTTGCTTGGCTTGCTGGAATCGCGCCTCGATAACGTGGTATATCGCTTAGGTGTTGCTACCACGCGCCGTGCTGCGCGCCAGTTAGTGTCGCACAAGCATATCACAGTTAACGGCGAGGTAGTAAATATTCCCTCGTATAAGCTGCGCGCCGGCGACCAAGTTGGGGTGCGTGAGAAGTCGAAATCGCTCGAAGCCATCACGAGCAGCCTGACGGTGCGCAACTCGCGCCAGTTCTCGTGGTTGGAGTGGGACGGTAAGGAAATGATGGGCGTATTCACCAATATGCCGTCGCGGGAGTTGATTCCGGAAAAAATTACCGAGCAGCTCATTGTCGAGCTTTACTCGAAGTAATATCGGCACCGAGTGCGGCCCGAACCTGGTTCGGGCCGCATTTGTGCTGAGCCGATACCTCTGGTCCAGCTACTTAGGGTAGGGACCAGGCGGGCAAAACCAAGCTTTTGGTGGTGGTTGGCAACCATATTCAAGGCAAGCCGCGGCTTGCTTTCTTCTTACCTAACTAATTGCCCCTACATATGTCAATCTTAGCTTTTCAGATGCCGGAGAAAGTGGTGATGGAGAAATCCGACGACTTTACCGGGACGTTTGAGTTTAAGCCTTTGGAGAAGGGCTACGGCGTTACGATTGGGAACGCGCTACGGCGCATTCTGCTCTCGTCGCTGGAGGGCTTCGCCATTACGTCGGTGCGCACAAACTCGGTGCTGCACGAATTCTCGACAATTGAGGGCGTGATTGAGGACATGTCCGAAATCATCCTCAACCTGAAGCAGGTACGCTTCAAGAAAATCAGCGATGCCATCGAGGATAAGATTACGGTGCGCATTAGCGGGCAGGATACGTTCACTGCTGGTGATATCAGCAAGTTTGCCGTAGGCTTTCAGATTCTGAACCCGAAGCTAGTTATCTGCAACCTGGACCCGGCCAAGGAACTGGAATTTGAGTTAACGGTGGCTCGCGGCCGCGGCTACGTGCCGGCCGATGAGAATAAGCCAACCGACCAGGTTTTCGGGCAAATTGCGATTGATGCAATTTACACGCCCATCAAAAACGTAAAGTACAGCATCGAGAACACCCGCGTAGAGCAGAAAACTGACTATGAGCGGCTGCTTATCGAGATTCAAACTGACGGCTCCATTCACCCCGAAGAAGCTCTGAAAGGTGCAGCGAATATTCTGATTCAGCACTTCATGCTATTTTCGGATAGCACCATACAACTCAGCGGTAACCGTCCGGCCGTGGCCGAGCCTATTGATGAGGAAACGCTGGCCATGCGCAAGGTGCTCAAAACCTCGCTTGGTGAGATGGACTTGTCGGTACGGGCTTACAACTGCCTGAAGGCGGCTGACATCAAGACCCTGGGCGAGCTGGTGCAGCTCGACATGGCTGATATGATGAAGTTCCGCAACTTCGGTAAGAAGAGCCTGACTGAGTTGGAAAACCTGGTGGAAGAGAAGGGTCTGCACTTCGGTATGGACCTGAGTAAGTACCGCTTGGACGAGGACTAGTGTGTTGAGTAGTAGATGTGCTGATGTGCTGGCTTGGTCCGGCGGGTCAGCACATCTGCTTTTTGAGAGGTATTACTATCTTCTTAAAAATAGCAAATTAAGCAATCAGCAATTTTTTTCATCCCGCTACGCCCTCGGGATTGGGGTTCTAATGAGGTCCTAGCGACCCGCCGTGGTCCCAGTCCGCAAGCGTAGCACTTACCCATTTGTCCGATGCGACACGGTAAAAAAATCAATCACTTGGGCCGCACTGCCGCCCACCGCAACGCAATGCTATCGAACATGGCATCGTCGCTCATTATTTCTAAGCGCGTAACAACGACCGTAGCCAAGGCTAAGGCCCTGCGCCAGTTTGTGGAGCCGCTGCTGACCAAGGCCAAAGACGACACGACGCACTCGCGCCGGACTGTGTTTGCTACCCTGCAAAACAAGGAAAGCATCAAGGAGCTGTACGGTGAAGTAGCCGGCCGCATTGCTGACCGGCCCGGTGGCTACACGCGCATTTTGAAGCTAAGTGCGAGCCGCGCTGGCGATAACGCCGATATGTGCATTATTGAACTGGTGGATTTCAACGAAACGCTGCTGGAGGCTAAGAACGCCGCCGAAAGCAAGTCTACCACTACCCGCCGCTCGCGTCGCCGCGGGGGCAAAGCTGAGACTACTGCTGAAGCAGCTACTGGCAACGAGGCCGGGACGGAGGCCCGTGAGTTTGTGCCTAAGCTGGACAACGAAAGCAATACCAATCAAGAGGAAAACCACACGGAGGCGGGCATTATCTCGCCTACTCAGGCCGAGGCTACTACCCTAGACGTGCCAAGCAACGAGCCGCAGACGCCGAATGCTGAGTAGTTTCAGCTTCTTAATGTAAGAGAGGGGACGCACCGTAAGGAGCGTCCCCTTTTTTTGTGGCATGGACTCTGTGAGTCCGTGAGTGATATTATTGAACAACGTTTCCACGCGCGGACTCGCAGAGCCTACGCCACATGCCGTGCAACCTTGCGCCGGTGGGCGCTGTCTGTGTAAGTATTCCAACTATCCTAGCCTACCCCCGCCAAGCAGCCCGTATGGAAGCCGTCGCGTACATTGATATAAATGCGCCGCTGGTGGAGCGGTGCCGCGTGAATGACCGCCAGGCACAGGCCGAGTTGTACCGGCGCTACTCAAAGGCGATGTTTAACGCGGCGCTACGCATTACGGGTGACTATGCGGAGGCAGAAGACGTGTTGCAGGAGTCATTTTTGAGCGCGTTTCGGGAGTTGAGCGGGTATAAGGGTGACTCGTCATTCGGGGCCTGGCTCAAGCGGATAGTCGTTAATAAGAGTATTAATTGCCTGCGGCAGCGGCGCTTGCAGCTGGTGCCGCTCGAAGACTTTCACCACGAAGCTACCCCCGCCGAAACCGCCCTACCCCACGCCGGAGAAGATGCCGCCGAGCAGCAGTATCGGGCTGACGTGCTGCGGCGCTGCATTCAGGAACTGCCGGATGGCTATCGGGTAGTGTTGTCCTTATACTTACTGGAAGGCTACGACCACCTGGAGATAGCTGGTATCCTGGGCATCACGGAATCAACTTCCAAGTCACAGTATAGTCGGGCGCGGCAGCGGCTACGCGAGCTGGCTGCCGAGCGTGGGCTCAGCTGAGGCCCGGCTGATTCTATCAGACAGTTCGCAGAGGCTCTTTTCTTTACCTTTTCCCACCCATTGCCGCCGGCCTTTGCTGCCGGGTAACCGTATTAGCCCCGCCTTTACAAGCAAAGCAGGCCGCAACGGGGAGCTTATGTACTATGGAACCTATTAATCCTTATTCGCTAGAAAAATACGCCGAGCGGCACCGGGCCGATTTCGACCTGCATGAGCCGCGGCCTGAGCTATGGGCGGCGCTCGACAAGCAGCTGCATGGCGAGGCTGCGCCTGAACGGCCATTGTTGCACGCCGCTTCGCCTGCCCCACCAGTGGTAGCGCCGCTGCCCGCGTGGTGGGAGCGGTGGCAGCACTATGGCATCGCGGCGGCCCTGGCGGCGCTGGTAGTGGCGGCGGGGGTAGGGGAAAATTGGAAAGCCAAGCAAAGCCTAGTGGTAGTAGCTACGCCCGCTGGCCGCGCCGCGCTGGGCACTGGTTCCGATGCCGCGCTTTATACCAGTGAGCCAGCCGCCATACTAGCCGCCCAAAGCAACGGAGCCGATGACGCGCGCCTCGACACGGCGGTGCATGGCATGGAGCGCTACTACATTGCGCAGCTGAACGACCGCAAAACCCAGCTGGCGCAGCTGGCCCCGGCCGCCACGGCCGAGTGGGCACGCGAGCTGGTGGGGCTCGATTCGAGCTACCAGCAGCTGAAGCGCGAGCTACCCCGGCACCCGCAGCCCGACGTGGTGCTGACGGCCATGAACCGCAACCTGCAGATTCGCCTTGACATCCTGGACCGGCAACTGGAGCTACACGGCACCGACCCCACGAAGCTGGCCGGCGGTGCCGGTAGCGACTACTCGCTGGCCGATAGCCGGGTAGTAGCCGATAATGCAGTGCCTCGCCATGCACGATAGCCGAAGCTGGGCGGGGGGGGTAGCCCTGTGCCTGGTTATGCTGGCCGGCGGGGCGCGAGCCCAAGGGCAGCCGGGGCCGGAAACGTATTACCTGGCCCCCGTGACGGGCGGTAGCCAAGACGGCCCGACTGCCGCCCCGCGCACGGGAGCCGACGACGCCGCGCCGCCCATCGAGCAGCGGCGGCGCTTCAGCCGGAGCCTGCGAGTGACGAAGCCGGGGCAGGCTTTCTCGCTGGATACGCACTACGGGCATGTGCGGATAAACACCTGGAACAAGCCCGAAATGAAAGTAGAGGCCGAGCTAATTGCCCGCGCCGAGACGCCGGCCGCTGCTGCCCAGCTGCTAGCGGGGTTGAGTGTGCAGTGGCTCGATTATGATGCGCGCACGGGCGGCGTGGCCGTCAGCTCGCAGTTTGGGCCGGGGCTGAAGGGCCGGTGCAGCGGCGCGGGCTGCCGCTACGAGGTCAACTACACCGTGTGGCTGCCGAATACGACGGCGCTGGCCCTCAAAACGTCGTTTGTGGAAGTGATAGTGGCCGACGATTGGCAAGGGCCGGTGCAGCTCGATGTGAACTACGGCACGCTGCGCACGGCGCGCCTGAACAGTACCGGCAATGTAGTGCACATTGCCAACGGCGACGCAACGCTGCCCTTTGTCCGGCAGGCGCTGCTGCAAGCCGACTACGCCCGGCTGCGCCTCGACGCGGGCGAGCAGATTGAGCTACGCACCAATTATTCGGACGTGGACATGGGCACGGTACGCGACCTGACCGTGCACAGCAAGTACGGCGACGTGGCGCTGGGCACTGTGCGCACCCTGCGGGGCTCGTCGGGCTATTCGCATTTTAGCGTCGATAAGCTGAGTGAGGGCCTGGATATGGCCGTGCGCTATTGCCCCGACTTTGAGGTGCGCGACCTGGGGGCCAACTTCCGGCAGGTGACGCTCGATGGCGGCTACAGCACCATCCGGCTGGGTTTTGCCGAGGCTACCCCCAGCTTTCGCTTCGACGTGAGCACCGAGCAGGGCCAGCTGCTGGTGGATAAAAAGCAAGTGCGCGTGCTCTCGACCGGCGGCCAGGTCGATGGCGTGGCCGACGTGATGGGTATATATGGCGGGCAGCTGCCGGCGCGCGGCGCGGGCAACGTCAACATTAAGGTGCGCTACGGCACGGTGCGCTTTAGCAAATAGCTTTGTGGGGTGATGCGTCCCCTCTTTCTTCTTTTACTCAGCTGCCTGGCCGGCCCGGCGCTGGGGCAGGCAGGTTCCCCGGCCATGCCTCCTACCCCCTCCTCCAGCCTGCAAGCCTACGCGCTACGCCTACGGCCCGGCGACGACCTGCGCCAGCAGCTGCTGGCCTTCGTGGCGGCGCACCGCATGGAGGCGGGCGCGGTGCTGACCTGCGTGGGCAGCCTCACCAGCGTGCGCTTGCGCCTGGCCAACCAGGAGGCCGCCACGCTGTATCAGGGGCATTTTGAGATAGTGTCGCTGGTGGGTACGCTCGCGGCGAGTGGGGGCGGGCACCTGCACCTGAGCGTGAGCGACAGTACCGGGCGCACGCTGGGCGGCCACCTGCTCGACGGCTGCCGGGTGTACACGACCGCCGAAATCGTGCTGGCCGCGCTGCCGGGCCTGATTTTTACCCGCGAAACCGACTCTACCTTCGGGTACCAGGAACTGGTCATAAAGCCCGCGCCGGCGCGCATTCCCAAAAAAAGGTAGCTTTACGCCGCCCTACCCCCTGCCCCATGCCTGACTCCGCCGCCCTACCCCCTGCCCCGACCGCCGACTCGCCGGCCGCCGCGGCTTTTCGCCGGCAGGTGCTGAGCCCGGCCAAGCTGCGGCTTTTTATGCTGCGCAAGCTGCCGATGGCTTGGCTGGCGGGCCTGCGCCTGGTGAGCCTCACGCCTGAGGCGGCGACCGTAACGGTGCGCTATAAGTATTTGACCCAAAACCCCTTTCGCAGCATCTACTTCGCCTGCCTGGCGATGGCGGCCGAGCTGGCCTCCGGCATGCAGGCCATGATGCAGGTGCAGGGGGGTAGGGCAGTATCCATGCTGGTGGTGGGCCTCACGGCCGAATTCAGCAAGAAAGCCGTGGGCACCATCGCCTTCACCTGCCCCGACGGCGCGGCCATTGCCCAGGCCGTGGCCGAGAGCCGCGCCACCGGCGAGGGCCGCACGGTAGTCTGCACCAGCACCGGGCGCGACGAGGCCGGCGACGTGGTGGCCGTGTTCCGGGTCACGTGGTCGTTTCGGGCGAAGAAGGAGGTGGGGTAGGCGGCTTGAATTAGGTAACTTTGCCGGATGCCGAAGCCCGAGAGCCTGACCGACTTTTACCAGCACAACTTCAAAAAGCGCCCCGATAACCTACCGCCCGATAGCGGGCAGGTGAACGTGTTTCGGCTGGAAGACTGCCTGGCCCCAAACGAGAAGCCGGTACAGTACAGCCGGCGCGATTTTTATAAAATCACCCTCATCCGGGGGCGCAATGCCTACCACTACGCCGACAAAAGCCTGGAGGTGGACGGGCCGACGCTGCTCTTTTTCAACCCCCAGGTACCCTACACCTGGCAGGCCCTCTCGGACGACGCGACCGGGTTTTTCTGCATCTTTCGGGAGGAATTCTTTGGTGGGCAGGCGGGGCCGGGGCTCACGGAACTGCCAATTTTCCGGCCCGGCGGCCGGCCGGCCTACCCCCTTACGGCCGCGCAGGATGCGGAGGTGAGTGCACTGTTCGGGAAGATGCTGGCCGAAATTAATTCCGACTACCCCCTCAAATACGACCTGGTGCGCAACTACGCGGCCGAGCTGGTGCATTACGCCCTGAAGCTGCGGCCTTCCGACGCGCTCTACCAGCACCCCGATGCGCAGTCGCGCCTCACGGCCGTGTTCACGGAATTGCTGGAACGGCAGTTTCCCATCGAGTCGCCGGCGCAGCGGGTGCGTTTGCGCTCGGCCAGTGACTTTGCCGGGCAGCTGGCGGTGCACGTCAACCACCTCAACCGCTGCGTGCGGGCCACAACCGGCAAAACCACCACCGCCCACATCGCCGAGCGCCTGGCCGGCGAGGCCAAAGCCCTGCTCCGGCACACCAATTGGAACGTGGCCGAGGTGGGTTATAGCCTGGGCTTTGACGAGCCGGCGCACTTCAACTACTTTTTCAAGAAGCAGACCGGGCTGGCCCCGTCGTCCGTGCGGCGGGTTTGAATTGGGTAAGTATTCGTTTGGAATGGGTAAGCTCGGGGGGGTAGGGCGGCGGACCTTTGTGGGCGTCCGGCGAGCCACTTCGCGGACCTCTTTCCTTCTTATGAATACTTCCCAAAACAACCCCCAGGTATGGTTTATTACCGGGGCTTCCAAAGGCTTCGGGCTGGAAATGGTTAACCAGCTCCTGCACCAAGGCCACCAGGTAGCCGCCACTTCGCGCGACGTGGCCGAGCTGCGCCGCGCCGCCAACACCGACTCAGCCAACTTTCTACCCCTGGCTGTGGACCTGACCACCGAAAGCAGCGTGGGCGCGGCCATCGCGGCCACTATCGCGCGGTTCGGGCGGCTCGACGTGGTGGTGAACAACGCTGGCTACGGGCAGCTGGGCAGCTTAGAGGAGTTGACCGACGGCGAGGCGCGAGCCAATTTCGACGTGAACGTGTTCGGCACGCTCCACGTCATTCGCCAGGCGATGCCGCAGTTGCGCCGGCAGCGGGTCGGGCACATTATCAACTTCTCCTCCATCGCGGGTATTACCGGGGCCTTTCCCGGCTGGGGTATTTATTGCGCTACCAAGTTTGCTGTGGAGGGGCTGTCCGAGTCGTTATCGGCTGAGGTCGCGCCGTTCGGCATCAAGGTCACCATCGTGGAGCCGGGCTATTTCCGCACCGATTTTCTGTCGGCCGACTCACTTCGGCTGGCCGAAAGCAAGCTGGATGCATACGCTGCGGTGCGCGAGTCGGAAGCGGCGCACACCCAGCAGCTAAAGGGCAACCAGCCCGGCGACCCGCAGAAGGCCGTAGCCGCCATTATCCAGGTCGCCGCCGCCGAAAATCCGCCCCTGCACTTGCTGCTGGGCCAGGATGCCTACGACGTGACGAACAGGAAAATTAAGGCGATGCAGGCCGATATGGCGCAGTGGAAGGACCTGACCGTTTCCACGGGCTTCGCCGAGCCGGCCGCGGCTTAGGGGGTGGGCCGCCCGCCATCGGCCGCCGATAAGTAGAGCCAGCCGGGGCACCTTTTGCTACCCCGGAGGTACGTGCGCGTACCTCCGGGGTAGCTTTTGCTATCTCCGGAGTAGCGCAGCGCACTTCGGAAGCACCTTTTGCTACTTCGAAAGTAGCGCGACGTGCTTCCGAGGTAGCGCGACGTACTTCCGAAGTAGCAAAAGGTGCCTCCGAAGTACGTCGCGCTACCTAGGGGGTAGGCGACGGTACTTCGGAGGTTATTAACTAACCAAATAGAAGCCTCCGGCGCACCCCGGCGCTGGCTGGGCGGGCGGCAGGCCGGGCCAGGGCAAAGAAGTTAGGGCCGGCGGGGGCTGGGTGGAGAAATTGTTTGGCCGGGTAGAGGGGGTAGGGGAGGAGCGCCCGGCCGCGGGCCAGCGCGTAGCCGGCGGGGTAGCCCACGGCGCAGGCGGCCCGCTGAGCAAAGCATATCCGGCCTTTTGAGCAAAGCTCTCCGGTTCAGGGCGGACTAATTTTGCATGGTCAAGCAGCGCTTCTTAATTTAAGCAGGCTGCCCGGCAGGCAACTAACCGCACTCCCCGATGAACGTCAAGCAGCTGAATCGCTACGCGGAAATGGTTGTCGTGTGCAGCGGCGACCGGCGCTACGGGCGGGAGACGACCTTTGAGGATAACGTTTTGGTGGGGGTGCTGGCCGGCGAACTGAAGGTGGTGCAGGCCGACCGCACGCATTACTGCGGCGCGGGCGACACGCTGCTGCTACCCCGCCACCAACCGGCAACCCTGCTGAAATATCCGAAGGACGGCGTTGCGTATCAGGCCGTGCTGATGAAGCTGCCCACGGCCCTGGTGCGGGCGTACTACGCGCAACACGCCCCGGAGCCCGGCCGGCCGGCGGCCACCGGCGTGCTGGTTTTCTCCCAAAGCCCGCTTTTACGGAGCCTGTTCGCCTCCCTGCTGCCCTACCTAGAGCTGGAACACCGCTTGCCAGCGCGGGTTCTCGCCGTGAAAATAACGGAGGTTATGGAGATACTGCGCAGCCTCGACCCGCGCAGTGATGGCGTGCTGGCCGACTTCGCCGAGCCCGGCAAAATCAACCTGGTCGATTTTATGGAAGCTAACTATCGGTTCAACATCCCCCTGGCCAAGTTCAGCTACCTGACCGGCCGCAGCCTGACCACCTTCAAGCGGGACTTTAAAAAAGCCTTTGAGCTAAGCCCTCAGCGCTGGCTCACGCAGAAAAGACTGACGCTGGCTCATTACCAGCTGGCGGAGAAAAAGCGCAAGCCCGCGGAGCTGTACCTGGAGGTGGGCTTTGAGAACCTAGCGCATTTTTCGGTGGCTTTCAAAAAGCAGTTTGGCTACCCCCCTACCGCCCTGGTTGGGCCGGGGGCGGGCCACCGGCCGGCAGTTGGCTAAGCCGACGCGGCAATAACCCTGGCATACCCACTAGTTTGCCCGGCCGGAAGGATTCCGCCGGTTCATTTTTCTTTTTAAATTCAAGTAGTTCCGCACATGAAATCAGCCTTGGTAACGGGTGCTAATAAGGGCATTGGCCTGGAAGTCGCCAAACTCCTCGCTCAGCACGGATTCTTCGTGTACCTCGGCAGCCGCGAGCTGGCAAGCGGGGAAGCCGCCGTTCAGCAGCTCCAAGCCGCCGGGCTCGCTAACCTCGCAGCCGTGCAATTGGATGTCACTAATCCCGATTCCATCCGGGCAGCCAGGGTGACGATTGGCGAGAAAACGCCGGTTCTGGATGTGCTGGTGAATAACGCCGGTATTTCCGGCGGCATGTCGCAGCTGGCCCTGGAAGCCACGCTGGAGCAATTCCGAGCCGTGTTTGAAACCAACTTGTTCGGCGTGGCCGGGGTCACGCAGGCGTTTGTGGACCTGCTGCGCAAGTCGCCGCAGCCGCGCATCGTCAACGTGAGCAGCGCAATGGCGTCCCTGACGCTGTACGCCGACTTCGACAATGATAATTTCGCCTACCGTTTTCCGGTGTACCAGGCGTCGAAAACGGCCCTGAATATGTACACTATCAACCTAGCCTACGCACTGCGCGACACCCCTTTTAAGGTCAACGCGGTGTGCCCCGGCTACACCAAAACCGACTTCACGGGCCACCAGGGCACCAGCACGGTGGAGGAGGCCGGGCAGCGCATCGTGAAGTACGCGCTACTGGGCCCGGACGGGCCAACCGGGAAGTTCTTCAGCGAAGAATACTTCCCGGCCCCGGCAATGTGCCCGTGGTAAGCTCCAGGCGCTTTCTCCGTGTCCATTTTTACCCGACTCCCTCAGGTACGGTTTGGGCAAAAGGCACTCTCCTTGCTGAAGACTAACACCACGCATAAGAGCCACTTACTTTTGTTTTTACTTGGCTGCAACTCGCAGCAGGCAGCAGCTTGAACCGAGACAATATCACCAAATCATTAGTATGATAAGGCGCATCATCAAGTCAAAAAGTATCGGCATTGCCACCAAGCTCGTTGGCGTTGCCCTGTTCACCGGCGTAGCGGTGCTGGCAGCTCCGGTGGCGGGCGGCCTCGTTCGCGCCCAGACCCAAAAACCTACTTCACCCGCAGAAAGCGGGAGCATGAAATTCTATCAGTCTGAGGTGCATTCGGACGAACTCGGCCTCGACGTTGAGATTAATGGCATCTCCGTCGAGTCCGACGAGGGCGGCAGCGGCGGGCAACTCCTGAACACGTTTCTGCTGGGTGAGCCAAACCACCTCACCATTACGCTGCATCCCCCCAAAGGGGCCGCCCGGCCGCCCGCTGGCGCGTTTGTCATCTTCAACATCAATGCTTTCGGGCGCGTGCGAACCAGCAAGCCGGAGCTGGTCTACCACTACGAGTGGCGGCAGACTAACCCGGCCAAGCCGCTGCCCGCCACGATTCACGCCGTGCTGCCGCCGGTGGTGCGCGCCGAGCCTTTGAGCTGGCAGGCCGCGCCGAAAATTACCCTGAATGCCCAATCGGAAGCGGCTATCAACGCACTCGTCAAGCGCTACTACGCTGCCCTGGCGGCCAAGGACGCGGGCCAGCTCAGCGAGCTGCTGCGCAATTCGTCACGGGATGCGTCCATTGCCTTGGGACGCCCGTTGGCCGACATCGAGGCCGGCCAAAAGCGGCGGTACCAGGAAGAGTTTGCTGATTCACACTGGCGCGTCAAGCCCGTGGATTACGCCCATCTTCAGTATCATCTTTGTGCGGATAATCGAATTGTGGCCGTGGCGAACCCTAACGGCAGCGCCCCGCTCGTCTCCGCCCCGGACGCCAATGGGAGCACCTCCGAATTTACCGTCCGCGTTGCCCTGCTCCACGGCCAGTGGACCCTGGTGCTTTGAAAAACCGACCCCCAGCGGATGAGTTCCTACCCCAGGCGGGTACCGAAGCTCCCCGCCTGGCCGCGCCGCCGCGGCCGGTGCCGCGCCTGCTTCCGCTGTACCTCGTTCTGCTGGCGACCCAGTTGGGCTGGCTCTTTTTAGGCGTCGGCCTGTTTGCCTTCTGGTTCAACTGCGCGTTCGGGGCGGACGTTAAAGCCGTATTGTTCTTCGCCCCCACCCGCACCGTCGCCGCCACCGTCACCGGATTCGAGCGGACACCGCTCATCGCAGGAACCGGCACCTCTTACGTCGCTGGCGACCCGCGCTACTCGACCGGCACCCAGCCGATTTTTACCGTCCACTACACCTACCCCCTCCCCGGCGGCAGGACCGGGCACGGGACTTCCTGCCAGGGCGATACCGCGGAGTTCGGGCTGACCGTCGAGACCGCCGGGAGTAACTTGTGGACGGGTGCGCAGCCGCTACCCCCCGACCAGTACACGGGGGAACGCGAGGATGTCGCGGTCGGCCTGCTGGTGCCGGTGCAGTACGTCCGCGCCTTCCCCACGGCCTCCCGCGTCCTGGGAATGCGCTCCAACGTCTACCCCGCTTACGCCTTGGGGGTACTCGTCTTCGCGCTCATTGGGGTGGGGCTGCTGTGGTCCACGCCCAGGAACCTGCGCCGCGTCGGGTTCCTGCTGGGGGCGGGCGTGGAGAATACCAAGCGCCAGACCCTGGAGGACCGGCCGGACACCTCCTGAGCCTGCCGCTGACGGACCCGGCCCCCCGCCTGCTGGGCATCCGGGACGGGTAGCTCCACGCGCCTGGCCCGCTGGCGTGGGTAGTAGTGTTGCTGCTGCCGGTTGGGGATTTTCTCATCAGCGCGGCCTACCTCTGGTATCACTGGGCGGCAATCTTCTACACCTGGCACGCGCTCACCGGGTAGGGTCAGTTGGCTTCGAGCTTAAAGAGGACCCGGCCCCGGCCGCGAGCCGTCTCGGAGATAGGAGTAAAGCCGCTTCTTGCTTGCTTGTTTACGTTTGGGGTAAACGTAATTACTCCACAACTTTCGGGAAGGATGCTTTCCTGCCTGTCACCGCTGTCAATTTAATCTCCTGAGAAAGGAGCGAGAAAAATATGGATACTCTTCGCTACGCTTTATGGGTGATTTTGGGAGCAGCATTGCTGGGTGCCTGCCAGGCCGAGCCCGCAACTCAAACCGCAGCAGCGAAAGCTGTTGCGCCGGTCTCAGCGCCCAGCCCTGGCAACTCCGCAAAAAGGAAAGCCAGGGACTACTACCAGTTGACGGCCAATTACGATGGCGTCCGGTTGGATGTGCGGGTCAATGACATGCCCGTTATTATGAACGAAGAGGAAAACGGAGCCGGGATACACGTTGTCAACGACCTGCTCACCGGTTCGGAAAACATCATCACCGTGATGGCAAAACCGCCCCAGGGTAAGGCCCAGCCCCTCGGAAATGCCGCCATCCACGTTGATGTCACCGCCTTTCCTGGTCAGGGCGGCGGCGACGGGAAGGGCAAGGTGCTCTATAGCTATGACTGGAAGATGAAAGACGCTCAGCTGCCCCTGCCGAGCGTCCGCGGCCAGTTCCAGACCACCCCGCTTTCGGAGCCGTTGAGTTGGCAGAATGCCACCAAGCTAAGCTTGGCGACGCTGGACAAGGCCGGCATCAACGCCCAGACTAAACGGCTTTATGAGGCACTTAAAACTAAAAATGCGGCAGAAACCACGGCACTACTCACCTCCGAAGCCCACGACCAGGAAGTCGGTTTTGGCCTGCCGCTGGGAGACCCTGCCGGCGACCAGCGCAAAATTTACGAGGAGCAGTTCCGCTGGCCGAATTGGGGGCTCAGCCCGATTAACTACGAGGCTTTGGAGTACGCTCTGTATGGCGGCGGGCGAGTAGTCCGCGTTCACGCCCCGAACGGCCACCCGGCTTTTACGTCCACGCCAGACAAAGATGGCGGGACCACCACCTTCGATGTCTACCTCTCTCTGATTAATGGCCACTGGGTAATCGTGAAATGAGCCAGCAGGACCCCCACGCAGCACCGCGCCCCACCCCGCGCCTGCTCGCCCCGCCGCCGCGCCCCGTGCCGCTGGGGGTAGTGCTATATCTGCTGCTGGCTACCCAGCTCGGTTGGCTTTTTCTGAACTTTGGTATGCTGCTGTTCTGATTCAACTGCGCCTTTGGGGCCGATGTCAAGTCCCTGCTATTTCTGGCCCCGCAGCACGCTTTAGGCACGGTGACAAGCTTGGAAGCAACGCCAATTCTGGGAAGCACCGGCTCAAGTTCCTCCGTCGGCGGCTTGCATAAGGACTATGGCACTCGGCCAATAGTCGCATTTCAGTACACTTACGCCTTGCCCGGCGGCCAGTTGAGACGAGGAACCCCTTACGTAGGAGATAATGCCGGCGATGCAGGGGACGACCTCCGCGACGGCCTCCTGATTGAGGGCGCTTCAGCAGATACCACCGGAGGATACGAGCCGGTCAGGAGCGGCTCCAAAGTCTCGGTCGAGTACGTGGGCTTTTTGCCCTCGGTCTCGCGCATCTGGGGGATGCGCTCGAACGTGTATCCCTGGTTCATGCTGGGCGTTTTCGTCTTCATTTTTGTCGGCGCGGTCCTGCTGCGGTCGGCTCCAAAAATATCTCTGACTCACGCAACGCGCCCGGCGAGCGGGCGGTCAAGCCTAGGAGATTCCACTTGCCCCCCTCTTTCCTATGCTACAACGTTTTTTTACGCGGCTCGCCGCCGCTTGGCTGCCGGCCCTGGCTTTCGGTAGCCTGCTGGCCTCCTGCCAGCACCAGTCCGAAGTACCCGGCCCGCACTGCTCCATTCCGGCCACGGTGCGCAGCTTCGTCACCCGCGACAGCTGCCGCAGTTTCGTCCTTCAGTTGGCCAGCGAACCGGGCGCGCTGCTTCGGCCTACGGGGCAGCTGTGGCAGTCTTTCCTGCCCAAAACCCGTGATGGCCAGCGCGTGTTCATTGAATACGTAACAGCCACTGATTCGAGCAGCTCCGGGTGCCGGGTGCCGCTAAGTCGGCCCGTGCGCCTCACCTGCCTGAGCGCTGACACCACGCGCCTACCCAAGCCGCCGGTGTTGCCCCATGACACTATCCGAGTGCCCCGCGATACTGCCAAAGTGCCCCGCGATACTACTAAAGGCAAGCCTTAGCCTGCACTACCTGCTCTGCCGAAGGGTTACTACTGGCCGGCGGCTTTCGTCAGGGCCGGCAGTGAAAGCTAAGATATACGGACAAGTACCTTGGCGGGCATGGGGGTAAGACTTTTGCCACTTAAAAAGACCGTCCGGAGTATTGAGGCGGTCTTTTTAAGTGGCTTTGTCAGAATTTTACTGCCGGGTTTCGGCCAGGTTTTCCTTGGTGAGCACGTCCACCATGCCGTCTTCGCTCACCACCAGGCAGGGGTTGATAGAAAAAATTGTTTTATTGGGCAGGCTCGGGTGGTGGTTGGGGAAGAGCGCCCGGCCGGGGGCCAGGGTAGCGACCAATTGGGCCGCCTTTTATGACCCGGCCCGTCTTACTCCCCCGGCACGGGGAAGGGCGGCTCGGTCCAGCCCAGGGCCGGGGCGCGGGCGATGCTGTCGGGCACGCAGACTTTGTTAAAAAACTCCTTGTTGGTGGGGTCGGCGGCGGCGAACTTGACCAGGCAGCGGGTGCAGCCCTCGGCCAGGTCGCCGTCCGAGCTGCTATGGTAGGTGGAGTCGCCTACTGAGTAGGTGAAGAAGGCCACGCTGTGCGAGCTGGGGCCGACGACGTAATCCGTGCCCGTTACATAGCCAATCGTGTAGCGGGGGTTAGCATTGAGGGCATGAGAAGACACAAAGTAGTAGCCAAAGCCACCAATGAACATGACTGCTCCTGCTACTGCTAATACATCTTGAAGCCATTTAGGTAGGCTGTTGATAAATTCATCATGCGTGCTCATGGCTTTTTATGGGCATCTGGAAGTTTTTCTTTCAGCTTGGCACTGAGCACTTTTTTGGCCGCCCCTAGCAGGATTCGGTTGCCCTGCTCCAGGCCCGTGTTCAGGCCCACGCCCATCCCGTAGCCCGTGACAGGGCCCAGGCGCAGCATGGCCTGGTAGGTGCCAAAGCCCACCCCGTCGCTCATGAGCTGCGTTTTGGGCAGATTGTTCAAGCCGAACCACGCGCGCCCGCCCCACCCCTCCGGCAGCTTAAAGCCCGCCGCTACTTTGCCGAAGGTGTAGTTGAAAACAGCATCCCGCTCAAACTCATAAGTGCTGATACTACCAGTGACTATTGATTTGAAACCCTTTGACGGAGAGAAGCTAAAGCCTGCTGAAAATAACGAATTATAAGTTAATGGGACGCCCAAGCCAGATGCAGCAGCAGATAAAAGGTTAATGTTCAGCCCGGCCTCGATAGCATCGTGCTTGACAATGTAGTTGCCTACCCCTTGCCCGACCCCCATTGATAACAGCTCCCTGGAGAAACGTCTTCAAAGTCACGGCCCGCAAATGAGCCGCGATGGCCGCGCCATTATTTTTGAGCAGGGCGGCGCTGTTTTGCAGGCCGGCCAGCGTGGCATCTTCGACGGCGGTGTAGGCCAGCGGGGCGGCCTGCACGCTGCCCACCACCACGGCCCCGCCTATCGAGCGCGTCACCGGGTCCAGGCGGGCCATCAGGGCCAACTCGTAGGGCATGGTGGCCACCACGTGCTGCCAGAGCCTTTGCTCTGGGGTCATTCCCGGCCCAATGGTGGCGTAGGGCTGGGCCGTGAGCCGGCTGGCGTAGCGGGCGTGGCCCGCCCGCGCCAGCGTATCGAGCTGATTGCGGCGGGTAGCATCGCGGCGACCGGCGCTCAGGGCCAGCTGCTGGCGGGCGGCGCGGGCGGGGGCATCTGGCACGCGCAGGGCGCGCAGGGCGCGCTCGCTGTTGGTCACGGCCCGCCGGAGGGTGGCGGCCAGCTGGGCCTGGTGGGCCGCCTGGGCCTGGGCGGGGGGGGTAGGGCCGGGGCCGGGCGGCCAGCCGGGTAGGGCGCGGGGAGATATGGGCGCAGAAATAAAAAGTGACAGCCGGCCGGCTACGACGGCCAGTTGTTCAAAAACTCGGTGCCCTGCTTGGTAAAGCGCTCGGCCACGATGCTGAGCTGGCAGAAGTAGGCCACGTTGCCGCTGGCATCGGGCTGGAAGTGCTCGGAGTAGCTCACGCAGGTGGCCCGGTCGAGGCGCAGCACCAGGGAAGGCCCCTGGCCGTCGAGGTCCACAAAAACCACGCAGCACGTCAGGCGCTTGAGCGGGTCGTTGGCCCAGTGGAGCAGGTCGGCATCGGCGGCGCTGGCTTTGCCGCGCGGGCCGGTGTTCTGCTGCACGTGGTGAGTGCAGATGTCGAGCGGGTAATGGGGCTGGCTCAAGCCAGGCTGCCCGGCGACGAGTAGTCACCGAGCACCAGCAGGGCATGAAAGGAGGCCATCGAAGGAGGAGAAAAGCAAGTGAAAAATACCTAGAGGGGCCAGTGATTATCCACCTGCACGGCCCCATCGATATCCAGGCGCTCGGCCGAAATCAGCAGCGACATGGTGGCGGAGGGGCCGAGGCCGGTGGAGTCGAAGTGCAGCCCCTCGCTCACGCAAAAGGCATTCTCGAAGCGCACCGTGCGGAAGCGGTGCCCATCGGCCGCCAGCACGGTGAGGCTGCCATCAAGCAGCTTGGTAGGGCTGGCCATCTAGGCATCCAGCACGGGGTGGTGCAGGTGGTCGAGAGCCAGGCTGAGCTGGCCGCCGTGTACGCCGGCCTGGGGCCGGGTCTGCTCGTCGATATTTTGCACGAGCGCCCAGTGAAACTCGCGGACGGCCCAGGTGGCCGCTTCGGTCGTAAGTTGGAGGGTTGCGGTAAAGGCCATTGGGGAAAGTTTAGGAGAAAGCTGCTAATGAATACCTCTGGTAAAGCTAGATAGGAAAGCAGTAAAATATCTCCGCTTGCCCCATCAGGACCCGCTAGTCCTCCCGAAGCCTCCGTAAGTACCGCCAAAGGGCTCCTAAGCCCCTCCGGGCTACCCATACTTTCAAGATGCTTACGAGGGCTTCGGGAAGGAAAAAGCCCCTTCCGGCTACTTATGCATAGCTGGCAGGGGTCTTTTAAGCAGGCGGCCAAAAGTTAAGCGCACCTTAACTGTCTACTGCTCCTTTGTTAACCATAAATCAGATTAAGAGCCACTTAAAGGCCTCCGTCAATGGCCCTCTATTCACTTCAGAAGTAGCCCGGAAGCACTCTTACCCCTTACTGCCGGCTTTCGGCCAGGTTTTCCTTGGTGAGCACGTCCACCATGCCATCCTCACTCACCACGACTACCAGGCAGGGGTAGGGCGAGCTTTCGACGTAGCGCACGGCCGAGTTGAAGCGCGCGCCGCGGGTGCTGGTGCCGTGGCCGCTGGCCTTGCCATCCAGAATCACGCCGATGGAGTAGCAGTAGCCCTCTGGGTCGAGCAGCACCGCGCCATCGATGCTGGTGATGAGCTGGGTGATGAGCGGCGTGAGGGGCACCGGCTCAATGAGCGTGCATTGGAGCTTGAGGCGGTCGGCTTCGGCCAGGGCTTCGGTGGTGACGACGAGCAGCGTGCCCTTGGGCTGGCGGCTGGCTTCGAGCACCACTTCCCAGAGCAGCAGGCTTTTTTCGGCGCGCATCTCGGGGAAAGTCCGCTTGAGGTCGCGCTTGAAGCGGGCACGGTTGAGGCGCGGGCGGGGCAGGGTGGGTAGGCCGTAGCGCGAGCGCAGCAGCACCTGCCCGGCGTGGGCAAACTCCCAGGCGTAGTGCGTCACGAAGTGAATGTCGAACAAGTCTTCGCGGCTGGCCTCGTAATGACCCACCTGGCGACCCAGGGCGTATACCTTTTCGCCATCGGCGAGCAGGTGCACGTCGTGGCTGGTCATTTCGAGCAGCTTGCGCACGGCGCGGTAGTCGCTCAGCTCGGTGGGGCAGGTGAGCGCAAATACCTCCTCCACGTTGGGGTGGCCGCGCTGGGCCAGCAGTAGCCGCCCTACCCCCTCGGCCCCCTCGTAGCGCAGGCTGGAGATGGTGTTGAGGGTGGTAAAAAGCTGCGCTACCCCAGGGTCGGCCCCCAGGGCGTGGGCCGGCATATCGAGGAGGCTGCGGCCCGCGGCGCGCAGCAGCTCATCGGTTTCGCGGGGCCGGAAGAGGAAGCCGGCTCCCGGCTCGGGCTCGGTAAGCGACTTCACGCACTCTTCGTTGAAGCGGTAGAGCGCGGCCACTAGCAGCGAGTTGGCCAGCGGCCGGCCGTTGGTGTAGAAGCGGTGGGGCTGCAGGGCGGGGTAGGAGCGCAAGGGCTTGCGCCGCATCCGCAGCAGCGTAAACACGAAGTAGTCGTTGACGCGCACCGGCCAGCCCGTGAAGTGCTGGTAGGTAGCCGGCCCGGTTTCATCCAGCTCGTCCAGCACCTCCTGCACGGCCGCGTAAATACTACGGTTCTGGTAGCGCTGGCGGAGCATACTCGTACTCATGCCTGGTTCGAGCAACGGGGCCACCGGGGGCTCGCTACTCGTCTGTAAGCTTAAGCTCTGGGCTACGGCGTGAGCAAAGGCGGCGGCGGGCAGCTCGGTGGCGGGGTCGGTTGGCTCCTGGCACACGGCCAGGCCGGCTTCGGGGTCGGCGGGTAGAGCCAGCAGCTGCACGTAGGGCTCCAGGTCGTCGTCGAGGGCATCGAACAGCGCCTGGGCAATGTGCTGGGCCGCTTCGCGGTAGCGCTGCTGGTGGGGCCAGATGTACTGGGGGTAGGCAGAGGTAGCCGCCAGGGCGGACACGGAGGCTAGGGAGGTGAACATAAAGGCAGAAGCTAAGCGCTGCAAGCCGCCCGGCCTCTGCCCGGCAGTCTTATAGCTGAAAGATAACCGGCAACTGCATCTTTTGCTTTATCGGCCGGCCCTGATAAAGGGCGGGCTCCCACTTCGGGGAGGCCTTGATGAGGCGCACGGCCTCTTCATCCATGCCCGAGCCGTGCTTCTGCACCACGCGCACATCGGTGAGCGAGCCGTCGGGCTGCACCGTAAACTCCACGGGCACCTTGGCCTGCATGTGGCGCTTGCGGGCCAGGTCGGGGTAGCGTTGGTTGGCCGCAATCCAGGAGAAAAATGCCACGTTGCCGCCCACCGGCTGCGCCGATTTCTCGGGCCGGATGATGGCCGTGCCGTTGGCCGTGGTGCCGATAACCGACGTAGTGCCGGGCGCGGCCGCCACCGCGCCGGGGGGTAGGGGCTGGGTCGAGGCCGTCAGGTTGGTGGGCACTTCCACCGTTTCGCCCGAGCCGGGGGCCAGCACGAAGCTCACCGGGGCCGTTACGCGCTGGCGCACCGCCACGCCGCGCTGGTGCGCGGGCGTCCAGCGCGGAGCCGACTGAATGACCCGCACCGCCTCGGCGTCGAGCAGCGGGGCTACGGAGTGCACTACCTTCACCTCGCCTACGGAGCCGTTTTTTTCTACTACGAAGCTCACGTTCACCGTGCCTTCCTGCTTGGCTTGCAGGGCGGCGGTGGGGTATTTCTGGTGCGTTTCCAGGTACTGGGCGTAGCCGGCGGGGCCGCCTTTGGGCACGGCCGGCTGCTCCACAGCGTCGTAAATCTGGTTGGCATCGGGGGTAGGGTACTTGAGCTTAGCGGGCTTTTGGGCCAGGGCGGGGGTAGCGGCCAGCGCCAGCAGCACCAAGAAACGAAAAGTGAACATAAAATGAAAAAGGAGAAGGAGCTAAGCACTAGCAAAATAGCGGCCCAAATGCGGAGGGTAGGAAGCGAACTAGGCCGATGGCAAGCTTTTCTTTGTAAAATGCTCTTTTAGCACGTTGACCTATGTATGTTCGTAAAAACCTTCGTGCCCGGTTTGTTTGGCAAGAATACGGGTGGAGGCCTCTGCTCATCTTCGCCACCTACGACGCCCTAATTTGCCTGCTCTACGGGCCGCTTGATGTGCATTGGCTGGATATTCCGTGGCAGCCGGTGGCGTTGCTGGGCACGGCCGTAGCCTTTTACATCGGTTTTAAGAATAATGGTTCCTACGACCGCTTCTGGGAGGGCCGGCGCCTTTGGGGAGCCGTTGTGAATACCTCGCGGGTCTGGACCCTGCAAACGTTCGATTTTGTGCGCAACCTGTCGGGTAGCTACATATCGGCCACGGCCGACCTGCCCGCTACCCACCGCCGGCTGGTGTACCGGCACCTGGCCTGGTGCAACGCCCTGCGCCTGCACCTGCGCCGCCAAACCGCCGAACGCTGGGACACGGACGTGGCCCCTTTTCTCGAAAATAAGGCCGAGCGCGCGCTGCGCAGCATGGCCAACCCGCCCACCCACCTGCTGCGCTGCCAGAGCCGCGAACTGCTCGACCTGCACGAGCAGGGTCTGCTTACCGAGTTCCGGCACGTGGAAATGATGACTACCATTCAGGATTTGCTCGACGCGCAAGGCGCGTGCGAGCGCATCAAAAACACGCCCTTTCCGCGCCAATACGCCTACTTTAGCTACGTTTTCGTCTGGATTTTCGCGGCGCTGCTCCCCCTGGGCCTGGTCGAGGAGTTTGACCGCCGGGTGGCGCTCGGCTCCCACCACGTTTGGCTCATGGTGCCCTTCGCGGCGATTGTGAGCTGGGTCTATAACACCATTGAGCGGGTAGGCCACAACAGCGAGGACCCCTTCGATAACCGCGAAAACGACGTGCCGATAACGGCCATCTGCCGCAGCATCGAGATAGACCTGCGCGAGCTGCTGGGCGAGACAAGCCCGCCCCGCCCCGTGCAGCCCATCGAAGACGTGTTGTATTGAGTGCTTAACGGCCTTCCCTAACCCCTACCCGTTACCTTTGCGCGTGATGTTAAGTGGCGTAAAATACACGGGCCCCCGGCCGATTTCGGCCTTTGGCCGGTTCGTGCTGCTGATGCAGAGCATGGTTACGCGCCCCGAGCGCCGGCAGGTGCTGTGGCAGCGCACGATGGAAGAGGCCGTGGATATTGGCACCGACTCAGTGTTCATTGTGGGGCTGGTTTCGACCTTTATCGGGGCCGTCACCTGCGTGCAGATTGCCTATAACATGGTCAACCCCCTCATTCCGATGAGCACGGTGGGCTTCATGGTGCGCGAGATGACCATCCTGGAGCTGGCCCCCACCATCATTTCCATCGTGCTGGCGGGCAAGGTGGGCTCGGCCATAGCGGGTAGCCTGGGCACGATGCGCATTACGGAGCAGATTTCGGCTATCGATGCGATGGGCATCAACTCGGCCTCCTACCTGGTGCTGCCGCGGGTGCTGGCCTCGCTGCTGGTGTTTCCGCTACTCGTCATCCTGGCCATGAACCTGAGCATCCTGGGCGGCTACCTCGCCACGCAGTTTTCGGGCTCCATGACCGGGGCCGACTACATTGAGGGCATTCGCTACTCGTTTAAGCCCTACACCATTCTTTTTTCCTTGATAAAGTCGGTGGTGTTCGCCTTTTTAGTGTCGGCCATCTCGTGTTATAAAGGCTACACGCTGCGCGGCGGCGCGCTCGAAGTGGGCAAGGCCAGCACGGCGGCCGTTACCAATTCCATCATCTCCATTCTGCTGGCTGACTACGCGCTGGCGGCTCTTCTACTTTGAGTTAGTATTAATTCCTTCCCATGCGCCGCCGCCTGACGGATTTTTTCTTCAGCCAGCAGTTTTCGGATGGGCTGCGCACGACGCTGGCTGTGGCGTTGCCAGCGCTGGCGGGCCTGCAATTGGGGCAGCTGGATGCGGGCATCACGGCTGCCATTGGGGCGCTGTGCCTGAGCATTACCGACACGCCGGGGCCGTTGCGGCACCGGCGTAACGGACTGCTGGCGGCCCTGGGGCTGGTGTTTGCGGGGGCGCTGCTAGTGGGCGGGCTGGCTCCCCACCGCCTGGCGTTGGGCGTGGTCTTCACGGCCCTGAGCTTCGGGCTCACCATGCTGCTGGTGTGGGGCGCACGAGCCGGAGCGGTGGGCTCAGCTACGCTGTTAGGCATGGTGCTCACGCTGGCCCACCCGCCCGCCGATGGGCTTGCGGGCCTGCGGCACGCCGCGCTGCTGGCGCTGGGGGGCATCTGGTATTTGCTGCTGGTGCTGTTGCAGGGCCGGGTGCAGCCCTACCGGGTGGCGCAGCAGGCGCTGGGCGAATGCTTGCACGCTGTGGCGGGCTTTCTCCAGCGGAAGGCCGCATTTTACGAGGCGGGCACCGACCTGGACGACGACTACCGCCGCCTGGTGGCGCAGCAGGTGGTAGTGAATGAAAAGCAGGAGGCCGTGCGCGACCTGCTCTTCCGCACCCGCCAGATTGTGAGCGAAAGCACCAGCACCAGCCGCCGCCTGGTGCTCACCTTCACCGAAACGGTAGACCTCTACGAGCATATTGCGGCGGGCTACTACGACTACGCGGCCCTGCGCGCGGCCTTCGGCCACACGGGCGTGCTGGCTGACATGCAGGCCCTCCTTAGCCGCCTCGCCACCGACCTCGATTACCTAGGTAGCGCCATTTTGGCCAACCGCCCGACCGGCAGCCCGCCGCCCGACCGGCAGCCCGAGCTGGCGCGCCTGCAAGCTCGTCTCGCCGCCCTACCCCCCGACGTAGGCGCGAGCACCCTGGTCCTGAAGAAAATACTACTCAACCTGCGCGACGTGAGCCAGCGCGTGGGTAGCATCCGGCGCTATTTTGACGAGGCGCAGGCCGCCGCCCTACCCCCCGACCCCGGCCGGGCGGCCAGCCACGCGCAGTTCGTGGCGCGGCAGGAGCTGCAATGGCGGGCCTTCGGCCAAAACCTGACGCTGGGCTCGTCGGTGTTTCGGCACGCCGTGCGCATGGCCGTGGCTTGCGCCGTGGCCTTCGCGGTGGCCGAGCTGCTCTGGCACGGCGCGCACAACTACTGGATTCTGATGACGGTGACGTTCATGCTCAAGCCCGGCTTCAGCCTCACCCGTGAGCGCAATACGCAGCGCATTGCGGGCACGCTGCTGGGCGGCGCGCTGGGCGTGCTGGTGCTGTGGCTGGTGCCGGGCGGCAACGTGCGCTTCGGGCTGCTGCTGGGGTTTATGGTGGTAGCCTATTCGTTTCAGCGCACCAAGTACCTGGTTACGGTGGTGTTCCTCACGGCCTACTTACTCATTCTATTTAGCTTTTTAGGGCTGGGTTATTTAGGCGTAATGGAGGAGCGCCTCACCGATACGGTGCTCGGCTGCGCCATCGCGCTGGCTACGGCCTATCTGCTGTTTCCGCGCTGGGAGGGCGAGCAGCTACCCGACTTACTAGCCGCCACCCTGCGTGCCAACCTGGCCTACCTGCGCCAGCTGGCCGAGCGCCTGGCTGGCCGCGAGGTGCTGCCCACTACCTACCGCCTGCTGCGCAAAGATGTGTACGTGGCCTCGGCCAATCTGGCGGCGGCCTTTCAGCGGATGCTCTCGGAGCCGCGTCGCACTCGCCGCCGCCCCACTGAAGTGCACCAATTTGTGGTATTAAACCACATTTTGTCTTCCAATATCTCAGCCATCACTACCGGCTGGGAAGAAGCCGGCCCCGCCGCCGCCCTACCCCCCGCCAGCCGCCGCGCCCTAGTGCGCGCCGAGGCCGCCCTCAGCCGCAGCCTGACTCGCCTCACCACCACCGCGCCGGCCCCTACCCCCCCGCCGCCGCCCGATGCTGCCGAAGCCCCCGCTGCCCCCGAAGCCGCCGGCCCGCTGGCCGAGCAGCTGGATTTTCTGCAAAAAGTAAGCGCCGACCTGAGCCGCGTGACGGCGGCGCTGGCGGCGTAAGCTAGGTGCGTCGGCGTTTTCTCTTCTGTCACTTTTTCCGGTTATCAGGCAACCCTTTGGCTTGGTCGCACAGCTGGCGCGCTATCCGGGCTGCGGCTGTGCGCCTCTCGTGCCGGGTAGGGTTTCGTTTTCATGCTGAGCCCGTTAGTATCTTCAACGCTTTTGCTCGTAGCCCATGCCCTCGCCTCGCTTCCTGACCGCAACCGCCCGGCTGGCGGGCTGGTGCTACCTGGTCACCATAGTGGCGGGCATGGCGGGGGCGCTGGTTGCCGCCCCGCGCCTCAGTACTCTGGCTACCCTGCTTTCGCTGGTTTTCTACGCGGGCGTAACGCTGTTCATGTACCGCCTCTTTGTGGCGGCCGGCCCTGTGCTGGCCCGGCTGGCGGCAGTTATTAGCCTCGTGGGGTGCGGGGTCGGCGTGTTGCAGGAGCTGGAACTGCCGGCCGGCCCCGTGAAGAGCCTGGTCTTCTTTGGTATTTATTGCCTGCTGACGAGCTGCCTCATCTGGCGCTCCGGGCTGCTGCCGCGCTGGCTAGGGGCGCTGCTGGTGCTCACCGGGTTGGGCTGGCTAAGCTTTCTCTCGTCCCGGCTCGTGCATTTTATCGCGCCCTACCCAATGGTTTCCGGGCTGGTTGGGGAGGGCGCGCTGACGCTGTGGCTGCTGCTGGGCAAAGTGCCCGCCGCCGGGGCCGCCGGCCCTACCCCTGCCGCTGGCGAAACCCGTGTCAGCAACACCAAGCAGCTAATCCGCTAAAAGATGTCAGCCAAACCCGCCGCCCGCCGCCTTCGCCCGCTCATTGATGGGCCAGTGCCTACCCGTCTTAAGCTCGGAGCCCTGTGGGCTTCGGTGCTGTTTTTATATAGCTACGGGGATTATTTTGAGTTGTACGCGCCCGGTAAGCTGCGCGCCATGCTGGCCAGCCAAACGGCCCTGGGGCCGGTTTCTCAAAATGCCCTGCTGGGTATGGCGGCGCTCATGGCCATTCCGAGTCTTATGGTGGGGCTCACGCTGCTGCTGCCCGCCCGCCCAAACCAGTGGGCGAACATCGTGCTGGGCATTCTCTACACCGGTATTATGCTGCTGGCAATTCAGGACAGCTGGCCCTTCTACAAATTCTTCGGCGTGCTGGAAATGGCCCTAACCCTGCTCATCAGTTGGATTGCCTGGTCTTGGCCCATGCAGCCGGTTCCGCTGGCAATAACCAGCGCCGCCAAGTAAGCTCCACCTTAACAATCATTTGCTAAGGGCGCTTTCACTAGGCAACCCACCCGCCGCTTCTTGAAACATCTGGTACTCCGCGACAGCGCCCGGCTGCGCTACGCTACTTTTTTTTACCTGTACGTGATGCAGGGCATCCCGGCGGGCTTTGCCCTCACGGCAATGTACAACTACCTGATTGGCCACGGCTTGTCGGCGGCAGCGGTGGGCTCGTTCGCGGCTATCGTGGGGCTGCCCTGGACGTTTCAGTTCGTGTGGGGACCGCTCATTGATAAATACCAGTATTCCATTATCGGCCACCGCAAGCAGTGGGTGGTGCTCACGCAGCTGGTGGCCATGCTGGCCTCGCTCTCGCTGCTGCTGGTGCACGACCCCGTGCGGCAGCTGTCGCTGCTAGGGCTGGTGTTTTTCGTGCACAGCGTGTTCGCCTCCATCCAGGATGCCAGCGTAGATGCCATTGCTATCTCGCTGGTGCCGGTGGCCGAGCGCGGGCGGGTGAATGCCTTCATGCGGGGCGGTTTTTTGCTGGGGTCGGCGGCGGGCGGGGCGGGGCTGGCCTACGTGCTGGGCCACGGTGGCTTCGGGCGGGCGGCGCTCACGCAGTCGCTGGTGCTGCTGGCCTTTACGGTGCTCACGTTCTTCGTTAAGCTGGAGCGCACTGACCGTCTGCTGCCGCGCCTGGGCCACCACGACCGGCCCACCGCCGACGAGGAAAATCCATCGCTGGCCTGGCTCTTCAAGGAGCTGTGGCACAGCATTGTGGAAAAGCATAGCCTGCGCGCCTTCGGTATTATTTTCGGCAGCTACCTGGCTGGCTCGCTCTTCGCCAATGCGTATTCGTTTCACCTCATCCGCAACCTGCACTGGGCATATACCGAGGTGTCCATCCTGCAAGGAAGCTGGGGTAGCCTGGCTGCGTTTGTGGTGCTGCTAGGCGGCGGTGTGCTAGTGGACCGCCTGGGTACCAGCCGCTTGCAGCGCTGGGTGCTGATAGGTCTGGCGGGGTTTCTATTGCTGTTTTGCTGCCTGTCGCCGTTTTGGGTGCATAAAGCCCTCAGCTTTTCGGGATTGGTCGTGCTCAACCTAGCCGACCCGCTGCTGAGCGTGGCCGCCATGCCGCTGCTCATGGCCTATTGCCGCCCCAAAATCGAGGGCTCGCAGTTCACGACCTACATGGCGCTGGTCAACCTCTGCACCGTGAGCGCGAGCTACCTCAACGGCTGGCTGCTCGAAATCACGACTGCGCCCATCATCGGCCTGGGCTGCGGCGGGCTGCTACTGGGGCTGCTGGCCGCCCTGCACCGCTACCGCCCCACGCCCGAACGAGCGCTGGCGGGGGCGTAAGTACGAAAGTCGGGTGCGAAACTTGCTTCCGCCCGTCGTTGAACAGTTCGCGGCGATTTTGCTTAATAACGAGCGGGGGCAAGCCCCGGACCCTACTCCTGCCGGCCCGCGCCGCCGGGCTTTTTGCCGCCGCCGTCCTGCTTATTAACAGTGGCCCAGGCGCGGGCTTCGGCCTCCTCCGCGGGCACGCCCAGCTTCTCGTAGCCTTCCTCAATGTGTTCGACCTGGCGCTTTTGTTTGTCGGTGTACTTCAATTTATCTCCCTGGGGCATAGTTGTGGAATGAAAAAAGGGTGGAAAAACGCCGGCCGCCGGCCGCGGGTAGTTCTGGCTTTTATACGCTGGGGCTTTAGCGCACGTTAACGTCGAGTTTAAGCTAATGGGATAGGGGCCGTACCTTCGGGCTTATCCCCTCACGCTGCCCTCATGCGCCACGTCGCCGATATTCCTTATCCCCAAGTTAAAATCACGTTGCTGGCCTGGAATGGCAAGTACCTGCTCAAGCTGGAGCAGGGCCCCCTCGAACAAACATACAAAGTGGCCGACTTGGATTTGAGCGGTAGCGCACCGCCCGATGTCGAGATTCGTCAGTTGCTGGATGACGAGTTTCTGGCCGCTGCCGTGGCCCGCTTCCAACTCATGCGCGACGACTTGCGCGCCGCCGCCGCCCGCCACGACCTACGCTGAGTTTCACTTCCCTACCCCTCTTCTTTCGCCCGATGCTAAAAACCTGCTTCTTCTTGCTGCTGAGCTTCTGGCCGGCTTTCGCTTTTGCCCAAACCGACCTTTACCTGATAAAAGATGGCCAGCTGCCCTACGCGGGCCGCACGCAATATAGCGTTAATGTGGTGGTGGAAGGTAAGGTGAGCGACACCCGCGACTTCTTTCAAAGCTTCATGAAGGACGCCTACCACGCTTCTTTCAGAAGCAGCCTGGTGAGCCTGCTAAACCTGAAAAATAATAGCAGCAACGGCTTATTGACTGCTAAGCAGGTGTCGGGCATCGGTATTTCGAGCCGGCCCGTGGACCTGTACGCCGCCTTCACCATGCTCACCGACTCTACGACGGAAGTGGCCATGTTTGGGGGTTTTGGGGAAAAGACGTTTATCTCGCCGGACCTCACCTCGTCGGAATACAAGAAGATGCGGGCGGTGCTGGAAAAGTACGCGCCCGCCGCCCGCACGTATTATTACCGCCGCCAGGTGGCCGAAGCGGAGGCCAAAGTAGCGGCCATCGACAAGGAAAAGGAAAAGCTGAATAAGGCCATGCAAACTACCCGCGATAACACGGCCGCCAACCTCAAACGCATCGAGGAGCTGCTGGGCCAAAACAAGACCAACGCCCAGAAACTGAGCCAGGATAGCACGCAGCTCGTGGGCAATGCCCAACTGCGCGAAGTGGGCCAGGCCGAAGTGGAACGTCGCCGCGAGCGCTTGTCGGGCGTAGAGAAGAAATAACCCACTCGCCCCGCCGCCGCCATGAGCCCATCCGATGCCCATTCGTCCCTCGCCGCCCTGCGCCAGCTCCAGGAGCTGCTGGACGCGGGCACCATTACCCCGCCCGAGTTTGAAGCGCTGAAGCGCCAGCTCATCTTCGGGGCCGAGCCGCCCGCGTCGCCCACCGCCATCCCTACCCCCCCCGCGCCGCCCGAAGCCGCCCTACCCTCCCCCGAGCCGGCCGCCCTGGCCGATGATGCACAGCTGCTGGCCGCGCTCAGCAGCCCCGCGCCCGACTGGCTGGCCGCCGCCGCGCCCAGCCTGCTGGCCTACGAGGATGCGCCTACCCCCCCGCCGTCCGCCGAGCGCCGCAACCCGCTCAATATTATCTTTATCGTGGGCGGTATTCTAGTGCTGTTCGGCCTCGTGGCCTACCTCACCCTGGAGCGCCAGCCGCCCAGCGAGCACCTGACCAGCGCCAGCCAGACCGCCGCTGATTCCACCGCCGTGGTGCCCGAAGTAGGCCCCCAGGCCGAGCAAATTACCCTACCCCCCACCGCTGCCCCCGAGACTGTGCGCGTGGCCCCGGTGGTGCGTGCGGTCGCGCCGGTAGTTCAAGCGCCCAGCGTAGCCGACTCGGTGGTGGCTGCGCCGGCCGTCGCGCCGGTTCGTCCGGCTCCGGCAGTTTCCGTTAAGTCGGCCGTTGCGCCCGCGCCGACAGTTAAGGCTGCGCCGGTTGCGGTGCCAGCTGCCGTTGATTCTGCTGGCCGGCCGTAGGTGAGCGTTTCAACAGACGCGAAGATGGGCGGATACAGGAGAAGGACTAACAATAATGAATCCCTAGTCTCTATCAACCTATCATGGAACAACTCTTCCCATTCCTCCTGGCGCTCAGCAGCGCATTTACAACTGCTGCTCAGACCCCGACAATACAATACCCTCGACTAAGTAAGACTTTAGATAGCCTAGCTTATGTGGACCAGTGGCCGATGCAGCAGATGTTTAAGCAGCTACCCGATAGTGTCGGTCGTAATCTGGAAGACGTAGAAAAGCGCAATTTTGCCAGTCACCAGCCGCTGCTGGAAAAGATTGTCAAACAGTACGGCTACCCTGGATTTAAGCAAGTCGGTAAGAAAAGCTCCGATAATTTCTGGCTCTTAGTACAGCACGCCGACGCATACCCTGAGTTTCAGCGCCAAGTGCTCAAACTAATGCGCGCTGAAGTAAAGCGCAAAAACGCCAACCCCATCTTCTATGCGTACTTAACTGACCGAGTGGCTGTCAATGCTAACCAGCCGGAAGAATACGGCACCCAAGTAAAATATGAGGGCCCTGGTCTCGGCAAAGCGGTTCCAAAGTCATTGCGAGACCCCCAAAACGTGAATAGGCGTCGTGCCGCAATTGGGATGGAGTCGCTGGAGAGCTATTTGGATAGCTCAACTAAGCTGCATATACAGATGAACACGCTACATCCTTCCACTAACTAAACGCCGAATTATCAATTATCCTCAATAGAAAACCCCGCTGGCAATACGCCAGCGGGGTTTTCTATTCTAAAGCAAACTAAATCAAAACCTACGACCCAATGGCCACGCGCTTGAACGACTCTACCGTCATGCCCTTCGACGTTTTGTCGAGCAATTGGGCGATGGTCATGGAGTTATCCTTCACGAATTCCTGGTTCAGCAGGGTGTTGTCCTTGTAGAACTTGTTGAGCTTGCCTTGGGCGATTTTCTCCAGCATGGCTTCGGGCTTGCCTTCGGCACGTGCCTGCTCCTTGCCGATTTCGATTTCGCGCTCCACGGTGCCGGCGTCCACGCCGTCTTTGTCCACGGCTACGGGCTTCATGGCCACGATTTGCATGGCTACGTCGCGGCCTACGGCGGCGGTGTCGGCCGTACCCACGTTCTTCAGGCCCACGAGCACACCCTTTTTGTTATCCGAGTGGATGTACGAAGCCACTTTCTCGGCGTGCAGGATGGCGTAGGTCAGGTCGAGCTTCTCGCCGATTTTGCCGGTCAGCTCCGTGATGTGCTCCTGCACCGTGCGGCCATCCGACTCCTTGGCGGCCAGCAGGTCCTCCTTGGTTTCGGCTTTGGTAGCCACGGCGGCGTACAGAATCTGCTGCACCAAATTGCGGAAGTCAGCCACTTTGGCTACCGACTCGGTTTCGCAAGCCAGGGCTACGAGGCGGCCGGTTTTGGCGTCGTCGCTCACGCTAACCATCACCAAGCCTTCCGATGTGGCGTTGTCGGCGCGCTTATCGGCAATTTTCTGGCCCTGCTTGCGCAAAATATCTCGGGCAGCTTCAAAGTCGCCGTCGGCTTCGGTCAGAGCTTTTTTGCAATCCATCATGCCCGCGCCAGTCATGGTGCGGAGCTTATTTACGTCTGCGGCGGTGATAGCGGCCATAGTAGTAGCGTGGACTCTGCGAGTCCGCGAGTTGGTGGGTGAAAAAAATCTTTTGCGTAACGCACGCGCGAACTCGCAGAGTCCACGCTACAAGTGAAAAAGGGAACGGCCAAGCACTTGCCCCGGCCGTTCCCTTTTTGCGTTAAGCTTTAAAAAGCGGCTTAGGCCTCGTTGTCAGCTTCGGTTTTCTCCGCGATGGCGGCCTCATCGGCCTCCTTGCGGTCAGCATCCTCTTTGTCCACCTTGCGCTCCGACAAGCCATCTTCGATAGCCTTGCCCATCACGCCCACGATGAGCTGAATAGACTTCGAGGCGTCATCGTTGGCCGGAATCGGGAATTGCACAAGGTCGGGATTCGAGTTGGTATCGCAGATGGCAAACACCGGGATGCCCAGCTTCTGCGCCTCTTTTACGGCAATATGCTCGCGCTTCACGTCCACCACGAATAAGGCGGCGGGTAAGCGGCTCAGTTCGGAGATGCCACCCATCACGCGCTCCAGCTTGTCGCGCTCACGCGACATCATCAGCTTCTCGCGCTTAGCCAGGGCGGCGTAGGCGGTGTTTTCTTTCACCATCTTGTCGATAGTGCTCATCTTCTTGAGGCTCTTGCGGATGGTGGCGAAGTTCGTCAGCATTCCACCCAGCCAGCGGTCGGTCACGTAAGGCATCTTGAGGCGCTGGGCCTCCGTCTGCACGATTTCCTGCGCCTGCTTCTTGGTGGCGACGAACATGACTTTGCGGCCGCTCTTCGCAATGTTGCGAATTGCATTGGCAGCGTAATCTAGCGAAGCCAGCGTCTTGTTGAGGTCAATGATATGGATGCCGTTCTTCTCCATGAAGATGTACGGTGCCATTTTCGGGTCCCACTTGCGCGTAAGGTGGCCAAAGTGGGCACCCGCGTCAAGCAGCTCTTTATAAGTGGTGTTCTGAGCCATGATACTACGACGATTAAACGATTAGCGCTTAGAGAACTGGAACGAACGGCGCGCCTTGCGCTTGCCGAACTTCTTCCGCTCCACCATGCGGGGGTCGCGGGTCATAAAGCCTTCCTTACGTAGGGCCGGCTTCACTTCCGCGTTGTCGCTGACAAGGGCTTTCGAGATAGCGAGGCGGATGGCCTCAGCCTGGCCAGCGATGCCGCCGCCACTCACGTTCACCTTAATGTCGTACTGGCCCACCTGCTCCAGGGTAGCCAGCGGCTGGTTCACGATGTTCTCCAACAGCTCGTTGGCGAAGTAGGACTTCATGTCCCGGTCATTGATAGTGATATTCCCTTGCCCGGCCTGCATGTAGATGCGGGCCACCGAGGTTTTTCTTCTACCAGAAGTGTTAGTAGTTGCCATTAGTGGTGAAATGCGGTAAGCTTCAGCTTGCCGTCGGTAAAAAATTAAAAATGCACGGCAAGTTAAAGTCTGCCGCACAGGTACTTACAAATTCTTGAGTTCGTAAGGCTGAGGCTGCTGCGCCTCGTGCGGGTGCTCGGTGCCAGCGTATACGTACATGTTGCGGTACTGAGCTGCGCCCAGGCGATTGCCTTGCAGCATGCCTTTTACGGCGTGCTCAATGGCTTTGCGCGAGTCGCGGTTCATCTGCTCACGCAGAGTGCGCTGCTTCTGCCCGCCGGGGTAGCCCGAGTGGCGGATGTACAGCTTCTCGTCCATTTTCTTGCCCGTTACGTGCAACTTGTCGGCATTGATAACAATCACGTTATCACCACAGTCGGAGTTGGGGGTGAATGAAGGCTTATGCTTGCCGCGCAGCAAGTTGGCGATTTGGCTGCACACGCGACCCAGCGGGGCCACGCTGGCGTCTACGATGACCCAGTTTTTCTGGGCGTTGGCCTTGTTGACGTGGGTCGTCTTGAAGCTCAGGTGGTCCATGAGGAATGGTAAAAATTACCGGCTAAACAATTGACAATAACCCCCAACCCGTTCGGGGTTGGGGAAAAACGGACACAAAGGTACTATTTTTTTGACGTAATACCAAGCGCGATTACAGATATTGGCCGATTGAGTAAAGTACCCACCAAATCAATGCTAAGATTCCATAGATGAGAAACATCATCGGAATGCTTTTTATTCTATCCTTGGAACGCTGCCAAAACCCCCTAATTCTGTTTAAGCCTACTGGTACTGCCGCAAAGTCTCCACCAGTACCCGGAAATCCTTGGGGTAGGGAGCATCTATGCGAATGGCCGCGCCATCGAGGCCCGTAAAGCCTAACTCTTTGGCGTGCAGCGCAAAACGCTTGATGAAAGGTTGCTCGGTTTCCCCCTCTTTGAGATTGAATTTCTTCTTGAGCGAGGACAGGAAGAAGTCCTCGCCGCCGTAGAGAGTGTCGCCAATGATGGGCGTCTGCACATAGGCTAGGTGCAGGCGAATCTGGTGCATCCGGCCGGTCACGGGCTCGGCCTGCACGAGGGCGTGGCGGGCGTAGGTTTCGAGGGTCGTAAAGCGCGTTTCGGCCGGCTTGCCCTTGAAGGCCAGGCGGGCTTTGCCGCTCTTGGTGGTTTCAATATTGCGCTCTACCACAAACTGTTCCAGCGGCGGCGCGCCCCAAGTTACGGCGTGGTACACCTTATTTATCTCGCGGTTCTCGAACTGCATCGAGATGTGGCGGTAGGCTTCGGGGTGCTTGGCCAGCACCAGCGCGCCGCTGGTGTCGCGGTCGAGGCGGTGGCCTACCTGGGCATCGTCGGCGTACTCGCGGGCCAGGCGCAGCAGGCTGGGAGCCACGCCAATGCGCTCGTCGAGGGTAGCCAAAAAAGGTGGCTTGTTGACAACGATATAATCGTCGTTCTCAAACAGAATCAGGTCTTGGAATTTGGGAGGCTTCATGCGGGGCACGAAGGTACGAGGGGGGTAGGGAGTATAAGGTAAGCTTCCGCTTGCCGAATGGGAGGTGCGGCAAGCGGAAGCTTACCCTCGCCTCTCCCGGTAAGCGGAAGCTTACCGCACGTGCTCATGGCCTTTCAATTCTTTAGGCTTGGCTAACTTGAATTCCAGCGTCGTACCCTCGTTCAGCACGCTCTTAATATGGATAGCCGACTTGTGGGCCTCTACAATGTGCTTGCTAATGGCCAGGCCCAGGCCCGAGCCGCCCGCTGAGCGCGAGCGGCTCTTATCGACGCGGTAGAAGCGCTCGAAAATGCGCGCCTGGTGCTCGGGCGCAATGCCGGGGCCGTCGTCGCGCACGGCCACGCGCACGCCATTGCGACCCGGCGTGAGCGACACAATCACGTGGCCATCGCGTTCACGGCCATACTTTATTGCGTTGTCAATCAAATTGATAAGTACCTGCCGAATGCGGTTGCGGTCGGCGATGACGGGTAGGGCACGCTCGGCCAGGTGCGGCGGAAATAGCTCCAGCGTGGTGCCGCGCCGCTGGGCCTGCTGCTCCAGCAGCTCAAACAGCTCGTGCACCAGGGCCACGAGGTCGAAACGCTGGCGGCGCATTCGAATGACGCCTTTTTCGAGCTGCGAAATCGTTACCAGGTCCTGCACCAGCGCATCTAGCGCGTCGAGGCTGGCGGCCGCGCGCTGCAAAAACCGGCGGCGGGTAGCGGGCTCCATGCCATTTGCCGGGTCGGCCTCCTCCGCGTCCAGAATAGTGTGTACGAAGCCTTGAGCAGCAAAAAGCGGCGTTTTCAACTCATGCGACACGTCGGCCAGAAACTCGCGGCGCAGGGCTTGCAGGCGCATCAGCTCGTCCAGCTCCTGCTGGCGGCGCTCGGCCATCTGCACTATCTCATCGCCGATGCGCTGAAGTGGTTCGGGCCTGAATAAAAACTTGTTGCTCAGCTTTTTAAATTCCTTGCGCTTGATGTGCTCCAAGCGCGAGTAAAGGCCGTTTATTTCCCGGAAGATGAGCGCCTCGAACGCCAAATACACCAGTAAAAAGCAGGCCGCCACCGTGATGCCCGCCACCAGAAACGCTTGGTGCGTGGGCAGGGTAAGCACCACGTAGGCAAATGTGGTGAGCACCCCCGCCACCAGCAGCGCGATGAGAACGGCGATGGTGCGGGAAGAGAGGTTCATGGGAAAAACGCGCAATACCAGGTCAATGAGCAACAAAAGAACGTCATGCTGAGCTTGCCGAAGCATCTCTGCCGCGTAAGTAATCCCAGCGTCTGAGATTAGCTACGCGGTAGAGATGCTTCAACAAGCTCAGCATGACGACTCTGTTTGTCGGAGAAGCTTAATCGGCATTAAACTTATAGCCTACCCCCTTGATGGTCTGGATGTGGTGGTCGCCCACCTTTTCCCGCACCTTGCGCACGTGCACATCCACGGTGCGGGCCAGCACGAACACGTCGTTGCCCCAGATATTCTGTAATAGCTCGTCGCGGCTGAACACCTTGTGCGGCGCGGCGGCCAGAAAGGCCAGCAACTCAAACTCCTTCTTGGGCAGCGTGATTTTACGACCTTCCTGGTACACGGCAAAGGCCGTGCGGTCGATGCGCAGGCCATTGATGTCGATGGCTACTACCCCCGCGTGGGGGTCCTGGTCGCGGCGCACTACGGCCGCTAGCCGGCTCAGCAATGCTCTGGGCTTAATGGGCTTAGCCAGAAAATCATCGGCCCCGGCCTCGAACGCAGCCACTTCGGAAAACTCCTCAGCGCGGGCCGTGAGAAAGAGAATGTAGGTGTCCTTGAACTTAGGCTGCTCGCGCAGCAGGCGGCAGGTAGCGATGCCGTCGAGATGGGGCATCATCACGTCGAGCAGGATAATGTCGGGGTTGAATTCCTGCGCTACGGTCAGGGCCTGACGGCCGTCGCCGGCCGAGGCAGTGGCGTAGCCTTCCTTCTTGAGGTTGAATTCCAACAACTCCACGATGTCGGGGTCGTCGTCCACTACCAGAATTTTGTAAGGAGCAGCTTTGGCGGGAGTGGCCACGGCGGGTAGGGCGAAAGGAATGCGAGCTTCCGCCCCGCAAAATTACCCCAACCGGCGCGGCGGCTATGTTACGTTTATGTGACGTGAATTAGCGCGCCACGTTCAGCCGGCTTTTTAGTCCATCGTATTTGTACATATCTATTTTGATGGCACCCACGAACAACTCGGCCTGAAACAAAACCGGAATCTTATTGCGGTCGTCCGATAAATACACCTTAATGGCTTCCTCGCCGCGAAAAATGCGATTATTCGGCAGTTTGGGCACCAGCTTGAGCACGTGAATGGAGCCGGCTTTGGTGCTCACTATCTCGCGGCCTTTGAAGATAATTTCCAGGGTAGAAGCTGATTCGTCGAAAAAGCTACCCACCCGGATGACCTCGCCCGGCTTCATGTGGTCGTAGTTGAGCGTGCGCAGGTAGTAGAAGCCGCTCACCAGCTCCTGCACGTTGGTGGGCACCTTGAACGTGTAGCGAATGGGCTCTTTGGTGTGGGTTTGCAGCACGTTCACCACATTGTGGGTTTGGTCGAAGTCCACCACTTCCTTCTTGCGGTAGCTGCTTTCCTCGATGTCGCGGGTAGAGCGCAGGGGTAGAATGCTGGCCGTGTCGATGTAGGCGCGCCACTGGTCGCGCACGTGCAGGAAAAAGTCGAACGAACCGATGGTGCGGCCGCTCACGGTGGCTTTGTAGCAGGGGCGGTCGGCCACGCGCTCCAGGCTGCCGGCAGTTTCCACCGTGGCCTCGCCCGCATTGATAACGCCATAGTGCACCTTGTAGCGGATGGTTTCGCCGGCCTGGAAGCTCGCGTTGGGCCACATCCGTACCGGCTCGGCCGTGGTGGCCTGTTGCGTCCAGGCGGCGCACAGCAGCAGCAACGGAACCAGAAGCCAGCAACGAAACATAGGGGTAGGAAACACGAAAAGCTAATCGCCGCGGTACAAACGCAGTGCCAGCGCGCAAAAGTACGGAGCCGCCTACCCCCTCGGCACTAACTGAAGCCTACAAAAAAAGTCCCGCTGCCAAGTAGCAGCGGGACTTTTGGCGGGGGTAGGGACCACCCACCCAATTGCTATAGCGTGTCGTCGCCGTCTTCGGGGCCGCTCATATCCACGGGAATAATGTCGGTATCACCCTTGGCCATCGCGCGGATTTTAGCCTCGATGGTATCCGCCAGCTCGGGGTTATCGAGTAGCAGGGTTTTCACGGCCTCACGGCCCTGACCGATTTTATTGCCATCGTAGCTGAACCACGAGCCCGACTTGCCAATGATGCCCATGTCCACGCCCAGGTCCACGATTTCGCCGACTTTGGAAATTCCCTGGCCATAAATGATGTCAAACTCGACCACTTTAAAAGGCGGCGCAACTTTATTTTTCACCACTTTCACCTTGGTGCGGTTACCAGTCACGTTATCCTTATCCTCCTTAATCTGCCCGATGCGGCGGATATCCAGGCGCACCGAGGCGTAGAATTTCAGGGCGTTACCGCCGGTCGTGGTTTCGGGCGAGCCGAACATCACACCGATTTTCTCGCGCAGCTGGTTGATGAAGATGCACAGGCAGTTGGTCTTATTAATGGTGCCGGTAAGCTTGCGCAGGGCCTGGCTCATCAGGCGGGCGTGCAGGCCCACTTTCGAGTCGCCCATGTCGCCTTCCAGCTCGCCTTTCGGCACCAGGGCCGCCACCGAGTCGATGACGATAATATCAATCGCGCCGGAGGAAATGAGCTGGTCGGCGATTTCGAGGGCCTGCTCGCCGTTGTCGGGTTGCGCGATGAGCAGGTTGTCCACGTCAATGCCCAGCTTCTTGGCGTAGGTGGGGTCGAAGGCGTGCTCGGCATCAATGAAAGCGGCGGTGCCGCCGGCTTTCTGCGCCTCCGCGATGGCGTGCATCGTCAGGGTCGTCTTACCGCTTGACTCGGGGCCGTAAATCTCGACCACGCGGCCGCGGGGCAGGCCGCCAATGCCCAGGGCAATATCGAGCGAGAGCGAGCCCGTGCTGATGGATGGCACGTCGTTCACCTTCTGGTCCGAGAGCTTCATCACGGTACCTTTGCCGAAGGCTTTATCCAGCTTCTCCATCGTCAATGCGAGGGCCTTGGCCTTCTCGGTGGCGGTGCTGGAGGGACCAGTTTTGTCAGCTTTCTCGACCGTTTCTGTTTTTTCGGCTTTTTTGGTTGCTAAGGCCATGAAGGAGGGGGGAGGAAAAGAAACTTAAAGTTCGTAAAACTACGGTATTTTGGTTTGCTACCGATTAGCAGCGTAGCAGGGGGGTAGGGCCCGCTACCGTTCTGTTTTAGGTGGCCATTTCTAACGCAGCAGCCTTCGGTTTTGTGCCGGACAAGGCGCAAATTTATGAGGAAATTTCTAAAATTTTTAGTTAGCGTTGGTGCTGTGTTATTTATGGCTCTGCCAGGCTGGGCACAGTTAAACAATTCAGCCTTTACATCTTCACAGCCCGGATATCAAAGGGTATTTTATTATCCAATTGATGGTTCGGAAGAAGTATTTAAACGAAATCAAGCCCGAACAGATTCTATTCATTCAACGGATAGTGTTCAGACAAGCCGTCAAGCTGGCGACTTGCGCATTTCCCTCAACGCCTTCACATTCTTCAAGGACAACGAGTATTTCAACGATATTGTCGAAGGCTACACGCTGTTTGGTACGCAGCTGAATCCGCAGCTCGTGTACTACCCCACTAAAGACCTGCGGCTCGAAGCCGGCGTTTTCCTCTGGAAAGACTTCGGCAACCCGCAGCTGCGGCAGGTGCGGCCCACCTTCCGCGCCACCTGGACGCAGGGCAGCAGCCAGTTTATTTTCGGCAACATCAAAGCCAATCTAAACCACGGCTACATCGAGCCGCTCTTTGATTTTGAAAGCGTGATGCTAAAGCCGTTGGAGGAAGGCTTGCAGTACCGGCTCAACACCAGGCGCGTGTTTCTGGATGCGTGGGTAGACTGGCTGAAACAGGAATACCCAGGCGTAAATTACCAGGAACAGATTGCCGGCGGCCTCAGCAGCAGCTTCCGCGTGAGCGGCGACAACAGCCCGGTGGATATCTCGATTCCCTTTCAGTTTACGGCCCGGCACCACGGCGGGCAGATTGATACCCTGCACCTGCCGGTGCAAACGCTCTTCAACTACGCCAGTGGGGTAGTGGCCCGGCTGCCGTTGCACAGTTCGGTTTTTCAGGCCGTGCGGCTCAATGCCTACGGAGTTTCCTTCAGCGACCACTCGGGGCTGTTTCTGCTGCCTTTTAGCAGCGGCAATGCCCTGTATCTCAACGGCACCCTCGAAACCCGCTACGCCGACCTGATGCTCAGCTACTGGCGCGGGCACGACTTCTACGCGCCGTTTGGCGGGTCATACTACCAGTCGATAGCCTCGCGCTACGGCACGCCCGGCTTTACGGATGGCGAGCGCCGCCTGCTTTTCGTGCGCCTGCTGCGCGATTTTCGCATCTCCGATGCGGCGGCCGTAACGGTGCGCGTGGAGCCGGTTTATGACTTCAACAAGAAATTGCTTGACTACTCGTTCGGCGTCTACCTCAATTTCCGGCAGGACTGGCTGCTTGGCAACCTGGCCCGCCGGGTGAGGGTAGGGCAGTAGATTAATAAGTAGGGGGTAGTGAGTAGTATCGTTCTGATATCGAACGACACTACTCACTACCCCCTACTTATTAACTTACATGCTGCCCATCATCTTGCCTTTTTTGCCTTTCATTTTCAGGTCTTTCACCTGGCCGTCCATCATCACACACTGGCCATCGTGCAGCATCATAGTCTGGCCGTTGGCCATCGCAACGTTACCGTCGGCCATTACTTTGGTGCCATTATTCATGGTCATGGTCTCGGTCATAGCCATTTTCTTGCCGTCTTGCATGCGCATCATTTTGCCACCGGTCATCATGGCGCAATCTTCCATCCCTTTACTGAGCATACGCTTGTCTTTGGTGGGCATGTGGCCCTCTTCCTTGGCTACGGGCGTTTGGGCGTGGGCCAGCGTGAGGGTGCCGGCCAGGGCCAGGGCAGGGGCAATTTTCAAAAACGGGTTCATATAGAATGAGCTTAACGTGAAGAATAACAAGGCGTTATTCCATTCATTCTTAACGAATTCGCGGTGGTGGCGTTGTGCTAGCCGGCTCGGCATCGGTGGCCTGGCGCACGAAGTGCAGAATAACTGGTTCGGCCCGCCGCAGGCCAAACCGCCGCCAGGCCAGGTTTTGCAGCGGCCCCGGCGCTTGCGTCCGAAAGCCCAGCGCCTGCGCCACGGCCTGGCCGCGCAGGTTGTCGGCAAAGCAGCGGATAAGCAGCCGCCGCGCTTGCACCGGCCCGAAGCCAAAGCCCACCATAGCCGCCAGTGCCTCGCGGGCGTAGCCCTGGCCCTCAGCCTCAGCAGCCAGGTAGTAGCCGATTTCTGCCTGCGCCTGCCGTTGTGGCATCAGGCAGATGTCGCCAATATATTGCTGCGTTTCGCGCTGCCAGATGCCCAGCACGTAGAAGCGCCCGATGCGCCAGTCCTCGGCAAAATCGGCAATCTGGGCGGGCGCGTCGGCGAGGGTCGGCACGGCCTGCAGGCGGTCGGGAAACGAGTCGCGCAGGCGTACCCGGCTCTTGTTTAGCACCGCAAAAAACTCCGTCGCGTCGGCCGGCTGGTAGGGGCGCAGCAATAGGCGCGGCGTTTCCAGCAGTTCGGGCACGGGTGGGGGGGTAGGGATAGGCATCGCAAAAAAAGACCCGCCAACAACCCGTCCGGCAGCGAGCACCAGCCAGGTGAGTTATTCAGCTTGTACGCTTACGAAACAGACTACAAGGTAAAGTAAGCCACTGCAACGAACGGCGCGCAAAAAGGTCGCCCAAAAGAGCGACCTTTTTTGGTCACAGCGCGTCCAGTACCGTCCACAAAACCCCTTACAAATCCGCGCTAATTAGTGGTCTTAGGCGTATTGGCGGGGACTGCCCAGCGCCTGCTGAGTACGCATTACGTTCACCTGCCGGGCCGCCTCGTTGAAATACTCCAGCCCGCGAATGAGCATTTCCTTGACAAAAACACGGCCTTCCGGCGTGCGCATAATGGACTTTTTATCGGCCAGCACGCGCTGCATGGCAGCCAGTGTCTGGTCCTCGTGCTTCATAAACTGCTGCTGAAACTCGGCCAGCCGGGCCACGCCGGTAGCAGTCAGCCGGAAGTGCTCGCCGGCTCCCTGATTTAGCACCTCGCACAGCACGTATACCTCGATGGGCAGGCTGGTTTCGAGGGCCGTAGTGCGCAGGTCGAGGCCGGCGGCCAGCGCGTCGAGAATAATGCGCACGTTGCGCTCAAATTGCTGGTAGTAGGCTTGGGCTTCCAACTTTGCTGAGTTAAGAGTTAGAAGTTAAGAGTTAAGAGTTAGGAGTTAAGTATTTGTGTAGAAAATGCTTAACTCCTAACTTCTAACTCTTAACTCAAAGTAGTTCTTTGATAATCTGCTCTACTGTGACACCTTCGGCTTCGGCTTTGAAATTGCGCACGATGCGGTGGCGCAGAATGGGCAAAGCTACGGCGCGTACGTCCTCAATGTCGGGCGAGTACTTGCCGGTGAGTAGAGCGTTGCACTTGGCCGCTACGATAAGGTATTGGCTGGCGCGCGGGCCCGCTCCCCATTCTAATAATTGCTTGGCACGCGGGGTAGCGCGGTCGCCCTTGGGGCGGGTCTTGTGCACCAGACTCACGGCGTATTCTACTACATTATCGGCTACCGGCACGCGGCGCACCAGCGACTGGTAAGCTTGAATATCAGCCGAATGCAGCAGCTTATCCACGCTCAGCTTGCGGTCGGAAGTCGTGTTTTTCACAATGTTCAGCTCTTCTTCGTAGCTGGGGTAGCCCAACTCGATATTGAACATAAAGCGGTCGAGCTGCGCTTCGGGCAGGGGGTAGGTACCTTCCTGCTCAATTGGGTTTTGGGTGGCCAGCACAAAAAACGGGCGCGCCAGCGGGTAGCGCTGCCCGGCCACCGTCACAGCGTATTCCTGCATGCTTTCGAGCAGGGCCGCCTGGGTTTTGGGCGGCGTCCGGTTGATTTCGTCGGCCAGAATAATATTGGCGAAAATTGGCCCTTTCACAAACTGAAACTCACGCTGCTGCGTCAGCGTCTCCGAGCCCACAATGTCGCTGGGCATCAAATCGGGCGTGAACTGGATGCGGTTGAAGCTCAAATCTAGGGAGTCGGCGATGGTCTGGACGAGCAGCGTTTTGGCCAAGCCGGGCACGCCCACGAGCAGGCAGTGGCCCTGCGCAAACACGGCCGTGAGCACGAGCCGCACCACCTCATCCTGCCCCACGATGACCTTGCCAATTTCCTGCCGCAGCTGCTGGTAAGCGCGGGCCAGCGAGTCGGCCGCTTCTTTGTCGTTTTGAAAGGAAGCCATTAGAAATTAAAAGTACACTAACAAAGGAAAAGAACGCCATGCGCAGCATGACGTTCTTTTTTAATGGCTTTCATTACTGTGCGCTGGCGGTCAACACCTTGCATTCGGCATACTCAGGGGCTACCTCCAGGTACACAGTGCTACGGTTTTTCTCGTACCACTCGTCCAGAGCCCGGTTTTTTTTCTGGGCAATGGCTGCCTGCGATATCTTCTGGTAGTCATCGAGCAGGTTGGCCTGGTGGGGCGGCGTGTTACTCTTGAGGTAGAGAATGCGCATAGCCTCCTTGCCATCGTCGGTGCGGTAGGGTAGGGGCGGCGTGATGTGGCCCACCTTCATCGTATCAATGATGAAGAAAATGGCCGGGTCAAGCTTATCGAGGGGCAGCTTCGAGCCGCCATCCTGGCGGTTGGCGAGCAGACCGCCATTGGCTGCCGATATTTTATCGGTGCTGAAATCTTTGGCGGCTTTAGCAAATGAGATGCTATCCTTCAGAATCTGGGTGCGGATGCGGGTGAGCTTAATAGCGGCCACGCTGGCATCGGCCGTGCCGGTAGCAGGCTTCAGCAAAATGTGACGCGTCGAATACGCATCACCTTTACGCTCAATAAATTGGATAAGATGAAAGCCGAACTGCGACTCCACCACCGGTGAGAGCTGACCGGGCTCCAGCTTGCGTGAGGCGGCCTCATACTCGGGCACCAGCTCGCCTTTTTTGAAGAAGCCGAGATAGCCGCCCTGCGCCCCCGAGCCAGGGTCCTGCGAGTATTTCTTAGCCAGTTCCTCAAAGCTTTCGCCCGCCAGCACCCGCGCCCGAATGTCGTTGAGCTGCGCGATAGCCGCCTGCTTGGCTGCGTCATTGACCTGGGCCGGAATTACAATCTGTCCAACCTCAACCTCGGTCGAAAAGTAGGGAATACTGTCTTTGGGTACCTTATCGAAGTACTCTTTCACCTCGCGGGGCGTCACGGCTACCTTGCCCACAATCTGCTCCTGCATTTTTTGCTGCACCAACTGGTCGCGGACTTGCGGGCGCAGGTCCTCCTTAAGAGCGCGCACGGGCTTATTATACAGCGCTTCCAGCTTTTTTTCTGAGCCCACCTGCTGCACGAAATAATTCATGCGTCGGTCTAGCTCGCCGCTCACCTGCACATCGGTCACGGTCACGGAGTCGAGGTCGGCGCGCGCCAACATTAACTTGTTGAGCACCAGACTTTGCAAAATCTTGCAGCGTAAATCGGGGGGTAGGGGCTTGCCCTGAGCGCGCGTCTGTTCCTGGGCCATCAGGCCCTCAATGTCGGAGCGCAAAATAATTTGGTTATCCACCTTCACGGCAATACCATCCAGAATCTGCTGGCCGCGGGGGCGGCTCACGCCAAGCTGGGCATAGCTAACCTGCGGCAGCGCCAGCGCGCCAGTCAGGATAAGCAGGGAATAGGCGGTCAGCCGTTGAAAAATACGTTGCATAGAGTACGGAGTCACAAAACGGCCCAGAGGTTGCCGCCGCTATAAAAGGTTTTATCGGGTTCTGGTTCCTTATTTATTGACTTAAAGTAACTGTCATCGCGAGCTTACAAAGCAATGACGAACATTTTAGTTAGAAACCAGGAATCTCACTTCGTCACTAGCTTATTCACTTCCTCTTCGTTCACCTTCACCAGATATTCCTGGCGCAGCTGCTCAATCCACTGTTTTTCGAGGTAGTTCTGGTAATCGCTGGTGGCTTGGCCGCGGGCGTCTGCCAGGGCCTTAGGACCTGGGGACAGGCTCTGCCGCACCATAACGGCGTAGTAACGGCCATCGCGTTGCGTGGGGTAGGTGCCGGGCGCGCGGGTCAGGTAGTCGTCCATCACTTTGTTGTCGCCCTTCTGGAAAGTACGCTGCTGAACCTGCACGGCCAGCGGGTTTTGCTGGTTGAGGCTGGCTTCGAGGGCGCTGGGCGAGTTGCTGAAGAACGCCACGCGGGTGTCGCCGGTGGCCGTTGGGGCCGACTTAGTCGGCGCGAGGGTCAGTCGGTCGCGCTCAATTTTGCCGGTTGTAGCCAAGTACTCAATTACCGCCGCAACGCGCTGGCGAGCCAGCGCCGCGCTTTCACCCCGCCGGATGTGGCCGGCCACGGTCACGCTCAGCGCCGTGTCCTGGGTTAGGCGGCGGGCCACATCGTCGAGCACGGCCGAGCCGTTGCTGGCGGCGGGGGTAGGCGTGCCGAGCTTGAAGTGAACCAACGCTGAGCCGGTTTTACCCACCACGGCGAAGCGGCCGGTCGGCAGCTCGCGCTGGGCGCGGGCCAGCAGCTTAGGAGAGGCCGCCGAAATAACCGCGCCCTGCACCCGCTGCCCAAACTGGTAATTAACCTGGTTAGCTGCGAAGAACTTCTTCAGGCCCGCCGTATCCTCAATGGCCTTGCTCCACACTTTCTGGTCCATAAGCTGGAAGAGCAAGATGCCATCGCGGTATTCTTGCACTAGCATCCGGTAGTCCTCGTACTTGGCGGGCAGGTGGTCGCGCTCATAGTCGGTCAGGCTCTGGTCTACGTACTGGTCGTAGAGCTGCTGCATAGCAAACTCGGGCGCGGCCGTGGGGCGCGGGCGCTGGTGCTGCTGCGCGAAGGTCAGGAAGCTGGCCACCGGGTAGGGCTGGCCCATAATGGTAAACAACGACAGCTTGTCGCCACCCGCCTGCGCCGTGCGCTTTGAGGCTTTGGCCCCACTGGTCGTCATGGTGGCAGGGTTAAACTTGTAGCGGCCGTGCACCAGGGCGGTATCGGCCTGGCCGAACGCCAGGGCTTTCGCGGCCGGAATCTCCCGGAACTGGTCCTCCTGCCGGATGCGCTTCAAGAACGCCGCTCGGTTCAACTCCGAGCGCGAGTCCTTGCCCACCTTGCTCTTAAGCGTGGGCTCCAGGGTAGCGAAGGGGGGTAGGGGCTGCTTTTCCACCAGCTTAATAATGTGCCAGCCGTAGGGCGTTTGCACGGGTGGTGCAATGTCGCCGGGCTTTTGCAGCTTAAAGGCCACTTCCTCAAACGCAGGAATCATGCGGCCGGTGCCGAAGGGCGGCAACTCGCCGCCGTTGGGGGCCGAGCCGGCATCTTCCGAAAACTGAGCTACGAGCTTGTTCCAGTTTTCGCCTTTGCGCAGGCGGGCATACAGCTCGTCAATCTTTTTGCGGGCGGCCGCCGAGTCGGCCTTTGGGGCATGGGGCGTCACGCGCACCATCAGGTGGGCCACCTTGATTTCACCTTGCGCCGCCCGCCGGTCATTCACTTTGATAATGTGGTAGCCAAAGCGCGTGCGAATGGGCTGGCTCACCTGCCCCACCGGCGTGCGGTAGGCCGCCGACTCAAACGGGTACACCATCTGCATGGCCGTGAAATAGCCAAGCTTGCCGCCGTTTTCCTTGGCCGAGGGGTCCTCGCTGGTGGCGCTCGCCACGGTGCCGAAGTCCTCGCCGCCGGTCGTCACGCGCTGGCGCAGGGCCTCGATTTTCTGGTAAGCGGCCAATGTATCGGCCGGAGCCGCGTCGGGTGCTACTCTTACCAGAATGTGCGAGGCGTTGATTTCCTGGCTCATGCGGTCGTAGGCTTCGTGCACGAGCTGGTCGGTTACGCCCTTCTCGGTGAGGTAGGGCTGGGCCAGCTGCTGCTTATAGCCGTCCAGCTCGCGCCGGAAAGCCTGGGTGGTATCGAGGCCGTGCTTTTCGGCATCCAGCACCTTCAGCCGGAAGTTGGTGTAGAGCGTGAGGTAGTCCGTCACGCTGGCGCGGGTGCCGTAGTCGGCGGCGGTAGCGTTGTTCTTTTTATATACGTAGGCAAACTCGCGAGCCGGCACCTGGTAGGTGCCCAGCGTTTCGATAGCCGGGCCCGCCGCGGGCACGGCCATTGCTTGGCCGGCGGGGAGGGTAGCAGCAGTAGTAGGCTTGCTAGTTTGGCAGGCAGCCAGCTGAAGTAGCGCGGCGGCCGCGGCACCAGCCAACGGAAGTCGGGAAGACATAGACGAAGAAGAGGGGTACTGACCAGAAAAACGCCAAACGCGAAAACGCGGCATTTCGGGCACAATGCTGGTGCAATTTTACGAAGAAAATAGCGGCCGCTACGCGCACCTCGCTACGCGACCCCTCCCCGGCCTCTGCCTCATAGGTAGGCAGCAGCCCCTAAGCCGGTGCCCTACCCCCCCCCAACCGCACGGATGCGCTAGTATGGCGGCTTTGTACTAGTTAAAAACTACGCTAACTCTTTGCTTAAATGGCAGACCGTATGCGAGTTGCGTTCAAAAAACTCTACCCGGTCCATGATGCGCGATACCAGGGCCATACCCATGCCGCCCTTGCGGCCTTCCTGTATGTAGGCGCGCAGGTCGGGGGTAGCGACCTTGCCAGCGGGCAAAAACAGCGTGTTGCCGTGGTCCTCAATCTCAATATCGAGTCGCTGGCCGGCCAGCACCAGCAGCAAATCCAGAAACTGGTTGGCGTCCTCGCCGTTGGCGTGGATAATAAAATTGGCCACTACCTCATCTACGGCCAGCACGACCTGATTTACCATCAGGTCGTTGCGATGCGCCGTTAATAAAAACCCGCGCACAAAGTCGCGCACCTGCTGAAGGTTCTGGCGCGAGCATGTGATGCGGATATGGTCTTGCATAACAGTTAGTAAGCTAGTGAGCTAGTGAAATGGTGAATTATCATTAAATAGAACTCACTAGTTCACTAGCTCACCAATTCACCGATTAGGCGGCCTGAGCTTCCTGCTCGCTGGGGACGATGGTCATCAGCGAGTCTAAACCTAAAATTTCAAATACGTTGAATACTTTTTCTTGCATATTGTAGAATACCAGTTTTACCTGAGAATCCTGCAAGCGCTGCAGGTGCGAGATGAAAACGCCCAGTCCGGCTGAAGAGATGTAGCTAAGACGCTGACAGTCAATTAGTACTTTTTGATAAGTAAGTAAATCAGGCTTATTGAGTTCGGTGTCGAGCACCACGGCGGACGAGGCGTCCAGCTCTCCGTCCAGGATGAGCGTCAGGGTAGTGTCGTGGGGTTGGGCGGTTACTTTCATAATAGGCTCCATACGGTGGAGCTAGACCTGGGGTTGAGACGCTTTGAACTTGATAACGAGCAGCGTCTGGTCGTCATGCAGGGGTAAGCCTTTACTAAATTCCTGCACATCGTGCCGGATATACTGATTAATTTCCTCCGCGGATTGGTAAAAGCACTGCTCCAACATTCGGGCCAGGCGTTCTTCGCCATATTCGTCGCCCTCGCCGTTGCGGGCCTCCGGGATGCCATCGGTATAAATCACCATCACATCGCCGGGATTGTAATCCCAGAACTGGTTCTTGACGTGCCGTCCGTAGCTGTCATCGCGCAGGATACCCAGGCCTAGGCCCTCGCTGCGGAAGTAGCTAACCTCTTCTTTAATAGAATGATAATAGAGCGTGTGGCAGTGCCCGGCGCGGGCAAAGCTGAAGCCGCCCGCCTCGTAGTCAATCAAGTAGAAAGAAGCCGTGATGAACGACGAGCGCTCCAGGCAATGGGTAAGGGCCTCATTGGCGAGCACCATAAAGCGGTGCGGGTCAGGGTAGCGGTCGCGGTCTTTTTTGGCCAGCGGGTTGGGCTGCATCAGGGCGTGGAAGATGCCCTTCATTTGGGCGGTGTGAAAGGCGGCCGTGACGCCCTTGCCCGACACGTCGCCAATTAGCACGGCCAAGCGCTGGCCCGGCAGGTGCAGAAAGTCATAAAAATCACCCCCTACTTCCTTCGCGGCCTGCGCGTAGGTGCTGATTTCAAACCAGTTATCGGTGGGTAGGTGCTTCGGGATGAGGCGCTCCTGCACTAGCGCCGCAATGCGCAGCTCGTCTTGCGCGCGCTGGCTCACGCGCGCCTCCTGGGCCAGCTGCAGGTTTTCGAGGCTAAGGACGGTTTGGGTCGTGAAGGTGTGCAGGATGCTGAGGTCTTCGGGGTCGAAGCCGCCCAGCTCATCCTTCAGCAGCACCAGCACGCCGTAGTCGTGGGTGGGGCTGCGCAGGGCCAGCACGGCCGCCGAGCGGTAGGGCCGACTGAGGCCGGCAAAGCGTTGCGAGCGCAGCAGGTCGTTGTCAATAAACTCCGTTTTTTCGTCGCTCAGCAGGGCCGCGAGCTGGGGGCGCATCGCTGCCAGGTCGGCCTCAGTCAGCTCGTGGGCGAGTGGGGCGGGTAGGGGGCCGGCCTGGTCGGTGGGCTGCAGCTGAGCATCGAGCCAGGCCGCGTTGGCCCGGATGGTTTGCACGGCCGAAGTAAACAAGGCGTGGTAGATTTCGGGGGCCGTTTGGCCGCGCTGAATAATCTGGCTCAGCTGCTGCAAGCTCAGGATTTCGGCTCGCCGCTGCTCATACACGTCGGCAATGGGCAGGTTGAAGAGCGTAACCAGCAGCCCCGCCACGGCATAAAACACTGCGAAGAACGAAGCCAGCACCAAAAATGCCTGTTGTGTGGGCGGCACCAGCAGCAGTGAATTGGTTTGCGCCCCGCGCAAATACTGTAAAAACACGAGCAGGAAGGCCAGCACGCCCAATTGCAAAAAGATGGCCTGCGCCTTCTGGCCTTGGCTGAGGTAAGCCACCCAGCGCTGGTGCCCGCTCAAATACACCCCAAACACCCCTAAAGCCAGCATGCTGCCGACCTGTAAAAAATCGGGTAACTGCCAGGGAATGAGCTGTAAGAGCAGCGTAGCGCCCAGCAGTAGCTCGAACGCCAGCCACTCGCGGCGCAGCTTGCCACTGCTGCGAAAGCTGACTAGCGCCCGCCATGAATACAGCGTTTGGGCCAGTAAGAGAATAAACAGCCCCAGGCTAATCGTATACGTGGTGGCCGACAGACTATTACCCGGTAGCGCGAGCACGCGCGCCGCCCGCAGCCGCTCCAGCGCCAGCAGGGCCACCAGCCCGGCCGTGAGCACCAGGCCCCGCCAGAACAGGCGGCGCAATACGGCTATAAACCCGTGGCCCCGCAGGGCCTCGGGCTGCAACCGGGCATACAGGAAAATACTGGCCGCAAAGCCACCCTGCGCCGCCAGCAGCAGCCAGCGTGGCCAGTCGGGCGGCAGGCCCAGCACGGCCCGGCCCTGGCTCAAGCTGCCGAGCAGCAGCATGAGCCAGCACAGGCCGGCGACTACCAGCAGCCAGGCAGCATGGCGAAAGTTGGGCATAGATTACGGAAAACAAGAACTTGGCAAAGCAACCCGTCTGCACCTCTCCGACTGCTATTTGCTGCTCAAAGCAAAGCGCAAAACTACGCGCTGATTAGGGGTTTTGAGTTCTTGGCTAAAGACGTTCGTCCTGGCGAGCGTAGTGCGGCAATCGCGTCAGAACGACCGGCGTGGGTATCGTTCAGGTGCGATTGTTTCGCGCTGCTCGCCAGGACGAACGTCTTTAACCAGGAAATTACCGACTGGAGTAATTCGGAGCTTCGCGGGTAATCTGCACGTCGTGGGGGTGGCTCTCGCGCAGGCCGGCCCCGGTGATGCGCACGAACTGCGCCGCTTGCAGAGCCGGCAGGTCGGGCGCGCCCACGTAGCCCATGCCGGCGCGCAGGCCGCCCGCCATCTGGTACAGCACTTCGCCTACCCCCCCTTTGAAGGGCACGCGGCCCACGATGCCCTCGGGCACGAGCTTCTTCACGTCGTCTTCGGCATCCTGGAAGTAGCGGTCTTTCGAGCCGTCCTCCATCGCTTCCACCGAGCCCATGCCGCGGTAGGTCTTGTATTTGCGGCCTTCGTAGATAATCAGCTCGCCGGGGGCCTCCTCGGTGCCGGCCAGCAGCGAGCCCACCATCACGGCGGCGGCCCCGCCGGCCAGCGCCTTCACAATATCACCCGAAAACTTGATGCCGCCGTCGGCCACTACGGTCGCGCCAGTGCCGGCTACCCCCTGCGCTGCTTCCAGCACCGCCGAGAGCTGCGGCACACCGATGCCGGCGATGATGCGGGTAGTACAAATTGACCCAGGCCCTACCCCCACTTTTACCACCTCAGCCCCGGCTTCGGCCAGGGCGCGCGCGCCAGCGGCGGTGGCTACGTTGCCGGCCATCACATCGAGCTGGGGGTAGTGTTGCTTCACGAGGCGCACGGCATCGAGCACACCCTTGCTATGGCCGTGGGCGGTGTCGATACTGATGAGGTCCACGCCGGCTTCGGCTAGGGCGGCTACGCGCTGGAGCAAGTCGGCGGTAACGCCTACGGCCGCGCCTACGCGCAGGCGGCCCTGGCCGTCTTTGCTGGCCTGGGGCGAGCGGCGGCGCTTGCGAATGTCCTTGTAAGTCATCAGGCCGGTGAGGCGGCCTTCAGCATCCACCAGGGGCAGCTTATCCACCTTGCGGTCTTGCAGCATGTCCTCAGCCGCTGCCTGGTCGATGCCGGCGGGGGCAGTCACGAGGCGGTCGAGCGGCACCATCACCGTAGTTACGGGCGCGGTGAAGTCTTTCTCGAAGCGCAAATCGCGACTGGTGAGGATGCCTACCAGCCGGCGGTCGGCCTCCACCACCGGAATACCGCCAATGTTGTGCTTGCGCATCAGCTGGCGGGCATCGGCCAGGGTGGCGGTGGGGGGTAGGGTAAAGGGGTCCTGAATGAGCGCCGACTCGCTGCGCTTGACGCGCCGCACCTGCTCGGCCTGCTTATGGATGCTCATGTTCTTGTGCACGATGCCCAGGCCGCCGGCCTGCGCCAGCGCAATGGCCATGTCGGCCTCCGTCACGGTGTCCATTGCGGCCGATAGCAGCGGCAGGTGCAAATAAATGCGGGGGGTAAGCTGGGTGCCGGGATTGCAGTCGCGGGGGAGCACCTCCGAGTAAGCGGGCAGCAGCAGTACGTCGTCGTAGGTCAGGGCCTCGAAGGCGATTTTGGGGGTGGCGGGGTCGGCCATAGCAACAGGGGGTTTAGCAGAAAACCTTATTGCCAGACAAATATACGGTGCCCCGGCGCGCAACCCGGCCTCGGCCCAACCCTGAAGGTCCGATTGCCGTTTAGGGACTCCAAAAAACAGGTAGTGTAGGGGCAAAAAAAGACTCGCCCCAAGCGGGACGAGCCTTTCCAACAGGTTCCTTTTCCACAAGAAAACCAAATTTTTGCACCGGCCAGGCCGGTGTGATGCGAGTGCCGAAGCGCGGAACAAAGTACCGCTGCCCAGCTTGCCACCCAAGCGGGCCGAGGAGCCTTTTTGGATGTATTAATTGGTAGTGCAAATTTAGTGCAACTTTTTGGCCGAGGCATGATTATTTTCGCCCAATGTGCCATTATCCTCGCTGAATGTCGGCCGGAAGTTACTGAATAGAAGGTGAGTAAAAAATCTTAGCCAGGTAATTCCGCCCCCTCGCCGGTGGCGGGGCGGCCCCGCGCCGAGGAGTAATGTCGCAGCAGCCAACTACTGAGGCCGCCCAGGCCCGGCATTAGTACGCGCTCCGTAATGTTGGCCTGGTCGAGCTTATCGCGCACTTCCCACTTGAGGCGGGCGGGCAGGCGAATGCGAAAGTACAATTCGGGGTGCTGGGCCAGCCAGGTGTGCAGCATAGCCTCGGGGGTGCTCATGAGCGAAAAAAGGGCATACTGGTGCACGATGCGCGCATCAAGTGAGGGTGGCTCCAGAAACAACACGAAGGGCTCGGCTTGCAGCTCGGCCAGGTCGCGCAGGCCGGGTAGGGCGGGGGCCAGCAGCTCGGTGGTGAACACGTTGGAGCCCTCGCTGGCCAGCGCATCGCGCAGGCGGGGCGGCAGGTGCTCGGCCGCCTTCACGTAGTTCAGGGCCCAGATAATGCCATCCTGGTGGTAGGCGTGCAGGTCGTCGGTGGCGAAGTGCAGGGCCACGTAGGGCGAGTACGTCCAATCGAGCAGGCGGGTGGGCAGGCCGTGGTGCTGGGCCAGGGCCAGCCAGTCCCAGATAGTGGCGCTGGGCGGGGTAGTGGTGTCGCGGGCGTACTTGCGGAAGTTGCGCAGCAGGTGGTGCTCCAGCTCCGGGTAGCTGCCGCCGAGGCGCTGCAAGCTGGTACTCAGCGAGTAGCCGAAGCTACGCATGCCGCGGTACACGAATGGTGAGCGGTAGCGCCCCAGCCGCGCATCCCAGGTTTCGTGAAACAACAGGTCTTGCAGCTGCTGCCAGCTCTCGGCTTCAAAATCGTTGGGGGCAGGCGGGGTAGCAGTGGGCATAAGGTGAAGATACGGCTGGGGGTAGCGTGGCTTAGGCTATTCTGATTAATAAAGAACGTCAGGCTGACGATAAGAAGCATCTTACTCGCATCGTTGGAATTACTATCCCAATGGCGTGAGCGAGATGCTTCCTATCGTCAGCATGACGTTCTTACTTATCCTAAAATCAGCTACTTAGCTAATTCGGAAAATCGGCTCCGTTACCGATGTGAGCGTACTGCTCCACTTCCTGCTTTATCTCGGTAAATTTATCCAGGGCGCCCTTCACGGCTGCTTTGCCGAGGGGTAGGTGCAGGGGCGGGTTATCCATTCGCACGAGGTCGAACATGGCCTGGGCGGCACGCGCGGGGTCGCCGGGCTGCTGGCCGCTGTACCCCTGGATATTGGCCATATTCTGGCCGGCCGTGGCTTTATAATCAGCAATTTTGGGCTCGATGAAGGTAGCCGAGCGCCCGGCCCAGTCGGTGCGGAAGCCGCTGGGCTCCACGTTGGTCACCTTAATGCCGAGCGGCCCCACCTGCTGCGCCAAGCTCTCACCGATGCCTTCGAGCGCGAACTTGGAAGCATTGTAAATCCCTACCCCCGGAAAAGTCTTCAACCCCCCAATGCTGGTGATGTTGATAACGTGGCCACTGCGGCGCTCGCGCAGGTGCGGCAATACCGCCCGCAATACGCGCAGTGGGCCAAACACGTTCACGTCGAACTGCCGCTGCACTTCTTCATCGGGCACCTCCTCAATGGGTCCCAGCGAGCCGTAGCCCGCGTTATTCACCACCACGTCGAGGTGGCCCAGGGCCTTGATGGCGGCGGCCACGGCCTGCTGCACGGCGGCTTCATCCACCACATCGGCCACCAGGCCGATGCCGTTTTCGCCGGCCTGGCTGGTGAACTCGTCGGCCTGCTGCTGGTGGCGGAAGGTAGCGGCTACTTTGTCGCCCTGGGCGAGGGCCAGCTCGGCCAGGTGCTTCCCAAAACCGGTGCTGACACCGGTAATAAACCAATGCTTGGTCATAATAATCAAAAAATTAAGCACGAAAACCGTGTGAGGTAAGACGCGGCCGGTGGGTCGATTGTTTGGCTTGGTTTGGAATACCCGTTTTTTTCCGAGCTTTCCCGCGCCGCGTGGCTGCTTGGCCCTGACCCGGTTCCGGGCGTTACATTTGGCGGGAGACCTCAGAGAAAAAGCTAACGTTTACCGCAGATAATCAGCATGATAAATCTAAAATTTAGTACCCGCTACCTGCTGCTGGCCGCCTGCGGCGTGGTGATGAGCTGCGCCCCCGCCCGCATGGCCACCCCCACTACTGATACTTTACCGTCAAATGCTTTGCAGCCTCTAGGCCGCTATCAGCTCACCGGCGCGGGGCAGCTGGAGCTGATAAGCTCGGCGGTGCACTTCGGCTTCACGTTTGAGGGCAAAGAGTGCCAGCTTTTCGCTTCCCTACCCAGCGGGCAGAGCCACAATTACCTGCAATACGAGCTGGATGGCACCTACCAGAAGCGCCTGCGGGTGGAGGGCGGCGCGGCCGCGCCGCTAACCATCGCGGCCCCCGCGGCGGGCCGGCATACGGTGTGGATTTACAAAGCCACCGAGGCCCACACCGGCCCCATTGACA